>JAKLFY010000007.1 GCA_022710935.1 Verrucomicrobiota bacterium
GGCGCGACGAAGGAGCATAGCCTTGACCTCTGTGACTGAGGAGCAATCCCGCGACGGCGGGACCAGCGAGCCAAAGCCCCCCAGCCCTGCGGGGCGGGGCGGCACCGGGCCATCTGCGTCGTTCCTCGGTCGGTCGAGTATCTCAGCGGATACACTCCCTCCCTCGGGCCTCGCATCTGGCCCGGTGGCGCTCCCGCCAAAACCGGAAGTAATTTTTGCACAGACCCTAAATGTCAACGCTCCCCATGAACACGCTGACGATTGTTCTCGTCACCGCGGTCGCGGCTTCGGCCATGCTGAGCCGGCCCGCCCTCTCGGCGCCATTTCCCGCGCTGCCCAAACTGAAAGTCAGCGACAATGGCCGGTTTCTCGTCACGGAGGATGGCCGGCCGTTCTTCTGGCTGGGCGACACGGCCTGGCAACTGTTCCACCGGCTCGATCGTGAGGATGCGCAACGTTATCTCGAACACCGGGCGCGGAACGGCTTCAACGTCGTCCAGGCCGTTGCGATCGCCGAACTCGACGGCCACAAGGATCCCAACCCTTACGGGCACCTGCCACTCGAGAACTTCGATCCGGCGCGTCCCGCGGTCACGGAGGGGCCGGACAATGATTATTGGGACCATGTGGACTTCATTGTGGATGCTGCCAATCGGCTGGGGATCTACATCGGGTTTCTGCCGACCTGGGGCCGTTACTGGCATGACGCCGTGGAAGGCGGGAAGCCGCTGTTCACGCCGGCGAACGCCGGGATCTACGGCGAGTGGCTGGGCAAACGGTACCGGGACAAAGGCCTCGTCTGGATCCTCGGCGGCGATCGCGGCATCGACAACGATTCCCACAAGGAAATCATCCGCGCCATGGCCCGGGGCCTGCGCCGCGGGGACGGCGGCGCGCATCTGATGACCCTGCACCCGCCGGGCGGCAATGGTTCATCCACCTGGTTTCACAACGACGACTGGCTGGACTTCAACATGCGCCAGAACGGCCACGTGCCCGAGTTCACCGAACGCTATGACAACACCAGGGCCGACTACGACAAAACGCCCATCAAGCCCGTGCTCGATGGCGAGCCGATCTACGAGGATCATCCCGTCTCGTTCGACGCCAGGAAACTGGGCCACTCGACCGCCGCCGACGTGCGCCGCCCGATCTACTGGGATGTCTTCTCCGGCGCGTTCGGGCACACCTACGGCCATCATTCGGTCTGGCAGATGTGGGCTCCCCCCAAGAACCCGATCAACAATCCGCTGATGCCCTGGTTCGAGGCGCTCGATCAGCCCGGCGCGGCGCAGATGCAGCACGCCAAGAACCTGATGCTCTCGCGCCCGTTTCTCACCCGCGTGCCCGATGACTCGGTCGTCGTCACCGACCGGGTGCCGACCTCCGTGCCGGGGGCCGGGCGCTACCGATTCGTGGCCACACGCGATGCAGACGGTCGCTACGCCATGATCTACGTGCCGGTTGGGCGCGCCTTCAAGGTCCGCATGGACAAGATCACGGGTGCCAAGGTGAAAGCGTGGTGGTTCAATCCGCGTAACGGCGAGGCGACCGCCATTGGCGAGTTTCCGAATACCGGCGTCCGAGCGTTCACGCCGCCGGACTTGGGCGAGCACCTCGATTGGGTGCTCGTGCTGGACGACGCCGCCAGCCCGGATTTCTCACGACCGGGACGATGACAACGAAATCCGGGCTTCTCCTGGCCTGCATGCTGACTTCTTATGTGAACTCCGGCTTGGCGGTGGCAAAAAGTGGTGCGAAATGCAGGCCAGCAGTCCTCTTGCCAAGTCAGACCGTCTTGTGCGCCGTCGCGGTGTGAAACATGCGGGTTAGTCCGGCCTGCCCGGCGCGGGTGCGCGGACCAAGTGATCGGGGCGCAGCCCCAACCGTTTCAAGCCTCTTCCGTGAGCCCCCGCAAAGGCCGCGGGATAGGGTTGATCGGCGCCTCGCACCGAGTGCCAGACAATCCGGTTCAGCGTGTCCTCGTCCGCCTGGTCGGGCTGGTTGAGCGGGAGAACCGCGCTCGATTCGGCCCAGTGCCTTTCCCGTGGCGACAGGTCGGTGGTCTCCTTGTTCATTTCGTCCAGGGGGATGTTTGTGGGCAGACAGGCGTACGGTGTCAGATCGGCCTTGCTTTGAAAGCAGGCGGTCATGAGAGGGGACAGGGCGTCCATCTGGTTCATGGGCGGGACGCCGAGCATCCGTTGCATGGTGTGGAGCACGGAGGTCTGGTTGTAGAACTGGCTGATGACGGCCCCCCGCTTGGTGTACGGACTGACCACCAGACAGAGCGATCGGTGGCCGTCGACATGGTCGAATCCGTTCTGGGGATCATCCTCGATCACGAAGATGCAGGTCTTCGGCCAGAAGCGGCTGTGCGAAATGGCGTCCACGACCCGGCCCAGCGCCAGATCATTGTCGGCGACCTGCGCCCGCGGGGTCGGGCTGCCCGCGCGCGTGCCCGATGTGTGGTCGTTGGGAAGGTAGAGAATGACCAGGTTGGGCCAGTGCCCGTCGCGCTCGAACGCGCGGAATTCCTCGAGGAACGCGTCGGCCCGGATTTGATCCGGGATGCGCATGTTCCAGCCCGGCGATGCCGGGCAACTGTAGCGCCTCAAGGTATCGATCTCGATGTTGTGTTTGAAACCGATCGTGCCGGTCTTGGCGACGTAATCCTCGTGGATTGCCTTGAACGTGGCGTTGGCAGGCTGTGTGGCCGTGGTGTTCATCTCTCCGTAATTGCGGAACGAGAGCCCGTGCAACAGCACGTTGTCCCAGAGAAAGCCCGTGGCCGCGTAGCTCAACGGATCGTCTCCCGCGAAGGGGTAACTCCGGGTGAATCCGCCAAACGATTTCTCGAGGTAATCGGTGACATAGCCTTCCGTGGCCCACGCATGACCGTCGGCTGACAACACCCCGTTGCAGTAGAAGTTGTCCAGCAGCGCGAATTGTTCCGCCAGAGCATGGTGGTTGGGCGTCACCTCGCGTCCGAAAACGCACAACGACGCGTCGCCGTTGCCTTGGGTGAGAGCGCCGAATACCTGGTCGTAGGTTCGATTCTCCTTAATGACGTACACCACATGCTCGAAGACTGACGGATCCCCAAGCCGCTTTGGCACCGGCACCGGGCGCCGGGCCTGGCTCCTCCTCTCCCAAGCCCTGAGAATCTCCGGCACCCGCGCATCCGCGCTGACCTCTCGGGTATAGGCCGAGAGTTGGCCCGGGGTCGGAATCGCCACGCGCGTCACGCTGCCGCGATGTTGGTGGCTGTTCCACCCCTTCTTCTTCGGATCCGGATGGCGCGACCCGATCCCTTTGACATTCGCCACATAGAGATGCGAGCTGTCGGCGAAGAGCGCCCCCGGATACCACCCCGCGGGGATGAATCCCTCGACGCGCGGTTCGCTCGGTTGGCCAAGGTCGAGCACAGCGACGGCATTGTTGCCGCCGTTCGCCACGTAAAGCCGGCGGCCATCCGGTGACAGAGCCAGCGCATTGGGAGCGCTGCCAAAGGGCAAACCGGATGCCGGTCGGACGAGCGCTTCCCCGACCACAACGCGCCGCGCGACGTCGATCACGCTCACCGAATCGGAGTTGGCATTGGCCACGTAGAGCAGATCGCCTCCTCTGCCCAACTCGAGGTCGGACGGATGCAGGCCCGTTGTGATCTGGGCGATTTCTGTTCCCTGGACCAGATCCACCACCGAGACCGTCCCGCTGGCCGCGACGCCGCGCTCATCGATCAAGGCAGGCGTGCCGGAGGAGTTCGCCGCGGGCTCATTGCCGACCGGGTGCCGCCCACCCCAGTTCGAAACGAACGCCACCGATTCGTTTCCGTCCCCGTTCGCACAGGCCACATCGTAAGGCGCAACGCCCACGGCAATCTCCCGCACCACCGCGCCCGCGCTGAGATCCACAACCGCCAGCGTGTTATTGCGCGACAAACAGACGTAGGCTTTCGTCTCGTCCTGCGACAGGGCGAGCCCCCCCACGTGGGAGTTGCCTTTTCCACCCGGACCGGGCAGGGCGATCTTCCTGCCCCAGGCGGCGACGCCCTGCGCATCGATCCGCGCTTCCCACAGGGCGTTGGCTGCGCCCGACGCGAAGAGCCGACTCCCGTCGCGCGTAATGGCCAGGCCATGCGTCGAGCCTCCGCTTTCCTTGAACTTCAATTCCTGGCGCACGGACCAGTCCGCCGTGTCGATTGCCACGAGTCCGCGGCTGTCTTTGACCCAGACGGTCCGGCGATCGGGAGCCACGAGGAGATCGACGGGACGACCGCCGAACTCGACCGATTCGCCCGCCGGGCGCAGGAGTTGATATGTGGGGGCCAGATGGCCGCCCTCTTCGATCGGCCCGACCTGTTCGGGAGGCGTGGTCTGGCATCCGGCGACAATCAGCGCCGTCAGCGGCGCCCATGCGATGCGAAAACGAGTTTTCATAGCGGAGAATATGTTCACCGAGCGTAGTGGGTCGCGTAGGGCGGGGCAACCCGGGATCTCGATAATGTGCGCGCATTTTTCGGATTTTTGCTCGACGCTGCGCGCCTCTCGGCCTACGCTCGCCGAGACTCAGCGGCAATGTTGCCGGGCGCGGCGCCCGGTCGAAACCCGTGGTCGGAGTCGTGATGCTCAGTTTCCTGCCATATGGCGCACCTGCGAGCCTCCGGCCCGAAGCGTCCTTCAACACATGAACACATTCATCCGTACAAGCCGTGTCGTGGCGGTTTGCCTGCTCACATCACTCGTTTCGACGGCAGCCCTCGGGGCGAGCGCCACGCTCCTGTTTGAAGACACTTTCGACCGGGGCATCCCCGGCTGGACAGCAGTCCAACCCCCGGGCAATTATATCGATGGCCCCATGCGCTGGCAGTACGACATCGTGAGCGACGCTTTTGTCGAACAGAGCAATATCTATACTGATGCCTCGACCGTCTCGTCCACCGCGACTGCCGTCATGCTCGTCAACGACGCCGTTGCCGGCGCGACATTCACTTACAAGGCGCGCCTGATCGCGGGCGACGACGACGCCTTTGGCCTGATCTTCGGCTATCAGAACCCGACCAATTTCTATCGCGTCACCTTCACGCGCCAGGTGCGGGCCGACGCGGGCTTTCCGTGGAACGGATGGAATGTCGATCGCAAGGTCGACAATGTGGCCACCCCGCTGTTTGGCGACGGCACACCCTCGCACGTGCCCTCGTTCGTCAACGCCCAGTACGTGCCGTTCGATGTCACGATTACCGTTGGCGCCGGCAACCTTCTGACGCTGATTGTCGTGGATGATCCGGACGGCGCCGCGGTCGAGTATCGCCTGGTCGAAGCCCAACCCCTTCCGGGATCGGCCGCGGGTCAGGTCGGGCTCATGACCTGGGGCATGAGCGGCACCGTGGTGCGCGGGTTCCGCATTCTCAATCCCAGCCTCAGCCCTGTCAGCCTGGTCGGCGACCCCAATGCCCTGGGCGAGTGGACTCCAGTCGTCACTCTGGCCGACGACGGCACCGGCCTGGACCCCAGCACCGGCAACGGCGGCATCCCCATCTGGTCGCTCGCACTCGGAGCGAATGGACAAATGGGGACGCTGCACGAGAACAGCGATTCGTTTGGAGGTAACACGGCTGACGGCGTGGTGGATTTTCCGGCGGCCACGCTCGTTGCAGGCAATGCGTCGTGGTCCGACTACGTCTACACCGCGCGGTTGATTCCCGCCGACGATGACGGCCAGGGCATCGTGCTGCGTTACCAGGACGAGTCCAACTTCTACCGCATTGCCTTGCGCGCCCAGAGTTCGACCTCGGGCGTGCGGCGCGGCCTGTCGATCCAGAAGGTTGTGGCGGGCGTATGGGAAGAGGTGTTCTACGAAACCACGCCGCAGTTCGCCCCTCCATCCAACGTCCCCTACGACATCACCGCCGTGGTCCTCGGCGATCGTCTGCAGGTTCAGATCATCGCCAACCCGCTGGGCGCTGCACAGACCTACTCCTACGGTCCGTTCGACCTCACCGGCGACACGCTTGCGACCGGCAAGATCGGCATCTTCAGTTGGGCCATGGCACGGCTCGAAGCCGACTTCGTGCGGGTCTACGGGATCGACGGCCTGCCCTTCCAGGTCTCGTCTGTGCACGGCAACCCCAATCCGCCCGCGGGACTCTACGGCTATCCTCCCGGTTCCTCGGTCACCGCCTCGGTCCCCAGTCCGTTCGAGGAGTTTCCAGGCGTGCGCCGGGTCGCGACCGGGTGGACCGGACTCGGGTCCGTGCCCGCCAGCGGGACGGAATCGCAAGTCACCTTCACCATCGACGACATCTCGTCGTTGACCTGGAACTGGCGCACCGAATTGCGCCTGGTCGCCACCGCCGGACCGGGCGGCCAAGTGACGGCTCCCGCCGAGCAATGGCTGTCCGAAGGCACAAGCGTCTCGTTGATCGCAATCCCCAACGACGGATTCCTCTTCACGGGTTGGTCGGGGGATATCGCGTCCTCGGATCCGACATTGGACATCGCCCTGGTTCGACCGCTCACACTCGAAGCCCGGTTCGAGGCGGACAGCGACGGCGACGGCCTGCCCGATTCGTGGGAACAACTGCACTTCGGCAACCTGGCCGCCGGGCCCAACGGCGATCCGGACAGCGACGGCAAGAACAACAGCGTGGAATGGCAGAACGGAAGCGACCCGAATTTCGCCGAGGCGCTGCTGGTTTCCGACGGCTTCGATTCACGGTGGGTAAACGTCCAGCGCGATCCGATCCTGCCCGGTCAACTGATCGTGCGGGACTTCGGCAGCGGTTTCCGCGGGGTCTGGGAGAACAGCAACGATTATCGCTCGGCCGATGATCCCACCTTCATCGGCGCCGATGCGATCGTCCCGAACGTCAGTTTCGAGGGCCCGCGCATCGTGATCCGCCCCGAGTCCTGGAATTCGGCCTGGACCGACTTCTACGCCGAAGCCACGTTCAGCGTGGGCGATAACGACGCGAACTGCCTCTACTTCCGTTACCGCGACGAGCAGAACTGGTATCGGATCACCATCAGCGGTGAGAACAACAACGCGGCGTGGCGGGCGCCTTATGGCGTCAGCGTTCAGAAGCGCTCGAATGGCCTGTTTACCGAACTGATGACCGACCCGAACATCGCCACCGACCCGACGGACATCGCCTGGTACAAACGCGTCCGGCTTGCCGTGACCGCGACCGGCTCCAACTTCGAGGTCCGCACGACCGGTTGGAGCTGGGGCCTCGAACCGCCGGGTTGGGATGAGGGATTCCAGAGCGTCATCGCTTTCCAGGATGTCGATCATGCCGACGGGCGTGTCGGGGTCGGCCTTTGGGGCCAGAGCGGCGGCGGCTCAGCCACGGCAACCAACCCCGTCGATGCCGGCGCACTGATCGAGGACGTGGTCGTTAAAGTCAACAACCAGGAGGTCTTCCTCGAGAATTGGGGAGCGGTGCCCCTGGCCGCAGAGCTTCCCGACGGCTGGGAAAACCCGGCGGGCGACGGCGGCGCCGGTGCCTGGTCCGTCACGGCGCACGGGACTTTTATGCAAACCTCGAACTACGGGACTTCCACCACGGGCACCCTCGCCCAACCGAAGGCCGATGCTGAGGGGACCGTCCTTTTGGCGCCTGCGTTCGATTCGGCCAATTACTTCCTCGAAGTCGGATTCCATCCCTTCGATGACGACGGTATCGGGTTCGTTTACGACTTCAAGGATCCCGACAACTTCGCCCGCGTTCTCTTCGTGAGCGAAGCCACCGCCAACGGGCGGGTCCCCCGCGGCGTCAATGTCAGCCGCAAGGTGGCCGGCGTCTGGTCGGATGTCTTTGTCGGCGACGCGGCCTTTGTCTATACGAGCGGCAGTCCGTTCGCCGTCTCCTTCGCCAACTCGAACGGCGAGTGTCGTCTGACAGCACGCCAGATCGACGATCCGAGCGCGGTTTCCGCTTGGACCTGGACCGGGCCGGCCGCCCAAGCCGGAGCACGGGTCGGTCTGACCTGCTGGGGCGAGACCGATGCCCACTTCCTCTACGCGCGCGCCTACAGCCTGCCCGCGGGGCCGGGGCCCGGCGACCTCAAGATTACAACCGTGTCCGTGGCCGGGGGCAACCTGGTGCTGGCGATCGAAAACCCCGGTGGCGGCGCGTTCAGCGTCGAGCATTCATCCACGCTCCAGCCGGGGTCGTGGACCGCGGTGGCGACGGGGCTGACGGGCGGCCAGTGGACGACACCTCTGCCTGCCGCGCAGGGCCCCGGTTTCTATCGCCTCCGCCAGCCCTGACCGGCCATGCAACGACGGGGCTTCACGCTGATCGAGCTGCTGGTGGTGATCGCGATCATCGCGAAAAGGGGTGGAATTGGGGGTTTGTGGACGGCCATGCGGAGTGGGTCACCGGGCTACGGACATCAGACGCCCTTCACGAAAGCTGGATGACCTCGGGCGTGGGCACCAAACCCTACGGTCAACGGTCGCACCTTGTTGGAGAGCACCTGCCAACATGTTGTCGTTCAGGGTCGAGCCCCGCGCGGCGGGGTCAGATCGTTCCGCGACGCAGGAGCGGAAAGATCTGGAATCCTCAAGCCCCGAGCGTGTTGCGATCTCGTCAAGCTTGGCCTTCATCCCTATCCCTTTCGCTCGGCAGGGACAGGCGCCGAGCCATGGAGCGTTCAGGTGATTCGACATCGTGGTTAAAGGCATGCCCGACACGAGAAGTCATCGCGGTCCCGCGCCGGAGGACGAGCGATTGTTCAACGCGAAATGCTGGCCGGCGCTGCGGACGGCTATCGACGAGTTGTGCTGGCTACTGGACCGCGGCTACGCCCTGCATTCCGCGGCGGAGTTGGTCGGGAACCGACACACCCTAACCGCCCGGCAGCGGATGGCGGTGTCGCGTTCGGCCTGTACCGAGCGAGCCCGTGAGCGCCGTTGCCAGCATGAAGTCCAGCCGGCCCAACTCAGAGCCCAGGAGCTGTGGATCGACGGCTTGAACGTTCTCACAGGAGTGGAAGCGGCGCTGGCGGGCGGGGTCCTTCTGTTGGGCTGCGACGGTTGTCTGCGAGATCTGGCGAGCATCCACGCGCGCCACCACCACGTTGAAGAGACACTCCCCGCGCTCGACTGGATCGGAGTGGCGACGAGTGCCTGGGGGGTTGCGCGCTGCCGTTGGTGGCTGGACCGGCCGGTGGCCAATACCGGGCGTCTCAAGCGGACGATGCTCGAGATCGCCGCGGCCAACGCTTGGGCCTGGGAGGTCGAGTTGGTCTACAACCCGGACAAGGTGCTGATCGGGTCACCGGCGATCATTGCGTCGTCGGACAGTGCAATTCTGGATCGTTGCCAACGTTGGGTGAATCTGGCGCGCCACACGATCGAACGCCACGTGCCAACGGCGCGCGTCATCGATTTGCGGCGGACCATCGGCATCTGACCCGGCGCGCCCGCTGCCTGCTCAGGTTGCGCGATCAAGGTCCCCGTCAAAAGAAAGGCTGCCACAGGCAGAATCAACCGTCCCAGTCTGCCTCGGGTTCTGATGTTCTCAGGAGTCAATTGCGAAATCTGTGATGTGGTCTGACCCCTTTGACGCCAACGGCCTGAGGATGCGCGCGAGGTCGAGGAAGGCCGGTTGGGCGAGGTCGAACGCCGCAACCGACGCTTGCCCGGCGCTCGTGCCGTCGTGAGCTGGGAAACCCCGCCGCCGTTGGACTAATCATGTTCACCCCCAGACGGTCAAAACGGGCAAGCTCACCGTGCTCATTGACGGACGCCCCGTGGACGCTGACTTCCTGAGCGAAGTCAAGGGACTCAACAACCGGGAAATCCGCCAGACGGCACGGCGCATTGATTGGCAGGGATTCGCGCTGCGTCTGCTTCATCCGGCAC
Source organism: Verrucomicrobiota bacterium (assembly GCA_022710935.1). Taxonomy (GTDB): domain Bacteria; phylum Verrucomicrobiota; class Verrucomicrobiia; order Limisphaerales; family J093; genus MWFF01. The sequence goes on from JAKLFY010000007.1 coordinate 9,874, forward strand.
AGGGGGAAAACGACCACGCCCCAAAGGAGCAACAGCAGCACATACTTGTCTTCCTGCTCTCGGAATCAGTAGTCTCTTCGCATGTCCTGCCGCCAACCGACACGGTTCAGCCTGCCTCGCTTTTCGATCCTTGCCGCGGTCACTGTGCTGGCCTTCGTACCGCGGCTATTGGCCGCGGACGACCCGCTGATGGGCCACTGGCGGCTGGAGGGCGACGCCCGGGACGCCTCGTCCAACGCGTTGCACGCTTAGCCACATGAAGTCGTCTGGAGTTCGCCCGGCGCCGCATTCAACGGACGCTCGGCGTGGCTCGAGGTTCCGACTTCGCCCGCCCTCCGTTTGGGCACGAATGACTTCACACTGTCGCTCTGGCTTCACCTCGACACGACGCTCGATGATTCTCCCGGCGATCTCGCAACGCTGTTCGATCCGGCCACGCGCGCCGGACGAACTGGTCGGATTGCGGCGCGCCGGATCGCTGCAACGCCGTTGCCGCACTGGCGGTGTTCAACGGCGAACTCTACGCCGGCGTCGCGAGTTACAGCGGCGCCGGCTCCCAGCTCGAACCCTCAACGAACACGACTACTTCCGCGGGCGCCTGCGCGAGGTGCGGCTTTATGGACGCGCTTTGAACGACCGCGAGGTGCAGCGCCTGTTCCGCGCACCTCGATGAACGTGCCGCCGCACCGAGCCGCGTGTTCGACCTGACCCGCCGCGTTCAGACGCACCAGGCAGAGCTCGGCGTCGGTCACCAGACCCCACGCGGGCACCTGGACCGCGCCGTCGGTCCGCGACGGGCGCAAGTTCAGAGGGTTCTCGGTGTCCAACACCACAACGAGGTCCGCGCGACCGTCGGCGAGATCGACTCGAAGGGCCACGTTTCCGTCGGGCATCGCCTTCCCCTCGACGGTCGGGACGAGCCGCTCGACGGCTTGGATGGCGGACTGATTCGAGTAGGGCTCGATGATGCCGACGAAGCAGGAGGCCAAAGGCTCGAGGTCCGCCGTCCGCCGCACCATGAGGCGCGGGATCCACGTTTCCTGGCTGCTGTCGTAGCCGCCTTGGATCACCCACGCGTCCGCCGTGGCCACCGCGCCGCCCGCCGTCAGATCCGTATAGCGCAGGTGCACCCTCGCCCCGTCCGTCAAGTACCCGTAGCGGTCCTCGATGTCCCAGGTCACGTTCCATCCCGGCTCGGGCGCGGTGTCGTGCCGGAAGTTGCGCATGTGGGTTCCGTGTTCGTAGTCCGGTCCCGGTTCGAGCTTCAGCCCCTCGGCACGCAGGGTCGCGAAGTGGCTGTGCATGAATTTGGCGTGATCCTTGCCGCCCACCACGCGGAACACATCGAGGACGTAGAAGCGATCGGTCCCTGCGTCCACCGAGGCCACGGTGCGTTCGTATTGCCTGCCGCCGATCATCGCCGGGCACGAGGCGCGCACGGCTTTCAACACCTGTCCGTCCAACCACAGCGTGGTCGTTCCGGCGGCGTTGGCCTGGTTCTTCCCGTCCACCACAACCGTGTTGTGGCTGGCCGTCATGTGATACCAGCGGGAGCGGGCCGAATCCCACCCGCCGAATTGCACCGGCGGGTAGCCGAAGTCGGGCATCAGGTCGAGTCCCAACGCGAACAGGCCCAGGTTCATGCCGTCCAGATGGCCGTGGCCGCCTCCGGCCTGGTAGTTGAGCCATGCGGCACGGGAGTTCGGCCCGGCGCCGGACTTGAGCAGGGCGATCCGCCACTGCTGCTTGTTCACCGATTCGTGCTTGGGCTCCGCCCCGTGTTGGGCGATCAGGCGTGCCACCCGCGCGCGGAAAGCGTCCGGGGCGGCGCCGAACACGTCATGCGGCAACCCCGCGACGGCGCGGTCGTTGGCCAGGTACATCACTTGGATGAAGGCGAGGTCCCGGGTCAGTTCGTGCAGTCGCCCCATGAAGGTGAACATCGACGGGGCCAGCACCGGATCCCTGCGGCTGGAAATGCTCGCCCCCCCTGGGCGCTGAAACCGCACGCCCTGGTACTGGTCGGTGCGCGCGGCGAACCAGCCGGTGTCGCCCACCAGCGGGTAGTACCGGGTGAAGCACCACGTGTCCACGTGGAAGCGATACATGTCATGGAGTTTCGGGTGGCGGCCGAGCATTTCTTCCAGGAAACCCGGGATCGCCCGGTCCCACAGGGCCAGGAACAGGGCCGTGCCCTGAAGGCCAAAGGCGGTGTACCCGGCCAGACCCTTCTCTCCCGTCACGCCATCCACCGCCGTGGCCCGCCGGAGGAAGTCGTCGATGATCCCATAGACTTCGTCCCGGCTGCCCGGCCAGTCGAGGACCGCTTTGATCGTGGCGATGGCGATGGGCGTGCGCGGATAGTTGGACGTGATCTTCGGGACGTGGTCCAGCGCGTCGCGCAGGATCCGGTCTTCGATATTGCGGCGGATGTCTGCGGACGATTCCTTGCGGTTCTCGAGGCCGTGCTGCGCCGCTTTGCCCCGCAGCAGCGCCACCAGGTCGGCGTCGTCCGCGATCGCGTCGAAGACCGCGTCGTAGCCCTGCGCCAGTTCCCGGGTCTCCTCGCAGGCGTCGTGCCATACCGAAACGTACCCCGCGCTCTCCCTTCGCCGCTCGTAGATCACCGCCTGTTGCGCGAAATCGAAGCCGGGGTACACGTCCGCCACCCGATCCAGCAGGAGGCCGGCCTTGCGGGCATACGATTTGTCGCCCGTCACGACGTAGGCTTCGCTCAGCGCGTTGATGCCACCGAGCACCGCTTGCTTCCACTGGCCGTAGATCAGGTACGCGCCGATGAACCGCCACCGCTTGCCGTCCTGCACGAACCCCTCTCCGTCGTCCACGCCGAACCGGTGCCGCGGGTCGTTGGGGTCGGGATGCGCGGCGTTGAACAGCAGCGAGCGGTCGGCCAAGGCCGGGTCGAAGATGCCGCGCCGGTCGAGCCCCGAACGGTAAAAGGCCTCGAAGTCATTGGCGGGAAACACCGCCGCGCAGTGGGGACACCAGGTCTTCCACGGCCGACTCATGGCATCCATCCGCCAGTTGTACATGGGCACGCTCTTGCCGCAGGCGGGGCAGTGACCGTCGGACCAGACCATCCAGGAACGGGTGATGCCGGGGCCGAACATCAGTCCCCAGACCTGATCGTCGGACAACTCCATCCAGGGGCGGGCCCGCTCGACGATCTGGTCTCGCAGGCGCGTCATCGCTTCGTCCTGACGGATGTTCGCCCAGGCCCGCTCGCGAAGCTCCCGCGGCATGAACAGGCTGCGCGTCTTCCCTTCGCCGCCCAACGCGCAGCGACACGGGCACCCGCACAGGGCGAACAACAGGACGGCGATCGTCGTGAGAGTCGGGTGGTTCATGCGATTGGCTCCCTTCGGCTGGAGGCGGCCTCCGGCCTCTGGATTTCAGATCTCGGAGTGTTGCGTCAGCACCTCACCTCAAACTTGCTCTCGAAGTCGGCATTCCTCTGGGCGACACGACTTCCGCCCGGCCGTGGCTTCCGCCATCGGCGACGGGACATGGAAGCGTTCATGGGATGGTCTCTTCCACTCGGTCCAATTCGATTTCCACGGCTTTCGACTCCGGCAAGTCAGAGGTCAGCCGTCGTTGTTTGCCGTCCGGCTCGTGCACGATCAGGGTGGCATCCTTCAGCGGTTGTCCGCTCGACACCGTCACGCGCAACTTCGTTCCGACCGCGGTCACTTCCGTCAGCCGCACGCCGCGACGCGCGGTCTCCCACTCCCAGACTTCGGCGTGAGTCCACCATTCCATTCCGCGTTGGCGGCCCTCCCGCACCAGGGTGTGCAGCGCGTCGGCCAGACCGGGCTTCTGGATGTGCGCCGGATGAAACAGAAAATGCGCCACCCCGCCATGCGCCACCGCCTGGTCCAGCATCGTCGGCGCCAGTTTCGCCGGCAGGTGGATCTCCAGGTCCTGGGTAATCAACGGGATTTCATAAACGTCAAGAAACCGCAGCGGCGCGGCCTCGTCGTCCAAGGGCCGCCATGGATGACACGTGCCGCGCGGAAAGCCGCAGCCGCCGCGCTTGCTCGGCCCCATCGTGCCGTCGATTTTCAACCCGACCTTTTCGCACCAGCGGAAGAAGTCGAGCCGTCCCTCCCATCGCGTGTAATGGTTCTTGTTCGCGATGATGTTCGTCACGCCGCTTTCGGCGGTCAGTCCCTCGTACTGTTTGACCAGTTTGTCGAAGCCCCACTGGCGGTCCGGACCCTCTTTCATCGCGTCGTAGTGCAGGGCGATTTCGCAGCCCGCGGCGCGGATCTCGTCGTAGAGCGAGCGCGGGTACCCACAGGGGAACAGCGTGCACCACGTCGTGCGGATGCCGGCCTGCTTCACCTCTTGCAGCATGGCCCGCGCGGCCGCCTCGATGTTGCCATCGGTGTCGTGGCTGACGCATCCCACGGCCGGCACATCGCGCGGCCACGGCGCGATTTGGAGGAGTGGCTGGCCGACGGCGCGCGCGGCGTATTGAATCGCGCGCAGAATCACCAGCCGCAGCTCATCCGCCACCGGGTACAGGAACGCCGGCGCCTCGCCCTGGGCCGGCACCACACGATCGAAGTCGTCGTCGAGCACCTGGCCATCGTCCGTCTTCAGGATGCCATCGTTGATCGGCATGGTTCCATCGAACGCCGGCGCCCCGTCCCGCAGCACGGCGATGCCTTGCTGGATATGGACGATGCTGTTGAGGAGATCCGGCGCGATCAGCAGCGCCAGGCCGCGGCCGACGCGCCGCTCCGTCAGAACCGGGAAGGGCTTCGGCCGGCCATGACGGTCCAGCACCGTCCCCGTGGCCTCGGCTTCCGTAGCCCGCACCGCCAACCCGCCAAAGAAATGCGACGAGCTCCTCAGCCCGGCAAACACCGGATGCGGCGAACCCCGGACATCGAGGTAACCTTCGCCCAGTTGGAGGACGGCGCTCGCCCCGAAGCCCTTTGCGCCGCCCGACGGCACCAACTCCGCCCCGAACAGTTCCGGCATTCCGTGCAGCCCGCCCAGCGACACCAAAGCGCCGCCGTTCTCGACAAACACCGTGAGCTGCTTGCGCTGGTCGTCGGTCAACGGGTGCTCGCCGGCGAGCACCAGCACGCGATTGCGGCCCGCTTGGCCCGGCGGCTCTTCAGCGAAGAAGAAGCCGGCGCGCTGGGCCACTTCGACGATGTAAGCATTCGACGGCAACGCGGGAGAGACAGAGAGGGTGAAAGTCGCCTGCGCCAAGGCGCACGCGACGCTGGCCCACCCCATTCCCAGCAGGAAGCTCGGTCGTCTCATGTTGTGCATCCACTCGTTGTTACTGGAGCCGCATGCGGTAGTAACGGCTGGGGGCGTCGGCGGAGATCGAGAGCTTGACCTCCGCGATTCCGCTGCCCGGCAGCGGCAGGAGATTCGTCCGATGCCGCCATTCGCCGGAGTCGAAAGCGTCTCGTTCCTCGACGGCATAGGTGCGGCCGGCGATGGCGTTGTAGGTGAGATGGACGCCGTCGGCGGTCACGGTGAGGCTGGTCAGAACCAGGTCCGGTGCCTGCGGGTCGGCGCCAAAAGCGTGCTCGAGCCCATTCAGGAGACCGTCGTTGTCGGGATCGCCATCGGGGCCGTCCGCGCCGGTCGCGACCTGAGGGTTCAAGCCGTGACTCAGCTCCCAATCGTCGGGCAGGGTGTCCTGGTCGGCATCGGTCTTGGTGGGCAGGCGGTTGGCTTCTCCGGGCGAGGCGGTGTGGGGGAACCGGACGATGACGGTGTGGCCGTCGGGGAAGCGCCCTTCCGCCAGCTCAGGCAACTGCACGAGCAAGTCCACGCTGTCGGCAATGGCTTGGCTGGCCGTGTAGAGGCGCACGGTCTCGCCCAACGCATCGAGTCGGAACGGCAGGTGGTCCGGACCCGCGGCGACCTCGTCGTCGGCGATCCACAGCACCCAGCCGCGTCCGTCGATGAAGGTCAACGGGCCGACGATGTGATTGGTCTGGCCGGCGAGCGAGGGATCGTCGGTAAGGACCATGCCCGCCAGGTTCACGGGGAGAGCGTCCAGGTTGTAGAGTTCAATCCAGTCCGGGCCGTCCGTGTTCGCCAGCCACTCATTCAGGCGCACGTTGAGCGAACTGCCCAGTTCGGACGGCGCGGCGTTGGCGCCTCCCGGGGTGGGCTGACCAAGCAAAACCCAGTTGCCGTTCACCCTTCCGATCGAGCGATCCGGCAGTTGAAAGCCATACTCGACGCCATCGACGAGCTGCCCCGTCGCGCCAAAGAGGTACACACCACCACCCTGGCCGCTCAAAGCCCGGCCACAATTGAGTTCCGGCTCGTTGACCAGCGAAGGCGCTCGAGTGGGGTCGCACCAGACCGTGAGGCGCCCGCCCGGGTCGAGAAGGGCCCCGACGGGGAAGAGCCACTGACCGAACCAAAGCTCGTTGACGCTCAGGCTCATGCCCGCCAGCGAGATGGCGGCGGCAGTGGGATTGTGAAGTTCGATCCAGCCCGCAAACTGGCCGGCGGCGGTGGCGTTGTGGGTGAGGTTCCGCGCCAGCACTTCCTCGATCACGATCCCGCGACCGTCGGCGAGATAATTGGCGGCGCCGGGGCTTGTCGAGAGGCCGAACGCGACGAGGTTGGAGTTCCCATCCGGCAGGCGGCCCAGCGACACGCCTTCGAGTGCGTTCGTGTAGCTGACCTGGTTGAGGACCTTACCGAGGGAGTCGTGGAGGGCGATGGAACTCCGCGCCGGGGGAAGCCGGAAATCGACATGGTCCGGCCCGGGCTGCCCGTCGGCATGGAGGAGGACGTGACCGCCGGGACCGACGAACGCAAGCGCGGTGATCTGGAACAGGGCGTTGGTGATGCTCAGCGAAAGCCCCTCGAGTGCGATCGGCAGGTTGGCATCGGCGTTGTAGAGTTCGATCCAGTCGTCCGCGCCGGGCAGGGCGTTGGCGACGAACTCGTTGATCACCAGGCGGCTGGGCGAGCCCAGCCGGGCGTCGGCATTCAAGGCGCCGGGCGTCGGCTCCGTCAGTTGCCAGGCCGCATCGGGGCCCGCGCGTCCGAGGGTAAAACCATCAGCCTGCGGGCCGAAGCGCAGCGCATCGACCCGCTGGCCGGCGGCGTCGTGAAGGAAGAGCTGATCCCCTTGCCGGTCCAGGCCGAAGCCGGTGTGCAGACCCGCCGACTGGAAATCGGCGTCGCAGAAGACGATCAGGTATTGATACGCGGGCAGGATCATCGGGGGAAACAGGAGACCGCGGTTCGCGCGGCCGTCGCCGAGAATCCAGCCCGTAAGGTCGGCGTCGGTTGGACCGGCGTTGTAGAGTTCGCACCAGTCGGAGGTGCGGGTGCCGGGTGGAGCGGACGGCGAAGGGGTCGCGGCGATCTCATTGAGACGCACCTGTGGCAGGGGCGGCAGAGGGTTGGCGGCGCCCGGGGACCCACCCGGTTGGGCGCTGGCCTGCCAGTTGGCCGGATCATCGGGGTCGCCACTGGGATCGATGATTTCCAGGGACCGTCCGGCGCCGTCCGCGTCGGCCGGCCATCCTGCCGCGTCCTGGTAGTCCACGGAGACGATGGTGCGATTGGCGCCATCGAGAAGCGCAAGGCGTTCGCCGCCGTTGGCGAGGCTGCCGTCGTACCGTCCAAAAACCGCGACGCCCGGATACCGCTGGGCAAAGGCGGTCGGATTCGCATCGGAGATGAGCAGCAATCGCGCGCCGCCCGCCAACAGTGTGCCCTTGGCGAAGCGGAACTTCACCCCCTCGAAGTGCACGCCGCTCAGGTCGATGGGCACGGCGCTCAGGTTCTGGAGCTCGATGAACTCGTATTCCTCGCCCCCGGACGGGTGATACATGATCTCCGTGATACGGAGCGGGAGACCGAATTCATCGACCTGGAAAGCGGCCTCGGTCACCGCGCTCCAGTTGGTGCCCCACTGGCTGCGTGCCCGGACGAGCACCGTGCGGTCGATCACGATCGAAGTCCCCGGCACGTAGGGGTAGGCGTCCGGCGCGACCGCTCCGCTGAAGCGAACGCGCGGGTCGGCGCCGTTGGTGGTGTAGTGGATCGTGCCCAGGCGGTTGGTGAGCGTGAGGTTGAAGCCGCGCGGGACCCGCCCGCCGAACTGATTGAAGACCGGCGCGTTCGAGGAGGCGAGCAGGCCGGCTTGGGCGAGATGGTTGGTGAGGTAGCGCCGCCGCAAGGGAATCCAGCTCGTGGCGATGGTGTTGTTGAACCCCGAGATGGCCGGGGCGATCATGGCCCGGAGCCATTCGTAGCGGGTCTTGAGCCGCTCGTCCGTCATCGCGCCCCCGTTGAAGAAGTGCTTGTGAACGCGATCGGCGAAGAGGAGCCGGAACTCCGGGCTGGCCTTGAGGCGAAGGAAGAGGGTCTGGATTTCCGAGCCTCCCCAGGGCGGGTTGAGGTTGCTGAGCTGGTTGGCGATGGTGTTGTGCGCGACGTCGTTGGCGTAGCCGAAAGACCACTCGGCGTCCCAGGCGTAAAAGCGATAGCGGCTGCCGGGGGTGCGTTCACGGGCCGCCCGCCAGTTGTTATGCGGCCAGTCGTCCGTGTCGGCGTAGATGAGCGGGATGAGGTATTCGACGAAATTGGTCGTGTCGAGGCGCCGTTCGATTTCGAGGTACTTGTCGGCGAGCGCGAGGTTGTTGGCACTCGCATAGCTGCGCAGCGCGTTCCAGGCAACGGCGTCGCCTTCGCGGATTTCGCCGCCCATGGCCATCACGTCCCAATCATTGGCGCCGCCGTGCCAGGTCCGCAGAAAGTCGACGTCGATGCGTTCGGTGGGATTGTAGTAGCCCTTGTAGACGCCGTTGAGGAAGAGATGGACGAACGTGCCGCGCGCGGAGACCTGGCCGACATCGGCTTCGAGTTGGCGGGCGAATTCGTCGCGCAGAAAAGGGTTGGTGGCATCGTTCATCCCGGCGCGCAGCACGATGGTGTCGAAGGAATCGACCGGCACCCCGGGAAAAATCGCCTGGCGCAGCCGGCCCTCGCCGTAATCTCCCCGGAAGTAGAGCCGGAACGAGTACTTGCTCTCGGGGATGGAGCCGCTGCGGTAGTTGTAGAGATTTCGAATGTAGCCGCCGCCCTGAATCCGAAGGCCACAATCGATCTGGAAGCCTCCATTGTCCTCGGGCTGAATCCACTCGGCGGAGACCGGCCGTTCCCAGGCGAGACCGTGGTTGAGCGTGTTGCGCGGGTTGTACTCCATGATGCCGGTCCTGCCGTAGAGATGGTTTGAGGCGGTGACCAGCGAGAGCGCGGGCAACGTGCGCCGAAGCGGACTCTGGTTGTACAGATACGTGTGGGTGGTGACCTTCGAGGGGAGGCTGCTGCTCCGAAACGCCGCGGCCCGAATCACGCGCGTGCCATTGATGCCGATAAGGTTCGTGTAGAGCAGACCGTTCGTGAGACTGGGCGCGCTGCCGTCGATCGTGTACCGGATGGCCGCGCCGGGGGTGGGACACGCGAGCGACAGGTTGAATGGCTTGGCGAAAAAACCGCGCGGCACGCTGAAATGAACCGGCTCGACAACGTCACTCACCCAGGTCGAGGCGTTGGCCGCCCCCGGCGTGGCGATCATGAAGTAGCGCCACGCGCCGGACGGGTGGCGCCCAAACGCCACGTCGTTGCGTTGCTCGGGGTATTGGGGGGCAAGTTCGCTGACGGCCAGGCGCGGCGACTCGGCGTTGTAGAGGCCGAGGTACTCGCCCGCGATGCCCAGCTTGAAGTTGGTGTGCAGTCGGGCGTTCGCCGCGGTGGGCCGGCGGTTCTTGCCCGAGGCAAACACGACCAGGTAGCGCTTCGCCGCCAGGCTCACTGCCGGAAAAACCCACCGGCCGGGCTGTTGGGGATCGTCGGTCAGGGACCAGCCATCGAGGTTCACGGAGGTGTCGCCAGCGTTGTAGATCTCGATCCAGTCCTCCCAATCCCCCTCCTCGTCTTTCAGGCCGCTAACGTTCTCCGCCATGAACTCGTTGATGACCAGGGCCGGCACGGACACCGCGGGATTCACGGTGTACGACCACGGCTCACCCTCGAACGCGTGCGCCTCGGGCGTGAGATCGACAATGCCAGGCGCCGCCACCCAGGCGATCGAGACCGCGCCGGCAGGCGGCGGTGAAAAGAGGAACACGTAGGGCCCGGCGGCAGCGCCGGTCACCGCCGCGGTCGGAACACCGTTGATCAGGAGGTCCTGCGCGTCCACGCCCTCGACGGCTTTGTCGAAGAGCACCTCGATCTGGCTCAGTTGGCGGACGATGGCGTTGGCCGGCGGATTGAGGGCAGCCAATTTGGGCGCGATGGGGTCGTAGAGTTCGTAGTACCAGGTCGCACCCGGGCCGGTGGGATTGAACGCGTTGGGGGGCTGGCTCAGGTCGGTGATCCCATGCCGCATGTCCCACGAGGCCTGGATCGTGCCCCACGCGGGCTGGGGAAACGTGAAGGTATAGGTGGTGTCGCCGCCGCTCAGGCCGCTGCAGGGCATCCCGTTCAGCCACAAATCCGCGGCGTTCACGCCGGTGACGGGCTTGCTGAAGGTGACGGTGACTTGCGTGAGTTGGGTCAGGGCAGACTCCGGCGCGGGCGTCACGGCGAGCACGCGCGGATCCGAACGCTCTCCCACCCTGTCTGTGAGCGCGGCATCAAACACCAGGTTGCGCCACGTCGCGTTGGCGTCGAAAAGCCCGAACGTCTGACCGCGGGCCGCAATCGGGCTGAGATCGAGAAGCAGCACCGCCAGGGCCAGTCTGAAGTCGAGACAACGACGCCAGCCCTGGAACGGCGGTGCGCTTGGTCCGGAACAGAACTTCACGGGCATGGACCGTAGCAGGCCCGCGCCCGCACACGAGCAAGAACTGGCGAGGCGCGCCCTACCGACTCAGTGCTCAACCTCATGAACCAGCCCCGCCGTTTTCCCGTCGTCCGCGACGAGGATGGGCGCGCCTCGAGTCAGGAGTTGCAGGTCGATCCAAGGTGGAGGCGTGTCCGTATCGCCGCTGGTGAGCCGAAACTCGAATTGGCCTTCCGGGATATCTCGCAAGCCGCCGGTTACGGGCAATTCTCCGGTCCCGTTCCAGTTGGCATCATGAAGAACCGCTGTTGCGCCGCCGTCCCATGTCAGATAACTGCCGCTCGGCACGGCGCCCTGGATGGTGAGCGACTCATGTCCAAAATGAAGGACGGCGTCCTTGAGCTGTGTATCCACTTCACGCAAAGCGGTGAGGCCTTCGACCGTGACGCAAACCGTGGACTTGGCAGGCAACATGCCAAAACCCATTTTGATCCAATTCACCGCTTCGTAGTGCGCGTGCTTCGAGCCCATGCGCCACCCCCAGCGGCCGTCGCTCTGGACAAGCTCATGCACGACGCGCGACTTGAGATGATGGCCCGCCTGCTCGAGCGGATCGTTTTCAGAGCCATGGTCCGCAGAATCTGGCGGCGTTGTGCCGGTTGAATGAGGCCATTGATCCGCTTCCAGTTCCGTGCCGCTTCCAGGATGGCACTGGTCCGGCCATGCTGCTTGAGCGTGTTGACGTTGATACCGAACAAGGGCTCCGGTTTTTGGATATTGTAGAAGTTGTAGCCGTGGGCGCACATCTGGCTGAGGCCCCAGTGCGCGTCCAGAACAGTGCTGGCGGGCCGGGCGGGTTCGTCGAGCATGATGGGCACGATCCCCTTGAGTCGCCCCTGGAACAGCCGACGTGTGGCATTCAGGCGATGTTCGAGGTAGCAGGGAGGCGGCACGCCGCTGCTGGAGAAAGCGGTCACCGGCTGATCCAGGTTCTGATAAACCAACGAGGCGAACTTGTGATACCCCCACATCCGACCGTTATAGGCGTGCAGCTCGGCACCGTCGTATTCGGTGTGGGGGATGCCGCAGCGATTGAGGAACTCGGCAAACTTCCGCGCCACTTCCTCGATCAAGGTGGAGTCGTTGTCCGGCAGGGCATTCTGGCCATAGGCGGTCACACGGCCGCGCACACGGGCCCCCGCGGCGTGCTGGCCGGGATCCGTCGTGAACAAGCCACGCTGGCAGCCTCCAGTGTCCACGGGTCTGCCACGCGCGGATGGGGCAGGCCTTCCTCGGTCCAAATGCGCAGAATGGTCTCGTCCTCGTCCTGGGGATCGCGCGGACAGTAGAGCGCGAATCCCCCAAGCGGATTGGCCGCGCCGCGGTTCCAAACATGAGACCAATCGACCGTGGCCCGCCCGAGAGCCCGCCGGTCTTCGGTCTTCGCGGGGGAATGATCGGGGGAGTCCCTATGCGCGGCGAAGGTGTGAGGGTGTGCCACATGGACGTCGGTCATGTAGTCCAGCTCCAGGAGCCCGACCGGCTCGACACAATTGGAATGGAAGTGCAGGGAGACCTCGCGTGACGCCGGAACCGCTTCCATCCGTTCAATGCGCAGGGATGCGTGCGTCTCCGAGGCGCGAACGACACACGTGATTCGAGGCCGTCCGTCCGGGCCGGCCGCCATGAGCCGATCGTTGACCATGCTCAGGCGTTCGAGGCGGACGCGCGCCCCACCGCGTGTCTCGAGGTAGAACCCCGGTCCCGGGTCGGCGAGGTTCAGCCACTCGCGCCCGTCGACCTTCGTCTTCAGCGAAGCGGGCCGCCCGTCAGCGGCGAACGCGAGCGAGAATCGCGGGGTATCCAGTGAGACGAGCCCCGAATTCGCACACGCCGGCTGCGCGTGCAGGATGCCCAACAGCAGTGCAAGAACGCCACCCCGCGGGTGTTTGCTTTGACTCATAGGGATCTGGTCTTTCGAGGTGGCCGGAGCGTGCCCAGACAGAAGGCGCTGTTCAAGGCGAAATGAGGCAGAGTTGCGACCTCGCCCAGATTTGACCGGCCTTCAGAAGCCGCAAGGGGGTCAGTGTGCCGATGCCCAACCACGATCACCTACTGGCAGAGACGCTGGAAGGCGACCTGGTGGCGGGGATGCGGTGGCTGCGGCGAGGCAGACGAACGATCGGCGGAACCTGGAGTGGCGGCGGAAGCTCGAGACCGAGCATTCCTGAATTCCGGGACCGACCCCGCTGCGCATCACCAGGAAACATGCGGGCTGGAATTCGCGTTTGAATTCGGGGCGCCTGTTGCCTTTAATCCCCGCGTGCCAAGTCAAGTCATCGCCGTTGCGAACCAGAAAGGGGGCGTCGGCAAGACCACCACGACCGTCAACCTGGCGGCATGCCTGGCCGCCATGGGGCAGCGCGTTCTGCTGATCGATCTCGATCCGCAAGCCAACGCCACAAGCGGTTTGGGTCTGCCCAAAACCGAGGGCGGCAGCGCCTACCGCGCCTTGCTCGGAGAGGAACCCCTGGCCGAGCGAATCAAGGCCACGGGGTGCGAGCGCCTCGAACTTCTCCCCAGCGAGCTGGATTTGTGCGGCGCGGACGTCGAATTGCCGCGCGTGGAGAATCATCTGCAGCGGCTGGCGCTCGTCCTCGAGCCCGTGCGGCGCGACGAGGGGCGCGACCTGATCCTGATCGATTGCCCTCCGTCCCTGGGCATTCTGACCCTCAACGCCTTCGCGGCGGCCGATTACGTCCTGGTCCCGCTGCAGTGCGAGTACTTCGCCCTCGAGGGGATCACGATGATGAAGCGCCTGCTCGATCAGTTGCGGGCTTCGGGAACCAATCCCAAGCTGCAACTGCTCGGCGTGCTGATGACGATGTTCGACATCCGGACGCGCCTCTCCCAGCAGGTCGTGTCGGAGGTCCGCGAACACTTCACAGAGGCGGTGTTCGACACGGTGATCCCGCGCAGCACGCGCCTGGCCGAGGCCCCGAGCTTCGGCAAGCCAATCATCCAATACGATCCCTACGGCGCCGGCGCCGCCGCCTACGAGGTCCTGGCCCAGGAAGTCCTCGCCAGGCTCGGACGCACACCGGCTGAGGCCCACTAGCGCGTATTTCGTGGCCCAACGGTGCATAGCCCGCATTTGAGGTGAAATGTGACGGTGACCGGTCAGATGACACCAACAGTTGGTGAGAAATGCGGGATAGGGCGGTCAGACTTCGCAAGAGGACTGCCATGCGGGCTAGAAGAGCAAAACCGCGCCTCGTACCCTCGTTCCAGAGAATCCTCGACCCCTTGAACGCAGCACGGAACCTTGACTCGTCTGAAACATGTTTCACCGGTCGAGGCTAAGGGTGGTTGGAGTGCGATTGGGGCGTCGCGTCCCTACAACAGTTGCCGGATCTTCGGTTTGACCTCCTGCAGCTTTGCGTCCTTCACTTTGCCAGCGGCGTTAAGCTCTGCTCCCTGCAACCATCGTCGGTGCTCGGCAGCGGGGATCACTCGTCGCCTCTTGGGAGGGTGTAGGGCGGCTGGCCTCACCCGGTGGCAGCGTGAGAAGCGCTGCCCCGGATTGCGTGTTGCCGGACGCCGATCGAACTGCCAGAGTTGTTGCAGTGGCAAGGTCCGGTCCGATGGCGCCCAGAATGATGAGAGCATGGTGGCATCCGATGCTTGGTCTGCTGGCGGCAATCTGCGCGGCGGCAGCGGCGGAGATCGGCTCGAACGTCTTCGAAGACCCCGCGCCCCCGACGCCGAACAACCGCATCGACGAATTGGTTTTCGCCAAATTGTCGTCTCTGGGCATCCAGCCGGTCCTTTGTTCGGATGCGGTCTTTGTCCGCCGCGCCTTCCTCGATCTCATCGGCACGCTGCCAACAGCCGACGAGGCCCGCCAGTTCATCCGAGACCGCGACGCGCGGAACAAGCGTCGTCTCCTGATCGACCGGCTGCTCGATCGAGAGGAATACGCCGACTACTGGGGGATGAAGTGGGGCGACGTGCTGCGCATCAAAGCGGAGTTTCCGGTCAATCTCTGGCCCAACGCGGCCCAGGCCTATCATCGCTGGGTCCGAGCCTCCCTCGCCCAGAACAAGCCATACGACCGGTTTGCCCGCGAACTGCTCACCGCCAGCGGCAGCAACTTCCGGGTCGGTCCTGTCAATTTCTACCGCGCGATCCAGAACCGAACGCCCGATGGAATCGCCGGAGCGGTGGCTTTGGCGTTCCTGGGCGCGCGCATCGAGGGCTGGCCCGCCGACTGCGCGACCGGGATGGCGGCGTTCTTCGCCCAGGTGGGTTACAAGCCCACCAGCGAGTGGAAGGAAGAACACGTCTTCTGGGATCCGCTGGGCGCCACCCGCATCGCGGCCAACATCGCGCCCGGACGCGATGCCGTTTCATCCGTTGGACAGGCCCTTCAGGACGCGCCGCAACCGTGGGTCGGCACGCGCACGAACAGCCCGCCGCGGGATGCGGTCTTTCCGGACGGCACGGCTGTCGCGCTGCCCGCGGACCGCGATCCGCGCGAGGTTTTCGCCGACTGGCTGATCACGCCGCGGAACCCGTGGTTCACGCGGGCGATTGTGAACCGGGTGTGGGCCTGGCTGCTCGGGCGCGGCATCATCCACGAGCCGGATGATATTCGGGATGACAACCCGCCGAGCCATCCCGAGCTCCTGGCCTATCTCGAACAGGAGACGGTGTCCGGAGGCTACGATCTGAAACACCTCTGCCGCGTCATTCTCAACTCGAAGACCTATCAGATGTCCTCGCTGGCGCGGCATCAGGGCGCCGAAGCCGAGGCCCAGTTCGCCAGTTACCCGCTCCGCCGTCTCGACGCCGAGGTGTTGATCGACGCCATCAACCAGATCACCGGCGCCTCGGACCTCTACACCAGCCCCATCCCGGAACCGTTCACCTACATCCCGGAAGACCTGCCGGCCATCGCGCTCCCGGACGGCAGCATCACAAGCCCGTTCCTGACCCTGTTCGGGCGCTCGGCGCGCGCCACCGGCATGGCGAATGAACGTGACAACAAGCCGATGCCCGCCCAGTGGCTGCATCTCCTCAACTCGAGCCACATCCAACGCAAGCTCGAACAAGGTCCCCGGCTCAGGGCGCTTCTCGACTCGAAACGGAAGCAGGCGGAGATCATCGACGAACTCTTTCTGACAATTCTATCCCGTTTCCCAACGCCTGACGAGGTACGGATCGTGGACGGCTATGGCCAGGTCCAGCCCCCAAGGGCGGCCCGACGCGGGCGGCCCGGCGCTCAACCCGCGGCGTCCGGAAAGCCCGTTGTCGTGAAAAACCGGGGCGACTGGGTAGACATCGCCTGGTCCCTGATCAACAGCAAGGAGTTCCTGTACCATCACTGACCGCGGCGCACAGCCAGAGAGGCCGAACAATGCAGCACGCTCTCTCCATGAACCGAACCTTGGAGGGGGGACGGCTCGTCCCCCGCCGAAGAGTGTTTTTGAAGGAGTTTGGGGCGACGAGGCCGTCGCCGCTCCGCACCGGTTCATGGCCCCCGTGCGCATTCAACCGTTGAATGTCAACGCTCTCCATGAAAGAACACCCTCACGATCGACAGGACGCTCCTGGTTCCCTTTCTGGGCGCGATTCTGCCACGGCTCCGACATCAGACGCCGCGAAGTCTTCGAGTGCGAGCGCCCGGAATTTGCGCAGCCGGCGACGGGTTTCGGAGGGCCGATCCCGCGGCTGCGGGAGAAGCCCCGTCTGCGAATCGCTCGGTGAGCAATCCAGGGCCTCTGCCACAGCCGCCGGATCGGCGCTACGACCTTTGGCTGAAGCTCTGCCACGCGGCGAAACGTCCGGGCCGGGGCACAGCCTGAACGGGGGCATGTCCCGGCGCGACCTGCTGCGGATTGCGTTGTTCGGCACGGCGGGATGGATGGTTGCGGACCGGGCGTTGTGGGCAGGGAGCGACGCGCCTGTTGCCGGGCGGGACCTCGAAACCCCGCGTCTCGAGCCCAAGGCCCGATCGGTCATCCAGATCTTTCTCTGGGGCGGCATGTCGCACATCGACACGTGGGATCCGAAACCGGACGCGGGCTACGATTATCTGGGCGAGTTCAAGAACGTCATCCCCACCAACGTAGACGGCATCCAACTCGGCGAGCTTTTCCCGAAGCTGGCCCGGCAGGCGGACAAGTACTCGCTGATCCGCGGCATGACGCACCGCAACAACGGCCACGAGACGGCGGCCTACCTCATGCAGACCGGCCACACCCCCGGCGAACGGCTCGCCTACCCGAGCATCGGCGCGGTGTTCGCCCTCTTCAAGAGCCCCACATACCAGGGCCTCATCCCGCCCTACGTGGTCCTGACCCAGCCGCAGGGGCGGTTCTCGGAAGAGGGTTTCCTCGGCCCCAAGTTCAAACCGTTCGCCACGGGCGGCGATCCCAACGCGCCGCAATTCGAGGTGGAAGGGATCGTCTCGCGGAACATCACCGACGCCCGACAGAAGAGCCGCCGCGAATTGCTCGACCGGATGGACACGCTGGGCCGCACGATGGCCGGAAACCCCCAGGTCGCAGCCTCGGAGGCCGCCAAGCAGCAGGCGTATGAACTCATTCTGGGTCGGGGCCGCGAGGTGTTCGATCTCTCGAAAGAGAAGCCTGAACTCCGGGACCGCTATGGCCGTCACACGTTCGGCCAGGATTGTCTGGCCGCGCGCCGACTGGTCGAGGCGGGTGTCCCGTACATCGTCATCAACTACCCCGGCGGCTGGGACACCCACAGCAATCACTTCGCAACCATGCGCCGGCAGTGCCCGCAACTCGACCAGGGGCTGGCCATGCTGCTCGAGGATTTGCACGATCGCGGCCTTCTCGAAAGCACGATCGTCTGGTGTTGCGGCGAGTTCGGGCGCGGACCCAAGATCGACTGGCAGCCGCCCT
The DNA here is from genome assembly GCA_022710935.1 of Verrucomicrobiota bacterium. Taxonomy (GTDB): domain Bacteria; phylum Verrucomicrobiota; class Verrucomicrobiia; order Limisphaerales; family J093; genus MWFF01. Next base: position 27,625 of record JAKLFY010000007.1, read on the forward strand.
GGAACGGCGGTCGCAACCACTACGGGAACGTCTTCACCGCGCTGGTCGCCGGCGGCGGTTTCAAGGGCGGGCGCATCGTCGGTTCGTCCGACGACAAGGCCGCGGAGGTCAAGGAGCGGCTGGTCTACCCGGTCGACCTGCTCGGCAGCATCTATGCCCTGGGAGGCATCGACCCCCGCGCGCGGCTCCCCCATCCGATGGGCGCCGAGGCCTACGTGTTGCCCTCCGCCGACGAAGGTGTGAAGTCCGCCGGGATTCTGAGGGAGATCATGTGACTGGGAATTGGCGAACCTCACTGCCCTGGCTGATCGCCTGCCTGATCCTGGCGCCCGCCCTCCGCGCCCAGCCGCGCCCCTATATCGGCTTTGTCTATCCCGCCGGCGGACAGCAGGGCGGGTCCGTCCAGATCCGATTGGGCGGACAGAACCTCGACGGCGTCCACGCCGCAACGGTCACCGGCGCGGGCGTCACGGCGCGGGTAGTCGAATTCCATCGGCGCCTGAACAACCAGGAGGTGCAGTTGCTCAGGGAACAGTTGAAGGAGTTGAAGGGGGCGCCGGCCCAGGAAGAGGAGGCATCCGATCTCATCGCGCGGATCGAGAAACGCACGCGCGAGTTTGTCCAGACACCGGCCTGCGCCGCGATCGCCACGGTGACGACCATCGAGGTCGCAATCGCCCCCGACGCCGAGCCCGGCGAACGGGAGATCCGCCTTGTCACGCCCCGCGGCGCGTCCAATCCGCTGCCATTTCACGTCGGCCAACTCCCCGAGCACACGAGGAAACCGATGCCCACCACGCCGCGGCAGGTGCTGGGCAAGGAAGCCCAAGCCTTGCGAAAGAGACCGGCGGGCGAAGTCGAGGAGCGCATCGTTGTCCCGTGCGTCGTGAATGGCCAGATCGCCTCTGGCGAAATCAACCGCTATCGGTTCGAAGCCCGCCGAGGCCAGCGGCTGGTCATCTCGACCCTGGGCCGTCAGTTGATCCCGTTCATCGCCGATGCCGTTCCGGGCTGGTTCCAGCCCGTGATTGCCCTGTATGACGCGACTGGGAAAGAGGTGGTGTATGCCGACGATGACCGGTTCAACCCCGATCCGACCATTCTCTACGAGGCACCCGAGGAGGGCGAATACGTCCTCGCGATCCACGACAGCATCTACCGGGGACGCGAGGATTTCATCTACCGCATCACCATCGGCGAGGTGCCATTTCTCGCGAGCATCTTTCCCTTGGGCGCGCCGGCGGGCAGTTCGCCGGAGATCCGGATGGCGGGCTGGAATCTCGATGACGCCCGTTTGTCGCGGCCGGCGACGGACGCAGGGCCTGGACTCGAGTGGCTGACCGCCACCCGCGCAGGTCTACGGTCCAACCGCGTGCCCTTTGCCCTGGACACGCTGCCCGAGACATTCGAGCAGCCATCCGACAACGACACGCCGAATCAGGCACAGGAAGTCGCGCTGCCGATCATCGTGAACGGGCGCATTGAACGGCCGGGCGACCTGGACGCGTTCGCCTTCTTCGCCAGGTCCAACGAAACGATCGTTGCCGAAGTCCAGGCCCGCCGACTCGATTCGCCTCTCGATTCCGTCATCAAGCTCACGGATGCCAATGGTACGGTGCTGGCTTTTAACGATGACTTCGAGGATCTGACGTTTGCCGCGAAGACGCACCACGCCGATTCCCGCTTCATGGTCACCGTGCCGTCCGATGGCCGCTACGTCCTCCATCTGGGCGACACGGCGCGCCAGGGCGGCGAAGACTATGGTTACCGCCTGCGCCTGAGCCCGCCGCATCCGGACTTCGCGCTGCGCGTTGTGCCTTCGAGCATCGGGTTGCGCCCCAGGTCCACCGCGACGCTGACCGTCCATGCCCGGCGCACAGACGGCTTCACAGGCCCCATCCGGCTGGCTCTCGACAGTCCGCCCGACGGATTCTCGTCGCAGCCCGTGACACTATCATCGACGCAGACGGTGGCGCGCCTCACGGTCCGAAACAGCGGCGCGGCAACCGGGATGCCGGTTGGTTTGTCCGTGGTGGGTAAGGCCAGGATCGGCGGACGCGAGGTCACGCGCCGGGCAGTGCCTGCCGAAGACATGATGCAGGCCTTCCTGTGGCGCCACCTGGTCCCCGCCACCGATCTCAAGGCCGTGGTCTCGAATCCCGCCGCCGCTACCCGGCCCGACCGCCTCGCGCAGACGCGTCCGCAGCCCTCGAAGACGACCAACGCACTCGAGGTCGCCATGATCAGCGGCGCAACAAACGCCCTGGCCGCCGTCAATCCCGTTGGCGGAACGAATGTGGCCGCTGCGGCCTCCGGCGCGGCACCAGCTCCACCCAAGTTCACCAAGCAACAAATCGCCGGACGCCTGCGTCAGCTCCGCCTTCTCCACGAGGACGGCCTTCTTACGGACCGGTTCTACCAGGCCAAAGTCGCCGAATGCGAAGCCGCGCAGTGAGTTGCGCGGCGGCCTGATCGAACAGAGCCTGCCGAACGATGAAGTGTGCGATGAAATGTGCGATGAAGGCCCTGCAACCGCATCGAGACGGCAACTCGAACTGTCATTTCAATCGCCGGAACGCCGGGCTGTGTCGGATTTCATTTCCGGTCATTATGATCCGCCACCGCTGGCGGTGAACCTTCCTGCCGGACCTGTCCTATGCCCGTCCCGCATCAAAGCCGCTCCATTGGGGATCGAGCTGCCGAGGATGCCGATCGCGTCATTGTTCTTCCCGGCAATGTGCCGATGTTTTTTCGGGGCATCTCCCCCGGCATTTTCCTCATGGGGTCGCGGGGGCCGTATGCGGATGAAGAGCCGGCGCATCGCGTGGTCATTCCCCGCGAGTTCTATCTGAGCACATTCGCGGTAACGCAAGAGCAGTATCGCGCTGTCGCCACCCAATGCCCTGCCTTGAGAAAGACGCCTGAGCCGAGTCACTACAAGGGCCTGCGCCGCCCGGTCGAAAACGTGAGTTGGTTCGATGCCTCCGCATTCTGCGAATGGCTGGCGAAGTGGGAGGGACTGCCAGACGACATCACGGACGTCCGTCTGCCCACCGAGGCGGAGTGGGAGTACGCCTGTCGCGGTCAGAAGGACGTGTCCTTGGGCCGGGATACGGAATTCTACAATGGCGACGGTGAGGCCGCTCTGGCCGAAGTAGGTTGGTACTCGGCGAATTCCGGCGGCGAAACGCATCCTGTCGACGAGCCCGCAGGCGAAAGGCCCGATGCATTCTTGCGCCGGTCCCATCGTGCTTGAAGAAGCCATTGTCTGCGGATGCGGGGATCAATCGCGGGTGACGCAGGCAGTGGCGCCGGGTGAGACGGGCGAGCGCCAGATGTCGGGGGGCGCAGGATGCCCCAATGCCGAGTTTTCCTGAATTCCGGGACCGACCCCATGACGGGACCGACCCCATGACGTCATGTCACTATCCGTGTTTCATCCGTGTTCGATCCGTGGCTCTTCACTGGCCGATCCGTGGTCCATCCTTAACACTGCACCATCCCATCCGTGTTCGGTCCGTGGGGCAGCCTCACTCCGGCTATTCCGCATCGCGGTCCGCCTGTCCGAGCAATCCGCGCATCGCGGCCATCAGCACGGCTTCGGCCTCGGGTGTGGTGTTCGAGGAGGTCGGCTGGGTCTCGCAGCCGCCTTCGAGGTAGGCGACGGCGGTGCCGATATACCCGGGGCCGTAATCGCCGTAGGCGGCCATCATGACACGCAGATCGGGACGCATGGCCTTGGCCGCAAGCTGGTACTCGACAAACAACTCGCCCGGCAGGTGCAGCATCCGCGTGGTGCCGACCCGCAGGCAGGTGACGTCGATCCGATGACAGGCATAGAAGCTCAACACAGCGACCGGCGACGCCCCATCCAAGAAACTCAGGACCGACACTACGGGATCGATCACACCCTCGGGATCAGCGCGGATTGCGGGATCGCGGGTCGAACTGGTGCGCGACGCGCGGATTCGTCCGTCCGGGCCCTGGATGCGGCGCTGGCTGGCGACCTCCACAACCACAGCCTCTCCGTATCCGTAATGGGTGATGGGACGGGCGCTGGGCATCGCCGCGCGGATCGCGTCGGCGGCCCTTCGGATCACCTGGCGATGGAACGCGGGCTAATCAAGTTCGAGGGTGAACAACCGCTTGGGGGCGTCGCGCCGGAGTTCGACGTGCGAATCGAGAAACACGACGTTGGCCCGGCCCTTGGGCGCCTTGACGCCCTTGACACCGCGATCGGTTTCGGTGCTGCGCTCGTTGCCGCCGCTGTGCCGATAGCACACATTGGCCGACGGATCGCCATCCGGATACAAACAGGCGTCCCAGCCGTCCGTATCCGCAAAGAGCAGCGTCCCCGACACGTCGCGGACACTGCTCGAACCGATGTCGCGGCGTCCGCCGTTGATGTAGCAGTTTTGGGCGTAAGCCAGGTAGCCCCAGAAGCCGCCTTCCCGCAGCGCGCTGCCCATCCGTTCGTCCGGTTGGGCTTTCTGGATGCTCGAAGGGCAGATGAAGACGCCGCGTCCGGAAACGTTCGTCCGACTGCCCAAATACGGCTGCAACTGCCGATACCAGATCGGGAAATAGGTGCCGGTGAAACCGTCGGCCGGCGGCCAGCCGATCGGATAGACCTGGTGATCCTCCTCGTAGAGCATCGTGGCGATGGCGAGCTGCCGGAGGTTGTTCTGGCACCTCGCCGTCTTGCCCTTGTCGCGGGCGCGGGCCAGGACGGGCAACAACAGGCTCGCGAGGATGCCGATGATGGCCACCACGACAAGCAACTCGATGAGTGTGAACGCGGGCGGCCGCCGGGCGCGCTTCGAAGCGCCCTTGGGCCACAGGCTATTCACGTCCGTGCGATTCAATTCTCTCTTGGTCTTCAAGCCTGGGCCATCATGCTGGCCCGCAGGCACAGAGTCAATCATCGGGCGGCGGTTCTCATTCCGCCGCATGGCCTTGGCGCCGGGTGAGGGCACCCGGCCTACAGTGTAAGGCGATAGGGTCAGATCCATACTATTGACACATGGGACGCATGGGCACGTGGTTGTCGAGGGTGGTCGAGCTGATGTGGCTTCATGGAACTTCCGCCAAACCCTGGAGAAGTCTTTGAACTGGCCCGCGTCGTGGCACACTGCCTTGTCCGCATCCTCAGACGCGCCGTGGCGCTTGACGCCAATACTGTCAGCCATTACTGTCTGACGACGATGAAAACGGTCTCTTTGCGCACCCTGGTTCGGGAACCGCTCAAGGTCAAACGAATGACGCGGACCGGCCTGCCAGTGCAGGTCACCGATAACGGCCAGCCCTTGTGGGTGATCCAGGCGGCTCCGACACAAGATGACACGCCACGGCGACGGAGCGAAATCGAGGCCGAACTCGCCGAGGTTCTGCGGGAACCGCCATCCAACCTTCCGCTCTCGACGATCGTCCTGGCATCCCGGCGATGAAGGTTTACGCGGATACCAGTTTCCTCGTAAGACTGGCGACGCATGAGGCCGGTTCGGAGCAGGCGATGGCCGAGGGTCTGGAGGTCACGGTCACTCCCTCGTGACACCTTCCGTCGCCGCTCCACTTCATGAATTGGCTCTGGAACGCCTACTCGAAGAGCGCGAACTCGAAAATGGTCGGGCCGTCGGTGGCCTCGATGAGATTCAGGCGCACGCGTTGGGCGGTGACCGGTTCGAACCGGGCGTTAAGCCGGGCGCCAAGGCTCCCACCCCGGTAGCAGGCTTTCCATTCGCCTCGATCGAGATACTCGATCGCGAATTTGCGGACCCGGTCGAGCTCCGGGTAGGCTTGCTTGACCACCGCGCGGCGGAAGGTCAACGGCTGGCCGAGGTCCACTTCGAGCCAGGCGGACTTGACTCCCGCATCCGTCGCCCACCGGGTTTCGTCGGACCCATCGACCGCCTTTTCCGGACCGTACTCCGTCCGTTGCTGATAGACGTTCGACGCGGTGGCTTTGGCCCGGGCGGTCAGCGATCGCGGGCTGGGCACAGCCAAAGCCGGGAGGCGCAAGGCCTCGCCATCGAGTTCGAGCGCCACGATGGTGTCCAGCGGCTGGCGATCGCCCGCAGGCACTGAGATGTCCAGGCCGTTGGCGGTCTGCTTGACCGCCACCGTGCCGCCGGTCAAAACGCGGCTCGATACAACCCGAGCGGGGATGGGCGGAAGCCGCAGGCTCTCTTCGTCCCACTCGCGAATGTGGAGGTAGATCGTGTTGCCTTTGCGCGTCGAGGCGCCGTATCCGCCCGGCTTGAAAGGCCCGCCGCGCGTCCCGCGGATGCTCTCGCCGTACTGTGCCAGCCACGCTCCCAGTTCCTTGAGCCGCGCGGCCTGGTCCGAGGGGATTTCGCCATTGGGCATGGGCCCGACGTTGAGCAGCAGATTGCCGTCTCCGCCGGCGCATCCGATCAGCATGGCCAGGCAGGCGGCGAACGGCTTCACGCCGTCGGTGGGCCCGCCCCAGGCCCATTGATTCCGCGACGAGAGCGTCATGCACGATTCCCAGGGCCGCTGGTCGTCGTAGGCGCCGACATGTTGCTCGGGGGTGTAATAGTCGGCATGGGTCGACAGGATCTGGCGGTCGCTATTGCTCGGGCCCAAATCGAGACGGTTGTTGATGATGATCGAGGGCTGGAGCTGCCGCACAAGGCCGTAGGTGCGCGCCTGGTCGTAAAGCGGTTCGCCCCCGTCCCAGTCGAACCACAAGAGATCAATGCGCCCGTAATCGCTCAGCAGTTCGCGCACTTCGGCCTGCATCCGGTCCAGGAATGCGGCGTGGCGATCGGATCGGAAGTCCGGATCCCGCCAGTCCATCGGGGAGAAGTACCAGCCGAGGCGCACCTCGCCTGCGCGAGCCGCCTTCGCCAGCTCGGCGCACACATCGCGGCGGAAGGGTGTGGACCCGATGTTGTAGTCGCTCGCCTTCGAGTGCCAGAGCAGGAAACCGTCGCAGTGTTTGGCGGTCAGGACCATGTACCCGGCGCCGGCAGCCCGGGTCAGGCCAATCCATTGACCCGCGTCGAAGTTGGTCGGGTTGAATTCCCTGTAGAGGTTGTCATAGACATCGGCCGGGATCGGCCCGCGGTTGGGACACTTCGGGTTCGTGTTGGCCCGCGACCAACTGATCTCGGTGCCTTTGAGGCTGACCGGTCCCCAATGCACAAAAATGCCGAACCGCGCCTCGGCCCACCAGCGGAGCCGTTCGGAATAGGGGCGCACCGTCGGGGTTTCGATCGCGGGCGCCGCTGGAGATGCCTGGTCAGCAGGACCGGCCAGGGCGGTTGCGGTGAGGGTGAAAGCGGCCAGGACAAGGCCAACGAGGCGACCTTTGATGCGCGTGAACATAGCGCAGACTCTGATGCGAGGAGGGGGCAGCGGCAAGCCGCGAGTTCGGTAAGACAAGTTAGCCCAGTGCCAATCCATGAAGGCGAAAGGGCCGCACCGGCGACGGCTTGTCCCCGGTGATTACGAGTGAAGACGCTGTCTGCCAGCGACCGGCCGTCGCCGTTCCATCGCAGCGCGGCGACCGACGTGATTTTGGGGCCAGGGATTTCCGAGAAACCCCTGGCTTTGGTTGCGGCTGTGCCGCGCCGCGAAATGTCCGGGCTGCGAGGCCGGACTATGGTCCAAGCCTGATGCAGTAGAACCTCATTCGTTCGCTGGTCTTCGTGCAATACGGCGAGGGCGTCGGGCCCGTGCTGGTCACGGGAGTCCAAGGCCCGAGCACCGTCGGCGCCGAGTAGAGCTCGCCCTTGTCGCAATCCCAGGTGAGGCACAAGGTATCCGGCGGATCGAAGACGTACGTGATCTTGCACTCCGGCGGGGCGACCCTGGTCATAACCAGTTGCACTGCGTTGACCGGGGCACGGTCGGTACCGCCGTAGCCGTGCGGGTCTGCCGTCGTGGCCTCGACGGTGATCGTGCTGGCCATTTGGCCTTTGAGGCCCTTGAACACGATGTAGTTGCCCACGGCCCACTGGCCCGGTGCAGGCACCGCCTCGACATACGTGGTCGGGTCCTGCGGACTTTGGGCGTCCACGTAATCCGCCAGCACCGTGGTGTTGTCGGCCCCAAGGATGCGGTACCCGCCGCCGCGCGCCTGAACACCACCCAGGGCATAGACGTAAACGTCGTAGCTGTTGCCGTAGAGGATGTCGGGCAGATTGCTGATCTTCACGGTCGTGGTGGACGGGTCGCCTGTATCGAGATAGCCGGTCATCAGGATGTAGTCATTCCCCGGCATGGCGTTGTTCTCCTCGCCACGCCCAGTGGACGACCACGTGCCGGCCGAACCCCACTCCACACTGACCGCCGTCGGTTGCGCGACGCCTTTGACATCGGCGACCAGGCCCGAGGCACTGCCGGACGCGAGGTATAAGTTATTCCAGTTGGCCTGGATGACACCTGGCACACCCGCCGTCGCGATGGACGGCAAGGTGCCCGCGTTGCTGGCCACCGCCGGATCGCCCGTGTACCACTCGCCGGCACCGAAGTTCAGCCCGATGCCATAGTCCACTTGGGACGGATTCGCCTGGAAGCTGCCGTACTGGCGGAACTTGGCGACGGAGGAGTGGCCGACTCCCTCGCCGGCGGCGTTGTTGCAGAACTCAGGCGAGTAGTACGGCCCCACCAGCAGCGTGTCCGGCATCGGTTCGTCGGTGAACGTCGCCGTGCTGTACTGCGTCCAGTTTTGGCCGTCGTTGCTGTAGTAGCCGGTGAAGATCTGGCCCGAACGCACCATGCGCATCCAGGCGTTCGGATAGGCCGGATTGCTCGCTCCCGCACTGCTGTAGTTGCCGCCCTTGGTCAAACGCCAGGCAGCTTCGTACTGGTTGTTGCCCGCCGCGCCGTTCCATTGAATGGCCGGGTTGGCACGCTGCAGGAAGCGCCGTTCCATCATCGCTCCGCCGCTCACGGCGGCACGATTCATGCCTTCATCGTGCGCCGGGGTGGCGCAGAGCCCCGCCCGTGCCCATTGGCTGGTCGGGTCGTGGTACTCGACGCGCACCACCTTGTCAAAGTCGCCCGTGACTTCCTCGTACACGAACGTCGCTTCGTCGTAGTTGTTCCAGTTCGCCGTGCCGCTGCTGATGAGGTCGAAGTCCGATTCGCTGTAGGCCACCACGTCTTCCGGCCACAGGATCGGCTCCTCACTGATGTTCTGCGCCGGGTCGCAGAAGAAACCCTCGAGATAATCGGTGCCGCCGATGAAGGCGTACTTCATCTTCTTGGTGACGGTGAACGACTTGCTCTCGGCCGCGGTCATCGCATTGCCTTTGATGTCCTTGACGTTGCTGACGCTTACGGTGACGTTGTCGCCCCCGGCCAGCCCGGAGGTTGTCAACACGAGAGCGGCGCCCTTGAACGGTCCCGCGCCGGCGCCGAGCTGGAAGAACGGCGCCCCGTCGTAATGATCGAACCGTTGGTACCGGACGCCGGTCACGGTGCCTTTCGACAACGCGTAGTTGGCCACCGTGCTGGCGCTGACTTCATCGACGTTCTCGTCGAACCCGACGCCGATCTCGATGGCGTTGTTACGCTGGATCGCCCCCGCCGCCACCACCTGCGGCGGGAAGGTGTCCGGCACGACCGTCAGCGCCGCCGCCGCGCTGGCCTGGCTGAGCGTGGGCACGCTGCAAACCACCCGGTACTTGGTCCCGCTGTCGGCCAGCGCCAGGACCGGGGTGACGTACGAGGGGCCATTCGCGCCGGCGATGGGCGCCCAGGCGCCGCCAGGCGGCATCTTCTCCCACTGGTAGGTGACCGTGTTGCCGTAGGCCGACGTGCCGGTGGCCACAACCGTGAACTCCGCCGTCCGCTCCTCTTGCTGCGTCGCGTCCCGCGGCTGCTCTTCGATTGTGATCGAGGCGCCCGTCGGATCGAGGTACGTCGCGATGACCTCGCCTTTGAGGAACATGCCCGCCGCGGTCTGGGCCGGGGCTGCAGTCCCCAACGGGTCTTCGAGAACATAGGTCGCGTCCGCCCCGTCACCGCCGCCGCCTTCATCATGCACGATCTCGATGTAATAAGGCTGGTTGGCCCTGAGGCTGATGGTGGGGTAGTTGGGCCAACTCTCCCACGCCGTGGTGTTCGAGAATGTGTCGGAACGCTTGTCCGCCGCGTTGCTGCCCCCGCCAATCGTCTGCCACTGATACTGGTTGCTCCAGCCGCTTTCGTAGGCGATGAGCTTTTTGTTCGCCGGCTTGTCGTCGGTGCTCAGGAACAGGTAGCTGGCGTCGTCGGAGGCCAGGAAAAACACATATTTGCCATCCACAGGCGGGAGGAACCACGCGAAGACCCTCGAAGAGTAGTTGTCACGCGCCCCCCACGGCGCGCCAAACTGCTGGTACGCACTGGTGAAATCCGGCGTGCGGATCGTGCCATTGGCGATCGCCGTGGCCACTGCGTTCACATCGCCCGGATCACCGCTTTCGTTGTGCCAGCGCTCATAGCTGGCCCAACCGCGCTCGAAGGTGAAAGACTTGAAGTCGATCGTGCTGTTCGGAGCAATGGCGTTGCCCGGAGCGTCCTTCACACCGTTCACTGTGATCGTGTAGACGGTGCCTTCCACCTGCGTGCTGGTGGTCAGGATGACCCTGTTGTCGTTCGCCGAGCCCGGTGGGCCCGCCAATGCGGCCGCCGAAACGGCCAGCCCGCCGGAGATCGAGTAGTTGTCCTTGTTCTCAGCCGAGGTCTGATCCAGCGGTTCGGAGAACGTGACGGTCACCGCGTCAAAAGCCAGGGAGCCGCCAGCGATCACGAGCGTCGGCGGCGTGGTGTCCTTGTTCACGGCCAACACCGCGCCGGCACTCGTGACGGACGGTCCCTGGGCACCCGTGATGACAACCGAGTAGGTTCCGGCATCCGCGACATACGTTCTTGCAATGGAGAAGGATGCGCCTGTGCCCGTAGCGACCACATCGGTGCCCTTCCGCCACTCGTAGGTATACGGCGGGGTACCGTTCACGACCACGCTGAACGTGACCGGTTCTCCTTCATTCACCGTGGCCCCCTGGGGTTGGGTGACGATGGTCAACGGACCAGTCTGCTTGTCGAACGATGACAGGTACTCGCCGGGAATCGGCGCATTGAAGTCGATGACGGCACCCGGGTCCCACACCGCCACCGAGAGGTTATCGCCGCCGCCACCTTCCTTTTGCAGGGCCTCGATGTAGTAAGCCTGTCCTTGCGTAAGCGTAATCTTGGCGCCCAGATTGATCGGGTCCTTGACCGGCCACTGCGTGCCGGAAAACATTGACGAATCCTTTTCGGACGCGTCGCCGCCGTCGCCTCGGGCGAAATAATTCCGCACAGTGCTCCAGGTGGATTCCTGGGCAATCAGCTTCTTGTTGGCCGGGTCGGCGTCGGTGCTGAGAAACAGTTGGGCGCCGTCGTCCGCGGCGAGGTAGAACACGTAATCGCCCGTGCTCGGCGGGTAGAAGTAACCGATCATTTGGGCGCCGGCGTTGTTGTGGACGTCGCCGGGAGGCGGCGTCGTGATGTTCCCTGTCGCGTACAGCTCGAAGTAACTCGGGTACGTGACGAGGTCCGGATTGTCGGGGAACTTGGCGTTCCCGGTGAGGTCAGTCACGGCGGTTCCGCCCCCGATGTCCAGGAACACTTTGGCTGTGATGACTCCCTGTGGACTGGCTGGCTGGGCCTGGGTAGAGACGACACCCGCAAACGCCAAGCCTGCAACTAAGGCACTGAGGTGTTTGTTTTGCATAGGGTTGTACTGGTTTTGCCCCCCACTTCTGCCTGCCTGCCGCCCTCTTCCGCAAACCCTGACACCTCTCCCAGAACACACGCTCCCCTGCCGCGGAAAAACACCGCAGACGGATTCCTCTTTCGAATCCATGGCATACTGCGGGAGATCACTACATTCTAACCGCCCACCATGATTCTCGCAACATAAAACGCACACACATAACCGCGTGCCGCGAACGCAAGTCGCGGCCGAAAGTCCGGTCAAGATCATCGTACCCCCACACCCCTTGGGTGCACAGGGCGGTCAGACTTGTGAGATGACTCCCATGAGGGCCAGGTGGGAACGCCGCGTTGGGTGTGACATCCGTGGCGGTGTGCGGTCCAATCGGGTATGACACACGCGCAGATCGAGCGCGAGGCGCAGGCGGCGAGGCCAGAGCGCTCGGACGCCCGGTCCGGCAGTCGGGCGCCCGCCCGGCGGTTCGCGGCTGCGGAACGTGCGATTGGGGCGCGCGAAGCTCTGGCTGACTGCCGATTGTGCGCCCGGGATTGCCGGGTGGACCGGCTTGCGGGGGAATTGGGGCTGTGCCGTGCCGGCGATCGGCCGTGCGTTCACATGGCCCAGATCGAGATGGGCGAGGAACTCGAACTGATTCCGACGTTCGCGGTGGCGCTCAGCGGATGCGATCTTCGATGCGCCTTCTGCATTGCGGGCGCGCGAAGCTGGGATCCGGGCGCGGGCGAAGCGATCCCGGCGGCGGCGCTGGCCCGACGGGCAACAGCGGCGTTGGCGGCAGGCGCCCGCACGGTCACCATCCTGGGTGGGGAACCGACGGTTCACGTGCCGTTCCTGCTGGCGTTGGTCGCGGCGCTGCCCGACGACGCCAAGCTCGTCCTGAAGACCAACGGTTACGGATCGGCCGTCAGCCGCCAGTTGTTGCAGGGGCTTTTCAACGTGTGGTGCATCGACTGCAAGTTCGGCAACGACGCCTGCGCCGCGCGACTGGCCAACGCACCCCATTACTGCGCGGTGGTGCGGGAGAACGTGGTTTGGGCCGCCCTGCACGCCGACCTGATCGTGCGTCACCTGGCGATGCCCGGGCATCTCGAGTGCTGCTGGCAACCCATCGCCGCGTGGCTCGGCAAGCATGTTCCCGGCGTCAAGGTCAGTCTCGGGACCGGCTTCTGGCCGGGCTGGCAGGCGCATCGGCATCAGGAGTTGAACCGCCCCCTCTCCGTCGGCGAGGCAGGGCGCGCCCGCGCGATTGCCATCCAATCGGGACTCGATCTGGTCGAGTGACGGGGGCTGCCGCTTTGAACAACTCATGAACAAGGCACACCGAAAGCCGCATAAACAAGCCGCGTCGTCCGCGGCGGATCACACCGCGGCGTCAACTCCTCCAGCCGCGGGCGGAAGTGCTCCCCACCCGGCGGACACAGGGGCGGCAGCGAAGGGGCGGAGAGCCTGCGACGCGGCGCCTGCCCTGACGAGCGAAGTGCTGATCCTGCCCGACGGCCGGGTGCTCGCTCACGACCTGACGCCGGTCTTCGCGGGGATGCTGCGCGGGTTGAATCCCGACGATTCGCATTTCGCCGCGCGGCTTGCGGCCTCGGCCTGTTTGGCGCACTCTGCGCCGGACAATCTCAGAGGCCGGGAGGATGAAGACGACGGTTGGACGTTGGATGTTGAGCGTTGAAGGGCCTGCCCTATGACCTTTGCCCAGGAAATCGAAACGCTGATTCGGGCGCGCTACCCGATCCTCTACGTTCTTTCGAGCGAGGAGATGCGGGTGCAGAACCTGGTGGTGCAAGTGGCTCAGAAGCGCCAGAAGAAGGTCTTCGAGTGGAGCTACACCACGGGCATCGTGCCGGCTGGCACGTCCATCCAATCGCAGAAGCACCGCAACGCCCCGAGCAAGGATCCGCTGGTCGCGCTGGACCTGGTGATTGACCAGGTCGAGCCGGCCATTTACGTCTTCAAGGACTTTCACCCGTTTCTGACCAAGAACAACTTCGCCGTGGTGCGCAAGCTCAAGGAAATCGCGCTGCATCTGAAAAACAGTCTCAAGACCGTCATCCTGATCGGGGCAACGCTCGAGATTCCGACGGAACTGGAGAAGGAAGTGACGGTGTTGAACCATCCGCTGCCGACGCGGGACGAGCTGGGGGAGTTGCTGGACAAGATCATCGAAGACGTGCGCGGGTTCAAGCAGGTGCGGATCGAGTTGGACGAGCCGGGCCGTGAGCGGCTTTTGCAGGCCGCGCTCGGGCTGACGTTGGGCGAGGCGGAGAACGTGTTCGCCAAGATCATCGTGAAAGACGAGCGGCTCAGCGGCGATGACGTGAACGAGGTGTTCGCCGAGAAGCAGCAGATCATCCGCAAGAACGGACTGCTCGAATACTACGCCACCGACGAGACCTTCGCACACGTGGGCGGGCTGGCCGTGCTCAAGGACTGGCTCCAGAGGCGGGCCCGGGCGCTGACCGCCCAGGCCCGTCAGTTCGGCCTGCCGCCCCCCAAGGGCATCCTGCTGCTCGGCGTGCAGGGATGCGGCAAGAGTCTATGCGCCAAGGCGGTCTCGAGTCTCTGGCAACTCCCGCTGCTCCGCTTCGATATGGGGCGCATGTTCGGCAGCCTCGTCGGCTCTTCCGAGGAAAACGTGCGCAAAGCCATCGCCGTCGCCGAATCGGTCGCGCCGGCCATTCTATGGGTGGATGAAATCGACAAGGCCTTCGCCGGCTCGCAGGGCTCGGGAGCCACCGACGGCGGCACAACCGCGCGCGTCTTTGGCACGTTCCTGACCTGGCTCTCGGAAAAGACCGCGCCCGTGTTCGTCGTGGCGACCGCCAACGACATTTCCCAACTCCCGCCCGAGTTGCTCCGCAAGGGGCGCCTGGACGAGATCTTTTACGTGGACCTGCCGTCGACCGAAGAGCGTGTCGAGATCTTTCGGATTCACATTGCCAAGCGGGGACGCGATCCGGCCAACTTCGATCTGCCGGCTTTGGTCGAGCGGAGTCCGAATTTCAGCGGAGCGGAAATTGAAGAGGCGGTCATCAGCGGCCTCTATGATGCGTTTTACACCGGGAACGACCTGGCCACCGAGCATGTCCTCGAAGCCCTGCGCCAGACCGTGCCGCTGGCAAAGACGATGGACGAGCAGATCAGCCGGTTGCGCGCCTGGGCCGAGGGCCGCGCTCGCAACGCCAGCGTGCCCCGCGAGCCCCCCCCAGGCGAAACGCCCGTGCGACGGATGGAGCTGTGAGCCGATCCTATCGCACCCGATAGAAGGCGGCGGCGGGCGGCGCGCTCAAGTCGCGAAACTCGTCCGTGTATTCGAGCATTCCCCCGGCTGGCGCGACGCCCGTCCAGATCGTCCGCCAGTGGACAAGGTCCGTCGAACGTTCGAGGTCATAAGCCCGCCCGGGCGCAGCCGAGAACCGGAGCAGAACGGCGCCGCCGCTGACGCTGGGCGGGCCAACGAACACCGCAGGCGGCTTCGCGCCGATGTTCACGATGCGGACCAGACCGGTCGACAGACCGCCCCGGCCATCGCTGAGCGTGTAGTTGAATTGGTCGGCGACGCTGGCGTCATTCGCGTAGGCGATGGTCTCCCCGTAGATCGCCAG
Organism: Verrucomicrobiota bacterium; assembly: GCA_022710935.1. Classification (GTDB taxonomy): domain Bacteria; phylum Verrucomicrobiota; class Verrucomicrobiia; order Limisphaerales; family J093; genus MWFF01. The sequence continues at coordinate 42,967 of JAKLFY010000007.1, forward strand.
GGGAATCCCGTTGGTGCTCGCGGATGCAACACCCGAAACGAAAAGCGCATCCCCGTCCGCGTCGGTGGCGCTCGCCGTCAGCAGCGCGAGGGGAATCTCCAACACCGCCGGGGCAACATTGGTCAGCGTCGGCAGCTCGCCCGCAACCGGTCCACGGTTCACAGCGATCGTGCCGTCCGCCACCAATACGTCCGTAAACCAGTTCAGGCCAGCGCCCAGTGGCGGCAGCCGCCAGCTCGCGAATGCGCCGGCGCGGGCCGGCGCGACGAACAGCCTGAACATCTCGCCGCCCGTCAGCGCCGCCCCCACGTTCGTCACCACCAGTGTCCCGCCAAAGTCGAGCGTGCCGTCGGTCAGAGCGATCCTGTCCGCCACGGGCGCGCCGCCATGGCGATCGATTTCCAGTATCAGCACGCCGCCCAATGCCGGCGGACTTTGCAGGGTGAGGGTGCCGATGGACACGCCCGGAGCGAGCGTGCCGTCGGGATCGATGGTGACGGCGCCGGCGATGACGCCCGTGCCCCCGAGCGTGCCGCCCACGACGGTCACGCCGCCGACACCGGTCCCCGAGCCGGCGGAGTTGGTCACCAGCAATCGGCCGCCCATCACGGTGGTCCCGCCGGCGTAGGTGTTGGCCGATGCAAGACGCAGCGTCCCCGGACCCGTTTTCGACAGGCCGCCGTTGGCGAGCGGAACGTCGAGGGAGAGATCCACTTCACTGGCGCGATCGCTCACGGCGATTGCGCGCGTGTCGCCGCCCAGGTCGATGGATCCGGAACTGCCGGCGCCGGCGCCCCTGGCGATGATGGCAGTGGCATCCGAGTGGGGATTCACGCTCACGTGTCCCGTCACGAGAATCCTGGCGGGGGCCGTCGCGTGCGGCATCAGGCGGATGGTCTCGAAGGCGAGAGTGCCCCCGGCCAGCGTCAACACGCGGCTCGCATCCACCTGCAGCGTATGGACGGTGAGGCTGGCGTTGCCGCCGATCGAGACCGGACCGGAGAACTGGGCCGAGACGGGTCCGGCGTGCCGGACGTGCGGCGAATCATCGGCCCGGTAATTGGGGTTGTAGTTGATCGTCAGCGAGCCGCCCGTGAGATCGAGCGCCTCGCGCAGGTAGAGCTTGCGGATGTTGTGGGTCCCGACGGAGACGGTAACGGTGACGTTCGCCGCGGGCCGCTCGATGATGACCGTGTCATACTGGCCAGAGGCTGGGCCGCTGCCCGGTGCGCCCGGCAGCCGCGGCGCGGGCAACGGGCCGGTGGCGTACGGAGTCGTCTGGCCGGGGGGCGTGACGGGCGCCGTGACCGGTTGACCACTGTTCCAGTTGGTCAGCACGCTCCAATCGCCGCCGCGGTCGCTCGACCAGACCGCTGGAACGAGAGAGTTGCGCACGAACTCGACGTCGCCGTGGGCGACGTTGCCATCCACGGTCCCATCGACCGTGGCGAAGCCGGGAATCGAGACCGTGCTGGCGTACTGCCAGAAGGACCACGGATCGGCGTCGCCGTAGTCGTCCCACGGACCGTAATACCCCGCGTACGTTGTGTAGGTGTGCTTGGGGCTGCCCGTTTGCACCGGGATCGCGTTCGGGTTGCTGTTGTCCGAATAGCGCGCGTTCCAGAGCAGCGGGAAGGCCGGGCCGGTGACGCTGGGGGCGTACCCGACCGGTTTGGCGAGCAAGTCGCGACGCGCCGCCGTCGCCCCCTGGAGAATGCTCGAGTAGTTTCCGTTGATGTAGATGCCCGGTCGAATCCGCATGACCGCATACATCCGGTTCGAGAAATCGATGGCGAACTGAGCCAGCGCGTCGCTCCCCGCGCCCGCCTCCAGGTCGCAGATCGGCATCAGATACCCGGGCCGCATCCACGCCCCCGCCATCTGGGTGAAATGGTCCGCCTCGTCCGCACCGGTGTTCCCCGCCACGTCCGGGCGGGCAAAGTGGTACGGCCCGGCCAGCATCCCGGCGGCGACGGCGCGGGTGATATTCTGCACAAATCGCGGATCGTCGTACCGTCGTGAGAGGGTCGATGAGGTGCCGCCACCCGGGGTGCCCTGCGGTTGGTCGACGCCTGTGGTGCCGCCGCGCGTGGCCCGGATGAAAACAAATCGCCGCTGGCCGGTGGCGAAGGCGATGTTCCAGTTGGCCTGGGAGATCCCGGCGCTGGAGCTGCCGCAGTTCCAGTAGGAAATGTCCGCGCCCAACACCCGCTCTTGAGCCGACGCAGGAAAAGCCGTGCTCACCAAAAGCGTCACGGCCGCGGCACGGACCGCTCTCGCGATCCCCGCTCGAGCGCCTGGCGCGACGAAGCCTGGCCCGGATCGATCACAGGCTGCGCGCGGAATCGGATCCGGGCTGGTTTGATTCACAAAGGGGTGAAAATGGCCGAAACGCGAGGTCGACACAAGCAGAAGCCGGTCTTTTCTCACGCGCCCACGCGCCTGGATCCTTGTGCAGCAGGGTGAGAAGGTGTCACCAGGGTGGACGCCGGGTCAGGGGACCCGGCCTACGACAAGCTGTTGTGACTCAATTGGCAGGCCGCGTGCCCCCACGCGGCGCAAGGACAGCTCGCTCAGAATTTGTGGCACGCGCGCTGATCGCACGCCGCGTGACGAACCATGGCCCGCCCGGTCAAACCACCAGAGACCATGAGCCAGAGACCATCAGCTACTTTCGAGTTATGGGCGCAGTCACTGTCTTGACACCGATCGTCATTCTCGCGTGGCCAGCGTTCAGCGCGGTCGTGACCGCCGCCGCGGCCACGCTGGGCTATCAGGTTGCTGCCGCGACCACCGCGCATCGAGCCGCCGCGAAGGAAGAACGGGAACGACCCACTCGGGTCGAGTTGGAGATCGACCAGAGCGAACTGGTGACGGACCAACTCGCCCGCGACCAATCCCTCACCGTCGAGCGCGACGGCGTTCAAGTGACGTTCTCGCGCGACGCCCGCGGCCGGGCAGCCTTATGTGTGACGGGCGTGGGGCGGACAGAGGAAGCCCTGCGGGTGTTGGGCCAGGAATTGAGCCAGCGTGTGGTGCAGCGCCATGTCTATCAGCGACTGATGGACGAAATCCGGGCCCGGCAGTTCGTCGTGGTCGAGGAGGAGGTGGACGAACACCACGCGATTCGGCTCAAGGTCCGGCATTGGGACGGTTGAAACCGCTGCAAAGGACGCCAATTATGCCACAACGCCAATTCGATATCACCATCGCGTCCGATGGCCAGGTCCACCTGCACGTACAGGGCTATAAGGGCAAGAGCTGCCACGATGCGGTGAAGATGTTCGAGCGCATCGTCGGCGAGATCAAATCCCAGCAGATGACCAGCGAGTTCTACGAGCCCGACGAGCTCGTGCGCTATCACTTGGAGCAGAGACAGTAAACCCGAGGCTGCCTTGCCGATGAAAGTGTCCCCTCACCCTGACCCGTTGCGGGCTTCGTCGTACTACCCGCCCCGGGCGAAATGGGGGGCCAAACTGGCCCGCCCGGCGCGGCATTGGGGGAGCAAGTTCGAACGGCTCGCCCGTCGTCTCCCGGCGCCGCAGGCGCTCTGTCGGCATGCGGTTTGCCTCCTGGCGCCCGGGGTTTCGTTCTCCCTGGGCGGATGGCGGGGGCTCGGCCTCTGCATTCTGGCGGGATGGCTGGCGGCTCTGGTGCTGTACCTGGTGTGTCTGGGTTCTTCGGTGGCCAACTGGGCGATCATGCTGATGATCGCGGCGCACACGGCCAGCGTCGCGCACCGATTTCAGCCGTGGCTTCTCCAACAGCGCTTGCCCGCCCAGATCGGCATTGGAATGTCTCTGTTCGCTGTCGTCAGTTTCTTCGTTTACGTCCCGGCGCGGGACGGGTTCGAGCGGTACGTGGCCACGCCGCTGCCTGCAGCCGGCCGTGTTGTGGTGGTGGACCCGCGGGTGCGTCCCGGCTCGATTCAGCGTGGCGACTGGTTGGCCTATCGTATCGAGGGCAGCTACGCCAACGGGGTCCAGATTCGCGCGGGCTTCGGTTTTGGTCCGGTGCTGGCCGTGCCGGGCGATCGCGTCGCGTTCGGAGAACGAGTGTTTCGCGTCAACGATACAGTCGGCCTGCGCTTGACTCACATGCCGCGCATGGGCGAACTCGTGATTGCGCCGGAGCGATGGCTGGTCTGGCCCGATGTCGACGTGAGCATGCACGGCGTCGACGAGGACGTTGCGGTCCAGGCCGTGCTGAACGTCGCTTTGCCCAGGCGGAGCGATCTGGTGGGTCAACCGTACAGACACTGGTTCTTCAGAAAGCAGAGTGCGCCATGAGCCGGTTTGAGAATCTGGAGCTGAACCCGGAATTCGATGGCGAGGTCAATCCCCGCGCCCCGGCCAAGGACGAAGCCTATTACGTGGCGGGAGCGCGCGCGGACTTCGAGAACGCCGAGTTCGAGCAGGCGTTGCGCGGGTTCGCCAAGGCGCTCGAGTTTAATCCGCACAATACGGCGGCCTGGGCCGGCCAGGTGCGCTCGCTCATCGAGTTGGGCGAATTTCGCGAGGCGTTGCTCTGGGCGAACAAGGCGCTCGAGCGGTTTCCGCACGATCCCGAGCTGCTGGCCGCCAAGGCCGTCGCGCTCGCCCGCAGGGGCGACCTCGATGAAGCCCTGGCCATCTCCGATGCCTCGATCGAGGAACGCGGCGACGCGCCTTACCTCTGGCTGGCGCGGGGCGACGTGCTGCTCGCCCGCGAGGAGAGCCGCGCCGACTATTGCTTCGACAAGGCCCTGGCGCTCGCCCCGGGCGACTGGGTGGTCGCCTGGCTGGCCGCGCGCATCCGCCATTACTACAGGCAATTCGTCGCGGCGATCAATCTGCTCCAACAAGCCATCGAATGGAATACGACCCATTTCCTCCTCTGGCTGGAACTGGGGCGTTGCCAGCTTGCCCTCGGTCTGGCCGGCCCGGCGGAACGTTCCTTTCACCAGGCCCGCCAGTTGAATCCACACTGCAGCGAGGCCGCATCCGGGGCGGGCCGGGCCGCGTCCACCGGCTGGTGGGCCCGGGGGAGCGGTTGGTGGCGCCGGATCTTTCATGCATGAACACAGCTCCGCTGGATCGGCTTCTGCAAACCGCCGTCGATTATCAGGCCTCGGACCTGCACCTGGTCGTCGGCGTGCCGCCGGGCTATCGCGTGAACGGCGAGATCATCCTCGCCGACGGGGACGCGCTCACGGAGACCGAGGTCAACCGCATCACCAATGAACTGCTCAACGAGCCGCAGAAACGAAAATTCGAGGAGGATTGGGAGCTTTGCATGTCCTGGTGTCACCCGACGGCTGGCCGGATGCGGGTGACGATCTACCGGCACAATGGGCATCCCGAGCTGAGCCTGCGGTTCTGCGGGCACGAGATCGCCAGCCGCGAGACCCTCGGCCTGCCGCCGCAAATCGACGATTTGGCCCGCCGCCCGAACGGGCTGGTCCTGATCACCGGTCCGACCGGGTCCGGCAAGACAACCACCATGAATTACATGGTCGACCTGATCAATCGGGAGCGGCGCTGCAAAATCGTCACCATCGAGGACCCGATCGAATTCGTGCATGAAAGCCAGTGCGCCATGGTGGTGCAGCAGGAGGTGATGACAGACGTCCGGTCCTTCCACCGCGCCTTGGTTCATGTCCTGCGCCAAGACCCCGACGTGATCGTGATCGGCGAACTCCGCGATCCGGAGACCATCGCCACCACCCTGACGGCGGCTGAAACCGGCCATCTGGTCCTGGCCACGATGCACGCCCCGAGCGTTGCCCATGCGGTCGAGCGCATCGTGGGCGTCTTCGAGGGGAGCACCGAACGGCAAGTGCGGATCATGCAACTGGCCAACGCGCTGCAGGGCATCATTGCCCAGGAACTGCTGCCGGCGATCGATCGCAACCGGCGCGTGCTCGCCTACGAGTTCGTCACGGCCACCGGCGCAGTGCGCAACATCATCCGCGAAAACCAACTCCACCAGTTGGAGAACATCCTCCAGACCGGCCGTCGCGAGGGCATGATCCTGATGGACAGTTGCCTCCATGATCTGTACGTGAAGTGCCTCATCACTTACGACACCGCCCTGAGCCGCGCGCGCAATCCGGACGCGATCCTCAAACAGAAAGAGCCGGCCTTGGCGTAAGCCTCCAGAGTCTCGCGATGTGGCGATGGAATCGGTCGCCAGGGCCTCCCTCTGCGGAGCGCCGGAGGTGGCCCGGGCTCTCCGTTTCGCCACCCCCTTGCGTCCACGCCAGGAGGCGGCCTTGGCTTTGCCGATCAGAAAGGCGACGCGCCGGTTCCATGAAGCCCCCTGTGTCAACGCCTTCCAGCCCCCATGTCTCATGGATCAATGAACACCGCGAAGCGGAGAACTCCAAAGTGTGTCCTCCTGCGGGCTCGTGTGGTGTCTCACGCTTTTGGATTGCTTCACGCCGTCTCTGGGGTATCGGTCATGCATGATCACGACCACAACTCACACGATCGAGGGCAGAACCGTTCAGGAGTATCTCGGCATTGCGACCGGCGAGGCCATTATCGGGGCCAATCTTTTCCGCGACGTGTTCGCCAGCGTGCGCGATCTGGTCGGCGGACGCTCCGGATCCTACGAGCGCGTTCTGGCCGATGCGCGGGCCACGGCGCTGCGCGAGATGGAAGAGGCGGCGTCCGCGCGCGGGGCGGACGCGGTGCTCGGGGTCGATCTCGATTACGAGGTCCTGGGCGCGCAGAACGGCATGCTGATGGTGACGGCCAGCGGAACGGCGGTGAAACTGCGGTAGGCGCGAGCCTGCACTTCTGACAACTTTTTGCCGCCGCGAAGCCGGAGTTCACAAGAGAAGTCAGCATGCAGGCTGGGAAAAGCGCGGATTTCGATTTCGTTGTCATCTTCGCGGCAGTGGGAAATCCGGGCTCGTCCGCCCAATTGACAAAACCGGTCCGGACGGGAAGAGTACGCGACATTTTTTGCGAACGTGATGAAACGAATCAGGAACACAATACGATCGGCGGCGCGGGTGGTGGCCTTGAGCGTGGCGGGCGCCGGAGCCGCCTGGGCCTTCGTGTACGAGACGAACCACGAGTTGATTGGGACCGGCGATCTGGACGGCAACCGGCGGCAGGACGTGGTGATTTTCGACCGCGCCACCGGCAAGTACCGGGTCGGGTACCAGTCGACAGACGGCCTCTTCAACTGGGTCAACTACCGGGTCAGCGGTCTCAAGGATCCGACCTGGCTGACTCTGGGCAGGCTGATGGCGGACGACAAGGACGCGCTCGCGTTCACGGCAGCCGACGCCAACCTGGTCCATGTGGTCGAGGCAGCCAACCCCGGTTCCCCAGGCAAGCCGGTGGCGATCGAGTTCGAGACTCTCGGCCCCGGCGCGCTGGTGGCGGTGGACATCGGCGGCCCGGGCAACACGCCCCTCGACGATCTCGCCGTCAGTTCGGTCTATGACGATCCCAACAAGATTGTCCTCTTCCGGAATGACGCCGGCAGCTTCGCCGTGAATGCGCAACCCGAGATCAAGGCGACGTGGGTGCGGCCGAACCGATTGGCGCTCAAACGCGGCGGACCGCTCTATGTCACCGGGCTTTGGAGCGGCGATGACAGCGATGCGTTCCGCGTTTCGGACTTCGCCAGCGGGCGCGAGGTGATCGTGGCGGAGGCGGGCGGGCTGCCCAAGGGCTCCGACTATGTCGTCGGGTTCTTTCGCGGCGCGCCCTTGGCGGACGTGGTCACCTACAAGAAGGGCGAGAAAACGATCCAGTTCCATCCTCTGACCGAGGCGGGCGGCAAGCTCGGCGTCGGGGAAGCCAAGACATTCGAACTGGCCAATCCGATCAACCTCCTTGTGGCCGTTCCCAAGGCCCAGGGCGCGGGCTTGCTGGCTGTCTACGGCAAGGGCGAATCGGCCGAGGTGCTTGCCCTCGATGCCGCGGGCGCCCCCGGCACTGTGCAGTCGATCCCGACGACATCCGGCGACCTGATCTTCGGGGCGGTCGGTCTCGAGGAGAGTTTCCTGGTGTTTACGGGCGCCGACTACATGAAGTTCGCCACCGACGCGCGCGTTTTCAAGCCCGAGGGCGCCACCTACGCCGCGGGCGAGTTGGTGAAACTGGCGTCGATGCAGGACAACGACGACGCGACCGTGCCGGACATCCACGAAAGGATCGTCACGATCCTCGAGAAGGAGGCCATCCGGAGCGCGGACGACATGAGGTTGTACACCAACGCCATCCCGGGCACACAGGTCAATTATGTCATGGTGCCCATTCCGGGCGGAGAGTTCACGATGGGGAGCCCCGACTCGGAGGCAGGCCGCAACCCGGACGAAGGCCCCGCGCGCCGGGTGAAGATCGCGCCTTTCTGGATGGGGCGGCTCGAGGTGAGCTGGAACGAATACGAGCTGTTCATGTTCCCCGACGACGAGAAGAAACTTCGCGGCGATCACCCCACCGAGGAATCGGTGAACGCGGTCTCGGATGCCGTCACCCGCCCTTCGAAGCCCTACATGGAAATGAGCTTCGGCATGGGCAAGGAAGGCTATCCGGCCATTTCGATGAGCCAACACGCCGCCAACAAGTATTGCCACTGGCTCAGCGCCAAGACCGGCCACTTCTACCGCCTGCCCACCGAAGCCGAATGGGAATACGCCTGCCGGGCTGGCACCAGCACGGCCTACTCGTTCGGAGACGACGAGGGCAAGCTGGGCGAGTATGGGGTGTTCGAGGACAACAGCGATTTCAAGTACGGCAAGATCGGCAGGAAAAAGCCCAATCCGTGGGGCCTGCATGACATGCACGGCAACGTGGCCGAATGGTGCCTGGACCAGTACGAGGACAGTTACGAGAGCCTCAAGGACACCCTCGTCAACCCCTGGAACAAGGCAACCAAACCGTATCCGCACGTCGTGCGCGGCGGGTCATTCGACGACTCGGCCAGCAAGCTGCGCAGCGGCGCCCGCCGTGGGTCGGATAGAAACTGGAAGATGCGCGACCCGCAGTTGCCCAAGAGCATCTGGTGGCTCACCGACGCCCAGTTCGTCGGCTTCCGCATCGTACGCCCCCTCGAAGTGCCCTCGGCCGCCGAGCTCCAGAAGTACTGGACCAGCGGCGTCGAGAAGGAGTAAACGGCATGATTTGAATTGAAAACCGGCGGTGGAATCTCGAAAGTCAACCGAAACAAAGACAGACACACATGAGACCTAGCTTCATTGCGATCGTTGCCCTGTGCGGCATCAGCGTGGCGGCTTCCGCGGCCGACGACGCATCCCAACTCAAGAACTCGAAGGAGAAGTTCTCCTACGGCCTGGGCATGAGCCTGGGGACCAACCTCAAGCGCAACAAACTCAGCAACGACCAGTTCGACATCGAACTGATCTACCGCGGCCTGAAGGACGTGGTCGGCGGTTCGCCCACGCTTCTGGATGAAGCGCAGATGCGCCAGGCCATCATGGATTACCAGCAGGAGATGCGGACCCAACTGGGCGCCAAGAACAAGGAGACCGGCGCGAAATACCTGGCCGCGAACCGGGCCAAGGAAGGGATCAAGACGCACAGTGTCACCGTGGCCACCAACACCTACGAACTGCAATACAAGGTGCTGACCGAAGGCAGCGGGCAATCGCCCAGCACCAACGACATGGTCACGGTCAACTACCGCGGCACGCTGATCGACGGCACCGAGTTCGACAGCTCCTACAAGCGCGGCCAACCTGCCACCTTCCCCGTCACCGGCGTCATTCGCGGCTGGACTGAGGCGCTGCGGTTGATGAAGCCGGGCGCCAAATGGGAGTTGTACCTGCCGTCCGAGCTGGCCTATGGCGAGCGCGGCACCGCCAGCATCGAGCCCAACTCGACGCTCATCTTCGAGGTCGAACTGATTTCCGCCCAGCCGCGTCAGACGCCCCAGGCGGCCCCCGCGGCCCAGCAGCCCGTCACCAGCGACATCATCAAGGTGCCGTCCAAGGAAGAACTCGAAAAAGGCGCCAAGATCGAAGTGATCAAGGCCGCCGATCTCGAGAAACTCCAGGCCGCCGAGCGCGCCAAGGCCGAAGCCGAAAAGGCCAAGAACCAGCCGGACAAGAAGTAAAGACCACCGCGGGCGCCTCTGCCTGGTTGCTGCCTGATTTCGTCCGCCGCCCGTCCGCCTGAGCCCGGACATTCCACAACGCTGCGCGTGACCGCATGTCCGGGCTGTGGCAAAACCGCACCCGAACTTGTAGAAGGAGCATTCTTCGTCGGATCGGCTGGAGTGGGGGCGTCCTCGTCCCCGACCAATAGGGCAGCAGAATGTGTGCGCGGGCGACGAGGACCTCGCCCCTCCGGTGCTCTGCTCGCGCACACGAAAGCGCGGGAGTGGGGGCGTCCTCGTCCCCCGACCAATGGGAAAGAAAAGAAGAACAGATCCGCACCAACTGGACTTGAGCATCCAAGGCGCTCGGGCGTCCGATGCCGCGCCGCAGCCGGACGGCCCCTCCTCGACGCCGGCGGCGGCTGACGACGCCGCGCGCCAGGATCAGGACGCTGAAGACAAAGCGGGCTCGAAGGCGCGCCCAACCCCGGCCGAGAGCCCCCACGAGATCATCGCCGAGGCCGTTTCGGCGACCCCCTCCCACGGCCCGTTCGACCCGAAGCGGATCGTTCTCCCGTTCCACCGTCGCGTCGACACCAGCTTTCTCGAGTACGCGTCCTACGTGATTCGCGACCGGGCGATTCCGGCGGTGGCGGACGGGTTGAAGCCGGTGCAACGCCGCATTCTCTGGGCGATGCACCAGACCGACGACGGACGATTCACCAAGGTCGCGAACGTCATCGGCGACACCACCAAGTACCATCCGCACGGGGACGCATCGATTGGCGACGCGCTGGTGGTGCTGGCGAACAAGCGGTACCTGATCGAGCGCCAAGGCAACTACGGCAACCTGTACACGGGCGACCCGGCGGCGGCGCCGCGCTACATCGAGTGCCGTCTGACCGAGCTGGCGCGGACGGAGCTTTTCAACGATGAGTTGACGGCGTTTGTGCCCAGCTACGACGGGCGCAAGCAGGAGCCGGTCGCGCTGCCCTCGAAACTGCCGCTTACCCTGATGCTCGGCGCCGAGGGCATTGCCGTCGGCCTTTCGGCGCGCATTCTCCCGCACAACTTTCCCGAGCTGCTCCGCGCCCAGGTCGCCATCCTCAAGGAGCAGCCCTTCAAATGCCTCCCCGACTTCCCGACCGGCGGTCTGATGGACGCGCGCGAATACGCGGACGGCAAGGGCAGCGTCAAGGTCCGCGCCCGGCTCCGGGTCAAGGACGAATCGACCATCGTCATCAAGGAGATCCCGCCCGGAACCACGACCGAATCGCTCATCGCCTCGATCGAGAACGCCGTTCGCAAGGGCAAACTCAAGGTCAAATCGGTCCACGACTACACCTCCGAAGACGTCGAGATCGAGATCAAGGCCCCCGCGGGGGTGGATCCGGACAAGCTGGCCGACGCGCTCTATGCGTTCACCGACTGCGAGGTCACGATCGCAAGCCGGATCGTCGTCATCAAAGACCATCGCCCGGTCGAGATGACGGTCTCCGCCATGCTGCGCGAGGCCACGGACCAGCTCTGCCGCCTGCTCCGGCTCGAACTCGAAAGGAAACAGGCCCAGCTCGAAGACGAACTCCACTTCCGCACCCTCGAACGGATTTTTATCGAGGAGCGCATCTACAAGAAGATCGAGCAGTGCAAGACCAACGAGGCGGTGGTGGCCGCCGTCTACGACGGTTTCAAACCGTTCCGCAAGGAATGCCTGCGCGCCCTCACCGACCCTGACGTCGAACGGCTGCTGGCCGTGCGCATCCGACGCATTTCGCTCTTCGACATCAACCGGCACCGCCAGGAGATGGAGGCCTTGAAGGCCGATCTCGCCCTGACCCGCAAGCACCTCAAACAACTCACCCCCTACGCCATCGCCCACCTCGAAGCCCTGATCGAACGCCACGGACCGCTCTACCCGCGCCTGACCAAATCCAGCCGGCACGACGAAATCGACGCGCGGGAAGTGGCGTTCCGGGCGTTCAAGGTCGCCTATGACCGCGAGACCGGTTACCTCGGCTACAAGGTCAACGGAGACGAGTTCAAGGTCGATTGCACCAAATACGACAAGATCCTGATGGTGTTCAAGGATGGCCGCTACCGGGTGATCGAGCTGCCCGAAAAGCTGTTCGTCGGGCCGGACGTGATCTACGCCGGACTGCCTGAGCGCGACCGCGTCTTCACGCTCGCCTACGCCACGCGCGACTCGAATTACCTGAAGCGGTTCACCTTCGGCGGCGCCATTCTGGACAAGGACTACTGGCTCGCGCCCGAGAAATCCAAGGTCCTTTTCTTCGAGCCCGACACGCCCCGCGAACTCTACATCCGCTATAAGCCGGCCCCCTATCAGAAGATCAACCAGCAGACGTGCGACCCGTCGCAAATCGAGGTCAAGGGCGCCAAGGCGCGCGGACGCCAGATCTCGATCAAGGACGTCGCCTCAATCACCAGCGCACCCACGCGCGGATGGGATTCCGAGGCCCCGACCACCCGGCTCCAGTTCGTCGGCTGAGATGCCGGGCTTGGACGGAAGCTGCCCGGGCACGAACGTGTGCGGCAGCACGAAGGCGCGGGAGCGGGGACGTCCTCGTCCCCGGCCAACGGAGTCGCACAATGTGTTGGCGGGCGACGAGGACGTCGCCCCTCCCCTGCTCTGCTCGCGCACGCGAAGGCGCAGGAGCGGGAACGCCTTCGCACGCCGTGTTCGGAAAGCGGCGGTGATCCGCCGCACTCTCCCGCCCTGCGTTCTCAGAAAGGGGACTTCACTTCCCGGAACGCGGCCCTCAGGCCATCGGCCGCGGGCCGGCGCCGTCGTCTTCCGTCTCCTCGCCGACATCGAGGTCGATGAGGATGTCGCGGGGCTCGGCGCCTTTGCTGGGGCCGACGATGCCGCGGTTTTCGAGTTCATCCATGATGCGGGCGGCGCGCGTGTAACCGAGACGCAACCGCCGTTGCAGGAGCGACACACTGGCCTTCTGCTCGCTGCGGATGACCTCGACGCACTGCTCGATCAGGCTCTCGTCCTCATCGATGCCCTCGCCATCGTCGAAAGAGCTGCTCGGTTTCGAGAGCTGCTGGTGGATCTCGACGTCGTAGAGCGGCTTGCCCTGGCGGGCGATGAAGTCGACGACGCTCTGGATTTCCTGGTCGGTCACCAGCGCCCCTTGCGCCCGAATCAGCTTGGCCGAACCGGGCGGCAGATAGAGCATGTCGCCCTTCCCCAGCAGCTTGTCGGCGCCCATCGCGTCGAGAATCGTCCTCGAATCCACCTTGGCCGCGACCTGGAAGGCGATGCGGCAGGGGATGTTCGCCTTGATCACGCCGGTGATCACATCCACGCTCGGCCGCTGCGTGGCCACGATGCAATGGATTCCGGCCGCCCGCGCCATTTGCGTGATGCGCGCGATGGCCATCTCGACGTCGGCGGGCGCGACGAGCATGAGATCCGCCAGTTCGTCGATGATCACCACGATGTAACTGAGCTTGTCCGGAATCACGATGTCATCGTCGCGCGGGACAACGATCTCCTCGTCGACCTCGACGGCGAATCCATCGGCACCGGCCTCGACTTTTTCGCGGCGGCCGCTCAAGGGAAGTTCGGGCTGGCGGACGGGCAGCGGTTTGTTCTTGGGACGCTCGTTGAACGACCGGATGTTGCGCACGCCGACCCGGGCGAAGATCTGGTAGCGTTTCTCCATCTCGTTGACCACCCAGCGCAGGGCCAGGATGACCTTCTTGGGATCGGTCACCACCGGCACCACCAGGTGGGGGAGCGTGTTGTACTGCTGCAGCTCGACCACCTTCGGATCGATCATCACGAAACGGAGCTGGTCGGGGGGGAACTTGTAGAGCAGCGAGGCCACGATGGCATTGATGCAAACGGACTTGCCCGAGCCGGTGCTGCCCGCGATCAGGAGATGGGGCATCTCCGCCAAATCCGCCACGATGGGATGTCCGTAGACATCCTTGCCGATCGCCAGCGGGATGCGGGCCTTCGCGTTGCGCCACTCATCCGACTCGAGCAGCTCGCGCATGATCACCTTGGATTTGATCGCGTTGGGCACCTCGACGCCGACGGAACTCTTGCCCGGCACCGGGGCGAGGATGTGAATGCGCTCGGCCTTGAGCGCCGCGGCAATGTTGTTCGTCAGGGCGGTGATCTTCTCGAGCTTGACGCCGGGCGCCGGATGCAGCTCGTAGCGGGTGATGGTCGGCCCTTTGGTGATGTCGCCCAAAGCCACCTCGATGCCGAATTGGGCCAGGGTCTGCTGCATCAGACGCGCGTTGGCCATCAACTCCTCTTTCGACTCGGTCGGTTTCACCGCCAAATCGGGCAGATTCAGCAGATCGATCGACGGCAGCTTGTAGTTGCCGATCAGCGGCGGCGTCGCCACCGACAGCGGCTTGGGCTTGCGCATGGCCGGCCTCGGACGCGCCGTTGCCGCCGCAGCCTCGCCTGCCCCTCCCCCGGCCTTCGCCGCGCCCGACTCCGACGCGCCAGGAGCGCCGTTGCCCTCCTTGCCCGGCGTGTCGGATGCCGGCGCATTCGGACTCGAATTCCCGCCCCCTCCGGCGGGCGCCAGCGCGGCCCCACCGGGCCCCGCCCCGGATGCCGCCACCTCCGTGGCCGGGATGATCTCGACCGCATCGTCGGCAGGCACCTCGATCGCCGGGCTCTCGGGCTTGAGGGGCGGCAGCAGGAGGCGCGACGGAGGCTTGGCTCCCACCTGCGGCACGCTCAGATCGCGCACCGTGGGTTCCGGCACCGGGCGCATATCGGGCCCCAATCCGATTCGGGCCGGCGCGGGAGCCGGCGGAGACGCAGCCGCCGGTTCAGCCGGTTCGGCGTTGGCGAGCTTCTCCTGGAGGCGGCGCGCCTCCCTTTCCAACTCCCGTTTGCGCCGTTCGAGCATCTTCTCGTTCTGGGGCGCGGCGGCCCTGGCGGCGCGGCGCCTCTCGAGATAATCGCGGATCCAGTCGCCCAGGTGAAAGTTCGTGAGGCCGTAGAGCGCGACAAGGTAAAGCGTCGCCAGCAGAATCGAGGAGCCGACCGTGCCGAAATAGCGGAAGCAGTAGCGATTCAGGTTCATGCCGATCACCCCGCCGGCGCTCGGCGCGCTCAGGTTCAACGAGAGGCGGTCCAGGAAGCCCGCGGCATCCGCCGGGTTGCGGGCGAGCCGCTTCAAGGCTGCTTGATCCGTTCCAAGGTCGAGAGCGGCAGTGCAGACGAGCACCAGGAGGATCGCCCAGGGCCACTTGCGCTTGAGGTAATCCGCCTCGCTTAGAAAATGGGCCACGGCAAAGCCCAGAACCAGCACCGGCAGCAAATAGGCGCCCGCGCCGAAGTAGAGGAACAGCCAGTACGCCATCGACGCGCCGAACCGCCCGATCAGGTTGTGGGCCGG
Organism: Verrucomicrobiota bacterium; assembly: GCA_022710935.1. Taxonomy (GTDB): domain Bacteria; phylum Verrucomicrobiota; class Verrucomicrobiia; order Limisphaerales; family J093; genus MWFF01. The sequence continues at coordinate 58,428 of JAKLFY010000007.1, forward strand.
ATCGTTGGGAGGCACGCGGTTGGCGGCCAGATCGAATCGGTCAAACGAGAAGAGCGCGGCGAACAAAAGCAACGCCACGCAAAACAGAATGATGCCCACCAAATCGCCCCGACCGCGCCTGGCCTCGATCGCGCCGGGTTCTCTACGCGCCATGCGTCCACTGTAAGAAACGCCCGACGAAGTTCAATGTGGAAAGTCCGGGCCGCGCCAACCGCATATTGCGCAGCGTCAGCGCACAGGGCGCTTTGGACCTGGCAGACAACGCGCGGACCCCATCAGAGCGCGGCCAGGAGCGTCTGCTCGAGCTCGGTTGACGTCAGGGCGATCGGATTGGCCTTCATGCTGCTCGACGCGGCGGCTTGAGCCGCCACGGTCGGGATCTCGGCCGACGCAAGCCCGTGCCGCGCCAGAGGCCGGATTCTGAGATCGCGGCACAACTCCCGGACCCACGCGACGCCGTCATCGGCGACAGCTTGAGGGCGCCCGGTCAGCAGACGCGCGATTTCGTCGTAGCGCCGCAGGGCCTCGCTGTCCGGCTGGCGTTCACGCAGGGCGCGCAGGTTGGCGGCCATGACGTGGGGCAGGAGCGCCGCGCACACCGCTCCATGCGGGGCGGCATAGCGTCCGCCGAGCGGGGCGGCGAAGCCGTGCACGGCCCCGAGGCCTGCGTTCGCCAGGGCCAGCCCGCCCAAGAGGCTCGCCAGGGCCATGTCCTCGCGCGCCGCGGCGTCGGCCCCGTTCTCGCAAGCCCGGCGCAGGGAACGCACAGCCCGGCGCATCCCCTCGACGCAGAAACCGTCGGACAAAGGGGTGGCGCGGATGGACACGTAGGGTTCGATGAGTTGTGTGAGGGCGTCCAAACCGGTCGTGGCGGTGATCCCGGGCGGAAGGCTGCGTGTCAATTCGGGATCGATCAGCGCGACGCGCGGCAGGATCCAGGGACTGCGGAGGCTGGCCTTGACGCGGTGGGCGGGCGAAGCGATCACGCTGTTGCGCGTCACCTCCGCGCCCGTGCCGGACGTCGTGGGGATCGCCAGGCAGGGCGCCGACGGGCGTTGCAGCGGCAGGCCGCGTCCGATGACTTCGAGGTAATCGAGCAGCTCGCCCGGGTTGGTGCGCATGGCTGCGATGGCCTTGGCCGCGTCGAGCGCGCTGCCGCCGCCCATGCCGATGACCAGGTCGCACGCCTCGGTGCGGGCGATGGCCCGCCCTTCCATGACGGCGTCCAAGGTGGGCTCGCCCGAAACGGGGAAGGTGCACATGGCGACCCCGGCGGCATGGAGGGCTTCCAGGAGCGGAGCGGCTCGCCCCGTCTGGCCACCGGTCACGACCAGGGCGCGCGCGCCGAGCGACTTCGCGATGGCGCCGGCCTCACGCAGAGTTCCGCCGCCAAACAGGATCCGACCCGCCGTGGCAAATTCGAAGCGCATGCAGTTCTTCAATCCTCAAAACGCTCGTTCAATGCAGCCGTCCGATGCGTCTGGTCCCTGGCGCATCTCACGGTTTTCGCTCATGCGGGCTTAAGCCAGAACTCACTCGGCGGCGTCGGGAGGAAACACTCTTGCGAGCTTCACGCTGTGGCGGGGCTCGATCATCAGCGGGGCGACAGTGTCCCGCCACTTCGCGTAGTGGGCCGTTTCCTTGTGCCGGGCGGGGGCGTCGGCGGTGCGATAGGCCTCGACGAGAACGAACCGGGTCGGGTCGTCCGCCTGCTGCAGAATGTCGAATCGCGCGATCCCGGGTTCGCGCACGCTTTGAAGCGCGTTGTCGAGCGTGGCCTCTTTGAAGGCCTCGACGCCGTCGGGTTTCAGGTGGACATGGACATGGACGACAAGCATGGGGGGAGTATTTGGACCGACCGGCCCGCCTGGCAACCCAAAGTTGCGGTACACAAGGTGACAGGCTGATCGTTGACAAATGGCGCATCGCAGGGTCATCATGCCGCTCAACAATCAGGCGATAACACACCACCGCCTGACGTCGTATGCGCATGGCACGAATCAAGGTGAGCGGCCGGGGGGCCGTGTATCACTGCATCTCGCGGGTGGTCGGCGGACAGATGCTCCTTGGCCCGCCGGAAAGGGACAAGCTTCAGGAGATGCTCTGGCAGCAGGCGGCATTCAGCGGGATCGAGATCGTCACCTACTGCCTGATGGCCAATCATATTCACCTGCTGCTCCGTGTCCCCGCCAAGTTCATGGCCACGGATGCCGAGTTGGTCGAACGCGCCCTCGCCCTTTACGGCAAGAACAACCTCTATGCCCAGACGCTGCGGACAGCCTTCGAGAAGCAAGGGGGCCTGCCCAAGGATCTGCGCGAGGGTCTCCGGCTGCGCATCGGAGACGTGTCGGAGTTCATGAAAGAGCTCAAGCAGCGGTTCAGCAAGTGGTTCAACCGGCAGCAGAATCGGTGTGGAACGCTCTGGGCGGAGCGGTTCAAGAGCGTGCTGGTCGAGGATCGCCACGGCGCCGTCCAGGCCGTGGCGGCGTATCTGGACTTGAATCCGGTGCGCGCGGGGTTGGTGAAGGACCCCAAGGATTACCGGTGGTGCGGGTACGCGGAGGCGGTTGCGGGAAACGCGTCAGCGCGCACGGGGCTGGCAAGTTTTCACCCGTCCTCCGACTGGGCGGAAGCGGCACGAGACTACCAGCAGCTCTTGTTGGTGACCGACGCCGGCACTGGGGAATCCGGCAAGCCGGTGCTGGAACGGAAGAAGATCCGGCAGAAGTTCGAGAAGAATGCGGATCTGGCCCTGGGCCAGGTATTGCGGTTGCGGGTAAGGTACTTCAGCGATGGCGTGGTGCTCGGGTCACGGGACTATGTCAACGAAATCTTCGGCGAGTATCGCGATCGGTTCGGACCCCGTCGGCGCAGCGGTGCGCGACCGATGCGCGGTTTGCCGTCTCTCGAGAACCTGGCGACGATGCGGGACCTGCAAGTCAACGTGGTGAGCTGAGAGAGGCGGGGCAGGCGTCCGGACGGGCCGCGTATCGAGTCGTGTTCTGACGGGACGCAGGATCCGAACCGTTGGCGGAGCCGAGTTGGTGAGGGGTCTGTGGAGCGTATCCAACCGACCAGGCAGTATGCTCGCGATTATCAGCGACCTGCATGTTCAGGAAACGAGGTTTGACTGCCTTCGCTACCGGGCGAACGGCCAGCTCAAGCAGATCGGCGTGCGGCGCAATGTCAAGGCGGCCGCCTTCAAACGGCTCGTCACGCGGATTCGGGAGGCCGCCCGACGGCGGAAGTCCTCGGAGGTGCATCTGGTGTTTGCCGGCGACGTTTTCGAGTTGCATCGGGCGCCCGCCTGGTTTTTTGGACCAGACAACCATGTGCGCCCGACCGATCCGATCGGCGAGGATGTCCCCGAGAATCCACTTCGACGGAAGGTCTCGGAGATCCTCACCCAACTCGAGACCGACGAGGATCATCGACAACTCTGGAAGGCAATTCGGAGGTTCGCCTCGAACCGCACGAAGCGTCGGCTGCAGGTCTGCGTTCATTACCTGCCGGGCAACCACGATCGTCTTGCCAACGCCTGGCCCAGTGTGCGGCAACAGGTGCGCCGGATGCTGGGCATGGACGACAGCTCGAGCGCGCCCTTTCCCGTCTGTCTCGATTTCACCGGCCCGGCGCTGGGGGATTACGGCGTGCGGGTCCGTCACGGCCATGAATATGATCCGCCCAACTTCCCCTGGTCCACGCCAACGCAGACGGCGTTGGACCGCGGCTGGCAGGACTATCTGAGGCCTGCGTTCGGCGACTATGTCACGGTGGATGTGGCCATGCGGCTGGCGCTCGCGTTTCGCGCCCGTTACGCCCAGGCCCTGCGCGGCCTGGTGAAGCGGAACGAGACACGGCCCGCGCCCGATCAGATGCGGCGGCTTTATCTGGCGTTGACCGAGTTTGACGACGTGCGCCCGGCATCGCTGCTCACCGAGTACCTGGCCGCGCAGATGGGGCCGAGCCGCAAGGACACGTTCAAGGCTCTGAAACCGGTCCTGCGCGATGTGGTCGAGACCGCTGTGGCGAATCGGTTCTTTCTGGATGAAGCATCGAAGCACGTGCCTCAGGTGCTCCTCAAGTTGCTACCAGGCCTGGTGAAGAACCTCTCCGCCCCGATGCTTGAAGACATCGTGCGCACGTTCTCGAAGGCCTCGGACAAACAGACGGACAGCCCGGCGCAACGCGCTCTCGAAGAGTTCCGCCAGAACGCCGGCCTTCAGCTTGTGATCAGCGGCCACACCCACTCTCCCGAGCAGGTCCCGTTGACCGGCGGGGCTGTGCCGCCCGGTGTCGAGGCGTTTTACCTCAACAGCGGCACCTGGCGCACCACCCTCCCCCACGGCGTCGGCGGCTTTGGTCGGTTGCGCGCCTCGACGATGATCTTCTGCTACAACACTCAGGAACAGCAGGAGGGTCCGGAGGACGGGCGCATGTTCGAGGTCTGGACCGGCCATCTCGCCGCCGGGACGCTCGGGCCGTACGACGAGGCGGTGGAACGGCACTCGACCGCTCGATCGGGTGCGATGCAGTTGGTCTTCGAGTCCTTCGAAGCGCTCGCGGTGCAAGAGGAACTCAACGGCGCGGAACTGAAGGTGAGCTTCGGCGTGGACGAGCAGGGGTATGAGGCCGAATTCGACGGCATCCGGGCCGGAGACGGTCCGCGGCCCGTCTCGAACGCCCCGCTGTGGCTCGATCCGAATCTGGACGGAGACCTGTGGTTCCACGGAGTCGAGGTGGATTGGGGGAACAGCCCGTTGAACTATGACGATCCGTTGCCGTGGGCGCTCGAACCGCTGCCGCGCGAGAGTCCGCACGGCCAGTTTCGAGCGGGCCGCCATGCCCTGCGGATTCTCGGCCGCGGGGTCGGAGGCGCCGACCGCAGCGAGTTCCTGCTGCGCTATCGGATCGAATCGCCCAGACATCAGATGACGCGCAGCGGCGTGAAATGTCCGGGCTAGGCGGACGGGGCAATCCCGGGGGTGGCCGGCTCCTTGTTTTTCTCTTTTTCTTTTCCCGGTCGTTTCCTAGGCTGCCGATGCTGCCTCGAGACCGGGGCGCATCTGGAGTTTTTATGGGTGAAGACAAGACTGTTGTGCAGCCGGCGGAGGCATCGCCGCTGCGTCCGCTGAACCGGCCTGCCAAGCTCGCCCCCACGCCGCCGGGCAAGCCCCAGTATGCCGTCACCATCCGCGACGCCGGCGGGCAGGAGGTTGTCCTGGCCGACCCGCGCGCCACGCGGGCTCTGGTTGCGCTGATGAACGTGCATGCGGTCAACGGGGGGGCAGCGTGCCACTGGGGCGGGCCCGCCGCCTTTGCGGAGATCATGGCGGCCATCCACGGCCTGATGTTCTCGACCCGGGGCCGCCCGTGGCACGAGGCCTACAATTTCGTCAACGACGCGGGCCACGCCGAGAATGGTGTTTACGCCCTCCGAGCCAACTATGGGTACGACGGGTTGACGTTCGAATCGCTCAGGGCTTTTCGGAGTCTCGAGAGCAAGCTGACCGGTCACGGCGAGTCGCATCTCAATCCGGAGGGCGTTCTGCTGAGCAACGGCCCGCTGGGATCGGCCTTGCCGCAAGCCCAGGGACTGGCTCTGGCGGACCGGCTGGCTGGCACGGAGCGGGTGACCATCGCGGCGGTGTCGGACGGGGCGGCGATGGAGGGCGAGGCCAAGGAGGCCTTTGCCGCGATTCCCGGCATGGCGTCGAAAGGCCTCCTGAGTCCATTCGTGATGGTTGTGTCGGACAACAATGCCAAGTTGTCCGGGCGCATCGCGGCGGACGCATTCGCCATGCGGCCGACGTTCGAGGCGATGCAGGTGCTCGGGTGGCGCGTGATCGTGGTGGAACAGGGTCACAACCTGGCGGCCGTCTACGGGGCCATCGAATCGGCTGTCGCCCAGGCCAGGGCCAATCCGCGTCAACCCTCGTGTGTCTGGGCCAAGACCGTCAAGGGGTACGGCGTCAAGGCCACCGAGCAGAGCGCCTCGGGCGGACACGGGTTCCCGCTGTCGAGCGGCGAGAAGATCGTCGAGTTTGTCCGCGAGATCTACGGCGGGGAACCGCCGGAGACCCTGGCCCGCTGGGCCCTCGAACTGCGCGCCGACTGGGAGGCGAAGGAAGCGGCAAAGACAGCAAAAGCCGCCGCGGCCGCCCCGCGGTCCACCACCGCGCCCAAGAAAGACAAGGTCCAGTCCGGCCTGGCCAAGGGCGCAATCCGGGCAGCCCGGGAGGGATGGCCTGTCTTTTCGGTCTCCTCGGACGTTCAGGGATCGACGGGCATGAGTCTGTTTCAGAAGACATTTCCCGACCGTTTCATCGATGTCGGGGTCGCCGAGGCGAACATGATCAGCGTCGCGGCCGGCCTGTCCAAGTCGGGATTGATTCCCATTGTCGACACGTTCGCCCAGTTCGGAGTCACGAAGGGCAATCTGCCGCTGACGATGGCGGCGCTCTCGCAGGCGCCCGTGATCGCGGTCTTCTCGCACGCCGGGCTGCAGGACGCGGCGGATGGGGCTTCGCACCAGGCCACCACGTACCTAGCCGCCACCAGCGCCATCCCGCACACGGTGGTGATCGCCGCGTCGTGCGCGGATGAAGCCGAGGCATTCATGGCCCAGGCCATCCAGAGGATCGGCGAGGCCCGAAGGCGCGGCGGCGACGGCGAATCGGTGATCTTCTTCATAGGGCGCGAGAGCTACCCGACGTCGTGGATCGGGGGGGCGCGATTCGAGTGGGGCCGGGCGCAGGTGCTGCACGAGGGCGGGGATGTGGTGTTGATCGGATGCGGGGCGCTGGTGGGCAAGGCCATCGAGGCCGGGCAGCAACTGGCTTCCGAAGGGGTCCGGGCGACCGTGATCAACAACCCGTTCATCAACCGGGTCGACCTCGACACGATCGGCGGGGCGGTGAGCGCCTGTCATGGGCGCGTGGTGACCATCGAGGATCACCAACTCATTGGCGGGATGGGGGCGCAGGTTGCCCATGCTCTGGCCAACGCCAAGGTTGCCCATCGGATGACTTCGCTGGGGATTCGGGGCGAGTTCGGCCAGTCCGCCTACCTGGCGGATCAGCTCTACGTGAAGCACGGCCTGACGGCTAACGCCATGGTCCGCGCGGCAAAGGAACTCATGGGAAGCTGAGACCGAACGCCGCGGGGCCTGGGGCGGAAAATCATGGGAGGTCGCAACTTTTGCCGGTTTCGGTTGTATAGCCTTTGGTCATCGGCGATCCGATGTGTCCCATGGCATTAGCGTCCATCAAGACTGTTCTGGCCCAAGCCGCGCTCGTCACACCCGAGCAGTGCGAGCAATGGCACAAGACGTGGCGCGCGCAGGTCGAGAGCGGCGCGCAGGATTCGCTGCTTGCGGTCTTCCAGCGCGAGAGCGGTTTGTCGGAGGAGGCGTTTCTCCGGGCGCTGGCGCGCGCGCTGGGGCACACGTATGTCGAGCGCGTCACGATTCCGGAGGATGTGCCCCGCGAGGAGCGCAAGCTGATTCTCTCGAAGATTTCGACGAAGGTGGCGTTCCAGTTCACCGTGATGCCGATGCGCCTGATCGAGGATCGGCTGCAGGTGGCGGTGGCCAATCCGTTCGATCCGGCCATGGTCAATGCGGTTCAGTTCGAGGCGCAATCGCCGCTCGAATTCGCGCTGGCGTCCAAGGCGGAGATCGAGAAGGCGCTCAAGAAGTACTACGGCGTCGGGGCGGAGACGCTGGACGAGATGTCGGAAGAGGAGCCGATGGAGCTCGAGATCGCGAGCGACCGGGAGATCACGGAGGGCGACCAGGAGGCGAGCGTCATCAAGTTCGTCAACCAGGTCATCTGGGAGGCGTACAAGGACCGCTCGACGGACATCCACCTCGAACCGATGGAGGATGAACTGCGGATCCGCTACCGGATCGACGGCATCCTGCACCAGACGCCGATGCCGCCCCAGTTGAAGCGGTTCCAGGCGGCCATCATCTCGCGCATCAAGGTGATGTCGGGAATGAACATCGCCGAGAAACGCCTCCCGCAGGACGGACGCATCAACGTCCGGATCAAAGGCGAGGAAATCGACATCCGGGTGTCGACCGTGCCGACGGTGTATGGCGAGAGCGTTTCGCTGCGTTTGCTGACGCGCGGCAAGATTTTCCTGACGCTCGACAAGCTCGGCTTTCTCCCCGAGGAGGAGGAGGCCATCCGCGAGATCATCGTCAAGCCCCACGGCATTTTCCTGGTCACCGGCCCGACCGGGTCGGGCAAGTCGACCTCGCTCTACGCGTTTCTGAGCACGATCAACTCGACCCAGAAACGCATCATCACCATCGAGGAACCGGTCGAGTACGAGCTGCGCGGCATCAATCAGATCGCCGTCCGGCCGGACATCGGCCTGACGTTTGCCATGGGTCTGCGCCACATCCTGCGCCAGGATCCCAACGTGGTGATGGTCGGGGAGATCCGGGATCTCGAGACGGCGGAGATTGCCATTCGCGCGGCGCTGACGGGCCACCTGGTGTTCAGCACGCTCCACACCAACGACGCGCCCAGCGCGTTCACCCGCCTCATCGACATGGGCATCGAGCCGTTTCTGGTGGCGTCTTCGGTCGAGGCCGTCATGGCCCAGCGGCTCGTCCGCACAATCTGTCCTTTCTGCAAGACCGAACAGCCGGTCGAACCCGACTATTTGCATCGGATCGCATTTCCGCCGGAACATATCGGGACCACCCGTTTTCTTCGCGGGGCCGGGTGCGAGGAGTGCCGGCAGCTTGGCTACCAGGGGCGCACCGGCATCTACGAGCTTCTGATTCTCAACGAGGCGCTGCGCCCGCTCATCCTCAACCGCGCCGCATCGTCCACGATCGCCCAGCGGGCCATGGAGAACGGCATGCGCACGTTGCGTGTCGACGGCTGGCGCAAGGTGCGCAACGGCGTCACGACGATCGAGGAGGTCCTGCGCGTCACCCAGACCGAAGAGCATCTGGCCGCGCTCATCGAGGACCAGAAAAGCTAGGGATAGGCATGAGAGCCAAACCTGACTTGATCGCACCATGTTCCGGAGTTCGAAGATTCCAGAACGGCAGATGAAAACCGGGCGCTGGAACAACTGCAACGTCCTCGACGCCCGCCAGGAGCGCCGCCAGCTTTGGCATTTTGGCCGCGACGGCAGCGGCGCCCGGCTGCTCTCCGATCGCGTTGTGCTGTCGACCGAGCCGCTGCCGGCCCGGCACGTGGCGCGCACGTTGAGCGATGTCTGGCAGCCGAAGCTCAATGTGGCCTGGCTCCCCGCCAGCCAGGTCTTTCTGCGCGTGGTCCACCTGCCCCCCAGCGATCCCAAGGAACTCGACGGGATGGTCGAGCTCCAGATCGAAAGGCTCTCCCCGCTCCCCATCACTCAGGTCGTCTGGACGTTCGAGGTCCTCTCTCCCCCCGCCGCCCCGACCCAGACAATCGTGGTCATCATCGCCACGCGCAACGCGGTCGAGGATGTCCTCGGGCGGCTCGAGGGCGCCGGCTTCCTCGCCGACCGCCTCGAGTTGCCGCAACTGCGCGAGCTGCTCGCCATTCAGGCCAGCGGCGACGGCGTCTGGCTGCTCCCCCGCGAGGAAGGCGTCCGCTCCGTTTGCCTGGCTGCCTGGAGGTTCGGAGGCCAGTGGCAAAACCTGAGCCTGCTCCAACTCTCCGGCGATGAGCAGGCGGGACAACACATGCTCGACCTGCTCAGGCAAATCGCCTGGGCGGGCGAAATGGAGGGTTGGCTGACTCCGAACCCGGCGTGGCACCTGGTTGCCGAGGAGGGCCTGGCCGCGCGGCTCGAACCCGCCATGCGGACGGCCATCGGAGACGCGCTCACAGTCCATCCGCCCCTGACCCTCCCCCGGCTCGCCGCGCTGTCGGCGACGGCGGCGGGCGCGGGCAACCTGGTTCCGGCGGAGTTCCTGTCCCGCTACAGGCAGCAGTTCATCGATCGGCTTTGGATGCGCGCGTTGGGGGGGCTGGGCCTGGCCTATCTTTTTGCGATCCTCGGCTATTTCGCCGCGCTTCAGTGGGTGCAGTATCAGAAGGACGCCCTGGATCAGCAAATCGTCTTCAGCACAAGCGCCTACACCAACGCCCTCGAACTCCGGGCTAAAGTCCAGATCCTCCAGGAACAGGTCAGCCTCAAGTTCGCCGCGCTCGATTGCTGGAAGGCCGCGTCCGACAACCTCCCGCAGGAACTGAACCTGACCCAGCTCACGTTTCAGCGCGGCAAGAAGCTCGGCCTGTTCGGCACGGTCCCCTCCGACCAACAGGGACTGGTGAGCACTTACAACCAGGCTCTGGCTGCCGCCACGGTCAACGGCCAGCCTCTCTTCAGCCAAGTCTCGACCCGGAACATCCAGGGAGCGGCGGCCGGCCCGCCCGGTTCGACCGCGCGCCCGATGAACTGGAGCATCGAGTGCGAGATTCGCCGCAGCGATCTTTAAACCCATGGCGAGCGTCTTCGACAAACTGGGCCTCCGCCCGCAGGAACAGCGGTTCGTGGTGTTGACCGTCACGATCATTGTGATCGTCGTCAGCGTGTTGTTCATCTTTCCGCGTTTCAAGGACTGGGGCCGGCTTCAGGGCGCCAAGGCCGCCGCGCGGGCCACGCTGCAAACCAATCAGAAGGAAATCGCCCGCGTGCCCGAGTACCGGTCCCAGTTGCAGAGGCTCGAACTGGCGGGCTCGGCGGTGCTCAAGGCCGAGCAGGCCCTCGATCTCACGCGCACCGTGCAGAACAAGGCCCAGGAGATGAGCGTCGCCATCACGGGCATCCGCCCCGCGGCCCAGGCCGGCGCCGGGAGCACCAACCAGTTCTTTGACGAGCAGCTTGTCTCCGTCGACGTCTCCTGCCTTGACCAGGAACTCGTGAACTTCCTCGTCGCCCTCGGTTCTGGCGACTCCATGATCCGTGTCCGGGACATGGATCTGCGACCGGATCCGCCCCACTACCGGCTTGTCGGCAAGATCACGCTCGTCGCCAGCTACCAGAAGACCGCCAAGGCAGCACCGCCCGCCGCCACACCCAGATCGGGGGCGACACGCCTGGCCCCCGGACCGGCAGCCCCCCCCCCCTCCACTCCGAAAGGCTCCACGTGAAAGTCCCGTTTTTCTGCCTCATTGCCTGCTGTGCCTTGACCGGGATCGCACCCCAGGTGGGCGCCCAAACGCCACCCCTCGGGGAAACCAACAGCCCCGCGGGAACCCCCGCACCCGCGCTGCCCGCAACACCGCTAACCCGGCGGGAGCTGCCAAGAACAGTCCCGCTCCCGCCGACTCCAGCGCCCGCCCCACCCGCTTCGTCACAAACTCCCGGCGGAACGGTGACGGTGACTTCGGGATCGGGGGCGGGAAGTGGGGCAGCGGCGATTCCCGGGCGGCCTGGGGGGATTCCGGGCACACCACGGGTTGTTGGTCCCGCGGCGGCCACACCCTTGCCGGCCGGGACAGCCCCGACACCCGTCGGTGCCTCCGCACAACCCGCGACGCCCCGGGGCACCGATCCCGGCATTGCCGGCGTCCCGATGGCGGCCATGATCACTCCGACGACGACGAACCTGGCGGGTTTGGCGGGGTCGTCGATGATCCCGGAAAAAGTCATCAATCTGCAAGTGGCTCCGATCGAGCAGGTCTTGAGCGTCTACGCGGAATTGACCGGGCGCACCGTGTTGCGGCCGACGGCACTCCCCGCCGCCTCGGTGACCCTGAAGAACCAGCAGGAACTCACCCGGGAAGAGGCCATCCAGGCCCTCGAGAGCGTGCTGGGACTCAATGGCATCACCATGATCGATGTGGGCGACAAGTTCGTCAGCGCCGTTCCGACGCAGCAGGCGTTGACCGAAGGCGCGGCCTTCTCGAAGGAGGACGCCAAGGACCTGGCCGAATTGGGCCAGTTTGTGACCAAGGTTGTCCAGGTCACCAATGCGTTGCCGTCCGAAGTGGCGCAAGTCATTCAAACATTCGGCAAGATCCAGGGTGGCGTGGTGCCGATCGACAGCACGATGACACTCGTTCTCCGTGACTATCCTCCCAACATCAAGCGGATGATGGAGATCATCGAGAAGGTCGACGTCAAGGTCGAGAGCGATTACAAGCTCGAGGTCATCCCGATCAAGTACGGGAAAGTCGAGGAGATCTACTCGACCATGAGCAGCGTGATCGGAGGAGGGGGCGGGTCCGTGGGCATGGGCGTGGGCGGGACGACGGGCACGAGCAGCACGCGCCGCGGGACGACGGGGGCGCGCGGCGGCAGCCAGTTTCGCTCGAATTTCCGTCAGACAAACATCAGCTCATCCCAGCGCCAGACGGGCCAGTACCAGACGCAGGCTCAGGTCGGGCAGGCCGGGCAGCTCGGGCAGGCGGGCGGCGCCAGCACCTTCAACCAGCGCCTGCAGGGCCTGGTCAGCCGGATGTCCGGAATGGGCGAAGGCCAGTTGGTCGTGGACGCCAAGATCATCCCCGACGAGCGATCGAACTCGCTGATCGTCTATGCGACCAAGGACGACATGAAGATGATCACCAACATCGTCGAGAAGGTCGATCGCCTTCTTGCCCAGGTGCTGATCGAGGCCATTATCATGGACGTTCAGCTCAGCGACAATTTCGAGTTTGGCGTCTCGACCTTCATGCGGCAGCAGCAAACGGGCAAACTCACGTCCGTGGCCGCCGCCAAAAACAGCCCGTCCTTCCTCGACGCCATCACCAATATCGTGGACGGCAGCGGGCTGCCGGGCGGCTTCAGTTACTTTGGCAAGTACAGCGACGATCTGGACGTGGCTGTGAAAGCCCTGGCCTCGAACGGCAAGGGTGAGATTCTCGCCACGCCGCGCGTCCAAACCAGCCACGCCACCCCGGCCAACTTCACCGTGGGCGAGTCGGTGCCGTACGTGACCAGCACCTACTACGGCGGCTACGGCGGCATGGGCTACGGCCCCAGCGCGCAGTTGCAGCAGCTCGATGTGCAGACCTACCTCGATGTCACGCCCTACATCACACCCGATGGACTGGTCGTCATGGAGATCGATCAGAATATCGAGGAGATCACCGGTTACACCGAGATCGCCAACGTGGGCAAGATGCCCAATACCACCCATCGGTCCGCCTCGGCCACCGTGTCGGTCCAGGACGGCGATACCATCATTCTCGGCGGCTACATCCGCGCCTCGAAGAGCAAGTCCAAGTCCGGCGTCCCGATCCTCAAAGACATCCCCGGGATCGGCGGCCTTTTCCGAAGCACATCCAAAGAGGCGAAACGCTCCGAACTGCTCGTCCTGATCCGCCCCACCGTCCTTCCCAGCCCGCGGGACGCCGCCCAGGCCGTCGATCATGCCCGCGACAGCATGCCCGGCATCCGTGACATGGAAGCCGAATGGAAAGAGGACTACGAGAAACTGAATCAGAAGTCGAACGACCGGCGCAACAAATGATGGCGGCGAACACGCCGGTCCACGCCTCCCCTCGCCAGGCCAAGACCGGCCCGGGCCGCCTTGAAGAGGGCGCCGGTGGGTGATTTCCACCCCGGCCCTTCTTACGGCGGAGTCGATGGGATAGTCGCCAGGCCGACCATCGCATCCAGTGTCTCGAGGGCGTTACCTTCGAGCCGGTTGTTGACGTAAATGAACGTCTTGCGGCCCGGTGTCTTGGCGCCTTCCGAAATCAGCGCCGCCCCCGCCGCACGGGCTTCCTCGTTGACCTCCTTGATCTTGTCGTAAGGCTGAAACCTCTGCACCGCCTCCTCGTACCTCCGTCCGGGCTTGAGGAGGAACCGGGCGCCCACCAACTGGGCATGCGTGCGACTCTCGGGCAGAGCCAGTTGCTCCCCGACCGGCGGCATGGCCCCCCAGGAGTTGAACACATGCGCGACCCGCCTGCGGCTCAGACACTCGAAATAGTCCCGGTGGAGCCAGTTGCTGTTGCGCAATTCGACGCCGTAGGGCCATCCGCCCGGTAAACGGCCCAGGAACAGGTCGAGGTCGGCCAGGAAATCCCGCCCCCGGCTGTAGTCCGTCGGCCAGAAACGAGAGAACTCGAAGATCAACAGCCCGACCTTCGGGCGGATCGCCTCGCACGGTTCGAGAAATGATCCCGCAAACAAATCCGCGTCGAGGAACTGGTCGTTGGCCTTTCCCGCACGATCGCCGAACCGCTCCAGGTTCGGGAACTTCTTGATCGTGATCGTGTCGGTGACCTTGAAGCCGAATAGGAAGTCCTCCGGCACCTGGTCGGCCATGCGCTGCAAGAACGCGGCGGCGGGAAATGCGTAGTAGGCGGCGTCGACGCAAACCGTCTTCAACACCTGGGCATACTCGCCCAGGCAACTGCGATCGAAGCGGCTTCGTGCCAGTTGGCCCCGGTACGCATACCGCTCCGGGGTGTAGAGCTGGTTGATCCAGCCCTCGTACTTCCAACTGGATGTCCCCACATAGACGCCGTGCGCGGCCAACTCGCCCGCGCGCGCGCTCATCCGATCACGATCGAATGGCATCGCTCATCCTCTCTCGAGCGTTGAACGTTGGGCGTTGGGCGTTGCACAGCAAACCACTGAACTTCAACGCACGATTCCATGATGCTTGCGGGCTAACGCACGCCTCCCATCAACCGCCTCACGGGGCGGCTCAACAGGGCCAAAACCACCGCCAGGCCGCCGGTCAAGGCCGCGATTTGCAGGAATCGCGTGGCCATCAGGCGGGTGCTTTCATCGCTGACTTCGCCCGCGATCAACCCCGCCACCAGGTTGCCCAGGGACGTCGCCAGAAACCACACCCCCATCATCTGCCCCGTCAACCGGGGAGGCGCCAGCTTCGTCACCGAGCTCAAGCCGACCGGGCTCACGCACAGTTCAGCCAATGTGTGGATGAAGTAAGTGGAGATCAGCCACGTGGGCCAGACCAAACCGGCTCCCGCCCGTGCCGCGCCCCACGCCATCACCAGGAACCCCACCCCCAGCAGCGCCAGCCCGAACGCGAACTTGGCGGGAAGCGACGGCTCGCGGCCGCGCCGCGCGAGGCCGACCCAGAGGGCGGCGACCACCGGCGCCAGGCTGATGACAAAGACCGGCCCGACCATCTGGAACCAGCCTGCCGGCATCACCCATCCCAGGCACTGGCGGTCGGTGTGCCGCTTCGCAAACAGGTTGAACGACGACCCCGCCTGTTCGAACCCGCACCAGAACAACGCCGAGCAGACAAAGAGGATGGCGATGACACAGACCCGCTTCTTCTCGACACCGCTCAAGCCACCGAACAACAGCACACCGGCGAAGAACAGCACCGCCAGCCCGAGAATGAACCACTTGGTCGCCTGTGCGACCTTGAGCGCGTCGATCGACACGAGTCCGCTCCAGATGAGAACGACCACAAGGCCCAGAATCCCCAGCCCGCCGCCCAACACCGCCATATCGCGATGCCTCCGCGGCCCCGATTGCACCAACACGGCGCCGGCCTCCCCCAGGCGTGCGCGCAACAGTCGAAACTGAATCAACCCGAGCAGCATCCCGAAACCGGCCGCGGCGAAACCAAGCCGCCAGTTCACTTTTTCGCCGAGGTAACCGCACACCAGGGGCCCGATCGCGGCACCCAGATTGATGCCCATGTAAAAAATGGTGAAGCCGGCATCGCGTCGCGCGCCGCCCTCCGGGTAGAGCTGCCCGACAATCGCGCTGACGTTCGGCTTGAGAAGGCCCGTCCCCAGAACCACGAACAGCAATCCCAGGTAGAATGTGTCGGTCCGCGGCAGTGCGAGCGTGAATTGGCCCAGAACAATCAGCAGACCGCCGTACCAGACCGCCCGCTGCGCCCCGAGCAACCGGTCGGCGACCCAGCCGCCAGGCAGGGCGGCGAAATAGACGCTGGCGGTGTAGAGCCCGTAGACCGCCCCTGCGAGCGCATCGCTCATGCCCAAACCGCCGGTCTGCACCGCCGCGGTCATGAACAAAATCAGCACCGCCCGCATCCCATAGAAGCTGCAGCGCTCCCACATCTCCGTAAAAAACAGCGTCGACAGGCCGGGCGGATGGCCTGTTCGAGCCGGGCCCGAGGCGGCGGTTGCCGGGTTCATGGGATCAGAGAGGTTCGCACGGCCTCTTCGTATGATCCTGCCGAGCCGCTGGCAAGAGGTTGTTTCAAGAATCCTCGACCAGTGAAATCCCTCGCAGACAGGGCAGGTTTCCGCGCTCGGTTGAAGGGCCAAGGATTCTCCGGAGCGCGGACTTTGGTATGGTCCGATCCTCGCCTGAAACGGTAACCTTGGCTGGTCGACGCCGGCATCGTTGGGCCGGGCGGGCAAAAAACATCACCATGAAATTGTATCGCGTCTTGTCTCCCCTCCTCTGCTCCCTGCTCTCCAGCCTCACCGTGCTCGCGAGTCTCGACCCCATCGACCTGCGCTGCGAATTCCTCCGCGATCCCATTGGCATCGATGCCCCCCAGCCGCGCCTGAGCTGGATTCTGGCCCCGGGTGAGCCGCCCGCTCGAGGCGCAGCCCAAATCGCCTACCAAATCCGAGCCGCCAGCACCAGGAGCGCTCTCGATGCGGAAAAGCCGGATCTCTGGGATACGGGGCGCGTGGACTCCGAACAGTCCATCCACGTCGCCTACGCCGGCCAGGCACTGCGCTCGACCCAGGAGTGCGTCTGGCAAGTGCGCGTCTGGGACCACGAAGAGCGGCCTTCGGACTGGAGCAAGCCCGCACGCTGGACCATGGGCCTGCTCGCGCCGGGCGACTGGCAGGCGAAGTGGATCGGCAAGGACGAGCCCGGGCGGGAATCGGCCCTGTCAGGCGTGGACTGGATTTGGCATCCGGAAGGCAACGCCGCGCAATCCGCCCCGGTCGGCACCAGGTACTTTCGCCGCGCTTTCGAGCTTCCCGCCGACCGCGCGGTCAAGTCGGCCGAACTCGCCCTGACCGGCGACAACGAATTCGCGTGCACGGTCAATGGCCGACACGCAGGCGGTGGATCCAACTTCAAGGCGGCCACCCTCATGAACCTGGCCCGCATCCTCCGGCCCGGTCCCAATCTCATCGCCGTCTGGGTCAGAAATGTCGGCGAAGGCCCCAATCCGGCCGGACTCATCGGCCTGCTTCGAGTCGAATTCCAGACAGGCCCGCCGTTGGTCATCCGGACCGATAGCAACTGGAAATCGTGGGATCGCGAGGTCGAGGGCTGGACGCTGCCCGACTTCAACGACACCGCCTGGCAATCCGCCCGGAGACTCGGGCCGGCTGGGATCGAACCGTGGGGGGCGCTCGCCGGCCCCGAGGATCGGCGCCTGCCGGCCCGGATGTTGCGTCGCGAGTTCGCGCTCGGAACACCGGTGCGCCGCGCGACGGCCTCTATTTCCGGCCTGGGCCTCAGCGAGCTGTACATCAACGGCCGCAAGGTGGGCGACCACGTCCTGTCACCCGGGCTGACGGATTACACCAAGCGCGTCTTCTATGTGACCCACGACGTGACGACGCTGCTGAAGCCGGGCCCGAATGCGGTGGGTGTCTGGCTGGGAAACGGACGCTTCTACGCTCCGCGGAGCAACGCCCCCGCCGGGATGATCGGGTACGGCTATCCAAAGCTCCTCTTGCAGATTCTCGTCGAGCACGAGGACGGCACGACCACGACAATCCCGAGCGACGAGTCGTGGAAGCTCACGACCGACGGCCCGATCACCGAAAACAACGAGTATGACGGCGAGGTCTATGATGCGCGCAAGGAACTGCCGGGCTGGGCCAGCCCGGGCTTCGACGACGCCGGTTGGCTGCCGGCGCAACCGGTTCATGCGCCCGAAGGCACGCTTGTCAGCCAGATGATCGAGCCGATCCGCGTGGTCGAAACGCTCGAACCGCAAAGTCTCACCCAAATCAAACCGGGCGTGTGGATCTACGACCTGGGACAAAACCTGGTCGGATGGTGCCGGCTCACGGTGTCCGGTCCCAGCGGCGCCGCCGTCACGCTGCGCCACGCCGAAACACTCAAGCCCGATGGCGCGCTCGAGCTCGAGAATCTCCGCGGCGCCCGCGTGACGGACACCTACGTCCTCAAGGGAGGCGGTGTCGAGGTGTACGAACCGCGGTTCACGTACCACGGATTCCGTTACGTGGAACTCACCGGCCATCCGGGCCAGCCCGATCTCAGCACCCTGACCGGTTGCGTGGTTCACGACGATGTCGAGTCCGCCGGAGACTGGTCGAGCTCGAACCCGATGCTCGATCGCCTCTATCGCAACGTGCGTTGGGGCGTGCGCGGCAACTACCGCGGCATCAGCACCGACTGTCCGCAGAGAGACGAGCGGCAGGGTTGGTTGGGCGATCGGTCCCAGGGTTCCAGGGGCGAGACCTTCCTCTTCAATATCGCCGCCCTCTATGCCAAGTGGGTCCAGGACTTCGCCGACGCCCAACGCGACGACGGCAGCGTGTCCGACGTCTGCCCCGCCTATTGGCCGATCTACTCGGACAATGTCACCTGGCCCGCCAGCACCGTGATCATCCCTGGCCATCTCCTCGACCAGTACGGCGACGCCCGACTCCTCGAACGCCATTACCCGAGCATGCGCAAATGGGTGGATCACATGGCCGGGTTCATCCGCGACGACCTCATGCCCCGCGACACCTACGGCGACTGGTGCGTCCCGCCCGAAGATCCCAAACTGATCCACACGCGGGATCCTGCCCGCAAGACGGCCCCCGAACTCCTCGGCACGACGCACTACATCCATTGCCTTCGCCTCATGGAACGTTACGCAAAACGGCTGGGCAAGACCGACGACGCCGCGCGGTTTGCCGAGCAGGCGGGGCGCATGACCGACGCCTTGAATCGCAAGCACCTGCGGCCCGCCGAGGGCTGGTATGACAACGGCTCCCAGACAGCGTGCGTCCTTCCCCTCGCGTTTCATCTGACGCCCCCCGAAAGGCGTGCGGATGTGGCCGCGCGCCTGGTGGACAAGATCGTCAACGAATGCAACGGGCATGTCGGCACCGGCCTGGTTGGCGGCCAGTGGCTGATGCGCACGCTCACCGAGATCGGCCAGGGGGGCCTTGCGTACACGCTGGCGACCAACACCACCTACCCAAGCTGGGGTTACATGGCCGACAAAGGCGCCACGACCGTGTGGGAGCTGTGGAATGGAGACACCGGCGATCCCGCCATGAACTCCGGAAACCACGTCATGCTGGTCGGCGATCTCATCGTCTGGTTCTACGAAAACCTCGCCGGCATCCGATCCGATCCGGCGCAGCCCGCCTTCAAACACATCCTCATGAAGCCGCTCCCCGTCGGCGATCTGCGCCATGTCCGCGCCACCCACCGCTCGCCCTACGGCTGGATTCGCAGCGAGTGGCACAGGCATGATCCCGGCCAGCCCGCGGAGCGATTCGTCTGGGACGTAACGATTCCACCGAACACGACGGCCACCGCGTTCCTTCCATGCTCGAATCCCGCCACGGTGCGCGAGAGCGGCAACCCGCTCGCGGCGGCTCGAGGGGTGAGCCTCATTGGCCTGCAAGGCGATTCCACCGTCGTGAAGCTGGGTTCGGGCAGCTACCGCCTGGAACACTGAACCGGGCGCCGGAGCGATCCGGCAGTCGCCTGCGGTTGGAACGACACCGGCGTGCGGTCCGCATTCTGGGGTTCTCGGCCCCGCCGCGGTCACAAGTCCATGCAACATGCGGGCCGGGCAGGCGTGCCGAGTGGAAAAAGGAACGGCCAGGAATCGTCTCCTGGCCGTGTGTTCGAGCCGCGCCGTACCGGGCGCGGCAGAGCCCTTTGCGGGATCAGAGCCGTACGCGATAGAACTTCTGCGCGGCGGCCGGAGCCACCGAGTGCGGCGACGTGGCGCCCGCGATGTCGGTGAATCCGCCCGTCACCTGATCGGCCTGTTGCAGGGTGCCGCCGCCCTCCCACTGCAGACGCAGGGTGCCGTCCTGCTGCACCTGCACGGTGACAGTCGGTTGCTCGACAACCTTGTTGACGAAGCTGTGCCCGTTCAGGCCCGCGGCGTAGATCGCTGTCGCTTCGAGCGGCGTGAGGGCGCGCCGGAAGATGCCGAGGTCGTCGAGGAAAGCGAAGGAGATCGGCCACTCGAAGCCGGCATAGAGGCCTGTGGGATCCTGCCCGATGCAGGTCTGATGACCGCTGTCGAGGCTCCCGACGGTTGTGATGAGACGGGAATCCACCACGAGGCCGTCGAGGTAAGTCACGCCAAGCCCCTGGCGGTCAAACGAGAAGACCAGGTGGTGCCATTGTCCATCGTTGAGCGAGCCGACAGCGCCATAGACATTGATCCCTCCCGCGGCATTGTCGTACAGCGACCAACCCCAGCCACCGGGAACCCCTGTGTCGCCGGGGCCGAAGGATGGAGCGAAGGTGTAGCCGGGATTGTTGGCTGAGTTGACGGCGTTGCAGAGGAATGGCAAATCCCCACCGACGTAGTTGTAGGGCACCTGCACCCAGAACGCCACCGAGAAGTCCTGGTCGGCTCCGAATTGGAGGTCCGGACGCACCCCCAGCTCGACGTAACAGGATCGCACATTGGCCGGATCTTCAATGTTCGTCTCGTACCGCAGCGCCTTGCTCCCGATCTTGCCATCCACATACGAAATGGCGGGCGGCGGCGTGCCCTGCGCTTTGGCCGTGCCGTTGTTGCCCCGGCCGGTGTCGTCGGTCAGGTTGTTCTCGAACTTCCAGTGTGCAACCAGGCCGGGAATCTCCACATCCGTGGTGGGGAGCTGCAGCACAGTCAGAAGAACCTCGTCGCTCGTGACGCTGCCAATCGAGTTCTGGACAACCAGGGTGTAGCGCCCGGCATCGCTGGCTTGCAGCTTGGCGAAGTTCAGGGTGTCCGTGGTTGCTCCCGCGACATTCACCCCGTTCTTCTTCCATTGATAGCTCATCGGTTGGCTCCCGGCCGCCGCCGCGCTCAATTTGGCCGGCATGTTCACGTAGGCGGTGACCGGCACCGGCTGGACCTGGATGGTCGGCGCCAGGCCCGTGCCATACTGCGCCACGAAGTGGGCCCACACGCGATCCTCGGTCAATGCCGTCTTGTAGATCGCAACTTCGTCGATGGTCCCCGTGAAGTAAAGCTCATGGGTGGCGTCGACACCCCCCCGCTTGGCCCCAAGGCTGACAGGCTGAATCGAGGGACGCAGCCCGTATGTCGGCGTCGGGTTTCCACCGCCCATGAGGACGCCGTTGACATAAAACGACATCAGTCCATTCTCGCCATCGTAGACGCCGACGAGGTGCTGCCAGGTCCCGTTGGGACCGACGTCCGCATCACACGAGACCGTGGCAAAGTCGCCCTCCTGACGAACGAAGAAGCTATAAACAGCCGAACTGATCGCGAGGCAGAACTGCTCGGTCCCCGGATCGCCTCCCATGCCAACGTCGCCCGTCCCCTTGACGATAATGCCGGCGCCATCCAGTTGGTTCGGCGGCCCTTTGACCCACGCCTCGATGGTGAAGGTCGCCGTCGCACCGCTGAAGTCGGTCACTGTGCCATCGATGCCGCCCACATACGTGTCCGCGGCGCTGGTGCCCACCGCCTTGTCCGGATCGAGGAAGGAAAAGCCATCCTGCCCCAACGCAACAGCCCGGTACTCGGCATCGAGTCCACCCCAGAAATCGTAGGCCACGGCGCCGCTCGTCTCGCCCAGCCGCCAGTACGCCAGCGGGTTGTCAGCCAGCACTTCCGCCGCATAACCGGCGGGTGCCGGCAGGACAGCGAAGGTCGCCGCGGCACTGGTGTCTTCACCGAACGCATTGTTCACGGTGCATGTGTAGCTGCCAGCCTGGTCCGCCCGGACGGGGTCGAGCACGTACTCGGCGCTCGTCGCGCCGGGAATGGCTGTGCCGTTGAGCTTCCACTGGTAGGAGAGCGGGGCGCTCCCCGTGACCCCGACCGAGAATCGCATCGCCGCTCCGGCGTATCGCGTGGCCGAGGCGGGGTCCCGGGTGATCTCCGGCGCGGTGGCAACCACCACCAGCTCCACCGAACTCGTCACCTTTCCGTTGGCGTTGCTCACCTCGACGGCGTAAGTGCCGCTGTCCGCGGCCGTCACGTTGCTGAGGGTGAGTGTCCTCGATGTCTTGCCGGGCAGCACCGCACCGTCCTTGGTCCATTGATACGCAAGCGGCGGGGTTCCCTCAGCCGTAACCTCGAAGACGACCGTATCCCCCGCGTACACGGCGCCCTCCGGCGCCTTGGGGGCCTGGATGATAATCGGCAGCGGCTTCGACGCGTTGTAAACCGACTTGATCTCCGCCGGAGTCAGGGCGCGATTGAAGATCGCAACTTCATCGATGGCGCCCTGGAAAGTCCGACCGTCCGCCTCGGGATAGGGCACACCCGGCTCCTCCCCCCGGGCCCCGATGGCCCACCCGCCATTGACGGTCACGGCCCCAAAGCCGGTGTAGTTGGCGGCCATCGGTTCGCCGTGGCGATACAGTCTCCAGCCGTTGCTCTCATCCCAAGTGCCCGCCAGGAACACCCAGTTGCCAATGTCGCCATCAGGCACATCCGCGGTGACCGTGTTGACCGCGACGCCTTCCAGTGTGCCCACCTCGTACTTGCCTTGGTTGATCCGCAGGAAGACCTCCATCAGCGAGAGGGACGCTCCCTCTGAACCGTGTGTGACAATATTGCGCAAGACGGCCTTGGACGTCGGCTTGACCCAGGCCATCATCGTGATTTGGCCGGTGAAATCCAACGCCTCCGCATCAGGAATGGCCACTCGCCCAACCACACCCGAGAGCGCGGCCGCCTTGTTGCTCGCGGCCATCCCCGCACACGCCGGGCCCTCGACGCCAGGCGTCGTGCCGGGATAAAACACGCCGTTGGCGCCGGCTCCGGCGCTGCCGGCATTGACTGTGGCAGGCAATGTGCCGGGGTCGGGCGCCGTGTAGGCGGGCTCGTCCAGCTTCCAATAGCCGACCGGGTTGTCGGCCAGCACCGCCGCCCCATAGCCGGTCTTGTCGTTGATCCCCTTGTCGTAGTGGGCGGCCACGCGCTCGACGCTCAGCACCCCCTGGTAGAACGCGACCTCGTCGATCCATCCGTCGAAGCCGCGATTGCCCGAGTACCCGCCCAGGCTGCCGTCATTGAATCCCGTCCCCCCGATTCGCAGCGGGCGCAGCGGATTGGGTCGGTACGGATTGCCGGTGGTGACGACGGCCAGGTCGGAAGGCCGCACCCCGTTGACGTAGAGGTTGGCGGTCTTGGCCTGTCCGTCGTAGATCGCCACGACATGCTGCCACTGGTTGGCCACCAGGCCGCTGCCTTTCGCGGTGATCGCGTAACTGTTCAGCGCCCCCACGCGGAAGTCCCACTTCGAGCCCGGCGCCATGTACATCATCCAGCCGGACCGATCGCTGGTGCTGACGTCGTTGCCGAGCGAGGAAATGGCGCAAATGTCGCTCTGATTGCCCACGGGCAGCGCCGTCGGCTTGGCCCAGAACTCGAGGGTGAACGAACCCTCAGGATTCCAGGCGGCATTCCAGGGGACATCCACCTTCGACCCGCAGACAGCAGTGCTCAGACCGGGGTTGAACATCCGAATCGCGCTGCCGACGATGCCCTCTTCGCCAGGGAGCAGATCGAGCACGCCGTAGCCCGTTCCCGCCTCGCCGACCGACCCGGCGTTGGCGAAGGTCCGCGGCGGCGGGACCGTGACGGCTTCGTCGAGGTGCCAATAGCCCACCGGGTTCAGGGCCATGACGGTCGACGTGTAGTCGGCAGCCTGAAGCACAGGCGCCGTGCTTGTGGCAATCAACAAGGCCGCGGTTGCGGCCGCCAAACGGGGGCAATGCAGTTTGCTCATGAGCAGTCTCCGGCTGATGTGTGTTCGTTGGGTTGCTGAATAGCGGCGATCCTCAAGAAGCCGCCGCGCCGCTGTCAAGGAGTTTCTCCATCCAAACGAAAACCCCGGTCGCTGAAATCCACGACTGGACCAGCGACCGGGGCAAATGCGTCGGCAATCGGCTCGCGGAGGGCCCGGCTATTTCGGACGGGTGGCGATGTCCTGGAGAAAAGCGACATCGGCATTCCGCGGAGTCGAGATCCGATCGGGCACCTGGCCATTCCTCACAATCGGCGGCGTGGTGCGCGAGTCCTTCCAACGCCGGAGTTCCGAGTGGCCGTCGGCGAACGAGAACCCGCCGCCGTTGTTGTGGTAAAAGCCGGGGAGATCCCAGAAACCGTGCTGCTCCGGGTTGTTGGGGTAACCGGCCATGTTGACGGCGAAGTTCCCCATGTCGATGCTGTCCTCGCGCACATCGAGGAAGACAAAGATCTTGGTCGGACCCGGATCGATCAACTCGGTGTACTTGCGGTAGATCTTGTAATTGCTCACCTGCGCGCCCCAACCACCGTCGGTTCCGCCCCAGCCGCCCAGATAAAGGTTCATCGACATGCTTCGCACGCGCGGCTTCATCTGGCCGTTGACATTGAACTGCGACTTGTCGGCTGGGCAGCGCCAGATCATCAGGCTCTCACCGCAATATTTCCACATCGGGCTCTTCTTGATCGTGAGTTCCGGATCCCAATTGGCCCGATTGGCCGGGCTCGAGTCCGTGGTCCCCGTCACCCACGAATAAAGGAGGGTTTCGGGTTTGGAACTGTCCTCGCTGGCATACAGAAGGGCGTCGTTGTTGTCCTCGACGTACATCCGCCAGGCCAGACAAAGCTGCCGGTGGTTGTTCATGCACTGGATGCCCAGGGTCTTTGACTTCGCCTTGCCGAGCGCGGGCAGGAGCATCCCCGCCAGAATCGCAATGATGGCGATGACGACCAGGAGTTCAATCAGCGTGAAACCGGTGGCGGAGCCCCGTCGTCGAGCATTCGCACGCGGTTCGACATTCTTTCGCATAGCCATGTGTCCAGTTGTTAGGTTGTTTCACCCGCCCGGGCCGTCTGCCGTTGTTGCCCTCGGCGGGCTTATCGTGTCCTCTTAATAGCTTGAATCGACATTCTGTCAATGTGCTTTATGGGGCACACCGGACCGCACGCCGACGCTTGACACGCAAAAAACTGCGGCTCCGAGGCGGCACGCGCTTGCATTTCCCCCGCCCATCGCCACACTCGGACGCCAGCGGGCGCCGTTCACCGGTCAGATGGCCGGTGGCAGACCGCCCGAGCGATGCGAACCGAATGACCCAATGCGCACTACTTACGTCCCGCCACTGACCGCGGAAACCGCGAAAGACCAGACCCACAAAGTGAGCCCGGCGACCGTCCCTATCGAAACCGTGCAGCCCGTGAAGGGCGACATCATGCTCGTCGGCCTCGATTTGGGCACGAACACATCGTGCCTCAAGGTGGCTCCGCTGGGCTCGACGCAGCCCCTTCTGAGCGAGATCATTCCCACCGTCGTCGGATACGCCAAGGAGGGCATCGTCGACAATCTCCTGCCCGACAACGCCAAGGTCCTTTTCGGCCACCTGGCCCAGAAGAACCGGATGTATCTGCGCATGGTCCCGCCGCTGGCTGACGGCGTGGTGGTGGACATGGCGGCCGCGCACGATTTCATCCGCCATCTGCGCCAGTTGATCAACGCGCCGGCGGGGGTCGAACTGCGCGTGGTGGCGGGGTTGCCCGCCTCGGCGGATCGGACCGCCCGCGAGCATCTGATCGAGGCCCTGGGCGGCTTCTTCCACAAGGCGTTGCTCGTCCCCGAACCTTTCCTGGCCGCGCTCGGCTTTCGCGATCCATCAAAGCTCGGGGAACCCGCGTATCTCGATCCGGTGCGTAATTCCGTCTTCGTGGACATCGGCGCGGGAACGACCGATGTCTGCCTCGTGCAAGGCTACTTTCCGACCGCCGACGACCAGATCAGCGTGCCGTTTGCCGGCGACAAGGTCGACGCCCTTCTCCAGGCTGCCATCGGCCAGGCGTATCCGGATGTCCAGCTCTCCCTGTTCAAGATCCGCGAGCTCAAGGAAGCCCATTCCTATGTGGGCAAGATCGACAGCCCGATCACGGCAAGCGTGCTGGTCGGCGGCAAGCCGCGCAAACTCGAACTGGGAGAGATCATGGGCGATGCCTGCCAGCAACTGCTGCTCAAGATCCTGGACTGTGTGAAAGCGATCATCGCCGAGGCCTCGACCGACAGCGTGGGCGAACTGATGCAAAACATCATCCTCACCGGCGGCGGCAGCCGCGTCCGCCACCTGGCCCCCGAGCTCGAACGCCTCCTGGGCGAGGAGGGTTACGAAAAACCGAGAGTGCTGACTGTCGGCGAGAATTACAAACAGCACGTCGCCGAGGGCGCCGTGGTCGCCGGACGCCAGGCCAAAGAAAGCCAGTGGATCTCTCTGGCAAGCCGCTAGCCCGGATCGTTCACACGCTCCGCGCTGAACCTGATCCGGGCTAGTTGCGCTCACACCGCCTGCCCCCCGATCGGCGGGAGGTCAGGCGCGGCGTGTGATGCGACGGTAGACCTCGACGTAGCGCGCGGTGCTCCGGTCCCAGGAGAAATCGGCCCGCATGCCGTTGCGCCGGTAATCGAGAAGGAGATCCGGCTCGCGATACAGGGCCAGGGCCTTGCGCATCGCCTTGGCCAGTGCCGCGGCCGAGTACTCCCGGAACTTGATGCCGTTGGCGCGCTCCTGGCTTTCGCGAATGTCCACGACGGAATCGATGAGCCCGCCTGTCGCGCGCACCACCGGGACCGTGCCGTAGCGCAGGCTGTACATCTGATTCAAGCCGCTGGGCTCGAATTGCGAAGGCATCAGGAAGAAGTCGCAGCCGGCCTCGATGCGGTGGGCGAGGGCGTGATTGTAACCGAGCCGAATCGCCGCCTTGAGCGGATGGCGCTCTTCGAGTTCGAGAAACGCCTCCTGGAACTCGACCATCCCGCTTCCCAGCAGGACAAACTGAAGATCGCCAGCCAGCATCTCTTCCAGCGCGCCCAGGGCCAGGTCAATCCCCTTCTGATGCACCAGCCGGGTTATCATCCCGAACAACGGCGTGGCGGGCATCGGCGGAAGCCCCGTCTCGCGCTGGAGGGCGAGCTTGTTCGCGTCCTTGCCTGAGAGATCGCCGACCTCATACGGCGCCGCCAGGAACCTGTTGCCCGTGGTCCGCCATTCGTCGTAATCGACCCCGTTGAGGATCCCGGTCAGGGCGCCGGCCCGGAGGCGCAACACACCCTCGAGACCGCACCCGTGCTCGGGGGTCTGGATCTCCCCGGCGTAGCTCGGGCTCACGGTCGTGATCGCGTCGCTCGCGACCAGGCCGGTCTTGAGACAGTTGAAGCGTCCGTGGAATTCGGCGCCGTCCGCGGTGAAATGGGACCAGGGGAGGTTGCACAGCGCGAACGTCTCGGCCGGGTAAACCCCCTGGTAGGCCAGGTTGTGGATGGTGAGGCACGTGGCCGGCGGCGCGGCCCATCCATCGGTCAAGGCCTGATGCCTGATCAGCAGCGGGGTGAGCGCCGTGTGCCAGTCGTTCACATGCACGACCTGCGGATGCCAGGGCAGATACCGAGCCAGGTGCGCGACGCACTTCGCAAAAAAAACAAACCGATCCGGGTTGTCCGCAAACTCCCCCCGCGGCGTGCCATAGAGCCCGGGACGCCGGAAAAAGCCGGGCTGATCGATGAAGTAGAGGGTGAGGTTCGCCGCCGGCTCGGCCACCCAGACCGACGCGCTCAGCAGGTTGCCTCCCAGCGGCAACTGCATCCGCCAGTCGAACGGACGCAATCCGTGAAAACGTTCCCGAATGCCGACGTAGAGCGGCGTGACCACCCCGACCTGGTGTCCCGCCGCGGCCAGGGACTTGGCCAGCGCCGCCACCATGTCCGCCAGGCCCCCGCTCTTCGAGTACGGGAAGACCTCGCTGCTCGCCAGTAGAATCCTCATGGGCAGCACGCCGGCAGGGGCAGACGGTCCGCGCCCAGGTAGGGGCGCAACGGCTCGGGAATCAGAACCGAACCGTCCGCCTGCTGGTGCGTCTCGATCAGCGCGACAAAGAGGCGGGCCAGGGCTGTTCCGCTGCCGTTGAGGATGTGCGGGAACCGGTTGCCGCCGTCGGCCAGCTTGTACCGGCAGTTCATCCGGCGCGCCTGGAAGTCCTCGCAGTTCGAGCAGCTCGACACTTCGAGGTACTGGCCCTGCCCGGGAGCCCAGACCTCGAGATCATAGGTCTTGGCGCTGGCGAATCCCATGTCCCCAGTGCACAACAGCACAACCCGATAATGCAGCCCCAGCAGTTGCAGAACCCGCTCCGCATCGGCCACCATCTTCTCGTGCTCCGCGTAACCATCCTCCGGCCGCACAATCTTGATCAGCTCGACTTTGTCGAACTGGTGCACACGGATCATCCCCCGCGTCCCCAGGCCCGCCGCACCCGCCTCCGCCCGGAAGCACGGACTGTAGGCCACGTAACGGATCGGAAGCTGGGCGTCGGAGAGAATCTCTTCCCGATGGATGTTGGCAACCGGCGCCTCGGCCGTCGGCAGGAGATAGAGCCTACCCAGGGTCGAGCTGTCCAACCCCTCCTGCACCGCGTAGGCCTGATCCTCGAATTTCGGGAACTGCCCGACTCCCACCATGCAGTCCCGCCCGATCAGGTACGGCGGTGAGACCTCGGTGTACCCGTGCTGGCCGGTATGCAGGTCCAGAAGAAACGAGATCAGAGCCCGTTCGAGTCGCGCGCCCCAGCCCGTGTAGAGCAAAAAGCCGCTCCCCGACAGCTTCGCTCCGCGGCCGAAATCGACCAGCTTGAGCCGGCTGCACAGGTCCAAATGCGGCAGGAGGGGAAATGTCGACACCGCCTTTTCTCCCCACATCCGAACGACGACATTGTCCTCGGCCGTCCGACCAACCGGCACGCTCTCGTGCGGGAGGTTCGGCAGCCGCAGAAGAACCTGATCACGCGCCCCTTCGAGCGCCGCAACCTTCCCGTCCAGCTCGGCAATCCGGTCGCCGATCTGCCGCGTCTCGGCCTTGCGCGCCTCGGCCTCGGCCAGCTTGCGCTGCCCCATCAGGGCGCCGATCTCCTTCGACACACGATTGCGCTGCGCCTTGAGCGTCTCGACTTCCGCCAGGAGCTGACGCCGCTGCGCGTCAACCTCGAGCGCCTGATCGACCTTGGCCTCGTCACCGGCGCCCCGGCTGGCCAGGCGTTCACGCACCAGGTCCCGCTGATCCCGAATCCGTTTGACATCGAGCATCCGCCGAGTATGCGCGCCGCCCCTTTCCTGGGCAAGGGCGACGCGAGCCCCCCAGAGGCTCCCCATGAACCGACAGGCGACGGAGGATTACGATTACGACTACGATTACGAGGAGGACACTATGGTTCATGGTCCTCGTGCGCTTTCAATCGTTGAATGTCAACACTCTCTCCCCATGAACCGTGGTTCCGTAGCCGCCGTCGTAAGACGGCGCCATCTCGCTCCGTCGAAGGCAGGAATTGGCGCCGGCTCATCCCACGCAGCGGCCATCGACACGGCCGCTCACATCGAGCCCCCGCTCGGGTCCTCGATCGGGATCAGCGTGCCCGCGCGCACCTCCCAGCGATGAAGCTGCCGGCCGAGCTCGCGCGGCCAGTTTTCCTCCGTGCACGTCATGAACACCTGGCTGCTTGCCTGGTGCGACCGCTCGATCAACGGCAAGAGGCCGCTGCGCCGCTTCGCGTCCAACTCGCCCATCACGTCGTCAATCACCAGGATGGGCGGGGCGCCGTGGAGACCCGTCACATACTCGGCCTGGGCCATCTTGAGGGCGATGGCCAGGGTGCGTTTCTGTCCCTCGCTGCCGAATTGGGCCACCGGCTTCTCGTCGAGCAACAGCCGCAGTTCGTCGCGATGCGGGCCGCAGACGGTGGTTCGGAAGGTGCGCTCCCGGGCGCGCGCCTGGGCCAGCTCGACCGCGAAATCCGCCTTCGCGCTCGGCTGATAATCGAGCCTGAAATCCTCCGCGCCGTTCGAGATCTGGCGATACGCAAGCCGCACCAGGGGAGAGAGGCGCGGCGTGAGTTCGCGTCGCCACCGCATGATCTCGTTGCCCGCCGCCACGACCTCCCGGGTGAAACTGTCCAGGGCGGCTTCGTCCGCCACGCGCTGTTTGAGCAGGGCGTTGCGCGAGCGCAGGGCCCTCAGGTAGCGCTGCAGCAGCGGCAGATACGCCGGCGCTGTCTGCGACAGCAGAAGATCGAGAAACCGCCGACGCCGGCTTCCGGGCCCCTTCACCAATTGCTGGTCCTCAGTGCAGAAAACCACCGCCCGCACCGCGCCGAGGTAATCGGTCAAACGGCGGACCGGCTGGCCGTTGAGGCTGATCCGCCGCTCGGACGCCGACCAGTACAGCTTGATCTCCCGCGTGCCCTGGCCGACAACCGAGGCGCCAACGAAGTACCCTTTTTGGCCATGCCGCACCATCTGCGCGCCCCCGACACCGCGGAACGAGCGCAGGGTGGCCAGCAGGTAGATCGCCTCGAGAATGTTGGTCTTCCCCTGGGCATTGTTCCCCAGGAGGAGGTGGAAACCGGGCGGAAAATCGGCATCCAGCCGGGCGTAGTTGCGGAAATCGCGCAAACGCAGGTGGGCCAAATGCATGGCCGAAGCGTAATCCCCGGCTCACGGAACTTCAAAGCAATCCTGGCGTCGCCAATCTCATTTTCCGCTTGTTCCCTTCCTGGCCCGCATGTTTCATGGAGTTGTGACCACCGCGAAGCGGATAACTTCAAGATGTGGACTCATGCGGGCTGGATAAGCATGTTTGGTTTGTGGATACCTCGAAAATCACTGCCGATCAGTTGCGGGCCCGCAAAGGCGGGGTAAGAATCCCGGCCCTGACCGCCTACGATTACCCGACCGCCCGTCTGCTCGACGAAGCCGGCATCCCGCTCATCCTCGTCGGGGATTCGCTCGGGATGGTTGTCCTGGGCTACCCGGATACCACCGCGGTGACCATGGAAGAAATGGAACATCACACCCGCGCCGCAGCGCGCGCCCGCCCCAAAGCCCTGCTCGCGGCGGACCTCCCCTCCCGAAGCTACCGCACGCCCGCGGAAGCCGTCGTCAACGCCCGCCGACTCGTGGCGGCTGGAGCCGAGGCCGTCAAGGCCGAGGGGGGGCTGTCCATCGCGGACCAGGTGCGGGCGATTGTGGCCGAAGGGATCCCGTTCCTCGGCCATCTCGGGATGCTCCCGCAGCATGTCCTCGAGGAAGGGGGCTATCGCATCAAAGGCAAACGCGAGCACGAGCGCGAGGCCCTGCTCGAAGATGCGCGCTTCCTGGCCGAGGCCGGGGCTTTTGCCGTGGTGCTCGAACTGGTCTGGCCGGCTGTTGCCGCCGAAGTTACCCGCACGGTGGCCATCCCGACCATCGGCATCGGATCGGGACCCGACTGCGACGGGCAAATCCTGGTCGTCAATGACTTGGTCGGGACGTTTCCCTGGTTCACCCCGCGGTTCGTGACGCCGCGCGTCCGGGCCTTCGACCAGATGCGCGCGGCCATCGAGGAATGGAGCCGCTCGGTGAGATCATGACCGTGCGAAGCAGACGGCCGCAACCCACCTCCGCGTTGCCTTGAATTCGTTTCATTCGCGGGCTAGCCGGCTCGGGGCGGGCCGGTGCTGGCGCGGACGACCAGGGTGCCGGGCAACAGTCGGGAACTGACCTCTTCGCCGCGGAGCAGCGCCTGCATCATGCCAACGGCGGCCAACCCGAGCTGATACTTGGGCTGCCGCACCGTCGTGAGCGGCACGCGAAAGCACTCGCTGAACGGGATGTTGCCGCAGCCCACGACCGAAAAATCCCGGGGGATCCGGAGCCCACGGTCGAAAAACAACGTGGCGGCTCCCATGGCGACCTGGTCGTTGACCGCCTGTACGGCCGTGGCGGAGGCGCTCTCGCCGAGCATCTGCGCGGCCGCCTTCATCCCGTCTTCCATCGATTCCCCGGCATGGAAGATCAGACCGTCATCGACCTCGAGCCCGGCCTTGCGCAAGGCGCGACGATAACCCTCGAAGCGGTTCTGAGCAGCGGGCGAGGTGGGGGGGCCGGACAGGAAGGCGATGCGGCGATGGCCCAATTCGATCAAATGGGCGGCAGCCTCGCCGGCCGCCAGGGCCTCGTCGGCCTGCACGTTGACAAACGACTCGCAAAAGGGCGGTTTGGGCCCCAGGACAACCACCTTCGCGCCGTGCCGCCGCACTTCGTCGTAGACGGGCGCCGACGGGTCGAGCCGATAGACCGGCTGGAGGAAGAAACCTTCGACGCGACGGGCGAGCGCGCGTCGGATGCAGATCTCCTCCCGATCGAGCCGATTGAGCGACTGGCTGACGAGCAAATCGCGTCCAAAATCGTGCGCCCGCTCGCTCAGGGCCAGCAGGATGCGGGTGGCCATCGGGTCGGCAACGTTTGGGACGACAAAGGCGATCAGCCGCGTGCTGCGGGTGCGCAGACTCTGAGCCATGGCATTGGGCACATAACCCATCTGCTCGGCCAGGGCGCGCACACGCGTCCTGGTCGCCGCGGAGATGTCCGGCGTGTCCCGCAACACGCGGGAGACCGTCATTACGGACACGCCGGCCTGCCTCGCGATGTCAACCAGACGTACCATGTCATTGCGGCCCGCGGAGGGAGACCCGTCGCGCGGCTCTCGAACCCGGGCATGCCGGGCCTGATCGCCGGCCGCTCTCCTCAGACGCTGGACCCGCTCCAGTTCAGTTTCTGACGCAGTGTCCCAAAAAACGAGCTCCCCGGCAAGCGCACCAAATGGGTCGTGTTGCGGCTGCGCCGCACCTTGAGCGAATCGCCGGCCCGCAGCTCGGCGCGGGTCTGGCCGTCAGCGGCCAGGAACGTGTCCACCCGTTCGCTGAGCAGGCGGACCTCGATGGTCGATCTCAGGCTCACGATGACCGAGCGATTCGAGAGTGTGTGCGGGCAGATGGGCGTGAGGGCAAACACATCGGCCTGGGGACTCACCACGGCGCCGCCGGCGGCGAGCGAGTACGCCGTCGATCCAGTCGGCGAGCTGACAATCAAGCCGTCGCCTCGGTAGCTGGTCAGCACTTCACGGTCGACCTTCACCTCGAGCTCGATCAGGCGCGGGACCATGCCGCGGCTGACGACAAAGTCGTTGAGCGCCACCTCGTGGATTGGCCCGTGGCGTCCCCGCCCCGCGGCCTCGATCAGGGGACGCGACTCGACGTGGCATTGCCCCGACCACACCGCATCGAGGGTGCGGCCAAGGCTGGCGGCTGAACTGGCGGTGAGAAAGCCCAGACGGCCCAGGTTGATCCCCAGGATCGGCGTGCCGGAGCCGGCGGCCTGCCGGGCAACATGCAGAATCGTGCCGTCGCCTCCAAACACAATCAGCAGATCGCACTCCTCGGCCAGTGCCGCGACCGACTCGAAACGCGCGTCGGAAAGCCCGACAAACTCCGCCGTGCCCGCATCGACGAGCACGTCCCGGCCAGCGGCGGCAATCAGCGCCCTTGCCTTGCGCGCCACGCTGCCAGTGGCAACCTTCTCAGGGTTCCCGACCAGCCCCACCCGGCGAATCGAATCAGGTAGTCTTTTCAATCAACGCCAAGAATTCCTTGTTGCCCGCCGGCCCCAGAATGGGTGATTCCGTCACCGCACGCCAGCGCAAACCGCCGAGGCCGCCGACAAAGGCCTCGAGCTCGATGAGGACACGCCGATGCACCGCAGGATCCGTGATGACGCCCCCGCCCCGGCTCGCCTCGGCCCGCCCGGCCTCGAACTGCGGCTTCACAAGCGCCACAAGGCAGCCCCCGGAGCGCACGAGCGCGGCCGCGGGCGGGAGAACCAGCCGCAGCGAAATGAAGGAACAGTCAATCACCGCGATGTCCACCGGGGCGAACGCCGCCGGAAAACAACCCGCCGCAAGATAGCGCGCATTCAGGCCCTCGATCGCATGGACCCGAGCGTCCTGACGGAGCTTCCAGGCCAGTTGACCGCGCCCGACATCGACGGCGAAGACCCGCGCGGCGCCGTGCTGGAGGAGACAATCGGTGAACCCGCCTGTGGACGCCCCGACATCGAGGGCGGTGACGCCGCGCGCATCGATTCCAAACGACGCAAGCGCATGCTCGAGCTTCAATCCACCGCGGCTCACGTATTTCTCGGGAGTGTCGATCGCGATGACCGCCGAGTCGCGGACCGGCTCGCTGGGCTTCCGAGCCACCTGGCCATCCACCCGCACCTGGCCCGCGAGAACCATGCGCTTGGCCTTGTCGCGGCTCGGGCTGAGGTTGCGCCGCACCAGGGCACAGTCGAGACGTTCGGATCTGGGCCGCGGCTCAGACCAACGAGGCGTGTCCCCAGTCCGCTTGCGCTGGGGCTTGGCCATGGCAACCGGCAGTCGACGCCTCGCTAATGTTTCGGCCGCAGGAGAATGGCCTTCTTGGTGGTGCCGTCCACCTCGACGCTGTGCGTCTCGACGCCCGGATCGTCCTTCAGCGCGTTGTGCACAATGCGCCGGTCGAACGCATTCATCGGCTCGAGCTCGACGATGTCGCCCCAGCGTCGGACCTTTTCGGCGGCTTCCATCGCTTTCTGCACCAGCGCCTCGCGCACCTGGGATCTGTACCCACCGACATCGAGAGTGATCTTGGGATGCTCCTTATCCTGCTGGAAGATCATCCGGTTGATCAGGTATTGCATCTCGCTGAGGGTCTGGCCCTGGCGCCCGATCAACCGCCCGGCGTCGTCGCATTGGATGTCGACGAGCATTCCGTCATCGAGCTGGCTCGATTCAACGGTGCATGGAAACCCCAGGAGACGAAGAAACTCCTCGGTGAGCGCTTTGGCATTGGCAGGCATATAGGGTGGCGAGGTTTGGGTGTTCAGAAAACGTGTCGAAACCATCGGTGGGCCGCAGAGCGAATCCGGGTCACTTGCCCTTGGCCGGCCGGGCCGGCGGTTTGGCCGGCGCCGCGGACTGGGCGGGCGCCATGGTCTTGGTGAGTTTCATCTGCAAGATGCTTAGCAGGTTCTGGACGGTCCAGTAAAGCGCCAACCCCGCGGAGAAGTTGTAGAGCATGAACACGAAGATCAGCGGCATGTACTGCATCATCTTCTGCTGGACCGGATCCACCCCCGGCGAGGGCGGTGTCAGCCGCATCTGCCAAATCTGGGTCGCCCCCATGATCAGCGGCAGCGGGTTGATGGGAAAGCCGAACACCAATGCCACCGTGTCCGGCTGCGACAGGTCGCAGGCCCAGAGAAAGCGCGCCCCGCGCAACTCGATCGCGCTGCGCAGCATCTGGAAGAAGCCGAAAAACACCGGAATCTGAAGCATGAGCGGCAGGCAACCCCCCAGCGGGCTGACCTTGTTCTCCTTCATGAACTCCATCAGCTTCTGGTTCATCTTCTTGGGATCGGACTTGTACTTCTCCTGGAGCGCCTTCATCTGCGGCTGCAAGGCCTGCATGCGCTTCATCGACCGGGTGCTCGCCTGGGTCAACGGCCAGAAGAGAATCTTGATGATGACGGTGATGGCGATGATGGTCGCCCCATACGACAACCCCAAACTGTGCAG
Organism: Verrucomicrobiota bacterium; assembly: GCA_022710935.1. Classification (GTDB taxonomy): domain Bacteria; phylum Verrucomicrobiota; class Verrucomicrobiia; order Limisphaerales; family J093; genus MWFF01. The sequence continues at coordinate 93,936 of JAKLFY010000007.1, forward strand.
TCCGTTCATCGACGTGAGCAGCAGCTTGGCGAACCACCCGAAGAACCCGCCAAAGCCCATCACCAGATCGACGTTGCGACCCAGCTTCGCCAGTGTGTTGTACTCCTTCGGACCCGCGAACACCTCGAGCCGGCGCTCGAGCGCCTGGCCGGGGGGAATCACCAGAGGCGCATAGACAAGCGCGGCCTGGTATCCGACCGGCTTGGCCTGGATCCTCGAGTCGCGTTCCCGCTCCTCGCTGCTCGGCGGCGGCAGATCGACCGGACGCGCCACCAGTCCATGCGGTGCCTGTTGAGGAATCGCCACGATCGTGAAAAACTGGTTCTGAACCGATGCCCAAACCACATTGCTGGCGCCCGGACTCTGGTACTCGGCGCGCGGCGCGCCGCCCAGACCCAGACAACTGAAGAAACCCCGGTTGGAAAACCAGCTCCGATCCGCCGACACCGTCCGCCCGCCGTCGTACCATTCCAGCCGCACGTAGGTGCCGTCGTCATGGGGCCCCATCGGAGTCGCCGCGCCAATCACCAGCTCCTGCGCGGGAAGGGCGACCGGCGCGCTTCCCGGATTCTCGATCCGGACGGCCGCGGCGACCATGTAGTTGGACTGCACCACGAACTCCTTTACAAGGCGCAGGCCATTGGTCAGGGTCTTCTCGGCAGTCACGCCCCCCAGAGTCCGGCGCATCGCAAATGGACGCGCATCATCGAGCCCACCCCCGGCAAAAAGAGCCAGCGCAGGCACCGGGGCGTCCCGATTCAAAGTTGCCAGCTTGCCGGAAGCGGCGCGTTTCCCACGCCCGCACGGCACGGTCTCGACTGTTCCCTTCAACTCGACCGTCTTCAAACCGCCCCCGTGCGAAGTGAATGTGTAGATCGCATCGGCCGACTCGACTTTGACGGTTTCCTCGGGGCCCGCCGGCGGCTGCCAGGCAAACGCTCCCGAGCTGGGGGCGGTGATGGCGGGCAAAGCCGCGGCCGCACCCGTTCCCCCAAGGCCATTGGTCGAGGGCGGGAGGTTTGTCAGGCCGAAGACGTTGGTCAACGCGGCGCCCGCGACGATGTTCGTGCGCCCGGCCTGCTTGGGCGGAGGGAAGATCTTGTTCACCAACGCGGGCCAGAGCATCAGCAGAACGAAACAGAGGACAAGAATGAGAATCGACTTGCGGTCCATGACGGAAACTCAGGCGGGACCCTGTGGAGTGAGCGCCTCGGACAGGCCGGCGACAGACCTCGAGGCGGAGGGTGTGAGGCGCGAAGACGCGCGGGTTTTGACTGCCGGGGTGCGCGCCGGCGGCACCGGATCGTCACCGCAGCCCCCCCACGGATGGCACCGACCGAATCGCCGGAGGGCGAGCCATAGCCCGCGAAGGGTTCCGTGCGTGCGGACGGCCTCCAGGGCGTACGCGGAGCACGAGGGATTGTAGCGGCACCGCCCAAGCGGCCCGAACAACACAGTCTTCGCGGGCGACACCACCCATCGGTAAAACCGAATTGCCCCCACCGCGAGATGTTGGGCCGGGTTCATGGCGTTCGTCCCCCGCCCGCGTTCGGCGCCGCGCAAAGGAGTCCGCCGCCGCGCAAAGCAGCCAGGAAATCGCGCTCGACCGCCATCCGCGTCTGGCCCCGGATCGAGGGGCGGGCCACCAGCACCAGGGCGACCGGGACGCGCAGATCGTGCTGATGGTGGCGGAATGTCTCGCGCAGCAGCCGGCGGGCGCGCGACCTCTCGACCGCCTTGCCCACTTTGCGACCGGTCACCACACCCAGCTTCGAGCGCGCCCCGCCCGGCAGACCGGCCCAGTTCGCGATGAGACATCCGCGCACAACGCGTCGCCCGCGTTGGCGGACATCGGCGAACTCACCGGGGCGGCGAAGACGCGCCTTGCGCGGCAAGGTCAGGGGCGGTGGTCTCTGGACAGTCACTCGAAGAAGTCTATTGGCCGGCGCCGGACGAGGCGACCGGGGCGATACCTCGCCCCGTTGTGGAAGAGTCAGCGCCCAAGTCGACGCCTGGCCCGGCTTTTCCGACCCCTCGCCGGAGCGCGCGGCTCAGACGGGCGTCAGCCGCTTGCGTCCGACCCGGCGGCGGCGCGCCAGGGTCGCCTGGCCCCGTTTGCTTGCGTTGCGGGCCAGAAAACCGTGCTGGCGTTTCCGACGGATCTTCGATGGTTGGTATTGACGTTTCATGCAAATGCGCTCGCTGTGCCGCACCCCGGCCCGCACGGCAAATCCCGTTGCCATCGCGGTCTGCGCGGGGTGCTTCCCATCTCAAAGAGGCGCGACAATACCAGCGAACCGGGTTGCGTCAAGCGCCTGCGCCATCCCCCCTGCCATTCTCACCTTCACAACGTTCAGACCGCCGGGCCAGGGGACCCGGCCAACCGCTGCATTCTCCGGTGCTGTAGGCCGGGTGCCCTCACCCGGCGCCAGCCCTGCTCGCGCAGTGAGAACTGCTGCCAGGCCCCACTCGCCGCCCCGCAACAGTCCCGGCCCGGTCTTGAGAGGACCCCAGCGCGGACACAGGCAGCCGGACTTCACTCAATCCGGGCTGACCACCCAACTGAGCACCGCCTTCTGCGTGTGCAGCCGGTTCTCCGCCTCGTCAAAGATCGTCGCGGCATTCGCCTCGAATGTGGCCGCATCGATCTCCTTGCCGCGGTAGGCGGGCAGGCAATGCATCACCAGGGCGTCCGGCTTGGCCTCTTTGACCAAACGCGCGTTGAGCTGAAAATCCTTGAGCAGGCTCAGGCGATCCGACGCCTCGGCCTCCTTGCCCATCGACACCCAGACGTCGGTGTAGAGAAGGTCGGCTCCCGCGACGGCTGCGACGGGATCGTCCGTGCACCGGACCTGCGCATCGGCGCGGCGGAGCAGATCGGCCGGCGGCTGGTAGGGTCGGGGAGCGGCGATGCGCAGTTCAAAGCCGAGCCTGGCAGCCGCCCAGATCCAGCTCGACGCCACATTGCAGGCGCCGTCCCCCAGAAACGCCACCACACGCCCGGCAATCGGCCCGCGCTTCTCCTCGAACGTGAACACGTCAGCCAGGATCTGACACGGATGCTCGGCATCGGTCAGCGCATTGATCGTGGGGATGCCGGAGTAGAGGGCGAACTCCTCGACATCCTGCTGGGCGTACGTGCGGATCACGGCGCCCTGGATCATGCGCCCCAGCACGCGCGCCGTGTCTTTGATCGACTCGCCGCGCCCGATCTGGATTTCATTCGCGGAAAGGAACAAGGCCTGGCCGCCCAACTCGCGGATGCCCACCTCGAACGAGACGCGCGTGCGGGTCGAGGACTTGCTGAAAATCAAGGCCCAGGTCTGCCCGGCCAGCGGGCGCGCGCAGACGCGCCCCCGGTCGCGCTTGAGTTCGGTCGTTGCGGCCAGGATGTGCCGGAGGGCCTCCGGATCCATCTTTTCCAGACTCAGCAAATGTTTCGCAGAAATTGACATGGCATGACAATGAAAGGCCATATAACCACACGAGTCGCGCCCAAAGCTCAAGCTAAATCTCAGTGCTGCCCTTGGTTGACAACAGGGGAACCGCCCGGTACACCATTGGCACTGGACCGTATGCAAAGCATTCAACTGGGCGGAATCGACTATTCCATTCTCATCATCTACTCGCTTTTCGTGCTGGGCATCGGATTTGCCCTCAAGCGGTTCATGAAAAGCAGCGAGGATTTCTTCCTCTCCGGCCGCTCGATTCCAGCCTGGATCACCGGCCTGGCCTTCCTGTCGGCGAACCTGGGCGCGCTCGAACTGGTGGGCATGGCCGCCAGCGGAGCCAAGTACGGCATCGCCACCAGCCATTTCTACTGGGTGGGCGCGATCCCCGCGATGGTGTTCCTGGCGGTGTTCATGATGCCGTTCTATTACGGCTCGAAGGCCCGGTCCGTCCCTGAGTACCTCAAGATGCGGTTCGACGAGCGCACGCGCTGCCTGAACTCGATCACGTTCGCCGTGATGACGCTCTTCGCATCGGGAATCTCCATGAACGCGCTGGCCAAACTGCTGCACCAGTTGCTCGGCTGGGACTACAACCTGAGCCTCTGGATCTGCTCGGCCGTCGTCCTCATCTACGTGTTCAAGGGCGGCCTCACCTCGGCCATCTACACCGAGGTGCTCCAGTTTTTCATGATCGTCCTGGGCTTTGCACCGGTCGTCTACCTGGGACTCAAAGACGTCGGCGGGTGGGACGCCATGACCCAGTCGCTCTCGAACGTGGCCCAGGACCCCGCCAGACTCGGACTGGCCGCCGGCAGCTACGCCCCCGACGCCTGGTCCAGCGCCTGGAAACCGCTCCTCGGCGGCCCGACGGCCAATCCGATGGGCGTCGACCTGTTCGCCATGGTGTTCGGGCTCGGCTTCGTGCTGTCGTTTGGATACTGGTGCACGAACTTCCTGGTGGTCCAACGCGCCATGGCGGCCCGGAACATGTCCGCGGCCCGCCGCACGCCCCTGATCGCCGCCCTGCCCAAAATGCTCTTCCCCGCCCTGGTGATCGTGCCGGGGATGATCGCTGTGACCCTGGCCTCGCTGGGCAAAGACGGCTATCGGCTCCCGCCCAAGATGCTGGTCGAGAGCGCCTACGCCAAAGCCGTCCCCGCCGTGAAAGAGGCGGCCAGCCAGAAGCTCGATGCCGAAGCCGCCGCGAAACTCATCGGGGAAGCCGCCGGCGCGAAGATGTTCACCGATCGCGTCGCCGCTTTGCTCGAAGCCGCTCCGACACTCGACGACAAATCGCTGCGCAACCATCTGCAGAACGCCGTCGCCGACACCGATTACGACGGCGTGATTCTCTCGCTGGTCAAGAGATACTGCCCCTCCGGACTCCTCGGCCTCGCGTTGACGGCCCTGCTGGCGTCCTTCATGTCGGGCATGGCGGGCAACGTGACCGCCTTCAACACGGTCTGGACCTACGATCTCTACCAGGCCTACATCTGCCCCAACAAGAGCGACCAGCACTACATGTGGATGGGGCGCGTGGTCACGGTGGCGGGCGTGCTCCTGAGCATTGCCTGCGCCTACTTCGCCAGCAATTACTCGAATGCGATGGACATCGTTCAGCTCGTGTTCGGCTTCGTCAATGCCCCCCTCTTCGCCACCTTCCTGTTGGGCATGTTCTGGGCGCGCACCACCTCGCACGGCGCCTTTTACGGGCTCCTGGCCGGCACGATGACCTCGGCGTTGTTCCATTCGCTCACCCTGGCCGCCGGCAACACCCCCGGCCTCAAGGGCGGGTACCTGGGCGTCGCCCAGACCTTCCCCAGCGAAATGGCCCAGAATTTCTGGCTCGCCAGCTTCGCGTTCACCGCCTGTTTTCTTCTGACCCTGGTCATCTCGCTCGCCACGCGCCGCACCAAGACGAACGAGGAACTCAAGGGCCTGGTCTACTCCCTGACTCCGAAGCTCAAGGACGAGGAGCAGGCCTGGTATCTGAAACCGACGACCATCGGCTGGGCGCTCCTGGCCGGCTGCGTGGTCCTCAACTTCCTCTTCTGGTGAGGCCCAAACCGCATCCTCATTGATTTATGCTCGATATCCGCTGGCCCATTGGCCTCATGTTCACGCTTGTCGGGGCGCTCCTGATCCTCACCGGGGCGCTCTCCAGCCCTGAAAGCTACCAGCGCTCGCTGGGAATCAACATCAACCTCTGGTGGGGGCTCGTCCTCCTGCTCTTCGGCGGCCTCATGGCCCTGTTCGCCTGGCGCGCCAAGAACCGCCCGGAACAGCCCATCGCCCGGGGCCCGGGCTCGCGCCAGAATCCCTGAACGACCCCTTGACGTCGACAACTCGAATCCGACCATGAACAGACACATCCCGACCCTGGCAGCCTGCATCACCATGCTCCTGACGCTGACCCCGTCCGCCGCGGCCACCCTGCCGTCCGGCGTCCAGAAATCCAACTACGGCACGATGCCCGATGGCACGGTCATCGAGCAATACACGCTGACCAACGCCAGCGGCATCGTCGCCAAGATCATCACGTACGGCGCCCTCATGACCGAATTGCACGTGCCGGATCGGGATGGCAAGCTCGGCGACATCGTCCTGGGCTTCGATAACCTCGATTCGTATCTCAAGGGGCATCCCTACTTCGGCGCCACCATCGGACGCGTCGGCAACCGCATCGCCAAGGGCAAGTTCACCCTCGATGGACGCGATTACACGCTGGCTCGGAACGACGGCCCCAACCACCTGCATGGCGGCGTTCGCGGTTTCGACAAAGTCGTGTGGAAAGCCGAGATCGTCCCGGCCAGAAACGCCGCCGCCGTCCGGTTCGCCTACGTCAGTCCGGACGGCGAAGAGGGGTACCCCGGGACCCTGACCGCAACGGTCACCTACACACTCACCGACCAGGATGAACTGCGTCTCGACTATACGGCCAAAACGGACAAGGCAACGCCGGTCAACCTGACCAATCACACCTATTGGAATCTGGCCGGCGGCGGCGACATCCTCAACCACGTCCTCATGCTCAATGCGGACCATTACACGCCCGTCGATGACACCCTGATCCCGACCGGCGCGATCGCCCCCGTCAAAGGCACCGTGATGGATTTCACCACGCCGATGCCCATCGGCTCGCGCCTCCTGTCCCTCAACAACAGCCCGCGCGGGTACGATCACAACTACGCGCTGAATGACGCCGGCAAAGGCATGCGGCTCGCCGCCACCGTCTACGAGCCCGGCACCGGCAGGGTCCTCGAGACGTTCACCGAAGAGCCGGGCGTCCAGTTCTACAGCGGGAATTTCCTAGACGCCACGCTTGAAGGCAAAGGCAAGTCCGTCTACCACCAGTACTACGGATTCTGCCTCGAGACGCAGCATTTCCCGGATTCGGTCAACCAGCCCAACTTCCCATCCACCATCCTCCGTCCCAAAAAGACCTCCAAGACCGCCACGATCTACAAGTTCTCCGTCAAGTAAGGGTCTGCGCAAAAACCCCTTTCCATCAGTTTGCAGGTTGAACGTTGAGCGTTGAACGTTGAACGTTGACTGTTGCCTATGTCCCAGACCTCATGGCGTTTGGACAGGACTGCCACCGGCGTGCTGGTGGTCGACATTCAGGAACGGCTGCTGCCCGCGATCTTCGAGCGCGACCGGGTCGTCGCCGAAACGCTCCGGCTGATCCGGGGCGCGGGCGTGCTCGACCTGCCGCTCTTCGCCACCGAGCAGTACCGCAAGGGGCTCGGGCCGACCGTGCCCCAGGTGGCCGAGGCGATCCCCGGGTTCGCGCCGTTCGAGAAACTCGCCTTCAGCGCCCGCGGCGCACCCGGCCTGGCCGACGCGATGCGCGCCCGCGGAATCAAGGACGTCCTCGTCTGCGGGATCGAGGCGCATGTCTGCGTCTGCCAGACGGCGCTCGATCTGCTCGAACACGGTTTCCGCCCGTTCGTGATCGCCGATGCCGTTTCGTCGCGCACACCCGAGAACTGGCGGCTGGGTCTGGATCGCATGCGCCAGGCCGGCGCGACGATCGCGTCCAGCGAGATGGTCCTCTTCGAGTTGCTCGAAAAGGCGGGCACCGACGATTTCAAGGCGATTCTTGCCTTGGTGCGATAAGGCAAGGCCTCCTGGCCCGACGCCGCGAGCCGCTCGAAACGCGAGTCACGATGAAACTGGCGGATTGAAACGAGTTTCATGTCAGGCACAATGCCTGACGTGACCCCGCCCATCAAGAATCCACGCCTCTGAAGACGAATGCCGCGGCCGCTATCTGGCGGGCACCGTCGCGCTAAAGACGACGTCACTGTTGGCCCGGTCAAATCGGTATCCAGCCAACTGCACATCCAACAGAATAAACTCGAACACTTGGCCCGGGGCGGCCTTGACCAGAGGCGCCACAAATGCGACGGCACCGACTGCATCCGTGACGCCGGCGACCGGCGCTTGCAGTGGCGCCGAATCCAGGAACCATTGTCCGGAAACCGAAGCTCCCGGGACAGAGCTCTGCGACTGATCGCGGACCGCGACACTTGCGACCGCCTTCCAGTTCTTGCCCGCCGCGGCCAAGGAACCGTCCGTGCTCGCCAGAAGAGCCGGCAACGAACTGGGGATCGCGAAGACCGCGGCGGAGAGACCGCTATTCTTGCCGCCCGTATCGACCGCCTCCACGCCATAATAGTATGTCACGCCATTCTCGAGGCCTGCATCCGAGTATGAGTTGGCTGAAACAGTTTCATCATTCAGACGGACCATCGTCTGCGCGTCCAACCCGCGGTAGACATTGTAACCGTCGATGTCTGGTTCGCTGTTCTGGCTCCAGGACAGCACCACCTCACCATCCCCCGCCACCGCGGTGAGATTGGACGGAATCGAGGGCGCGTACAGATTGTCCAGAGTGACGGAGGCCGCCGGACTCGGGGCGCTTTCGTTCCCGACCGAATCGACTGCCGAAACTGTGTAGCTGTAGGTTCCTCCCGAAGTCGCGTGGTCGACAAAGCCGGGTGTGGCGGATGTTCCGACCGTGATCCCACCCCGGTAGATTCGGTAATACGCCACATCGCCGGGATCACTCGATGTCCATGTCAATTTGGCCGTCAGGTCGATGTCTGCGTCCGTGATTTGCCTCGCTGTGAGAGCGGATGGAACCGCGGGGGGATCGAGATCCGGTTCTCCAGCGACGATGGCCGCCCAGAGAACGTCCACACTCACCTTCCCTTTCTTCTCCTTGGCAATCGAAGCGCTGTCTTTCAGGCGCACATCGATGCAGTGACATCCGCGGGCGGTATTCCAATACAGATGCTCAGGCCCGAGCGTGAAGAGGCCGCCGGTGTTGGATGCGAGGGATTCGAAAGACTGGCTCATGGAGTTCCACACCGTGATCGCAAGATCCTCGGCGAATCGGTCTGCGTTGACCCATGTCAACTCCACGGCAAGCGAGATCGAGACCACCTCGGCGGGAGAAGCCGATGTGCCGAGGGTATAGACGACGTCGAGCGACGATCCGACACCGTCCGCCACCTCCGTGATTGTCTGGAAAAGCCCGTCGGAAGGAGGCGTCAAGCTGACGTACGACCCTGACAGCGTTCCCGTCCCGACGGGATCCGCGAGCACATAAGCATTAACGTCCGGCGCGGCCGTCGTGAAATCGGTGCTGGCTTGTCCCGTGAACCCGGCGAGATCGGTCGACTCCACATGGACGCTGTAGGACGAACCCTCGATGAGGCCGGTGAGCAGCACTTCGTGATACAGAACGCGGTTCAAGTCCAAGATGACGGAGCCGCCACATTCCAGCCGGGTCGTCGACGGCTCCACGGTGCGCCATTGGACGCGCGCGCTGGCGCGTGTGATCTCGACGACATCCAGGTCCTCGACGATGGGCGGTGCGCCCGCAACACCCATGAGCCAGTCTTCCATGACGAAAAAGGTCTCCGTGTTGTCAATCAAGGATCCCTCCAGAGCGGGCGGCCACGACCCAAAAACGGGAACGTTCCGGGTGCTGTGTCCGGTCGAGTAGAGTGTCATGGCCGGGATTGTTCCAGGCGGGATTGTCTGTCCATCGGCAACATCCAGCAATCCGGTTTCGTGATCGGCGGTGACCAGGACCAGAGTGTCCTCCAATAACCCGCGGGCCGAGAGCCATTGGGAAAGGGCTGCGACAGCCGCGTCGAATTGCGCAACCTCAGGCGGCAGGTCACTCTTCGCATTGTCCGTATTGCCCTCATGGCTGATCTTGTCGATCAACGCCCCCTCGACCATCAGAAAGAAACCGCCGGGAGCCTGAGTCAGCCACGCGAGAGCGGTGCTGGCCATCTGGCTGAGACGAGGTTCGGTATTGTCTGCCGCGCGATCGTTCTCCCGAGTCAATGGGCCGGTGTTGAAAAGCCCCAACACCCGTCCAGCAGTGGGAGCGATTCCCAGGAGCGCTTGCGCGGAATCCGCAAACGCATAGCCAAGCGATACGGCATCGCCTACGAATGTTGACAGGTATCCGCCTCCCAACAAAACAGTCGGCAAACTGGGGCTGTGCAGGACATCGCCCCAAAGATAGTCGTTTCGAATCTGAGCAGTGTAATCGCGGGAAGCCTCGTGCGCGCCAAAGGCGGCCGGTGTCGCCCCCACAATGTCGTCGGTGGTGACAATGCCGGTTCGCAGCCCGGCGTCTCTTGCCCTTTCGAGAATCGCTGTCACGGGCAAGCCGGCTGCGTTCATGCTGATGGTGCCGGCGGACGGATGCTGGTAACCGGTGGCGAGAGCGGTTCCGGCTGTCGCCGAATCCGTCACGCCTCCGCCTGGCAACACCGTAATCGCCGCCCCGGCATACGGCAGGGTTTCCATGAACAAGGGCGTCGCGTCAGTTCCATTGAGGTAGAGCCTTCCGGCCTGAACGTGCTCGAAACCCATGCCGTCTCCGATGAAGAGGACGATATTGCGCGCGCAGACGGATGGCGAACCGATCAGCAACCCTGTGAGGAGAACGAACGCGGAGATCTTTGGAATCATGGAAAAAACCTGATCAAGCGCCATTTGCCAGTCAATCGAAAAAGATCCTGAGAGGCTCGGACCCGCGAGCCATCTCTCATCGTCCTCCACCACGATTGCCCGATAGCGCCCCTGAAAGACGTGTCCACACTCCGGCCTCATTTGTCAACAATGCGGATCTGACCCCATTGCCTGTTTTTCTCGATACCCAGGCCGTGCATGAGGCCCGCCAGGTCCGCGACGTGCGTGGCCAGGTCGTACGGTCCGTCGGGCTTCTCGGAGTATCCGTGCCCGCGAGCGTCGTACATGACGATGTCGTACTCCCCCTCGAAGCGCTCCGCGAGCGACGCCCAGTTCAGGCCGTAGTCGGTGATGCCGTGCGCCAACACCAGGGCGGGCTTGCCAGCTCCTCCCGTGCGCCAGTAGTGCAGCCGAATCCCGTTGCTGTTGACGTAGCCCGATTGCCAGCCCCGGTGCGGTCTCGGAGCTTGCGGTGCGGTCTGATCTGGGGCGCCGCTGCAGCCGCCGATGAGCATGACCACCGTCAGGTGTAAGAATGTCGATCTACTGATACGCACTTGCTCGTTGGATGTGGTGGCAGTGTGTCTGGCCAGCAGGGGCCAAGGCAAGGCGGAACGGATGGCGTTTTGGGTGCTTCGCGAAAAGGATGAGGGTTGTTTAATAGGCACAATCCTCGAAAGCCGTGGAACCGTGTGAAGAACCTCTTCGAATGCGCTGCCGTTAGGCTGGCCGGAACCGTTACGTTTCGGAGGCGTCTAACCTTCGTGTGCGCTCAGGCCGTGAGCGCGACGCTTTCCAGCGGCGGCAGCGTTTCCCCATCGGCGACTCGTTCTGCCAGACTCCAGAGCCCCTGGTTGAGGCTTACCTTCGAGTCGATCCCTCGCAACGCTCGCATCGAGCGCAGCCGCCCGTGCCGGTCAAGACGACCGTCGGACACGCCGCCGCGCACGAGCGCCTCTTGGACCGTGTTGAAGGCGTCCCAGAGACTGTCCCCTTCGTCCTCCGGTCGCCGTGCGGTGAGCAGGGCTTGCGGCGCGACGGGGGCTTGAGCGAGGCTGGGATAGCGCAACAAGAGCGCATGTCCCGCCAGGGCCAGCGCCTGCGGGGGTTGGAGCCGGTGAGCGCGGAAGCGCTCGACCAACTCGCCCACCCGCGGGAGGAGGTCGAGGAGGCGAAAGCTCGCCTGGACAACTTCCTGAGCCAGGAGGCCGGCATGACGGAAGCGGATGGCTTGGAACGAGTGGCTGGACAAGACAAGCCCGTTGGCGCAGATGCGCCGGTAGATGCCGGCGTGGAGCTGATAGGCGCAGCCGGTATCGTGCGAGTTGAGCAAGACCAGTTCGACGTTCCACTCATCGAGCGTTTCCGTCTGTTCGGCCCGGCGGAAGCGGATCAGATGTTTCTGAAAGCCGCGCCGGGCCTGGTTGCGGATGCGTTGTTCCTCGACGGCGACCGGGACCCAATCGTGCTCGCGCAAGCCGTCCACGATGCGGGCGGTGGGCACGAACGCATAGCGGGTGCTCACACCGTTCATCGGGCCGGGGGCGAAGATGCTTGGGGCCTGGGCGCGGAGGTATTCCTCGGTCAAGGCCGTGGCCTTGAAGTTGGAGGTGGTGTTCTGAAGGGTCATACGCCGTTTTCTTCCCGTGCCGTCTGCCGGTGTTGAAGCCGGTTGACGCTGGTGTTGGACTTTCCCTCGCGTCGGGCGCCTGCGGCACCCCGATTCCGGCGCGAGAGGACTCCCTGGAACACTGTCCCGCGGCGGGACAGGCAGGGAAAGGCGTGAATGGAAGAAGGCCAAGCCTCAGTGCGGCTTGAGCCCGGCGTAGGACCTTCCAGCAGAACGAATCCCCCAAGCGATCCATGCCCCAAACGGCGTTCTGATGTCAAGGGCAGCGGGGGTGTGGCCGAACGGTCATTCGCCTCTTCGGGGCAAGAGGGCGGAACGACTGGGAATGCGTCCGGGGCGGCTGGAGGGGTGGGGCCTGTTTCTTAAGGAATCAAACGGTGGTAGAATCGGGACGATTTTGAGGAGGGGTCTGGGATGGAATCACTGGAACATGCGAACAACACGGAACTGCTCTCGACCTTGGCGGGGAAGCCTGCCGCCGAGGCGCTGCTCGAACAGTACGGGGGGCTGACGCCGCTGGCGCAGGCGTCGTTTGACGAACTGCAACTGGTCAAAGGGATCGGCAAGTCGAAGGCGGCGGCGATCAAATCGGCGCTTCTTCTGGCGCAACGGCTCACGCGCGAATCGTACAGCGAGCCGCCGTTACTCGACACGCCGGAGCGGGTGGCGGACCTGTTGCGTGAACAGAACCGTGTATACACGGTGGAGCACTTTCAGGTGGTATTCTTGAACACGAGACGGCGTTTGATTGGCACGCAGAACCTCGCGCAGGGCACGCTTGACACCCTGCTGGTTCATCCGCGGGAGGTCTTCCGTCGGGCGATTGCGGTCGGCGCGGCTGCGATCGTGGTCGTACACAACCATCCCAGCGGCGTCCCACGCCCAGCGAGCAGGATATCAAGGTGACGCGGGACCTGGTGCGGGCAGGCCAGTTGCTCAAGATCGAGGTGCTCGACCATGTGATCCTGGGCCGCCGGAGCGACGAGCGCCCGAGGGATTTCATGTCACTCCGAGAGGCGGGTTTCTTCATGTAGGTTCTGCAGAGCCATGGAAGCCGTTCTGAACGCCCAACGTTCACCGACTGATTTCGAGGTCGGGGGCAGGTCCCAGCTTGGCCGGCGTCAGAGTGGCAGTTGTACGATCCGGCTCGCCAGGTATGCGGGGTCGGTTGCCTTGGCGATCAGTTCCAGGTCGAGGACCATGACGCCGAAGCTGACATAGCGCTGGTGGGCGAAGACCAAACCCGAGAACACCTGCCCCGTCCGTTGCCAATTCTCGGCGAGAACGCGGAAACGGATGTCTTGCGTAACCATGACACGCTCCATGCCGGTGGAGACCCTCAGCAATTCATCGTCCGTCAACCTGTGCGTGCCCTCTTCCGTTGCGGCGCAGTTGCGCGATCACAGGACCAGGGACGTGAACGTCCGCGTAGAGACCAACGGACATCAGATCGCTTTCTGGGCCTTGAGGCGGGCCAGCAGGGCTGGCGTCGGATGTGCCTCCCCCCACCGCTCGACATCTTGGTATTCGGCGGCCAGTTCCGCATCGATGTCGTCGGGTTGGTCGAAATACGACGCCAGGGCGGCGTGCACTTCAGCCAGCGTCAGATAGGGGTATTGGCGGACGATCTCCTCGGCGGACCACCCACGCCACAGGTAGTCGGCCACGATCATCGACACCCGGGTCCGGGGGTGCCGTTCCAACCGGGCGGGCTCCCCCGGTGTCCTGACGATGTGCGGATAGGTCAACTCGACCGGCATGGCGGGGAAGGTCGCAGAATCGACACCTGCCGTCAACAGAGCGACGTCCGAGCGACGTCCGAGCGTCCCCTGCGAGTGCCAACCTGCGGAAGGGGTGGTCACGGCAGCCGTTCGTTCTCGATCACAACCTTGCTCCTGCCCCCCTGAGCACAGGCAATACGGCACATCAAGCCTCATCCGGCATGGCGGACAGCAATCAGCAATCCGGGCGATCAACCAGCTTGCTGTCCGGTATCGAAGGGTTTGACTGGGTAGCGGCGCAACTGGACGGCTGTGCGGGGGACCAACTCAAGCCCTGCGACTTTGCGCCGCCGGTTGACGGCGCGCAGGATACCGCGGACCTGGTCGCGGACGGGGCGTAGGCTTCGTACGGTAGCCGCTCGATGTGCCGGGCGATCTCCTCGACCGACCAGTCGAGCGCGACGGCTTCAAAACGCCGTTTGAGTTCCTGGCAGGTCGTTCGTTCCAACCGGACCGAGGCGTGGTAGGGCCCCCCTCCCCGCCCCTGGCGACAACCGATCGAATAGCCCCCGAAGTGGATGGGGTTGATGCGGATGTCGCGCAGCGCGCGCCCCTCGGCCGCAAAGAATGGATGTTCCCCATGCGTGGCGAGGATGACGAAGAAACGGTCGTAGCGCAGGTACTGGACGCTGGCGGCGCCGGCCTTGCGGCGGCGGTAGCGCGTCCACTTGGAGAGGGCCAGGTCATACTGGGCGAGGATCTTGGCATCGGTCTCGACAGGAGCCTTGTGCTCGGGGATCCAGCCGGCGACGTAGAAGTAGTAGGCTTGGGCGATGTAGGCCACCGCCAACTGTTGGACGAAGCCGGCGACCGAGGTCGCCACATACTGGTATTGCATAAACGCACCTCCACCCAGGGTTATGGTCAAACGGCGTTTGACGTTGCATAAGGGCTGTAAGCCCACGAAAAGTGTGGGAGTTGTTTTCACGTGGCACACCCTCCCCAAAGCCGAAATCCTTGTGCAGCGCGGCCGACTGCAAAACCCAGAGGACGACCTTCCCCTTCGCGAAAACCTTGGGTGCAGAGTCCGCGCAGGAGGTGCGCCGGGGCAAAATGTGCCCGCGCGCTGTATTCCTGCTGTTGCGGTTGCGCAATCTGTGGCGGTTGCGCTTATGCGTGAACCTTTTGGCTGACCCGACCCTCGTCATGTTTTCTCTGTTGCCGGCAAACGCGGGCACACCTGTCCCCAGGCGCCAGCCGTTTGCGCGCGCGATTCTCTTTCCCTCCGGGAAATGGGCGAGTGGAGTGTGAGACTCCACCCGCCCACGACCTCATTGAGATGGATTGATCCCGTCACCCCTTTCGTGTGTGCACTTGTGCCCGGCACCACCCGTAGCGCGCACCCGCCGCTCCAACTGCCTTGCTGGAACGACGACCCTATCGCTCGGCTTCTTGGCCGAAGGCAATTGGGTCCAGGCTCTGCCTGGTCCAGGCTCCGCCTGGTCCTACTTGGGGCACTCTCATCAGAGTGTGGCATTTCAAACACCGGTTGACGCGCCGGCACCGGACACCACTCCGGCCGCCCCACTCCTTGCGCGGTTAGTCTGATTCTTCGCTACAGCAGTCACGTTGGCTGGACGTTCGTGACGTCCGGGCCTAACCAGGTGTGTCCCCAAGGGCTCCCGCCCCGGCACAGTTTCCATCCCGCAATCGCGGGATGATTTCAGGGGGTAGAATACAGAAGCGCCCCCTTACCCACCCTGGTTGAGGCTTGGCCGATTCGGCTTCGTCTCTGCTGCGGCTGACTGGCAAGGGCTTAACGCCCCGTTCATCGTTGAGCTTTTCGCGTTCCGCGTTTCTCTCCGCGGATACCCGGAGGTTGTCGGCCTCCGGCAGGTCGGTGTTGCCACCGCCCGGCTTCCGACGCCAGCGTACGTTCCAGGAACCTGTCGAGCTTTACACCCGTTCGGTCACGATCACGCGTGACTGTGGTCCACGAGTCCCGTCGGGGGATTAGCGGTGCTCCACTTGGGCACGGCGCACCCGCTTTGAACCAGACGGCTCTGCCGGGTTGCACGGCAAAGTCGTTCCCGCTCGCCCGCATTCGCGCCCGCATTGGCGGGCACACCATGAGATAGAATCTGGAGATTAGGTTCCGACTGGTGAGGTCGGAGGATTACATCCAGAAGCCTCTCTCGAACGTGGCGAGCCACTCTCGCGGCACCACGCTCTACGGGACACGAACCTGACGGCTGGTGAAGACCGTCCCCTGCGCCGAATGGTGAGTTCGGGTTGGCGGGTGTTCGCGCCCATCTCAATGACGTCAGCGAACGCGTTGGCGTCGCAGTGACGTTGGTCGGAAGTTCTCAAAACCTTCCGTCCTCAAACCGGGTTCTAGCACGGTTCCGCAAGCGAGGTACAGGCCCCTGAACCTCGGTTTGATTCTGGAGATTCAATCGATGGCGCCATGTTGGCGGAACCATTGGGTGAGGGCTTCGGCGACGATGTCCTGTTGGTGGTAGGGTCGCTCGCGCCGGAGCTTGCGCTCGGCGGACACGCGAGCCAGATGGGCGGCGAGGCTGGCGGGCAACCGAAAGGTCATCGAGACGATGGCCGGCACGACGGTGAGGGATGTCGGGAGTGTCAACTTGGTCATGTTCGTAGGATGCAGCGGCGGGGGTAACGGTTCGGGGGCAGCGGTGGGTCCGGGGTCACCAAGGGCGATTCCTGTGTCAAACGGGGCAGTTGGGCCGGCGGCGGTGGGAGCGCCGTGCCGGTCAGGAAGCTGCGGGCTTCGTCTCCGAGCTTACCGGTGCGCAGGGCTTCGCTGAGTGTTCTTCGGTCTTTGTCCGAACTGTCCATGGAATAACTCCTTGATTTCATTAGCGGCGGCTTAGGCGCGGGGTCCCAGCCGCCAAACCACCTGTCCCTGGCCGGCGGCGTCGGCATAGGCCTGCCGCAGACGCAACCCCGGCGTGGCCGGGATGTCCAACGACTTCGCGGTCTCGACCAGTTCGCGGCTCAAGCGATAACGGGCTTGCAGCTTGTTGGGCACCAGCAAGGCTTGTGGTGATCCCTGGCGGACCCGGCCAGCCCGACCGCCGCATCGGGGACCCTGAAGTCCAGAGAGGATAATACTACGTGGCGACGGGCCTGATCGCGTCGAACATCTACCTGATCGCGGCGTCGCAGGTTCTGGCGGCGTGGTTCCACAACTGCAATCGGGAGGCGGCAGCCAGAGACTTCAAGCTGCGGTCTGAGCAACGGGTGCTCTATGCCCAGACCGTCGGCTATCCGGCCTGATCGGGCGTCAATCACTCGTAGACTTCCAACTCTGCCACAGCCATTTGCGCACCTTTCTGGTCCGGCCCGTCCGGCTTCACGCCGCTCACGCGGACAAACTGCGCCTGCATCGACCTGGTGAATTCGCACACGTATGGCTTGCCATCGAGGAACACATCAATCGACACCACCCCGCCGGCCCGATTCACCTCGGCGATGTACTCGGTCAAATCGGCTTTCGAGTACCGCACGCCCGGTTGCCCCCAACCCGCGCCCAGGTAGTTGCCCAGGCGGTCGTGGCCGAGATACGACAGGATGTGCCATTGCTCGCCACCGGTCCAGCGGGAGACCGGTTGATCGAGGAACCGGTTCTGTTCCCCGCACGTGTAGTCTTCGTGCCGTGAGTAGGGCCGCACCCGGTCCTGCACGCCGGGGTTGAAGGCGATGATCCGGTTCGCGTTTCCCGCCTTGAGCGCGCGGGCGAGGATGCCCAACTTCTCGAGACAGGAGACGAACCAAGGCAGCAAGGTGAGCCAGGGGCGCATCTGCCCGAGCCAAGCGAATCGTGCCGATTTCATTCCTGAAGTCTGCGGGTTCAGCCCCGTCTCGTCAGCGCAAAATCACCGTTTTCTTCTCAAGTCGCCGGAGAGCCTTCTGGGCCGCTTGGCGGCAATTCTCCAACATTCCGGATAACGTCAAACGTTCCATCGGCGGGTTGGGGCGCTTGGCGAGGTCTTCGAGAGGACTGCCAATCTGAGCAGAGCCGCAACATGATCAACGGCTTGTTCCCAGCGGCTTGTTGTCACCGTGTTTTGTCACCCGGTAGCGGGTCGTGGGTCAATCAGAGTGCAGTTGGGTCCGAGGCCCCCCGGCGATCAAGTCGGTGCGAAACGGGGTATTGTCCCTTCCAGTCCGTCCGGTGGCCAATAGGGCAAAACCACGAGCAACGAATCCGGAGACCCTTGCTCCATCTCAGAATTTGACCTTCTTCGCCATCTCCTGGCTGTGCTGGTTGCGGAGGTGGCCGTAGACCCGCATCGCGAGGGCGCCGCCATCCTTGTGACCAAGCCAGCGACTGACAGTGGGGATGTCTACCCCCGATTCGATACACCGAGTGGCAAACAAATGGCGAAGATCGTGGTGGGTGATCTTTGGGATTCCCAATTCCCGGCAACCGCGAGCGAGGGACTCGTTGCACACGGCGACCGCGAGAATCGGGCCGGTCTGTCCCCCCTCGCGCTGCAACCGTTGAAGCAGTCGTTCGAGATCCTGGATGATCGGCACGCGGCGGACTTCGCTGTTCTTCGTCGCCGTCTCGGGGTCCCCGCGGACGATGAGTTCTTTCCTTTGCCAGTCGATGTCCTGCCAGGTGATCCAGCGCGCCTCCGAGCCGACCCGCAGGCCCGAGTAAGCGAGGAATTCGATCAGGTCTGCGGCGCGCCTTCCCCACCCGCCGCTGCTGCGGCGAACGGTCTCCAGCAGTCGACGGAACTGGTCCGGTTCTGGCAACTGGAGTTCCTTTTGTTTAACCCGAGCACGAGAGAGCCCGGCAGCAGGGTTCTCGATCTTCTTGCGGGTCCGGGTGGCGTAGTCGCGGACACCGCAATCGAGGATCTGCCGCAGGGTGCCGATGGTGTTGTTGTAGTAGTGGCAGGCGATCTCCTGGTTCAACCGCCCACTCCCGGCACTCATCAGGCGTAATCTCGTCGACGTGTTTCTGCCACAACTCCGGCCAAGAGAGTTCAATGCGGCGAATGCACCACCGGCGGTACTGCTTGCTCTGGGGCTTCAGGCGGGTGTCCTGATCGAGCGCCTTCTCGTACAAGGCAACGGCCTCGGGGAACGAGATGGCGCGAGCCGTGCCCCGGGCCTCCTGATGTTGCTTCAGAAAATCGACCAGGCGGAGCTTGGCGGCAGCCCAGGCGTCGGTTTCAAGACTCTGGCGAATGATCTTGCCATCCACCTTCGTTCTCCCGTAAAAAGTGCTGCCGCTGACGTACTGCAGCAGGTGTGGGATCTTTGGAAAAGAGCGCCACTTGCCGTCTTTGGAAAGGCAGTGGCCGGTTGGTTTGCCCGTTGTACCACCCGTGGAGTTCGGGTTCGCGTTCACGACCGGAACCTACGGTATACAAAGGGCGGATACAACGAGACAAATCGGAGATCGGAATCCTGTTGTAAGTCGTTGGTAGCAAACGGTTGCGCGCGTGGCGGAATTGGCAGACGCGCTAGATTCAGGTTCTAGTGGGTAACACCGTGCAGGTTCAAGTCCTGCCGCGCGCACCAGACTCTCTCTCAACACCCGTTCAGTCCCCGGCTTCGAGGGGCGCTCGATAGCGGTATTTCCTGGGCAGTTCGAGGACCGCCTTGAGCCGTTTCATGCCGTCCGTGCAAGTGGGGGCGGACAGGGATGCGGCTGCGACGCAGACACCGGCTTCCAGACAACGCTTCAACTCCCAGCCCTCGTGGAGCCCGATGAGAACGCCTGCGCAGAAGGCGTCGCCAGCGCCGGCCATGCCGGCGATGTACTTGGGCGGCAGGTTGAGCGAGGGCTGCCAATGGTCATCGCCCTTGCGGGTGCGGGCGAAACCGCCTTCGGGGAAGTGGATCACGACCAGTTCCTTGACTCCGAGCTGGAGCATGGCGCCTGCGGCGTGGCGGAGGGACACCGTATCGAGGGATCCGTCGGCCTGGCGGATTCTGAACCCGGTTGTCTTGCCGGCTTCGATCTCGTTGAGGATGCAGTAATCGACGTGTTTCAGGGCGGGCGTCACGATGCGGTTGAAGCGGTCGCTGTCTTCGCTCACGACATCGACGCTGGTTTTGACGCCGGCGTTTTGAGCGCGGGCGAGCAGGGCGGCGGCCTTTGTGCCGTACGTCTTGTCCGGTTTGTCCAGCTCGTCGAGGAGGAGCAGGTACCCCAAATGAAACATCCGGGCTTTGATCTTCGCAAAATCGAGATCGGCGCCGGTCCAGAGTGCATTGGCGCCCCGCATATGGAAGAAGGTGCGGTTGCCGCCCCCGATTTCGGTCATGACATCAGTGTAGGAGGTGGGGGCTGCGGTTGTCTGGCGCAGGTACTTGGTATCGATGTTATGACGCTGGCAATCCTCGATGATCGTCTGGCCGAGGGCATCTTTGCCGACCAATCCGGACGCCATGATCGGGAATGAAACCCCCAGCTTGGCGAGGTCGATGGCCACGTTGTAAGGAGCGCCCCCGGTGCCCTGGCTTTGGGAGCGGATGTTGGCCAATTGCTCGCGCTGCGGGTAGACGTCGATCAGTTTGACCTGGTCGATGATCCAATTGCCTCCGCAGAGAAGTCCGTTGCGGGCAGAGACAGATTTCTTGTTCATGGAGTATTAGAGAGGCTCCGCCTCAGACCAACGAGGCATGTCACCAGTTCGTTTGCGCCGGGCTTTGGTCATGACAATGAACAGTCGACGCCTCGCCAAGCGGCGCTGCTGCGCGGCGCAAAAACTTGGCTCATTCCGCACACATTCTGAAAAGGAAGTCACTCTAGGCGCGCTCACGATCACAGGACTGTTCGCGCTCTGGAACAAGGCGAGTGTAAGCAAAGGCAAAGAGCTTGTCACCAGCAAATTGTGCTTTGACTGCGCCGCGCTGTATGTCTTCGCGCCACGTGGGGCCTGCCTGCCGCGCCGTTGCGCTCCGCGGCGCAGGCAGGGCACGCGGCCCGCACCGGAGAGTGCATCGGTTGGGAGCCGGGTCTTCCGACCCGGCGCTGGAGTATGGACATTCCTGATGTTTGTCGATGTGGTTGAAGGGCCTTCATCGCACACCTCATCGCACACTTCATCGTTCGGCAGGCTCTGTTCGGCAGGCTCTGTTCGATCAGCCCGAGCCCAAACCACGCAACAGCGATGCGATTGGGTCCAGGAGGGCTATGTCGCACGCTTCCTGTTCGGGATCAAACTCATCGGTGGGATTGCAGAGCCCAAGAGAGCCGCAATTCACCAAGGCGTTCGGCAGACCGCGCTCAGTCTTGTGAAATGCCGGATTACCGTCCGCAGCAGTGTTTGTACTTCTTGCCGCTGCCGCAGGGGCAGGGGTCGTTGCGGCCGACCTTGGGCATGGCGCGGACGGGGGTGCGGGTGCGGGCGATTTCCTCGGTGGCTTCGGTGACCACGTCGCTGGCGCGCTTGCCGCCGGGGCCGGAGCGGGGGGCGCCTGCGCCCGCGCCCGCGGCGGGGGCCGCGGGGGTTGGGCCGAAGGCGCTGGTCTGGCTATGGACGGTGCGTTGGGGCAGGTTGCGGAAGAACTGTTCGAAGGCGTTGAGGCTCGAGGCGCTGAGGAAGATATTGCGGCAGATCTCGGTCTTGATGTTGAGCATCAGCTCATCGAACATCTTGAAGGCTTCCACTTTGTATTCGATGAGCGGGTCCCGCTGGCCATAGGCGCGCAATCCGATGCTGTTGCGCAGGCTGTCCATGTGGTAGAGATGCTCCTGCCACAGTTTGTCGATGGCGCTGAGGATAGTGTATCGCTCGACCGAACGCAGATTGTCGGGGTTTTCGAAGCTGATCTTCAGTTCGTACAGGTCCCGGACCGCCTTGCCGATATGCCGGGCCACGGCGTATTGACCGGCGCTCAGCCCGTCGAACAGGGATCCGGGCACGGGGACATCCTGGCCTGCGTCGGCGATCTTGAGGACTTCGTCCTCGGGCAGTCCTATGGGGAAGCTCAGGTTGACCCAATCCGCCAAACCGCGCTTGTTCCATGTGTCCGGCTCGGTGTCGGCGCTCGTGAACTGTTTGACCTTGTCGATGACCACCTCCTCCATGATGTCCATGAGGCGGTCGCGCGTGTCGGCGCCGTGGATGATCTCGTTGCGGAAGCCGTAGACGACCTCGCGCTGTTTGTTCATGACGTCGTCGTATTCGAGCGTGCGCTTGCGGATCTGGAAGTTGTGCTGTTCGACCCGCTTTTGCGCCTGCTCGATCGAGCGATTGAGGAATGGGTGTTCGAGTTCCTGACCTTCCTCGAGGCCGACACGTTCCATGACCTTGACGATCTTGTCGGAGCCGAACAGCCGCATGAGATCGTCCTCGAGCGAGATGAAGAAGTGGGACGAACCGGGGTCGCCCTGTCGGGCGCAGCGTCCGCGGAGCTGGCGGTCGATTCGGCGGGCTTCGTGGCGTTCGGTTCCCATGACGTGCAAGCCGCCCAGGTCGGCCACGCCGGGGCCCAGTTTGATGTCGGTGCCGCGTCCGGCCATGTTGGTGGCGATGGTGACCGAGCCGTGCTGGCCGGCGCGGCTCACGATTTCGGCCTCCTGCTGGTGGTACTTGGCGTTGAGGACCGAGTGCACGATGCCGACCTTTTTGAGCATTCGCGAGAGGTGCTCGCTGACCTCGACCGAGATGGTGCCGACCAGGATGGGGCGGCCTTGGGCGTGGATGGTCTGGATCTCGTTGACCGCGGCGTTGTACTTCTCGCGTCGGGTCTTGTAGACCGTGTCGTGGGCGTCTTTGCGGACGCACGGTTTGTTGGGCGGAATGACCAGCACGCCGAGCTTGTAGATGTCCCAGAACTCAGAGGCCTCCGTCTCCGCCGTGCCGGTCATCCCGGCCAGCTTCTGGTACATGCGGAAGTAGTTCTGGATCGTGATGGTGGCGAGGGTCTGGTTTTCCTCCTCGACGCGAACGCCCTCCTTGGCCTCGACGGCCTGGTGCAGACCGTCGCTCCAGCGGCGGCCCGTCATGAGGCGTCCCGTGTTTTCGTCGACAATGACGACCTTGTTGTCCTGGACGACGTACTGGACGTCGCGCTGGTAGAGGCCGTAGGCCTTCAGGAGCTGGGAGATGCAGTGGATCCGTTGGGCCTTGGCCTCGAATTCCTTCTGCAGCTTGGCCTTCATCTCGACGCGCTTCCGGACGTCCGGCTCGGGCCCGGTGTCGACCTCGTGGAACGCCGTGATGAGATCGGGCACGACGAAGGCGTCTGGATCCTGCGGGCTGAGGAAGGCCCGGCCTTTCTCGGTCAGATCCGCCTCGTGGCCTTTTTCATCGATGGCGTAGAGGAGTTGTTCCTTCTCTCCGTAGAGCAGGACCTTCTTCTGATCGGCATGCAGCTCGAGCTCGGCCGCGTTCATCATCTGGGCGTTCTCGGGGCTCTCGAGCAGGGCATGCAGGTTGGGCGAGCGGGGGTTGCCCATCTTGACGCGGTAGAGCAGCAGCCCGATTTGGCGCTGAAGATCGTCGGGATCGACGGGATTGGAGCCGTCCTCGGGGCGCAGTTTCTTGAGGAGATCCTGGGCCTCGGTGAGGAACCGGTTGCAGAGCCGTTCCTGGGCCCGGACGATTGACTCGACCTGCCCTCTGAACTGCATGTACAACTCGATTCCCGCGCTGACCACGGCGGGACCGCTGATGATGAGCGGCGTGCGCGCCTCATCGATCAGGATGGAGTCCACCTCGTCGACGATCGCGTAGTGGTGCCCGCGCTGGACCTGTTCTTCCTTGGTGATGTAGATGCCGTTGTCGCGCAGGTAATCGAAGCCGAACTCGGCGTTGGTGCCGTAGGTGATGTCGCAGTTGTACTGCTCGCGTCTCACGGTGGGCGGCTGATCGTGCAGGATACACCCGACGGTCAGACCCAGGAACCGGTACACCGCCCCCATCCATTCGCTGTCCCGCGCGGCGAGGTAGTCGTTGACGGTCACCAGGTGCACGCCGCGGCCGGTGAGGGCGTTCAGATAAACCGGCAGGGTGGCCACCAGGGTCTTGCCTTCTCCCGTGGCCATCTCGGTGATCCGCCCCTTGTGCAGAGCCCAACCCCCGATCAACTGCACGTCGAAGGGGACCATATCCCACTTGATGACATGGCCCCGCACGGTGATGTCTTTGCCCAACAGCCGGCGGCAGGCATTCTTGACCACCGCAAAGGCCTCCGGGAGGATCTCATCGAGCGCGGACTGGATCTCCTGTTTGTCCTCGATGGCGGCGAGGCGCGCCTTCCACGCGACGGTTTTCTCGCGCAGGGCCTCGTCGGGCAGTGACTGCAAGGACTGCTCGATCTCGTTAATGCGCGGCACGACCGCGCGACTCAGACGCTTCACCTCGCGATCGTTCTTCGATCCGATGACTTTCTTGATGATGAACCCAAGCATTTGAACAAAACGGTCTGGGGAACCTACGGGAAGGGGGGGGGAGCGTCAAAAGGATTCAGGACGCACTGTGCGTCTGAAAACGGGGCCGCTCACGGGAGAGCGCCGCGGGACTCACCCGAACCGACGCCTGAGCCTGTCGGCATCGTAGGCGCGGCGCTCGGCGGATGTCATGGTCGCGAAGTCGGGCGAACCGTCGGGGCGGACCGGCCAGGCGGGTGCGTTGGCCGCTTGGGCGGCTGGAGGGCTCGGTGCGGCTCCGGGCGCGGTTGCCTGGGTGAGCGGATTGGCCGCGATGGGGACGATGACCCGTGTCGGGTTGCCGCCGTAGCTCATGGCCTGATCCGTCAGCAGGAGATCCTTCTCGAGTGGTCGTTTGGGCTGGAGACCCAGCTTACCCAGTATGTTGTGGTAGGCGCGGACGGCTTCGTCGGGGGCAATCCGCCCGTCGGTGATGAGGCGGAGCATCTCGATGAATGCGAGCTGGTGTTCGGCGTTGTTGATCTTGCGTCCGAACAGGGCGACGCGCGCGCCGTATTTCTGGGCGTCGTGGATGAGCCGGAAGGCGTCGTGGGTGGTGCCGGCGCTGCCGCCGAGGACTCCGACGATCAGATTGGGATCGTATTGGGCCAACTCCTCCATGAGGCGGGGGCCGTGATAGGCGATCTTGAGGAAGAGGGGGCGTCCGGCGCTCGTGACGCCGGCCAGACTGCGCACGATGTTGTCGTTGATGAACTCGCCAAGCTTTTCGGGCGGGATGCCGCTTGCGACGTTCGGGTCGAAGACTTCGAGGAAATAGCGGAATCTCTTCCGCTCCGCCTCGACGCGAAACTCCTTGAACGCCTGGAGTGACGCCAGATCCTGCTCGAGATTGTTGACGAAGGTGATCGAGTACAGACCCAGGTTGGCGCCTGGGACATTGTCGGCGCTTCGGTCGCACTGAGCCTGGCCGCATTGAATGTGATCGATGGTCGCGCTGCGGAACGGATGCGACGGCTCGTGCAGATACGATCCGTGGCGCACGGCCCATACATCTGTCGCGTCGTTGGCCCGGGCGGCAGGGGTGACGTGCGATTTGCGGAAAAGCCCTTCCTTGATCGCCAGTTGCTCGTTCACGCTGGCGGACATGAGCATGATGTCGACCAGGCCCTGGCCCACGACCTCGCGGATGATGTCGAGAAACTCGGGCAGATTGCGATGTCCGAATTCCTCACGCGTCCAGACCTCGGGGGAGAACCGGGCGGCCTGCGCTCCGTGCGAGGAGAGGTAATGCCGGGGGCCCATCGCCCGCACGCCGAACGCCATGTCGGCGTCCTTGGCATCCGCGAGAATGAAGGCGCGGGAAGCCGGGTTGGCCTTGATCTCCGCGAGTTTGGCGTCCAGCGATTTCATCCATTGGTCCTTTCTGTGTGGCGCGCGGCTGGCCCGGACTGACCTCAGGCTCCGCGCTGAAGCTGATCCGGGCTAGTCGGTTTTCAGCCTGGCCATGATTTGGTCCGTGACGGCCTGGACCAGGTCTTCGGCCTCGGCATCGAGTCCCACCGTGGTTTCGCGCGCCGGGATCTGGCAGGTGACGCCCGGGCGCCACTCGTCGTTGTCGCAGAGTTCGCACTCCTTGAGGCCGTACCGAGGGTCGACGAACCCGAGGTTCTGTTTGATCTTGAGGAGGTCCTGGAGTTGGCCTGGGGTGAAGGTGTTGAGCGGTTTGCCCAGTTGCACCGCCACGGTCAGGGTGCGGCAATACGCCTCGATGATTTCAATCCGCCAGTAAGCCTCCTCGACGCTGTTGTGGCTCCAGGCGACCACGCCGTGATTGGCCATGAGGATCGTGTTGTGTTTGTCGACCAGGTCGGCGACCAGGCGGCCCATCTCGGGCGATCCGGGCGTGCGGTATGGGGCGATGGCCACGGCGCAGAACACCTCGTACTCGGGAATCATGCAGGTGGGCGGCTCGACGCCGGCCACCGCGAACGCCGTCGCGTAGGGCGGATGACAATGCACCGACGCGACATCGAGCGGCTGGCGCTTCATCATCTGGAGGTGCATCAGGATCTCGCTGGTGCGCTTCTTGGTCCCGCACAACTGGGCGCCCTCGAAGTCCACCAGGCACATGTCCTCCGGTTTCAGCGAGCCTTTGCTGACGAGCGTGGGCGTGCAAAGCGCCAGGTCCTCCCCGACGCGAATCGCGATGTTGCCTCCATTGCCGTCGACGTACTCCCGCTGCCAGAGGCGGTGGCCCACTTCGCACATCTGCCGCTTGAGGTCGTGGCAGTAAGGGGAATTGAAGAAGGCGTCCAGCTCCGCCTGGGGGCTCTTCGAGGTCGGGGGGCGTGCCGGGGGCGAGGGACGGACGTCGGCCGGTGGGGGGGCTTGGGCCGGCCGCGGGGGCGCCGCAGGACGGGGATGGTCGATTTGCTCGCGCAGGAGGTCCCGCGCCGAGGGCGTCAGGATGGCGTCGCCGGGAATGGCGCTCAGATCCTCGCCGCGCCGGATCATCTCTTCGACATCACGCAGACTGTAGACTTTTTTCATGCCAGGGGTGTGTAGAAAACATCGTCAACGATGGCCACCGTGATGGCGTCCACCGGCGTCGGCTGCGCAAAGGGCATCGCCGCTTCGCGTCCCTCGACGTATCCGACCGTGTCGCCGAGACCGCCGCCCAAATCGTCATAGGCCACCAGGGAGAAGTCCTTGCTCAAGCCGGTCGGCGGATTGTGGCGATGCTGGAAGTGATCGCGTGTGAACGGGCTGATCAGAAGCCATCGCCCCCCGCGGAAGGCGGGGATGGTCTGGCTCAACGTGACGCGACCGATGACGCTGCCCACTCTCATGTCAGCCTGCCTCCGGGTCCACAACGCCGATTACCAGCCAGCGCGCGGGGCTTTTCGGATCGCCGAGAGCCGACCGGGTGGCGGCGCCGTCGGAGGAGATGATCACCCGCTGATGCAGGCCGGCTCCGTGCGGATCGATGGCCACCTGCGGTGCGCCTTCCGCCCCGCCAGCCGCGTTGATGGGCTGGCAGATCACCATGCGCCAGCCGTTGAAACTCGCGTGTTTGCGCGTGGCGATGAGGCTGCCTTCGACTCGGGCGAGGAGCATACAGAGGCGCCCTTCAGAAGATTCTGAGTTTGTCCACCATCACGCATCGCCGCATGCGGGTGAACGTGCGCGGGTTGCAGATGCCTTCACCCGTGGTGGTCGCGATCGAGAAGTTCGGATATCCCTCGCCTCCGTTGCCCAGGCCGGCCAGGCACGACCCGTTCTTGACGAAGAGAGTCGTTTCGAGCGCTTTGGCCATGGCGGTCATGTTGGCGACGTCGTGGGAGTGGATCATGGCCGAGTGCTTGTAGCCCCGCTCGGCAATCCGCGATCCCTCGATCCCTTCCTCGACGCTTCGCACCCGGACCACGGGCAGGAACGGCATCATCTGCTCTTCCTGGACGAAGGGATGATTCGCCTCGGTCTCGGCGAACAACAGCGGCGCCCCGGCGGGGGCATTGACGCCGGCCGCCTGCGCGAGAACGGCGACATCCTTGCCGATCAGAGCCCTGTTCACGACCGGCTCGGCGCATCCGCCGCCCTGGCCTGGAGGGAAGGTGAATGCGGCTTGGGTGAGGCGTTCGACCTGGGCGCTGGAGAGACGGCAGGCGCCGCTCTTTTCGAGCGCGGCGAGGAACGCGTCGAAGACGCGATCGAGCACGAACACTTCCTTCTCGCCGATGCAGAGCACGTTGTTATCGTAGGCTGCGCCCAGGATCACTTGCCTGGCGGCCCGCTCGATGCAGGATGTGCCATCCACCAGGACGGGCGGGTTGCCGGGCCCGGCGCAGACGGCGCGCTTGCCGCTGGCCATGGCCGCCTTGACCACGCCCGGGCCGCCGGTGACGCAGAGGAGCTTGACGTGCTCGTTCTTGGCGAGCGCCTGGAAGGAATCGAGTGTGGGCGGGTCGATCAGGCACGCCAGGTTCTCGATTCCCAACTCGCGGTGGATGGCCTCGTTGAACACCCGCACCGCCGCCAGCGCGCACTTGGCGGCCCCGGGATGCGCGTTGAACACGACGGAGTTGCCCGCCGCCACCATGCTGATGATGTTGCACGCCACCGTTGGAATCGAGTGCGTGGACGGCGTCACGGCGCCGATCACTCCGAACGGGGCGCACTCTTCGAGCGTGATCCCGTGATCCCCGCTCAGGCCGTAAGGTTGCAGGAACTCGACACCCGGCACGGCGCGC
Source organism: Verrucomicrobiota bacterium (assembly GCA_022710935.1). Taxonomy (GTDB): domain Bacteria; phylum Verrucomicrobiota; class Verrucomicrobiia; order Limisphaerales; family J093; genus MWFF01. The sequence goes on from JAKLFY010000007.1 coordinate 122,381, forward strand.
AGTCCCTCGAGCTTCTCGATCTTGTGGTCCAGCCGCCCAATCTTCGTCTCCTCGAGTTCGAGTCGGCCCCATTCCTTCGACTTGGCGCAGCAGATCTCCTTGATGATCCGGACGACCGTGTTCCGTCCGGCCACCCCCTCTTCGGAAAGCTGCCGATAGGCCGCATGCGCCGCCGCGCACGCCTCGTTCGCGTCGCCGAACACTCCGTATCGCCCGGGCCGCGACGCCGGGGTTGGGGCGGGGCCGGGACGATCGCACGCTGGAGAAGGCGCAGCGGGCGGTGGGGTGGTCTTGCCCGCGGCTGAAGGGGCGCTGCGCCCCAGGCGCCCCAGGACTTCCTGGACGATGTCGCGGATGAGAGGTTCGTTCACTTGCGAGCTCATAACGGAAAACGGGGTCTATGTTTGGATCTTTCAGGCGCGGGCGGCCTCGGTTCACCGCCGAGGCGCAGGCCCGAGAACAGGTGCTGCCTCGACGTGTCGGCTGTTGCCTTTCATGCGGGCTTTGCCGTCGCGCCGCTTCGCGCGGTATAGATCTGGCGTCCCAGGACGTCGACGCTGTCCACGATGCCGATCACGACGGCGTCAACAGGGCAATCCTTAAGTCCGGGGGCCAGCCGGGCGGAACTCCCCTGGCAGAACAGCACCAACTCACCCTCGCCGGCACCCACGCTGTCCACCGCGACAATCGTGTTCACGCCCGGACGGAACCGGGTCGGATCCTTGTCGTCCACCAGCATCGGACGCAGCATGAGCAGCTTGCGGCCGTTCATGTGCGCGTCCTTCT
>JAKLFY010000070.1 GCA_022710935.1 Verrucomicrobiota bacterium
AACCACGCCAGATCATCGCCCGTGAGCGTGCGGCCCTGGAGGCGGATCGGTTCCACTGCCGCCACGATTTACCCCAGTGGCCGTCCCGAGTCCAGCGAAAAATGTCCAAACTCCAGTGCGGTGCTTCAGCACCGCTTTGCGCGGGACGTGATCGAAGACAGGGATCGAAAAGGAGAGAAGTGACTGAACAGGTTCTACAGAGTGAACCGCGCATGCAAAGGAGAGCGAAACGATGAGCACGCCCTCTCAGCCGCCCAATGCCCAGTGGCCGGAATGCCCCGGTTCACCCAAGTTGTGCGGCCAACCGGAAATAGTCGTCCCGAGTAAGCCCAACGGGCTTGAGGTTGTTGCGGATGATGAACACCGGCACCTCGGCGTGGGTGGGGATCACAATCGGACGCGCCACACCTTCGCGGGTGTACGACCGGTGGCTGCCTTCCTGTCGAGCGAACCGGAAGCCCGCCGCCAGAAAGACGCGCTCGAGTGTCCGCCAATCGACCGGCGCGGCTGGTTGTGGGTGACGGGTTCAGAGCTCCCGACGCACAGCAGTGACCGGTTCCTGTGTCGCTTCGAGGTTGCGACGCGGACCTGGGATTGGTTCGAGGAAGACCGGGGCTACGGAGGCGAGCATGTGAATGCGTTTTGCGAGGACAGCCAGGGGCGCATTTGGCTGGGAACACAGCGAGGCTTGAAGCGTTTCGACGGGCACCAGCTCGAGGACTTTGGCGCCGCCACCGGCTTGGGCGACGAAAACGTCTCGACCATCCTGGAAGACCGCGAGGGCCGTTTGTGGATTGGTGTGGTGGGCGGGGGATTGCGCTGTTTGGACCCAACCTGGACAGCGTACACGAAGGTCGAGGGCCTGCCCGCCAATGGGGTCACGCGGTTGCTGGAGACTGGCGGCCACCTGTTGGTCGGGACCAAGGAGGGGTTGAGCCGGTTGCGTCGAGCGATTGGGTCAGCGACATCTTACCGGACCGGGCGGGCGGGCTCTGGTTTGCGACCTCGAGCGGCCTGTCCCACTTCGACGGCCAGCGGTGGCAGTCCTGGAGACGCGGGGACGGTCTGCCGACCGACGAACTCAGGACGCTGATGGTGGATCGCGCGGGCCGCGTCTGGATCGGCTCGGCGGGCGGCGGTGTCGCCATCTACGATCCGACCTTGAACGTGTTCCAGACTCTGTCGTGGCGAGACGGACTGAGTCACAACACGGTCAACGGGTTGCTCGAGGATGCGGAAGGCAACATCTGGATCGGGACCGAAGGAGGGCTCAGCCGGTATCGCCCGCGCACGAATGCGCCGGCGATACGGATCACCGGGTTGACCGCCGACGGCCAGAGCTACAACGATGAACGGATCGAGTTGGTTGGGCGCCCGCGCCGGGTGGTCATCGAGTTCGAGGGTGTGAGCCTCGGGACGCACCCGGATGACATGGTGTATTTGTGTGAGATGGTTGGGGGACGGGACGAGCCGTCCCCCCTCCACCCTTTTCGCCTTCATGAATTGGCGCGGCCGCGGCAGAGGCCCTCTTATTCCGGCTTGTCCGGATGGCGAGGTCCCGGCAAGGTCTGACGCCAGTGGACCCTGGCCCTGTTCAATCCTCGGGCGCCGTCACAACGGCGCGCACCTCGTTCCGTACGGTCTTGTGGGTGACGAACATCATCGAAGTGCTCGAGCGGTTCGTTGTGAAGACAGTGCGTGCCGCAACAATCGCCGCGGCGGGCCTTTGCCTGGCGGCGGGCGCTGAACCGGAGTTGCGCCTGGGCCTGTTTTCGGCCGACGTGACCGTGCCGATGGGGCACGGGATGATGGGGGGCGCATGGCTTTCGCGGAGCGTTGCCGATCCTCTCGAAGCGCACGGGTTGGTTCTGCAAGGTCTCGACAAACCGGTGGTGTTTGTTGCCCTGGACTGGTGCGAGATCCGCAACGACGCGTTCGAGCGGTGGCAGCGGGTGTTGGGGGAGACGGCGGGGACCGAACCGGAGCGGGTCATGGTGTGCACGGTGCACCAGCACGACGCGCCTGTGGCGGACCTGGGGGCGGAGCGCATCCTGCGCGAGCGTGGAGCGCAAGGGACCGTATGCGATCCGGCGTTTCACGAGGTTGCGGTTCAGCGCGTGGCTCAGGCCCTGCGCGAGTCGCTGTCGCGGACGCGGCGCGTGACGCATCTCGGGTTGGGTGCTGCGCAGGTGGAAGGCGTCGCGTCGAATCGCCGCTACCTGGCGCCCGACGGCTCGGTGCGGTTCGATCGGACGAGCAGCACGCGGGATGCGGCGGCCCGGGCGGCGCCTGAGAACCTGAGCGATCCCTGGCTCAAGACCCTGAGTTTCTGGGATGGCGAGACGCCGGTTGTTGCCGTGAGCGCCTACGCGGTGCATCCGATGAGTTATTATGGCCAGGGGGATGTCTCGGCGGATTTTCCGGGACTGGCTCGCCGCCTGCGCCAGCACGAAATGCCGGCGGTCAGGCAGATCTACCTCACCGGGTGCGGCGGCAACCTGACGGCCGGCAAGTACAACGACGGCGCGGTCACCAACCGCCCCGTGCTGGCCGAACGTTTGAGGCAAGCCATGGCGAAGGCCTGGACCGCCACCCGGCGCGTTCCGCTCGGGGAAGCCGCCTTCCGCGTCGAGCGGGTCCGGCTCGAACCGCGCGACGGGCCGGGCTTCACGGTGAAGGATCTTGCGGAGAGAATCACGTCCGAACCCAAGCCCTTTCACCAGTGTCTCGCGGCCATGGGCTGGAGCTGGCGTCAACGCGCGGACGCGGGGCATCGGATCGAGATCCCCTGCCTGGACCTGGGGGCGGCCCAGTGGCTGGTCTTGCCGGGCGAGACGTATATCGAGTTCCAGCTCGCGGCGCAGCGGATGCGGCCCGAGAGCTTCGTGCTGGTCGCAGGCTACGGCGAAGGAGCGACCGGGTACATTCCGACCGAGCGTCACATTGCCGAGGGGGACGGGAACCTGATCGACTGGTCGTGGGTGGCGCCCGGCTCGGAGGGGCGCTTGCTCGATGCGATTCGCCGAGTTCTCCGCGTTTCGGACACCGAGGCGTCGCGCGCGCCGTGGAAAGCCAACATGCCCATCGCGCTCGTGAAGAAAGAGCTGTACCTCGAATCGCCCGCGCCGCGGGTTGCGCCCTGGGTGAGCGTGCAGTATGTGGGCGCCGGGCACGAGATGCGCGAGGTCCGGGGGATCGAGCGCGAGTCGGATGTGGGCGAGGAGATCCGGTCCCGGTGGTCCGAGGACAATGGCCGGACATGGTCGGGGTTCGTGCCGGTCCAGCCGTCGAACAAGGTCGATTACCGCGGCGTGGGCGTCTGGGAAGGTGAAGGCTCGAGTGTGTATGATCCGGTTTCGGGCCTGTTGGTCCAGTTGTGGCTGCGGCAGATCGAGGTCCGGGGTGTCTATCACAATGTCACCCACATTCGCACCTCTGCCGATCGCGGCCGCACCTGGAGCGAGCCCACTCCCCTGCGTTACGAGGCGGGCGATGCGTTCGATCCGGACGAGCCGCTCAAGGCGGGGTTTCTCGGCCGCAACGAAGGGTATCCGGGCAGCAACATCCTGCGCCGGTCGGATGGAACGCTGCTGGTCTGCCTTGCGCATGCGAATGCGCCGGGCGATCCGCGCAACGATTCGAGGCCCTGGCGGATGGGCTCGATCTGTTTCCTGGGCGCGTGGAATCCGGAATCGAGGAAGCACGCGTGGACGCCCGGCGGGCGGGCCGAGATTTCGCCTGAAGTCTCCGCGCGCGGGCTCATGGAGCCGGAACTCGCCGAGCTGCGGGACGGGCGGGTCCTGGTGGTCTGGCGCGGCTCGACGCACGGCTGGGACGGCACGGTGGCGAAGACGCCCGGACGCAAGTTCCACAGCCTGTCGAGTGACGGCGGGCGGACGCTTGGTGTGCCGGCCGAGTGGAAGTACGACGACGGTTCGGCCTTTTACTCGCCATCGTCGTTTCACCGCATGCTTCGTCACAGCGGCACGGGCAAGTTGTACTGGATCGGCAACATCAGCGCCGAGGCGCCCTCGGGCAATTCACCGCGTCACCCACTGGTGATTGCGGAGGTGGACGAGGAGAAGGCCGCCCTGAAGCGGGCCACGGTGACGGCCATTGACGACCGGCAAGTGGGTCAGGGGGACATCCAGTTTTCCAACTTCCCGCTGATCGAGGACCGTGTCACGCGCGACCTGATCCTGCACATCACGACGTACGGTCAGGAACCCGACCCCAAAGACTGGGCCACTGCGGTGAATTACCGTTACACGATCGCTTTGCGGCCGTGAGGAGCGCGGGGACGCGCCTGGCGGACTGTTCCTGTTAAGACGGCTCAGTGAGCAGGAACCCGGATTTCAGACTATTCCTTCAGTTGGTGAGAAATCCAGTGCGGTGCTTCAGCGCCGCCTTTTCTGTCGAGGTTCATGGAGAGTGTTGACATTCAACAGTTTAATGCGCACGGGGACCATGAACCGGTCTGTAGCCGCCGACGTAAGTCGGCGCTGATTCCTGCCTTCGACGGAGCGAGATGGCGCCGTCTGATCCCGCACTGCGGGACGGCTACGCAACCACGGTTCATGGAGAGCGAAGCTGTCCTGCGGGACATGCCCAGGGCACATGAACCCGGGAGCGCCGGCATCCCTGCCGGCGTGTCGGTTCTGCACCATTCTTCTCGCTGGCAAGGATGCCGGCGCTCCCAGTGCAGGTTCACGGGAAGATCACGCGGCGCCGTCGACCACCTGGCAGACCCACGATTCGAGGGGCCGGTTGTACTGTTTGCGATAGCCGTCGGCAACCTCGGCGCGGAAGGACTCGACTTGGGCGGTGCGGACAAGGTTGAGGGTGGCGCCGCCGAAGCCGCCGCCGGTGAGGCGTGCGCCCAGGCACCCGGGGTGTTGGCGCGCCAGCTCGACCAGGGTGTCCAATTCAGGGCAACTGTTCAGAAAGAACTCGCGGGAACTTTGGTGGCTGTCGTAGAGAAACCGTCCGAAGGCTTCGAGTTTCCCCGCGCGCAGCAGATCGGCTCCTTCGCTGACTCTCTGGTTTTCGCCGACGACATGGCGGGCGCAGCCGTAATCGCGGTCGCCGAGTTTGGCCCGGCCGGCTTCGAGGGTTTGGGCCGTGGCGAAGCGCAGCGAGGGCACGCCCAGCTTCTGCGCCGCCGCCTCGCAATGCCGGCGCCGGTCGTTGTACTCGCCGCCGACCAGCGCGTGTTTGACTCCCGAGTGGCACACCACGATCGCGACATCCCCTTCCATGGGCGACCAGTCCACTGTCAGATGCAGGCAATCGATGAGGATGACCTGGTGGGCGCGCCCGTAGAGGGAGGAGATATGATCGAGCAGGCCGCAATTGACGCCGACAAACTTGTTTTCGGCAGCCTGGCACGTCTTGGCGAGAATCATCTTCTCGGCATGGTTCAGCGGGGGGATCTGGCCTCCGGTCCCGCACGCGGGCGGCGCGCCTGAGCCGCTCTCGGTCAGAGTGTAGGGGTAGAGTTTGCGCACGGTGAGGGCGGTGGCGACCAGGAGCGCCGCGGAACTGCTGAGGCCGGCGCCCAGAGGGATGGTGCTGTGGAGGGCGGCGTTGAACCCGCCGAGCCGGACGCCGCGCTGCTGCAACTGGAGGAGCAGGCCTTTGACGTAGTTGGCCCACGGGACGGCGGGGTCCTGCTCGATGCGGTCCAGGGAGAAGCGCGCCACTTCGGGGAAGGCGGTGGACACGACCTCGATTCTGTTGTCGGCGCGGGGCGCGGCTGCCATGGCGATGGTCTTGTCGATGGCCAGCGCCATGATGAGGCCCTGGTTGTAGTCGGTGTGATTGCCCAACAACTCGACGCGGCCGGGGGCGATGACGGTGGTGACGGGGGCGCGGCCGAACGTCTTCTGGAACGACTCGATTGCGTGTTGCATAGACTCTCAGTTATTGCGTGAGCACTGGCCCAGTGATTGGCACCGCCCGAGCTGTCCCAGCGGCGAACCTGGCCATGCGGGCCTTATGCCATGCCGGAGGGCACGGGTCACGTGGAAAAACCTCGAACGCGCGCGGGCCGGTGCATCTGTTTGTTGTCGGGGTTCTGTCGCCCGGTGAGGGCACCGGGCCTACACCTGATGTATACTCTCGGGTGTAGGCCGCGTGCCCCCACGCGGCGCAAACTCCATTCCAACCGACAAACGACAGATGCACTGCGCGCGGGCTCCTTGACCTTGAGGCACGGGTTCTTCATAACCGGCGCATGCCGCCAGCCCTGCGCGTCCGACTCTCAGCCATGATGTTCCTCCAGTTCTTCATCTGGAGCGCGTGGTATGTGACGATGGGGCCCTATCTGCGCGATGTGCTGGCGTTCAGCCCGAGGCAAATCGGCTGGGTGTACAATGCGACCGCTGTGGCGGCCATGATTTCGCCGTTCGTGATCGGCATGGTCGCCGATCGCTTCTTTGCAGCGGAGCGTGTGATGGCGTGCCTGCACCTGGTCGGGGCTGGCTTCATGTTCGCGGTGTCGCGGGCTGCGAAGTTCGAGGTCTTTTATCCGCTGTTAATCGGACACACGCTCTGCTTCATGCCCACCGTCGCGCTGGCGAACACGCTGGCCATGAAGCAGATGAGCAACCCCGGCAAGCAGTTCCCGCACATTGCCCTGCTCGGAACCATCGGCTGGATCGCCGCGGGCCAACTGCTCAATCTGTTCCAGACCAGGGCCATGACCACGCCCATCTCGTTCCAGCTCGCCGCCGGGGTGTCTCTGATCATGGCTGCGTATGCCCTGACGCTGCCTCACACCCCGCCCAAGGCGGCCGGGCGGCGGGCGACGGCACGTGAGGTGCTGGGGTTGGACGCGTTGCGAATGCTGAGGGAACCTTCGTTCGCCGTGTTTGTGATCACGGCCTTCCTTTTCTGCATTCCACTGACGCTGTATTGGGGATTCGCCACAATGTTTCTGCAGGACATGGGAGTGGCCAATGTCGTGGGCACGATGACCATCGGGCAGGCCTCGCAAATCGTTTTCATGCTGCTCATGCCGTTCGTTCTCGGACGCCTCGGAGTGAAGTGGGTCTTCGCCCTGGCTCTGTTAGGTTGGGCGACTCGGTATGGCCTGTTTCATCTCGGTTACGAAGGAGCCGGCCCCTGGTCGCTTTACTTGGGCGTGGCACTGCACGGCATCTGTTACGTGTTCTTCTTCGTGCTGGCCTACATTTACGTCGATCAGGAGGCGCCCGAGGCGATCCGCACCAGGGCGCAAGGGTTCATCTCGCTCGTCACGCTCGGGCTCGGCTTCTTTGTCGGATCGATCATCGCCGGTTGGACGGTCCAGCAGTTCAGCTTCCCGAACGCGGAGCCGGCCAGGCACAGAGTACTCTCGGACCCCACCCGTTGGACTGAAGGCAGCTTCGCGAAATGGGAGAGAACGGACGGCCCAGTGTATGGGAGAATCGTCAAGATCCAGCGGCGCGAATCGGATGCGGCCCAGTGGAACGCCGCGGTCGAGATTCTCGATCGGACCGCTGGACCCTATGCCGCAAGCGGCAAGACGGAGACGGTTCTGCTGAGTGCGCTCTCGAAACCCGTGACGCTCTGGGGCAAGGTCTGGCTGGCAGGGTCTTCGAGCTGCCTCATCCTCATGGTGCCGTTCCTTCTCGTCTTTCGCTGTTTCCCGGTTGAAAGCGCCAGCCGGGCGAGGTAAGAGGAAGTCATGGCGCAGGGTCATTCCAAAGCCGATTTGCGCACTCTGCACCTGCACCGGGTGGCTTTAGCCCGCATTTCTCACCAACTTTTGATGTCATCTGACCGGTCACCGTCACATTTCGCCTGAAATGCGGGCTCATATGAAACGCCGCGAAGACTTATGAAGTAGCCGGCTGGGGAAGCTGGAGCGAATACCCATGAAGAATGCCTCAAACCCTCTCGCGTTGCGCGGCGGAACGCCTGTTTGCGCCGGGTCCTGGCCGCCCTGGCCGGTGTTCGACGACACGGAGCGGCGCCTGCTGAGCGGCGTGCTCGAATGCGGGAAATGGTGGTTCGGCGAGCGGGTTCGCCAGTTCGAGTCGGAGTTCGCCGCTTTTCAGGGATCTCGTTATGCGGTGACCTGCACTAATGGTACGACGGCCATCGAGATGGGGCTGAAGGCCCTCGGGGTGTTGCCGGGCGACGAGGTGATCGTGCCCCCGTATTCGTTTGTCGCCACCGCGAGCGCGGTCGTCACGGTCGGAGCCATCCCTGTGTTCGCCGACATCCGGCCCGACACGCTCTGTCTGGATCCGGCGGATGTCGCTCGCAAGATCACGCCGCGCACACGGGCGATCATCCCGGTCCATGTCGGGGGGTGCATTGCCGACATCGAGACGATCAACGCGGTGGCGCGGGCGCAGGGGTTGCGCGTGCTCGAGGACGCGGCGCACGCCTGGGGCAGCCAGTGGAAGGGGCGCGGCGCCGGGGTGCTTGGCCAGTGCGGCACGTTCAGTTTTCAGGTCTCGAAGAACATCACGGCCGGGGAGGGGGGGATTCTGGTCACAGACGACGAGGAGTTGGCGGACTTGTGCCGCAGCTACACCCATTGCGGGAGGCGCAAGGACGCGGCGTGGTACGACCACGATTACCTCGGCAGCAACTTGCGGCTGACGGAGTTTCAAGCCGCCATTTTGATCGCGCAGTTGACGCGACTCGAGGCGCAGATTCGTCGTCGCCAAGCCGCCGCGTCCATCCTCGATCGCGAGTTGGCCGGGCTTGCAGGGATCCGGCTGCTGGCCCCGGCGCCCCAGATGACGCGGCGCAGCTATCACATGTACATCCTCCGGCTCGACGAATCCGCGCTCGGTGTGAGCCGCGACCTGTTCGTCGAGGCGCTGATCGCGGAGGGCGTGCCGGCCTCCGGCGGCTGGTACCGTCCGCTCTACGCCAACGGCGTGTTCCGCAACCCCTCCCGAGAACCGCTTCACGGCATACGCGCTCCACTCGCCGACCGCGCGTCCGAGTACGCCCAAACCTGCTGTCCGGTGTGCGAACAGGTGTGCCGGGATGCTGTCTGGATACCGCAGAACGTGCTGCTCTCCGGCGCGGATCGGATTGGCGAAGTCGCCCGGGCGATCGGGAAGGTGGTTGCCAATGCGGAGGCGTTGCGGGTGGAATCGAAGCGCCGCGGGCGCGACCGACAATCTGCTGCGGGGGCTTGAAGACAGTGTCTCTGGAGGTTGGCGGTGGGAATCGGGTTTGCGCCGCGTGGGGCCTGCCTGCCTGCCGCGCCGCTGCGCTTTGCGGCGCAGGCAGGCCACGCGGCCTGCAGCGGGAGTCTACATCCGTTGTGGGCCCGGTGCCCTCACCGGGCGAGAGAACACCGACAACGACCCGATCCACCGTCCTCAAGAGCGCATCGAGTCCAGGCCTTGACCAATCCGGCGGACGTGTCAGAATGACGCTCGGCCTATGAAGAAATTCCTACACTTGGGGCGTCGTCGTTCGGGATTCACGCTCATCGAGTTGCTGGTTGTCATTGCCATTATCGCCATTCTGGCGGGCATGCTTCTGCCGGCCTTGGCCAAGGCCAAATCGAAGAGCCATCAGATCCATTGCCTGAACAACACGAAGACGCTGGTGCTCGCGACGTTCATGTACCTGAACGACTTCAATGCGCCTGTGCCCTACAATGGCACGGCCACGGCGACGATGGACAACGCCCTGTGGGTCACAGTCCTGGCCACCAATTACGGCGGCATCAACGCGGCCCGCATCTGCCCGGCGGCCCCGTCGGCCCCCACGAAGGCCAAGCGCCGCCATCCCAGCAGCGGGTCGCTGAACCAGACCTGGCTCTGGACGGGCTCCAAGGGCATCGATTACGAGGGGAGCTATGCGTTCAACGGCTGGTTCTATGGGGACGACGATCCGTTTTTCAGCACGGCCGAGTACAAGCCCAAGAAGTATCGAAATGAAACGGATTGCCCGTCGCCCTCCACCACCCCGGTGATTGCCGACAGCAACTGGATCGACACCTGGCCCCAGCCGAGCGATCCCCCGGCGCGCAATCTCTACACGGGCGACGATTACGCCGGCGCGATGGTCCGCCTGACCCTGCCCCGGCATGGCGGCGCGCCCCCGTGGCCCAAGAACCAGCAATTCAACCCCAAGAACGACCTGCCCGGAGCCATCAATCTCTCCTATGTCGACGGCCATGCGGACTCGGTGAGGCTCGAACGGCTCTGGAGCCTCGATTGGCACAAGGGCTGGGTCACGCCGGCACGGCGCCCCGGGAAATAGAAGTCGATCAGAGGCGGAGGTAGATCTTTCTCCGATGCAGAAACCAGCAGAGGAGAAACGCGAGACCCAATCCCACGATTGAGATCATGAGCTCGCCAAAGCCGGGGGCGACCACCGCATTGAAGAAGTTCTTCACATCGCCTCCCGCCAACCGCGTTGCGAGCCGGCGGAAGCCGATGATGTTACTGGCGAGGTAGGCCGTGATCGGGTTGAGGCCGATCCAGACAAACGGCTGGGCCCAGCGCTGCCACCGCCACACCTCGACCACCTGGTAAAAGACCGCAAGCAGAAGCGCGCTGTAACCCCCCGCCACCAACACAAACGAGGAGGTCCAGATCTTCTTGATGACGGGGAATTGCATGCCCCAAAGGAAACCCAACACGACGCTCGACGCCCCCGCCACCAGCAGCAAACCCACTTTGCGCCCCCCAGACACATCGTCGCGCTTCAGCCAGAGCCCGGCGAACACGCCGAGCAGACAGGTGCCGACGGCCGGCAGCGTGCTCAACAGGCCTTCCGGATCCCAGGCGCCGTCGTACTTCTTGCCGGGGAGCCACTGGGAATCGAGGTAGTTGGCGAGGTTGGCCCCTTTGGCAAAGCTCCCGGCCCCCACACCGGGCACGGGCACAAAGGTCATCAGCGCCCAATACCCGACCAGAAGACTGGCGCACACCACGACAAGGCCGCGGGTGCGTAGAAAACAGAACGCGAGGCTGGCGAACAGATAGCACAACGCCAACCGCTGCAAGACGCCCAGCAACCGGATGTCCGGCCATTCGTTGCTGAAGCCGCCCGAATAGAAGATGCCCAGGACGAAGAGCAGCGCGCTGCGGCGCAGGACCCGCCTGAGCGCGGTCGCTCGCCCCTGCTCGGCGATGGTCCGGCTGAGCGAGAACACCAGGGACATCCCGACGATGAACACGAACAGCGGGAAGATCAGGTCATAGAAGGCGAACCCGTCCCAGTCTTTGTGCGTCAGTTGCCTGCCGAGAAAGCCTGTCAGACCGGATTGGCGAATCCCGTCCAGGCCGCGGACGAGGCCGTCGGCCCCGAGGATCCAAAACATGTCAAAGCCCCGCAGGGCATCGACAGACATCAACCGCCGCGACGCCGCAGCCCCCGTCCGATCCACCGCCTCTGAGTGAGACATAGAATTGGGACGGGAGTCTGCCGTCATCTCCGACCCTCCAACAAGCGCAAACCTCACGATTGCCCGCACCGCATCTGGAGGAAGAAAGAGCTGAAGGCATGGTTCACGCAGCGCGGCAAAGTCGCAACCGAGGTTATAGCATCCTCGTGCGCGCCCAGCTCCGACGATCACGCTGGTCGACGAACACAGCAAGATTCGTGACAGCGTTTGCTTCGCTGAGCTTGCGCGTCACGTCTTCTTCAGCGAGACCGCCAAACCGCTGCCGCTCGAGCGCGTGCCAAACACAGCCTTCCTTGGCGCGTGCCGCGGGGTCGGCGTTTATCTCCTTTTCAACGGCATCCTCGGCGATAAGAGCGCGAACGGTGCCATCATGGCAGCAACCGCGTTGAACAGTCCCGAAGCCGTGGCGATGAGCGTGTTTGTGGTGCGAGCCTTTATGCAGATGCGAGAGCAACTGGCGGCCAACGCGGCGATTCTCAAACGGCTGTCGGAAATTGACAAGACGCTGCCGGCCTGCGCCATCGCCATCGCCACCGTCTTCGCGTTGAGCAAGACTGGTGAGAAATGCGCGCTACCGCGCGACGATCCGATAGAACGAATGGGTGTGTACGCCGGCCGTGTCGCCTTCGTTGAAAAGGAGGAGGTCCAGGTCGGGATCGACGTTCGAGTAGAGGGAATGGCCTCCGTCCAGGGCTGCGCTTCCGGTGAAGACCAGGCGGCCATCGACATACCATCGCGCGGTGCCAAGGGCGAAGTCGGCCACGAAGGCCAGCCGATGCCAGGTGTCCGGGCGGACGGTGCCGGCGGCGGAATAGCCAAGGACGCCGATGCCGACGCGTCCGGACGGATCGATGCAGAGGTCGGCGTCATTGGGTTCCTGGTCGACGATGGGTGTCCACGTGATCCCGGCATCCCGCTCCCCATGAACCGCCGTTCCGTAGCCGTCCCGCATCGCGGGATGAGTCCACACAGGTCACAGAGCGGTGCGGAACGTGAGGTTCCCTCCCTGGGTTGGCTCGAGTCGCCGCGTGGAGCCGTCGGGCAGGTGCACGACCACGGCCCGGCAGTTGGCGGCAAGGGGCTTGACCGTGACCGTGGCGGTCTGGCCCTGGGTGTCCGCCTGAACCGTGAGATCGAGTGGACCGAACGGCGTCGCGATGCCCTCGAGCCGGGTGGTCATGCCGGGCCCGGTCCAGGCGCGCGGAAGGCCTTCGAGGAGGTGGAGTTCGTCGCCGCGATCCAAAGCCAACAGGTGAATGACCAACCGGATGAATTCCGCGCTCGCCCAATTGTGCGGCATGTCGCCCACCTTCCGGAACGTCTCGCCGCGCAGCGACTGCTCCTCACGCCAAACGCCGGTGGGCGCCGCGTGGTTCGCGAAGGCGTGCAGGACCTCGGCTGCCTTGGGTCCGTTGCCCTGCCACAACCACGCATGGCCATAGAACGACGCAAAGTAGTTCCAGATGCCGGTCGGGTCCCAACCGGTGCCGTACACCATCCCTTGACGCTCCGTCGCCTCGAGCATGGCCAGCGTGCTTGCCACCAGCGGATCGTCCGGCGCAAAGACCTGCCCCGGGCAGACCGCGTGGCAGAAGGTCCACTGGCCGCGCTGGGGCAGTTCCGGACCGGCATTGGCCATGAAGATCGGCACGTAGGCGTTGCCCTGGCTGTCCCGAATCAGGTCCCGCCCGGACGCCTTCCGGAAGGTGGCGTGGAAATCGTCGTACTCTCGTTGCCAACGGGCGGCGTCGTCGGTTTTGCCCAACCAGTGGGCCGCCCGGATGAAGGCTCGCAGGCCGAGCAGGTTCCAGTGCGCATTCGAGAACTCGGGCCGCTTGAACCCGGTCGCGGCACCCGACAGACCGCCGTCGATTTCGCCGGGCGGATTGAGGCCGTCGTCCAGGGGGGTGTCGTTCTCGCGGCTGCGCCGCCGCAGTTCCTGGATATAGCGTGCCGCCCCTTCGAGCTTGGGCCAGACCGACTCGAGCCAGGCCTTGTCCTGGGTCAACGCGGCGTGCCGAGCGCAGGTCCAGAGCACGATCCCGTTCTCCTTGAAATAGTGCGGGCTGAGGACTTCGAACGCGCCGGAGGGCTTTTGCTGGCTGAGTGTGTAGGCGATGCCGCTGCGGGCTTCGCGGCCGGCCCCCAGCATCGTGACGGCTTCGAGCAGGAATGCGCCGTCCACCAGCCACAAACCCCGGTAGCACGTCGGGCCGACCTGGAACACCGGCAGCCCCTGCTTGATCTCCCGGGCCTGCCAAATGTTGCGGATCGAGGCATCCACCAGGTCCTGGATCGCCGGGGACGGCACCTGCACCCGCCCGAACGGCACAGGCGCTTTCTCCCAGTAGGCGGTCGACTCCTCGAGGCAGCGCCTGGCCTGGGCAACCGTGCGCGGCTCGATTACGATCGTGCCGCCCCCACTGCACAGCACAAAGAACATCGCTTCCCCGCCGGCGGGAACCGCGAGCGGTTCGAGCTGGATCTCGCGCCGCACCGCCTTGTCCGAGGCCAGACCGGTCATGGACAGCGAGGACGTCACGGTTTCGTGATCGTTGATCCGGATCCGTTGCGCGTCGGGCTGGAAAGAGAATGGCAACGTGGTCTCGACGACCAGACGCGGTTCGAGTGTGCGCGCCTCGACGCCGAGGTTCCGCACCTGCACCAGGATCAGGTCGTTCCGCGGCGGTCCGCCGGGACTGGCGAGGTTCATCCGGGTCAGCGCCGCACCGTTGAGCGCGCCTGCGAGAAGCGCGGCGGTGTCGACCTTGGCCTGGGCTGGAAAGACCCAAAGGCCATTCAGAATCGTGTTCTTGTCCCCGGCCTCCGAGGCGGCGTCGATCGCGATGTCGATGCGGCTGTCGGCGTTCGCATCGCGCGCATCGAACCAGTAAGCACGCGCCTGGTTCTTGCCAATGTCCGCCACGGTGTCCACCGTCCGGTCGGCGGCCCCTTCGACCCGCAAGACCTGCACGCGTTTTCCGGGTTCACTCCACCAGCCTTCGCACAGGGCCAGGGCAACGCGTCTCGAGGCGCCCGGCGGCACCGCCAACTCGTACCGGATGCTGCCTGCCATATGCACTGCGATGTCCGCAAGCGAGGCGTCCGCGCCCTCGGGCAGGTCGGCCCAGTTGCGGTTCACGCCGCCGCCGGCATCGACGCGCCGGAGGTCGTTCGTGGGGGCTTCCGGCGCCGCAAGTCGGGCGGTAACGGCAAAGGCCTCTTCGACGATCTTCAGCCCGTCCACCCCGCGATGGGTTCGGACCCGCGGGACGCGTGCCGAAGCCAGTTCCTGCTTTTCCCACGCTGCGCCGACACCGAGATCCACACCGATCCGGGTGGCGAATTCGCGTCCGCCCTGGCCGTAGTGGTACAGCAGCTCGCCGCTGCGATCGACGAGCGTCTTGCACGGATCGTCCGGCAGACAGATCGCCGTCTGCCATTCGGGCGGCGCGTACCGGAAGTCGACAATGCCGGCGCCACTATCCGGATTCGCCGCCGCGGCGGTCGCGGCAAGGGCCAGCGACACCAGCCTGGAAACCTCGCGGCCGAACGAGTGGCGCCCGCTTGAGAGTCTGGGCATGCGTGTGGACATGGCGCAAAGTCTGACCACCCGCGCCCGATGCCGGCAAGGCGCAACTTGCTGAGCGAGACTCCGCCTCCAGACGGTAGGAGGTGCCGGCCGGGTTGAGGCCGCGTGGAAAAGCTCTGAAAAGGCGTGAAAAGATCCGGCAACGGGTCATTCTGCCGGTCATCAAATCATGCGTACAAGGCTACTCTCGAATCTGGGGTTGGGGATGGCGTTCCTGCTGGCAGTTGCCATCCCGCGCGCGTTTGCAGGTGAACCGCCGGCCCATCGGACAACTCCCGCCACGGCGGTTTATGACGGCCGGTTCTGCGCCGGGGAAGGCGATGTCGATTTCCTGCGGCTGATCGACGAGTCATTCGCCTTCTTCCATCCCAACCCGATTGTTCCGAACCTGACGATGCTGTACCAGCCCGAGTGGGATACGTTCGTCGAGGCGGGCGGCTGGCGTGGCTGGTGGATTCAGAACAGTTACGGACTTTCCTACGCGGCCACGCCGTTCCTCCCGGAACCGTGGTTCTCGACCCTGCAGCGGTCCTGGGACCTGTTCTGGGGCAGCCAGGGTGACGGCAAGCGCCAGGGCGGCTGGAGCACTCCCGACTATCCGGGCCATACGCTGGTGGCTCCGGATGGCTGCCTGGGCGACTGTGCTGCGCCCGGCATCATCATGTACAAATAGGGGGACGGCGACGTGAGCCGGCACGACTGGTTCCACGAAGCGACGGCGGCCGGCGTGGTGATGCAGGCCGAGATCCTGCTGGCCAGCCGGAACCGCCAGGCGCTCGCACACTACCTCCCGAAGATGGTGCGGGCCTGCGACTCGATCGAACGAACCCGCGATCCCCAGAACAACTTGTTCCTGGTCGGCCCGGCCTCGAACCTCCTCGCGCCCAGCTACGGCGGCGTCAAACAGCCGGACGGATCGTTCGGCAAGGGCTATTTGGCGGGGCTTTCGATCACCTACCTGGCCGCCCTGGACCGCATGGTCGAGCTGCTCCGATTGGCGGGTGAAACCGAGAAGCTCGGGGAGTACGAGCGGCGCCAGACGATCACGCGAAGGTCCCTGCCCCTCCTGCTCGCTCCCGCCGGCTACTTCGTCAAGTCGGTCGAACCCGGTGGCATCCTGCACGGCGTCCTGGGCCAGAAGCAATTCAACTATCTCGAAGGCACGGTCAACGCCGATGCCGTGGGACTGCGCGTGGCCGACGACCAGACCGCCGCGAGCATCTACCGGCAGATCGCCGCCTTCCCCGATATCCGCCCGTTCGATTTCCTGCTCGTCAACGCCCCGGGCCTCGACGATACGTACTGGAATTGGGGCCACAGGACCGGACCGGGCCTCGACGGCATTCTTGCCTTCGGCGAATGGGTCAACGGCGGCGTGTGGGCCACAGTCGAGGGGCGCGCCATCCTCATGTACTACCGGCTCGGCAGGTTCGAAGATGTCCGCCGCTCCGCCGTCCGCGCGATGAAATGGGCCAAGGACTACCGGATGGACTCTCCATGGTCGCAGCGCGGCGAGAACAGCGACAACTCGTGGTACGACGAGGGGAAATGGCTGCATGGAAACGGCATCAAGGTCACGGCCGACAACTACGCCATTCCCGCCGCAACGATCCGGGGGTTGTTCGACTACGACTATCGCAGTGACCGCCTCATTCTGCGGCCGCGTGTGCCTGGCGGCATCACCCGTTACACCCAGAAGGAGCCCATCCGTTTCGGCGACAGGCGGCTCTTCCTCACCTGCCGCAACGGGGGGCCGCGCGTTAGCTCGGTTCGCCTCAACGGACAACCCGTCGAGGTCGCGTCGCCCGAGGCGGTGGTGCTCGGCTATGACGCGCTGCCGACAGAAGCCCATCTCGAAATCACGACCACGGGCGGCTGGCTGCACGAGCCGTCGACAGTGGTGTATCCGGCCATCCCTCCTCTCGTCCCGCCGCCGGGTTCACCGACGCCGGCCCGCGCGGAACTGCCGGCATCGCTCCAGCGACCTTTCGCGCTGCTTTCCGCGATGGCGAAGTCCCTGGCTTCCGCATCCGGCGCGGACTACGAGCGCGCGTTTGTGGCCGCGGCGCTTGGCGCCTTCGAGGATTACCGGCTCCGGGCGGCACTCGAACCCGGGCCGGGCTACTACCGTCCGATCACGCCCAAGCGGCGCACGGCCCTCAGTGAGTTTTACGAGCAAACCGCGCTGATGATGTACGACGGTTGGGTCCGCCGGATGAAGGTCTACGCGGAGAAAGGCGACGCGCGACAGAAAGGCGTGGCGGGGCTGTTTGCCGAGGCGCAGAAGGCGTCGGCGAGCCAGCCTTGAGCGCTCAGCGCGCGCTCTCGAACACAGCCCGACCACCCCGCCAATCGACCTCGATCGTCGCATCCCGAATCCCGGGATGGGCGAGAAGGTGCCGGGCCAGGGGCGCCACCACGAGGTGATCGATGGTCCGCGGAAGCGGGCGCGCCCCATAACGCCGGTCGAAACCGGTCCGAGACGTTCAGGCGCACGCGGGCATGGGCGAGGCTCTTCCCAGGGAGCCAATGGGGTCGCATCTAAATAGTTGACACTTCACTTCTCCCCATTGGCTTTCGCGAACGCTGATGTCGAGATCGATGAAGACGATGATCGAAGGATTGCCGACAGGTGTGTAGTGGCCGGTGAACGCCAGCCGTCCAGACCTCCGATGCACATGAAACGCGGTCAGGTTGTCGGCCCGTTGATTGCACGAATAGAGGTAGCTTCCGGTCGGATCGAAATTGAAGCTGCGCGGATAGTTCCCGCGCGTCCATTCCTCACCGATGAACGTCAACTCTCCCGTCTTGCCGACCGCGAAGATCGCGATGCTGTCGTGGAGGCGGTTGCCCGCATACACAAACCGCCCGTCGCGGGAGCCCAGGATTTCGGATCCGAAACTGCTGCCGGCGTATCCGGGCGGCAGGCTCGAAATGGTCTGTCGCTCGGTCAGGCGCCCTCGAGCCGCATCGTAGTCGAAGAGGACGATGGTTGAGCCTTCCTCCTGCAGGGAGTAGAGCCAGCGCCCGTTGGCATGGAAGTGGAAATGCCGCGGTCCGTCGCCCGGCGGCAGCGCGACCGCGGGCGGGTCGTTCGGGGTCAGTAGGCCCGTGCGGTCGTCGAACTTCCACACAAAGATGAGATCCAGCCCCAGGTCGGCGTGCAACACGAAACGCCCCGCCGCGTCCGCCTGGATCATGTGCGCATGCGGGTGGTCGTGTCCGCTGAATGCAAAGCTCCCGAGCGGGGAGTTGGTGGCCCGCGCAGGCCCCACCTTTCCAACATCCTGTTTGATGTCCGTTGCCGGCCCCAGGCTTCCATCGGGCCGAATCGGCAACACCGCCACCGAACCGCCAAAATAGTTGGCCACCAGAACGAACCTCCCCGAAGGATGCACGCTCACATAGGTGGGGCCGGCCCCGCCGGAGCCGACCGCGCCGAGCAGGTTCAGTTGGCCATCGGTCTGGTTGACGGCGAATGCGCTCACCGTGCCTTCCTTCCGCTCACCCTGCCGGTCCGTCTCGTTTGCCGAATAGAGGCGGGTTCCGGCGGCATTCAGGACCAGACAACTCGGACTGGTCCCCATCTCCTGCACGCCGATCGGCCTCAGGGCCCCCGTGGCGCGGTCCACTCGAAACAAGTGGATCCCCTTGCCGTTGCCGGGCGGCAAATCCACCTGCGTCGCCGGCACATCGCGCAGCGGCGAACTGAAAGTCCCCACATACGCGATGAGCGGTCTCTTAGCTCCGGCTCTCGACGACGCCCCGGATGCCGTCAGCAGTGGCGCGCCGATGGAGAATACGGTGGCGGTCTTGAGAAACGAACGACGCGTGACGACGGGCGAGATCATGATCGGCGGATGCTGACCGCTCCCGTTGCATTCGGACAACACTTTTCTAGCGATCCGCCCACCCGGAAGGACTTGAGTCAACACGCCTGGCGCCAATGATTGCGCCACGCGTTTTGCACTTATCGGGTCGCTGCCGCCCAGGACGTGCCACGCACGGCATTGGAAGCCGGCAATTCCGCGGCTAATGTGGAGCTCCACATTAGCCGCCGAACGCTCCGGCTCAGGCACGCCGGGCCAATGATGTCCGATTGTCAACCGAGACGCGATCGCGGCGTTCGGTGCAGCCGGCTGGTTGGGCGATTTCATTCCGGTAATAAGGGGACAATCCAAAAGATGCCTGCGGCCGCGAAGCATAGACCCACCAACACCACAGCGGATGCCGGCTCCCAGGAGGACCTGCTCGGTGACGCGGCCAACCCCGAACAGGGCGCGCGCCGGCAGCGGACGCAGGAACTGGACCTTGTCCCGTTCGGAAACCACCGTCAGCCCGTCCGGCTTCTCGAAGTCGCTGGCGATCTTGGCCAGCAGCTTGTTTGAGGCGATGCCAATGGTCGCTGTCAAACCACGTTCCGACCGGATGCGCCCCTTCAACTGGCGGGCCATGGGCGCGCACAGGAGCAGTGAGGCGTCGGCGTCCTCGGCTTGGCAGCGAGCGGACAGGTCCAGGTACGCCTCGTCGATGGACATCGGCTCTATGACGGCGCCCGTTTCGGCCGTGAGCCGTGTGGAAGAGGCTCGGAAGTCAGCGACTCCGCCATGGGCAGCTCTTGGTTTTTGGAGGATCTGATGCGCCCGATCCCCGCCAGCTTCTACTTCACCCCAAACACGCTCCGGACCGCCTCCAGGTACTTGAAACCGTGAACGGTGTCGGGCTCCAGGTAGCTGCCTTCCGTCCATTCGTTCCAGCAATTGATGTTGAGGATCCGCGGCGCACCCGGCCGGGCGAGCAGCCGTTCTTTCGTCTTCTCCAACGCCGTGCAGAAGTTCTCCGGCGTGTTGTTCCCGATCGTGTTCGTGAACGGATAGCCGAAGTCGCCAAACTCGTCCTCCTGCGCCGCGCGCGGACTGGAGTCCCAGCCCATGCTCACGTTCGGGAAATAGGGCACGCCAAACAGCTTCACAGCCTGATCCCAGTACTTGAAATACTCGTCGCGCACCAGGTTGTAGTCCGTTACCTGCGTGGGCAGCGGCACATGGTGAATCCAGACGTAGGAGGTGACGGAGTCAAAGCCCAGATCCCGCACCAACTGGGCGGCATCGGCCGGCTTCTTCTCTTGCGGCAGGATTGGCTGGCCCCAGACGACCGCGTTAAGATGCAGCCCTGCCAACCCGGACGTCCGCGCACGGGCACGAAACTGATCTAAGGCCTCACGGGTGGCCTCGACGCTCCCGAAGCTGTCCAGGAGCTTGGTCAGGTCGTAGAACGAGAAGTACGGGCGTCCGTCAATTCGCCAATAGGACGGGTGCGGGAAGTAGTTCTTGATGAGGTGATCGCCAATCCGCGCGAACGTTGCCGGCGTCACCTTGCCGGGAAACAGGAGCTTCTGCGGGGTGCCCCGTTTGTAGGGCTGGATTTCCAGCCAATCGTGGTTGGCCCACATGAAGGCGAATTTGAGGCGGTGGTTGTTGGTCGCCTGCAGAAAGCCGATGTCGATGGGCCGATCCAGGAACGGGCCGTCGTCGTAGTAGTACCAGTCGAAGATGAAGGCATCGATCCCGTGGTCCGCCGCGGCCGCGATCTTCTGCGCCATGACCTTGGGATCGGATTCGTCGAGGTACCCCCATAGCGGCACCTTGGGTTGCTGGTGTCCGGGGAACCGCGGCTTGGCCGCTTTGACCAGTTCCCACTCCGACCACGCAGCCCCCTTCATCTTGCTGTTGCGCCGATCACCGGGGTGGTAATTGCCAAAGTAGTAGGTGGCGACGGTGATGGGCTCGACCGCATCCCTTGCCCAGATGGCTTTGATGGTTTCCTCCTGATTGAAGCCCTCAGGCGTGGCCGCGCTCGGCGTGTTGGCCCAATACCACCATTGGCCTTTGACGGGCGCATGCAGCGTGCGGCTGCCGGGCATTTGCAGCCACCCGTTGGTGTCGTAATCGCGCAGCCAACTCCACGCGTAACGCAGCCATTCGTTGCGATACGGCTCCGGCTGACGCGCAAACCAACTGATCTCGTCGTATCCCCACGTGAAATACGGCGTGCCTGATTGGCCCGGCTTGGCGCTGACGCCATAGTTGTCCAGCTCGACGAGGTAAGGCAGGTGCGCGCAACTCCAGCCGCTGGGCGTCAAACCGCCCGCGCTCCGGCCGTAGATCGTGTCCAAATGCCCCACTCTCAGCACGCCTTCCTGCGGCTTGCCCGGCACCTCGACAATCCGCAGTGGAAACGAATGAAAGTCCAGGAGCAGCCGGCCCTCGTGGACAATACCGCCCCCCGGCACATGGGCGTCGCACAGGACGAAATGCCGCCGGGCGTGGCGGGCAGCGTAGGCACGCACCCGCCCCAGCAGATCGCGCCAGTGCACGTGGTCCTTGTCGCGCTCATCCATGATCTCGACCTGACCGAAATGGATGGCCTCCACGCCGATGTCCATGTACGCCCCCGCCAGAAACAGGAACCATAGCCGGGTCTCGATCTGGCTGATGTCGGGCACCGAACCGCCCTTGCTCCACTGATCCACGCGGCGACCGTTGGGGTAGAGCATCGCCTCGTAGCGGAAGTTGCGCTGCTCAACCGGCAGTTCGAACTCGCGGAAAACCCACTCCGGCACCGGCACCTGACCGACGGCGGTGGTGACGATCTCGAAACAGGCGGCCTGCAGGATCAAGTCCGGATCGGCGCGGTGCGCCTGCTCGGCGATCGGCGCGGCGGTCTCCAGCAGCCCCGGCAGCTTGTCCTCGCCGCCCCAGCGATAGATGGCGCGTCCGACGAATTTGGCGCCGGTATTGGTCAGGAAGCGGAGGTTATCCGCCACGTCCCCCTTACCGTGGAGGAACTCGGAGAATGTCACGGCTCGGGATAGGTAGTTGTCGAGGACCGCGCGCGACACCTGGCCGTCGAAACGATAATCGCGCTCCGCCGCCCCCGCGCTCTTCGCCAGCGCCAAGATCGCGATCAGGAGGGTGATGGGACTCATTTGCATGCCCTGCATGGTTTCTCCTTGGTTACGGCTGCTTCGGCAGCATGACACTCTTGAACTTGTTTCAGTGTCGAACCGTGACTCGGACGGGCGAGCCACCCTCCGACGGCAATTCCCAGACCTGGACCGTGCCCCGCGGCTTGGCCGCGAGGGGACGCACGTCCACACCCACCGCGTGGTAGCCGTTGGTCGGTGGACTCGCAGAACCGGGGGCTTCT
Source organism: Verrucomicrobiota bacterium (assembly GCA_022710935.1). Lineage (GTDB taxonomy): Bacteria > Verrucomicrobiota > Verrucomicrobiia > Limisphaerales > J093 > MWFF01. The sequence goes on from JAKLFY010000070.1 coordinate 22,197, forward strand.
CCGGCGCGCTCTCGCCCTTCCCGTTTCCAGGTGCGCATGTAGTCGATGCTGAACGTGGCCGGCAGCGCGTCGTCCTTGGGCAGGCCAAACCAGCCGGCGAAGGTCTCGCTGTCAAAGCACAGTGCCAGCGGCTGGTGCCAATGCGTGTTGCGCTCCTCGCGGACGACCGCGCCATCGACCGTGAATCGCAGGACTCCCGGGTCCCATTCGAGGCCGCAAACGTGAAACTCCTGGGCCAGGTTGTAGGGCGCCTTCCAGATGCGGCTCTTGTGCCAGTGCACGGTCTCGACCAGCGTGTGGAACAGATGCGTGTTCATTGAGGGGGCAATCAACGTCGTCCGCGACCATGGACCAGACGGCGCAGGCGAGCCAAGGGCACATTAAACCAAGTCGGGCGGTTCGTTGAAATGGCTTGAGAGTTCTCATGCTGGGGTTGGCAATTTCATTCCCCACCGAACATGGGCTTGGACGTAACCGGGGCGATCGGCTCCAGTTGCTCAACGACGAAATCCCGGTAGCGCTTGGAGAACGCCATGCAGTGGGAGATTGCGCCAGAGCCTCGACCTGTGCAATCTTCCAGGCGATGAGTAGCAACGCTCCGCCCCAGACCAACCAGGGACGCCATTGGCTCGTCTGCGATGGGCCTCGCCCGCGGTTTGGGGCGTTGGACGCCTCGTCAAGAGCCGCCGCGGCGCGGCGCGGTGCCAAGGCTGAATTCGGGAGCAGAGAGGAGGCCCGTGCCGTCGTCTGGAAGGACCGCGCGCTGACCAGAGACTCGCTGATCGAGGACTGCGATGAGTGCTGAAATCGAACGTAACCTGGGCGAACAACCGATCGCCCGCATCATGCGGGAGCACAACCTCAAACCGCACCACCTCGTGGCGACGTCGCCCGTGGAGATGACGCACAAGATGGTCTCCCGGGCGTGTAAAGGCAGGCGGCTCACGTCGAACACGCAGTCGAAAGTCCTCCAGGCACTGAACCGCGCCACCGGAAAGAACTACTCCCTCGCGGGTCTGTTCAATTATTGAGCTCACGCCTCTTCGGTGTTCGGTATGCACATCGAGTTCCTCCGCGCGGAGAACGTGCGCCATGTGGCGCCATCCGACTACGATTTCAGCAATGGACGGGGCGCCATCCGCCGGTGGACGGTGTTGCCGGCGAGTGAAGCGTCGGACGCGCTCTTGCGTTGCTTGACCCTGGCAAGTCTGGGGCAGCGGCAAACGCCCGTGTTGGCGGCCAAACTCAGCACAACGTTGGGCGTGCGTTCCGAGCGTCCGGCGCGACTGGAATACACGCTCATCTACCACGCCCCGCAAGAGCGGGCGCCCCACCGCCCCGTGCGCCGGCAGTCGGGATGGCAGCTCGGGGCAGACGGTGATGTTGCCCCCCTGGCACGGGCCGCCATGCGATCAACCAGATCTGGAGCGGCGTACAGCCGTCCGGAACTCGGCAGGTCGCACATCGGGCGGCTGTTGATCGGCTATGGTCGTCGGGTCACGCCCCACGCTGGCACAGACCAGTTCGGCATTTACCCGGACCAGCGGGTGAGGCGTTGTGCCGGATTGTTCGATGTCCGGGCGCGCGTCACGGATCCGCTGGCCTTTCTTCAGCGCCTTCGCCAGAAGAGCCGTTATCGGGCGGGACGCGCGCGCGCCTTGCTCGTCCGGCTGACTGTGGACCTGTCAGAGTGGCTCGGCTGGGACGTCGCCGACAGCCTGACTCGACCCGGCGAGTTGGAAGAGCGCTGGAAAGCCACGCCTGCAGCGCGGCGGACGCCGGCGGTCGTGCTTCTCGACATCGCCCGGCACGCTTACGACGCCACGGAACGCTCGTTCGACCCGAACCCGCTCCTGCAGCCCGGAGTGGTGTTGCTGGCCGCGGCGGATACCTGGTGCGAAGCCCGCGGGCTGGCGCGTTTTCTCGGGATGCTGGGCGCGCGGTTTCCCAACCTGCAATTTGTCGTCACCCTTTCGGCATCGGCTCGCCGCAGTTTCCCGGCGCGTTTGGTCCGGCAACGCCTCCCGATTCCCGAGGCCCAACCACGCCCAAGGCCGGTCCCTGTTCGCCGGCTGGCCCCCTCGACCGTGTTGCTGGTGGACGCGGACAGCACTCTGCCGAACCTGGCGTTGATGAAGCTCAGCCGGCATTTCAAGTCCCAAGGCCGGAGGGTGGTTCTGGCGCGTGGCGTGCGTTCGCTTCCCCTGGCCGGGACGGTGCTGGCCAGTTGTGTGTTCAGCACGACGGCGTCGGCGAAGCGAGTCGGGGTGCTGCGGGATCGGTTCGGGGACACTCTCCAACTGGGCGGTTCGGGCGTCGATCTCCACCGGCGCCTGGCGCCGGAGATCGAGGCTCTGGCCTCAGACTACGCGCTGTACCCGGAGCTCGGTGACCGCGCCATCGGTTTCCTGACACGCGGGTGTCCCATGCATTGTCCCTTCTGCATCGTGCCCAAGAAGGAGGGACTGCCGCGCCGGGTCAGCGATCTGGACAGTTTGCTGCAAGGGCGCAAGAAGCTGATCCTGCTCGACGACAACCTGCTGGCTCACCCCGACGGCCTCGAATTGCTCGAGGAAATGGCCCGCCGCAGTTTGCAGGTCAACTTCAACCAGACCCTCGATCTGCGGCGGCTCACGCCCGAGGCGGCCGGTTTGCTCCGCCGGATTCCCTGCACCAACGCGGCGTTCACTCGCCGCACATACTATTTCAGTCTCAATGACGCGCGTCGCCTCGATCTGGTGCGCCGACGGTACGCTCTGCTGCAACCGTGCCACTCGGATAACGTCGAGTTCGTCTGCATGTACGGGTTCAACACCACGTTGGCGGAAGATGTCGAACGGTTTCGCTTTCTGCGCTCGCTGCCGGGGGCGTATGTGTTCGTTCAGCGTTACCAGCCCATCCCCGGCGGTCCGCCGGCGAACCTCAACCGATTCTTCGACAACCGGGCTGACGCCCTGATCAGCGAGTTGGTGCGAATCATCTATCGCCAGAACATGAAGAGCATGGAGACGTACTATCGCTGGCTGGCTCTCCAATACGCCGCACAGTGTGGGTGCATCCATCACGTCCTGGTCGAGACGCTGTTCCGATACAACGGCCGCTCGCGTATGGCGGGATTCCTGCACCGACTGGAGAGACTTTCTGCCGCCCACGGCGACCCCGCCACTGGTCCGTGACCCTTGACCACCTCCGGGCCCTGCTTCCTTCCACTTCCACCATGCATGATTATGGCGAGCAGGCGGTCGTGATTTGATACTTCGATTTGATACTCGGGGGCTGGAGATGAGTCCTCGTGGGTCCTTGAGGATTCCGCGCGGCTTCACCAGCATCATTACGGAGATAAACTCCTGTCCGCGTGAATCCGCTTCGTACGGAGCAGCGTCCTCCTCACCCACCTAATATGAGATCGCCTGCCCTGACCGCTCGATCCTGGTGACTGGATGTCGTTGTGGCCCGCGTCGGCCACGTGCAAGAAAGCCTTGGCCGGACGCCGACACGCCGCGAACACCATCTGCGCGTCCTCGATCGGGATGATCGTCTCCGCGTGGAGGGTAACATCTGGTTCGACTATGAAACCGCGGAGCCCCAGGGTACGGTTCCGCGGAGATGAAACGGTCTTTTCGTTACTTCGTCGCGTTGGCCGCAGCAATCAGCGCCGACGTGGGGACCGCCGCTGATCCCCCTCACATCGCCCCGGAGGCCATCGAGTGGTGCAACATCTGGATTCCCGACGCCAACGAAACCAGACTGCCGCGAGTCCTCTTGATCGGCGATTCGATCACGGGCGGTTACGGGCCGAAAGTCGAGGAGGCGTTGAAAGGCAAGGCCTCGGTGGCCCGGTTGATGACCTCGAAGTCCATCGGTGACCCGGTGTTGCTGGCCGAGGTGGCGCTCGTGCTCGGTCAGTGCCGCTTCGACGTGGTCCATGTCAACAACGGCCTGCACGGCTGGGGCTACAGCGAAGAGGAATACCGGCAGCATTTCCCTGAACTCGTGGCCACAATCCGCAAGCACGCCGCACAGGCCAAGCTGATCTGGGCGACGACCACCCCCGTGCGGCAGGCTGGCAACCTGAACGTGATGGCGGAAGATGCGAAGCGCGTTGAGGCCAGGAACAAGATCGCCGACGGGATCGTGGGCCGGGAGAAGATTGCGGTGAATGATCTCCTTGGCTTGGTGAAGGACCATCCTGAATGGTGGTCGGCGGATGGGGTGCACTTCAACGCCCAGGGCATCTCTGCCCAAGCTGCTCAGGTGGCAGTGGCGCAGAGGCGCGCCTGGCTGGCCCGCGGGAGCGGGGGACTAGCCGTACTCGGCGTGAACGACCCCACAAAACCGACCTGCCTGACCGGCGCATGGACGACCCCCGCCGAAGACGTGGCGCTGATGGGAAAGCACGCTTTGGTGGCTGGCGGCGACAAGGGCTTGCTCGTGTATGAACTTCAGCAGCATCTCTACGCACCGCTCGCACCGCCGGTCATGGCTGGCGGAAGGATGACCCTCTCCTGGCCGGCAATGGACGAAGTGCGTTTGCAGAAGACGACACGCCTGAGCCCCGCCGATTGGCAAGAAGGACCACAATCGGAGGGGACGAATGGGGTGTTCCTGCCGATGACCGATCCGATGGCGTTCTTCCGGTTGGTTCAAGGTGATGAGTTCATACCCCCGGATATACCCCCGGACTGACGGAGCGGGATCGGGCAATCGGGCTGATCCCAGCCGATTATGTGTGCCGTCTGTCGAACGAAGCCGAGTGGGAGTATGCCTGTCGCGCTGGGACGTCAACCCGATTCAGTTATGGAGACGATTCGGATGCCGTAGCGCCTAACAGTACCGGCCTCTCCTGTCAACGCTTTTGCCCTTGAGTTGGCGGGTTGGACAGCGCCAATTCATGAAGGCGCTTTGAGGCTTAGACCGTTGCTTTTTGCGAGTCGGAAGGCTGCGCGACAGTGTTCCTCGCCGAGGAAAGCCTGCAAGTCGGTCGTGGTGATATGGTCGGGGCGCCGCAAATGGCGATCGCCCCAACAAGCTCCCCGGCCGGCACCGGCGACTCCGCAGATTACAGGTCACGCTGAAACCAGAAGGCCTGCCGTAGAAGCGTGGGTTGCGGTTTGACCGGGCCTTCGCCGATGCCGCGCAGCAACAGACACTGGTTTGGCGGTTGGGTGCCGGTGGCGAACGGGCCGCAAAGGCGATCACGGATTTGATTCGGGCGCTGGACTTGCACGGAGCACAGGGTGCGTCGTGAATGCCTGCTCGCCGGCGGGAGCTTCCTCGTGGAGGGCCGGATCAGAGAAGGGTGAGGATTGATTAAGGGCTCAATCCTCGAAGGCCGTGAACCTGCGTGCAAACCGCGGAAGCATCACTACGCTGCCGGTTCTTCCCGCTCCTGGCCCTGCTGCACGATCCAGGTGTGGGTCAGGTCGGCGACTTTGGCGAGCACCAGCAGATCATCGCGTCCGAACGATTCGGTCGATTTCCACTGGTTGTCTTCGCGGTCCTTGTAGATGCGGCTCAAGGTGGCGTTGTAGCGCACGCCGTTGGCCGTGTCGTTCCTCCAGATGGCGGCTTTGACGCTGCCGATCCGGACCTCGTGTACGGGTCTGTCGTTTTGTTTAGGCATGGTGTCTTCCATTGGTTGAACCTCCCTGAATGGACCTTCAGCCTGCGTCATACCACGTTTGGAATCGCTAACCAAGGGGTGCAGCCGGGAAATTCCAGGCGCTGGTTTCACGCGGCCCTGTGGCGACAATCTGGCATCGGGCATTCAAGTTCTGGTTCGGCCCTCGGGGGCGGCGAGGCGCATCTGCGCTCGAACAACCGCTTGCCCGTCGCCTCTCCAGTCGCGGCAGACCGCGCAAAGCGAACATCCGCAGGTCCGGGGGCCTGCGGCTCACGGCCAATTCCTTCCGTCAATTCGGTGGCCTGGGCGGAGGAGTTCGCCCGGACAGGTGCATCCGCAGCCGCGCGAAACGAGCCGCCCCTCACTCAATTGCCCTCGCCCATCGACTTCAACGCGAAGGCATCGAGCAACGTCTTGCGCGTGGCCGCCGCCAGCGTGCCGCCTTGGGCCAGCATCTTGTGCTGCGCCGACGTGGCTTGGCTTAACGCCGCCTGCTCCAGTCGTTCCCGCTCGGTGACCGAGAGCGAGCGCCAGAATTGGGCGATGGCTCGATCCCGGGCCTCCTCCTTCGCCTGGGCCGCCGCTTGTTGTTGTTCCTTACGCCGGGCTTCACGCGCGCGCCGCTCCTCGGTTTCGCGCCGACGTTGTTCCTGCGCGGCGTGATCCAGGAAATCTTTCGGTGGCGCGTATTCGCCGCGGATCGCACTCAAAAGGAAGCCCGGCGGATTGCGCGACACCTTCGGGTCCTTCTGGGCCACCAGGTAATCGAACACTTCAAGCTGCGGTTGGATGCGCGTCGCCGGATACTGCTTCACCGTGATTCGCGCCGTGGACGGGGAGACCCCGCGCGCGACAAGCGCCGCCACGAGTGCGTCCGCCGGTTCGCCCGGTTGAGCCGCCTCACCGTGCGCCTCCCCTTTCGCCTTCTCGAACACCACCCGCCACTCCCCGCTGCGCACTTTCAGGAAACGTTCCTGCTCCGACAACGCCCGCAGGTAGCCGCGCTCTTCCAGTTCGCTGATGCCGCCCCGCAGTTTACGTTTGAGATTCGCGCTGTCGTAGGCCCGGGACAGCCCCGCGTGCTCGCATGCGAATTCCTTCAGATCGAATTCCCAGCGGTCACGCCGGAAGAATCGCTTGTCCAGAAACCGGTAGAGCCGCCGCGCAATCGCGCTCTGCAGCTCGCGGAAGAAATCGAAATCGAGCCCTTTGAGGTTGCCAGCCTGGAAGCTGCGAAAGATCACCTCGTTCCAGACGAACACCGAACTGCCGGCCTCGTCGTCCGCGGCCATGCCGCCATTCTCGCGCTGAAACAGGCGCACGTTGTCCAGGACGTGGAACTTTTCGTCCACCCAGCATTGCTTGGCCTTGTTCCACCACGCCCGCTGGTAGTAGAGCGTGACCCCCGTCCACCGATTGAGCGACGCCTCGATCCGCTCGTAGCTCTTGCTCTCGTTGCGCCAGCCCAACAACTGGATCAACTGGTAGCGCGTGAAGCGGACCGTGCGCTCGGCGAACTGGTTGAGGCGGGAAAGCTGGATCAGCCCGAGCAGAACCTCATCATCGAGCGCGGTGGGCAGACCGTAAGCGTCCGATCCGGTGATGGTGAGCTGACGCGTGATGGTCTCGCCCCGGTGATCGTCCCAGACGCGGTCCTCGAACTGGAGGGTCTTCTGGTCCGGCCTCAGACGGTGCGCCAGGGCGCAGAGCGGAAACTCCGCCAGGTTCAGTTCGTCACGTCCATCGCTGGTCTTCTGTGGCATCGAATCCTCTTCGATGCGCTCCTTCGCTTCCAAGATTCCTGGGCCTCCCTGGCCATCAACAACACCCCCCGCCCTGTTGCTGTTCGTTTAAGGTTTGAGAACACTGTTTAAGGTTATGGTCGGAAATCGCGAGGCGGCGGGCGGACTTACGCCGATTTTTATGCCTCGAATCCCGGTAAAACCTGTCTCGGTTCCCAGTAGGCGGCTGCCCCGGTTCCCGGTAAAACATGTCTCAAATCCCGGTAGGCGCCTGTCTCGGTTCCCGGTAAAACCTGTCTCAAATCCCACTCCCCAACTTTTAGCACGTCCCGCCGGCTGCGGGTAGCCCCCGAATCCGCATACTTGTCCGCATACATGCTGGCTTGTCAGCAAACGTGCAAGCCAGCAGGACCGCATGCCCGCACACAAGCCCGGTTGCATACATGTCCGCTTTCATGCTACGAAGTCATCATGCCCGCGAATCGAGACCGCGGGCGTTTTCATCCAAGGAGGGAGGTGATGGTTATCGCGCTGAGCAACTCGAAAGGAGGGGTGGGCAAGTCCACGCTGGCCGTCCACTTGGCCGTGTCGTGGCACGAAGAGGGGAGGCGCGTCGCATTGGTGGACGCCGACGTTCAGGGCTCGTCGTCGTTGTGGCTGCATGAAGCCGAGCCGCAACTGCCGGTCTTCCGCCTGCAAACGCCCGACGACGTCCTGGAGCAGGCGCCGCCGATCGCGGCCAAGTTCGAGCGGGTCGTCATCGACGGGCCGGCAGGTTTGTCGGAAGTCACGCGGGCCATCCTCTTGGTCGCCGACACCGCGTTGCTGCCGTGCGGGCCGTCGGTGCTGGACCTGCGCGCGGTCCACGAAGCCCTGCGCGTGGTCCGACAGGCGCAGCAGATACGGCAGGGCCCGCCCGTCCCGCTGCTGGTGCCCAACAAGCTCCAGGTGCAGTACCGGCTGAGCCAGGAGTTGCTCGAAACGGCGAAGTCGCTGGGCATCCCTTCGCTGCCGGGCCTGCGGTTGCGCCAGGCGTACGCCGACGCCGCCGGCCAGGGGACTGTGGTGTGGAGATTGGGGCCGCGCGGTGAAGCGGCGGCAACGGAGTTGAAGAGCCTTTTCCAGGAGCTAACGGCTTATGAATCGCCGAACACTCAGCGTCGCGCTGCAAACGGGTAGCCTCACCGACGCAGCATTGGACTTCGTCAAAGCCGGCAGTCCCAAGCCGCCCGCGGATGCCGTCCTCAGCACCGTCGTGCCAGCCAAGCCAGCGGCCGTCGAGGAACCGCGCCGTGTGGCCCGGAGTGTGAAGCAGCGGTTGCGCATCAGCGATGATGACGAGAAGGAGGCTGAAGCCGGTCTGGTCTCGCTCACCGTCCGCGTGCCACGGATCGTGCCGCCGGGCCTTTTGCTCGCCTCGGTGGACCGCAAGCTCAAGCGCCAGCGGCCCTGGACCCAGCAGGAAATCGTCGCCGAGGCCCTGACGCACTGGCTCCAGCAACACGGCTACCTGTCTTGAATGTGAAGGAGGACGTATGGAAGACCTGAACAACCTGATCGACGCCACGACCTTCGGGACCGTGCGCCGTTACCTGAAAGCAGCCCGCTCGCCCATCACGACCGTCATGCTCGTGCAGCACCGCAACACCCTGGTGCGAGCCGGCACCGCGTTGATCGAGGACGATGGCAGCAGCCGGGTCTTCCGTCGCCGGCAGTGGGCTGACTGGTTCAACACCGGCGAGGTTCGGGTGGGCGGGGCTTCGAGCGCCGCCGGCCAGGGCGCTGACCTCGACGCCATACCGGACTCGGCCATCTGCGATGTGCTCTACGTGCCCCCGGTCTACCTGGTCTGCCTCCGGGGCTGCAAGGTGCCCGCCGCCCGCATGGCGCACGCCTGAGCTTCGTTCGCCCCGAAATCAAACCTCGTCTCCACTTTCCCGCTACCGGCATCGGCCCGGACGTGCTACGCATCCCACCAGAGGGAGGTTTTGTTCTCCCGCAAACGTCAGGATGCCAAACGCAGTCCTGGACGTCGTTGTGATCGGCGCTGACACCCGCCAATCCGGCCTCACCAGCCGGCTCGAGGGGACGGTCTTACCACCCGTCGCGTCAGTGTCCCGTAGAGCGTGGTGCACCGAGAGGTGCCCGCCACGTTCGAGGGAGGCTTTCGGAAGTAATCCCGCCTTACCCGCGGAGTAATCTCCGAATTCTATCCCATGCAAAGCAGAGAATGCGGGCGAGCGGGACACGCCGGTGGCTGCAATGCCACCGGTCGGTCTTGTCCAAAGCGGGTGCGCCGTGCCCAAGGAGCACGGCAAATCCCCCGGCGGGAACCGGACCACAGCTCCGCACAGACGGAGCCAATCGGGTGCAAGGCCCGTCAGGTTCGATTAACGCGCGCTGGCGTCGGGAGTCTGGCGGTGGCGACACCGATCAGCCGGAGGCCGACAACCTCCGGGGTTCTGCCGAGAAAAGCAGACCGCGAACAGCTCAACGACGAGAGGGGCATCAAGCCCTTGCCAGTGAACGACAGCAGAGACGTAAGCCGAGTCGGTAATAGCTCGACCAGGGTGGGTAAGGGGGCGCTTCTGTATTCTGCCCCCTGAAATCGGTCCCACGGTGGGACTGGAAACCATGCCGGGGCGGGAGCCTTGGACATGCCTGGCCAGTGTGGACGCCCCTGTGCGTCCAGCCAACGTGACTGCTGCCGTGAAGGACAGGAATAACCGCGCAAGGAGTGTGGCGGCCGGAGTGGTATCCGGTGCCGGCTTCGCGTCAAGCCGGTGCTTCAAAAGCCGCACTCTGACGAGAGTGCCCCAAGTAGGACGAGGCGAAGCCTCGACCCCATTGCGCCTGCGGCGCATAGCCGTGGGACGGTGGGGTGTCGTTCCAGCAAGGCAGTTGGAACGACGCGTGCGCGCTACGGGTGGTGCCGGGCGCCTGTCTGCCGACTGGCAGGCAAGAGCACACACGAAAGGGGTGACGGGATTAACCGGTCACAACGATGTGGTGGGCAGGTGGAGGGAAACTCCACCTGCCCGCTGCTTGATTGACCAAGGACTGTGTTTCGCGGAGCGGGCCTGGGGACAGG
>JAKLFY010000071.1 GCA_022710935.1 Verrucomicrobiota bacterium
GACAGACGCTCGCTGAATAGGGACCGGTGCTGCGGCTTGGTTTCCTTTCTCTCCGCGCCTCTGCGCCTTGGCGTCTTTGCGTTTTGTCCCTATTGAATCACTACGGCTTAGCTTGACACCTATTGACAGTCCGCCCCCGCCGTTGCCCGACGCCCATCGTCTGAAGGCAGCGGGTTACAGACAGCAGGCTGAGCGCAAACTGAAAATGGCGCGATTGCTCGCCGGGGGCGAGCTCGAGGAAGAGGCTCGAGCCGCAGCGCTTGACACCATCCTTCCGTTGGGCTGCGCCCTGGCCATCGAGAACCGCCTGCCCGAGCCGGCAACGGCCGAGGATGCGCTCCTGGCTCCGCTCTCCTTCTGTTGGAAGGGCGCGCTGTCGGCGTTGCGCGGGTTGGCAGCCGATCCCACCCTGCCGTGTCAACCGGCGATCGAGGCGATGAGCCAGGTTTAGTGTAGTGTCTCACAAATGGCTGGTGTTTCGTTGCGCCCAAAACGGCCTGGGGCGAGGCGCGACGAGGGAGCGTAGCCGCAGCGCTACCCGACCGAGGAGCAACAAAGCCCCAGGCCGTTTTCGGCGCAACCCTCCGGGCCGCAGTCCTTTTCGCTTCCCGCTTTGTTGCTCACTCCTTACAGACCGCTGCGGGTATGCGCGTCGCTCGCGCCTCGCGGGAGGCGAAAACCCCTTGCGGCGAAGCACCATCCATTTGTGAGACACTACACTAGCTTGAGGGTCGCGTGAGACCGCGCAGCGGGTACTTCTGGAGTCCTGCGATCGTCTGCAAAGCGGCTCGGGCACGCTCGGCCACCTCGGGCGAGGGATTCGACTCGAGGGCATCGAGAAAATGCTGGTACGCCGGGACCGGTTGCCCGAACACCTCCAGTTGAATCAAGCCCGCGCGCAGATGCGCCTCGGCCGCTCCGGGCCCGCCCGGATAATCCCGCAAATGCCGCCGATACACGACGAGGGCAGCCTCGGTCTGGTTGCTCCGCTCGAGCCAGTTCCCCAGCGCCAGCGAATCGGATGGGGAGAGCAGGCGGCGAGTCTGATCGGGGCCAAGGGCGAAATACGCCCGCGCCGCCTCCGGGAAGAGGCCGCTCCGCATCGCCTCGGCGAGCGATGTGGACGGTTTGTCGGACGCCGCTGTGGCGGAGGAACGATAGGCTCGGGGCGTCTTTTGCACCTCGCGCCGGCTGATGAGCCAGGCTGCGGCCAGGCCGGCGACAAAGCCGCCGATATGGGCCCCGTGGGCAACGCCGCCCGCGGCGCGGCCCGCGGTGACAACGAACGGCAGCAAATTGTCGATGAGCAGGTAGAACCCCAGGACGATCCGGGCGGGGATCTGAACCGTGTTCATGAAGAAGGGGAACAAGAACACGAACAGCCGCACCGTGTTGCGGGGAAACCAGAGGAAGTAGAAGCCCAGCACTCCGGAAATGGCGCCGGACGCGCCGACCAGCGGGAGCTTCGATCCGGGGGCAAACAGGGTGTAAAAGAGCGTGGCGGCCACGCCGGTCAGCAGGTACCAGAGCGCGTAGCGCATCCGCCCGAGACGATGCTCGACATTGTCGCCGTAGATCCAGAGGAACAACATGTTCCCAAACAGGTGCATGAACCCGCCATGCAGGAACACCGACGTCAACAGATCGAGCAGTTGAGGCGCCGCGGGGCGGAATCCGTGCCGGAAGACAACCAGATCGTACGCGGACACGCTGCGCACAGCGACTTCGAGGGGCATGCCGGGCGGCAGACTCTCGCGGATGGTCATCATGTACGCCCGCAGATCCGGATCGCCGCGGTCGACCGCCTGGCGGCTCATCGGCCAGGTGATGAACAGGTAGATCGCGACATTGATCGCGATCAGCGTGTAATTGACAATCGGCACGCCACGCGGGTTCGGTGCGTCACTCAGCGGCAAGATCACGGGCAGGATTAGACGGCAGATGCCTGCGCAGGGCAAGCCGGGTTCCGCAGCCCCTGACATGGCCGGGGATTCGGGACACGCTTCTGGCACAGTTCGGCGCTCGACTCCGAGCGGCCTTGTTTCTAGCCTGCGCCTCATGACTGTGGTTGCCGGACCGGATTTGCCAGACACTCAAGGCCACTTTGGGATTTACGGTGGGCGATTTGTTCCCGAGACATTGGTGCACCCGCTCCTTGAACTCGAAGCCGAGTATCTCAAGGCGCAACAGGATCCCGAGTTCCTCCGCGAGCTCGAGTACTATCTGCGGGAGTTTTGCGGGCGCCCCACGCCGCTCTACCTCGCCGAGCGATTGACCCGCGAGCTGGGCGGCGCCAGGGTCTACCTCAAACGGGAAGATCTGCTCCACACCGGCGCGCACAAGATCAACAACGCGATGGGCCAAATCCTGCTGGCCCGCCGCATGGGCAAGCAGCGCATCATCGCCGAAACCGGGGCCGGCCAGCATGGCGTGGCGACGGCGACGGTGGCCGCCATGTTCGGATTCGAGTGCGTCATTTACATGGGAGCGGTAGACTGCGAGCGGCAGGCCCTCAATGTGTATCGCATGAAGATGCTCGGGGCCGAGGTGGTCCCGGTGCGGGCCGGTCAGCAGACCTTGAAAGAGGCCGTTAACGAGGCCATGCGGGATTGGGTGACCAACATCCGCAGCACACACTACATCCTCGGCACCGCCTATGGGGCCCATCCCTATCCGGTCATGGTCCGCAATTTCCAACGCATCATCGGGGATGAAGCGCGCCGCCAGGTGCTGAAACAGGAGAGGCGTCTGCCCGATCTCCTCATCGCCTGCGTCGGCGGCGGTTCGAATGCCATCGGACTCTTCTATCCGTTTCTCGATGACGCGTCCGTGAAGATGCTCGGCGTCGAGGCGGGCGGCGAAGGGATCCTCCCCGGCAAACATGCAGCCCGCTTTCAGGGCGGGTCGCTGGGTGTCCTTCAGGGCACGCGCAGCTATCTTCTCCAGGACGAACACGGACAGATCCAGCTCACCCACAGCGTCTCCGCCGGCCTTGATTACGCAGCGGTTGGGCCCGAGCACGCCTGGCTTCGGGATCTGCAGCGCGTCGAGTACGATTACGCGACCGACGATCAGGCGGTCGATGCATTCATGCGCCTGGGCAGAATCGAGGGCATCATTCCAGCCCTCGAATCGGCCCACGCAGTTGCGGCAGCCATCGAGCGGGTCCCGCGCATGCACCCCGACCAAGTGGTGATCGTCAACCTTTCCGGGCGCGGCGACAAGGACGTCGCCCAGGTTGCCGCCCGGCTGAAACTCGAAACCCCTCGATCCGAATCATGACAATGAACGCACCGCGCCGAACTTGAACGTCACATTCTACGCCCTCACTCGATCCGGCGCGCATGGCGCCGCCGCCATGCGGCCCGGTGCCCGCTACGCCGTCAACACCGGCGAGGGCGAAAGCCGGCTCGTTGATGCGGCTAGTCTGTACGGGTGATTCCTTACAGACATGTAATGGTGCGGAAAGGCTCCCGTCATGCCGGTGTGGTCTATTGCTTTCAGAAAAGAGAATGGAAGCTGGCAGATCACAACAACAACGACGAAAATGAATGACATGACTATGAAAGCGCAAAGAAAGCCAATCTGGAAACGCCTTCCCTTCCTGGCCTGGGGCGGCGTCATTGCTGCCGCAACCGTCGCCCTGGCCATCGAGCAAACGGGAATCAAGAGCAACGCCACATCGGCGAAGAGCGAGAAGACAGCCGTCAGCGTGACGGTCGACGAGAAGCCCGCCGATCGGGCGGGTCGATTCACGACCAGCTTTGCCCCCGTGGTGAAGAAGGTCAGCCCGAGCGTGGTCCGGGTCTATACCACGACCAAGCCGAAGACCATGGGGTCTCCCGAGGGATTTCTGCCTGAGGATCCGTTCGGCTGGTTCTTTGGCCCCAATCGCCGCGGTCGCGGCCTTTACCGCGAGATGCCGATGCCCCGGCAGCAGGGTGTCGGGTCGGGGGTGATTGTCACCGCCGAAGGGTACATCCTGACCAACAACCACGTGGTGGATGGCGCCGACGAAGTGAAGGTGGCCCTTCAGGACGGTCGTGAATTCAGCGCCAAGGTCGTCGGGAAAGACCCGAAGACCGATGTCGCCGTTCTCAAGGTCGAGGGCAAGGATCTGCCGTTCATCGAGATGGCCGACAGCGATGGGATCGAGGTGGGCGATCTGGTCCTCGCCATCGGCAATCCCTTCGGCATCGGTCAGACCGTGACGATGGGCATGGTCAGCGCCAAGGGGCGCGCCAACATGGGCCTCGATTACGAGGACTTCATCCAGACCGACGCGGCGATCAACCCCGGCAACTCCGGCGGCGCACTCGTCGACGGCGAAGGCCGCTTGATCGGCATCAACACGGCCATCCTCAGCCGGACCGGCGGCAACCAAGGCATCGGCTTCGCCATCCCGACGAACCTGGCCAAGTATGTGATGGAGAGCTTCACCCAGGATGGCCGCGTGGCCCGCGGTTACCTCGGCGTCATCATCCAGGATCTGACGCCCGCCCTGGCCAGCAAGTTCGGCCTCGATGATCGGACGGGCGCACTCATCGGCGATGTTGCCCCGAAGAGCCCGGCCGAACAGGCCGGAGTCAAGGAAGGCGATGTCATCACCGAGTTCAACGGCAAAGAGGTCAAGGACAGCCGTCAACTCAGACTCATGGTCTCTCAGACCAAGCCCGGCACGGAGGTCCCATTCAAGATCATTCGAGACGGCTCGAGCAAGACCATCGAGGTCACTCTTAAGGAGCTGCCGGACAGCGCGCCACTGGCACGCACCGACTCCGCAAGGCCGCAGGACGAAGGCACGCTCAACGGCGTGACGGTGTCGGACCTGGACGCTCAGACACGGCGCCAGCTCGAACTGCCGGCCAATCTGCAGGGCGCACTGGTCACGGATGTGGAAGCCTATTCCGCCGCCGCGGATGCGGGTTTGCGCCGGGGCGACGTGATCCTGGAAATCAATAGGGAACCCGTGCGCAACGCCGACGATGCCGTGCGGATGACCGAGCAGGCGAAGGACAAGACAACATTGTTGAGGGTTTGGCGTGAAGGGAATCGACACTACCTCGTCGTCGACGAGTCCGAGGGCAAGTAAACGCCAACCCCCTTTGCCCGTGTGACGCGCACGCCCGCGAGTCCGACGCTCGCGGGCGTTTCCTTTTGTGCCCCGCGCGATGCGCGCTCCTCCCTGCGCGCCGCCATCCACGCTCGACCCTATGCACTCTCCACTTGAAGAGCCTGTCGATCTGCCCATGATGAGCGACGTCGTGAGAATTCTGGTCGTCGAAGACGATCCCAAGATCGGCTCGTTTGTGGTCAAGGGCCTCAAACAGGTCGGCTTTGCCGTCGACATTGCAGCCGATGGCGAGCGCGGGCTCGAACTCGCCACCATCACCAACTACGACGCGGCGGTCGTGGATATCCTGTTGCCCAAGCTCGACGGGCTCAGCCTGGTCAAACGCCTCCGCGCCCAAGACCTGCGCGTCCCCGTCATTTTCCTGAGCGCGCGGGCGAGCGTCGATGACCGCGTGCGAGGTCTGCAGGCGGGCGCCGACGATTATCTCACCAAACCGTTCGCCTTCTCGGAGTTGCTTGCCCGCGTGCAGGCGCTCATCCGCCGCGCCTCTCAGACGCCCGAGCCGGTTCGCCTGACCGTCGGCGACCTGACCCTCGACCTCATGAATCGCGAGGCAACGCGGGCCGGCCAGCGGATTGACCTCCAGTCGCGGGAGTTCGCCCTCCTCGAGTACCTGATGCGCAATGCCGGGCGCGTGGTGACGAAGACCATGATCCTCGAACATGTCTGGGATTACAGCTTCGATCCCCAAACCAACGTCGTCGATGTGCTTGTCCATCGCGTCCGTGCGAAGGTGGATCCGGACAAGGCCCTGATTCAAACGCTTCGCGGCGTCGGCTACGTGCTCAAAGCCCCAGCCAACGCGCCTTGACCGGGCGGGTACCGATTGCCCAGCCCGCGACCACGGACTATGACTCCATCCGTCGGGGACGAGGACGTTCCCACGCGTGCGCCCGGGGAGGCGCACACACAACAGGGTGAAGTCCCTGTCAGGCGGAACGTTCACCCGGTTGGAACCGAAGGCTACCGCGTCGTGGCAACACGGGGTGGGGAGCTGCCGGAGGTGAACAACCCGTCCGTAACAACGGAGCCGGATGAACCGGAGACAACGTAAACCCGAGTCAGCCACGCCGACCGGCGAGCCTGCGAGTGCTGTGCGAAGCCCAGGCCAAGACCCAAGCGGTGCTCGACTACCTGCGGGAATGGACCAGGGGAGCAGGGTTGACCCTGCACCCGACCAAAACGCGGATTGTGGAAGCAACGAGCGAACGTTTTGATTCTCTGGGCTGGCACGGCTACTTCCGAGACGGTCATCCCACGGGCCTGACCCGGGAATCTCACCAGTGGGGCGGTCGCGGCATTCCTGGCGGTCCTTGGGTGAGATCTCCGGGTCCAGATGCCGCGTTGGATTCTCCTTGCGGCGGGGCCGGCGAGTTCGCATAAACACCGGCCAAGAATATGCATGCGAATTCCATTGTCGGATTGCGCCGGACGCTCGTGCTGGCGCTCACTGCGTTCACTTTGCAGGCCGTGTCGGCGGCCGAGAATCCCTATCTGGGGCGCTGGGCGTTGATTATACCGGGGGGCGGCGCGGGGTGGCTCGAAATCACCAAGGAGAAGGGTTACTACGACGGCAGCATCCTGTGGGGCGGGGGCAGCGTGGTGCCTGTGTCGGGGGTGTTCTTCCATGACGACATGCTGTTTGTCATGCGGACGCGGGAAGTGAAACGCAAGAACGACGCCGGTCAGACGGTGCGGACACATCAGTTCACGGAGCTGATCACGGGGCGGGTGTACGGGGATGATCTGCGTCTGGACCAGACGAATCCAAGCGACAACGGGGAGGGGATGAGCCAGGCTGCCTTCACGGGCAAGCGCATCCCGCCGCTGCCGCCTCGGCCCGACTTGGCCAAGGTGAAGTACGGCGACCCGGTCGCGTTGTTCAACGGGCGCGACCTGACGGGCTGGCGGTTGCTCGATCCGGGGTCGGCGAACGGATGGAGTGTGAAGGACGGGCTGTTGATCAACCGGCCTGTGCAAGAGGAGGGCAAACCGCACAAGAACTACGGCAACCTGCGGACCGATCGCGAGTTCGAGGACTTCAACCTCACGCTCGAAGTCAACGTGCCCAAGCGCGGCAACAGCGGCATTTACTTGCGCGGAATCTACGAGGTGCAGGTCGCCGACTCGCACGGACGACCGACCGATTCGCACAACATGGGCGGTCTCTACAGCCGCATCACTCCCACCGTGAACGCCTGCAAGCCGGCGGGCGAGTGGCAGACATTCGATATCACGCTCGTCGACCGGCATTTGACCGTGATTCTCAATGGCACGAAGGTCATCGACAACCAACCGGTCCTCGGTTGCACCGGAGGGGCAATGTGGTCTGATGAGTTTCGTCCCGGCCCCATCTATTTGCAGGGCGATCACGAGGCCGTGGACTACCGCAACATCGTGCTTCGACCGGTGGCGAAGTAGGGACCGGCTATTGGCTGCGTCCGAACTTCTTCTCGAGTTCGCGGTAATCGAACTCGAGGAGCGTTGGGCGTCCGTGCGGGCAGGTGTAGGGCATCGCGCAGCGGCGCAGATCCTCGACCAGTTTCTCAAGTTCGACGCCGACGAGCGGGTCGTGGGCTTTGACCGCGTGGCGGCAGACTGTCTTGGCCACCATGTCCTCTCCCAGACGCATGGAATTGACGTCGTGGCCGGCGGCCTTGAGTCCGTCAATCAACTCGAGCACGAACTGACGGGGATCCGGCGTCCGGACAAACGGCGGGAGCGCATCCAGAAGGAACGTGCGTTCGCCAAACTCGCTGAGGCCAACCCCCAACCGGCTCAATGTTGCCAGGTGCTCGCGCAGGAATGCGGCGTCGCGCGGGGAAAGCTCGACGGTTTCAGGCAGCAACAGGCGCTGGCTGGGTGCGTTGCTGTGTTCGAAGCGTTCGAGCATTTGCTCGAACAGGACCCGTTCGTGGGCGGCATGCTGGTCCATCAGGACGAGCCCCCGATCGGATTCCAGCACGACATACAGGTGGCCAATGACGCCTACGAAACGCAAGGGAACACTCAGCAACGGCGGAGGCGGCGCCTCAGGCGAGGCCGCGTCGGGGGTCGGCCCGGTCAGAGCAGATGCGTTCGGGCGAGGGACATCCGGCGTCGATTCCAGGCCTTGCCCCGTCGAGGGAACGGCGATTGCCGGGGGCGCGGCATTGAATGCCGGGGTTGCCGGGGGCATCGCTGTGGGCGGCGGAAGGGTGGGGGTGGGCGCTGTCGCCGCGAACGGCGTTGGCAGAGGCGGGCTTGGCGGCGGTGCGCTGTAGTCGATCCAGCCCTGTTCCAACGGGGGGTTGGCCGTCGGGAGGGCGTCAGAGCCGGCCTGATCTGCATGCGGTACAGGGACTGGCGCGGCAGGTGCGTGATAGGCCAACAAGGCCTGGCGGACGGAGTTTGTGACAAAGCGTCGGACCATCCAGTCGTCGCGGAACTTCACCTCGCGTTTGGCGGGATGGACGTTGACGTCGACCAGGCGCGGCTCGATTTCGAGGAACAGGCAACAGACTGGGTAGCGGCCTTTCATCAGGCTGGTGTGGTAGCCTTCGAGCAGGGCGTAGTGGAGAGTGCGATTGTCAACGGGGCGGCGGTTCACGAACAGGTGTTCATCTTCGCGGGTTGCCCGGGAGACTCCCGGGGCGCCGATGAAGCCCCAGAGGCGGATGGCGCGGGAGGTCTCGCGGTCGTTTCCCTGTGAGTCGCCGTCGGCACCCGTGTTCGAGTCGATGTCCGGTGCAGACGGTGTGGGAGGAGCAGAGGCCTCGACGGCGACGAGGTTCAGATCGGTGCCATACAGGGCACGCAGGCGTTCGCGGACGGCGGCGTGGCGGTCGGCCCCGGCCCGGGCCGACGGGATTGGAGGCAACTGCCAGATGAGCCGCTGGTCATGGGTGAAGGTGAAACCGACCTCCGGATGCGCGAGGGCGGCCAGGAGGAGGTAGTGATGGATGTGGGACCTTTCGGTCTCCTCGCTCTTTAAGAACTTGCGTCGTGCCGGCAGGTTGAAGAAGAGGTTGCGGACCTCGACCGAGGTGCCGGGTGGCCCGCTGGCTGTGGGCACGCCTATGATCTTGCCCCCATGGATTTGGACTTGGGTGGCCTCGATCGATTCGCCGGTTCGCTCGCGCGTGGTCAGGGTCAGACGGCTGACGCTGGCAATGCTCGGGAGCGCCTCACCGCGAAATCCCATCGTGGCAATCGCGTCCAGATCCTCCGCGCGCCGGATCTTGCTCGTCGCATGACGATCGAAACAGAGCAAGGCATCGTCGCGGCCCATGCCGATGCCGTCGTCGGTGACTCGGATCAGGCTTCGCCCGCCCGCCTGGACTTCGACCTGAATGCGTTCCGCCTGGGCGTCCAGGGCGTTCTCGACCAGTTCCTTGACCACGCTGGCCGGACGTTCGACGACCTCGCCGGCGGCGATCTGGTTCGCCACCTGCTCGGGCAACAGGCGGATGCGGTTCATGCGGCGGACAGAGTACTCTCCCGGCCCGGGGGCTGCGACACATCATTCGCCCCCTCACCCGGAAATCTCACCAGTGGGGCGGTCGCGGCATTCCTGACGGTCGGTGGGTGAGATTTCCGGGTCTATTCTGATGAGCCCGCATTTCAGGCGAAATGTGACGGTGACCGGTCAGATGACATCAAAGGTTGGCGAGAAATGCGGGCAATCCGCATCTTTCCTAGCGTCCGCGCACAGGGCAGTCAGACTCCGCGGGATGACCGCCATGCGGGTTAGCGGCTAATTCGAGTCAAGGACTGTCACCGGTGCAGACACCGGGTCAGGCCTGCTTGCCGCAAGGGGGGGCGGCACAGACAGGGGACCCAGAGTGCAGAGGATCGTGTTCTTGAACCGCAAAGAGGGGGAGGGATTTAGCCGCAGAGAACGCAGAGCAAGAGACGTGCTGCTCGCCACGGATCGATGAAGCGTGCGATGAAGTGACCGATGAAGTCCAATCCGAGTAATGTCCAATCTCCAGACCGGGTGCCTCACTCGGCGACATCACACCGATAACAGCCAGATGCAGCGGAGAGTTGTCCGGCTTCAAAGCCGCGGTTGACGGCGCGCTCTTTATGAAGCACTTTCCGCCGCGCGGAGCAAATCTTAAACATGAAATCACTTGATTTATTGGCGGCCGCTCTGGCGGCTGGTGTGTCGGTTGGCGCGACCGGTCAAGCGGCGACCGGGCAACTCGGCGACCCCGCGCCCGCACTCGAGATTGCGGAGTGGGTGAAGGGGGGCCCGGTCGATCTGGCGGCTGGGAAGGGGAAGAAGATCTTTGTCGTCGAGTTCTGGGCGACGTGGTGTCCGCCGTGCCGGACGAGCATTCCGCATCTGACGGAGCTGCAGAAGAAGTACAAGGGGGACGGGGTGGTTTTTATTGGCGTCTCGGACGAGAAGCCGGGCGTGGTGAAGCCGTTTGTCGAGAAGCAGGGGGACACGATGGATTATGTGGTGGCGATCGACAAAGACCGGAAGACATCGGCAGGGTACATGAAGGCGTTCGGCATCAATGGGATTCCGCATGCATTCGTGGTCGACAAGGAGGGGCGGATTGTGTGGCAGGGGCATCCGATGGCCGAATTGGACGAGACAATTCGGCAGATCCTGGACGGCAAATACGACATGAGCAAGGCCAGGAAACGCGCCGAGGCCCAGTCGTTGCTCGAAGAGTATTACGAAGTGGCGGCTGACGACAGCCAGAAGGACCGGGCGGAGGAACTCGAGAAGAAACTCGTGGCCCTGGACACCGAGATTGGCGGCATTGTGTCCGGTGAGAAGTTCGATCCGCAGGAGGTCCGGAACCAGATCCGTTTCTCACAGGCGATGCGCGAGTATGGCCAGGCAATCATGGCGGGCAAAGACGACGCTTCCCTGGCGGAGCTCGAGAAGAAGGCCGAGCCGTTCAAGCCTGCGGGATTCGAGTTTGGTGAGTATCGTGAGCAGTTGCAGGCGTCGGTGGTTTTTCGCGAGTACATGCAGCTTGCGCAGGGAGAAGGGGAGGCGGAGAAGCTGGCTGAGGCCGCCGCCAAGCTGGGCGGGCTCAAGACCAAGAATCCGGGCATCCTCAACCAGATTGCGTGGACGTTGCTGACGGACGAGAAGATCAAGCAACGGGATGTCGGGCTGGCCTCGAAGCTTGCCAAGGCGGCCTACGACGCCACCGAGGGCAAGGACGCATCGGTGGTGGATACCTACGCCCGGGCGCTGTTCGAGACCGGCAAGGTGAGCGAAGCCATCGAGCACGAGAAGAAAGCGATCGAGTTGTGCGACGATGAGGAGATGAAGAGCGACTTTGTCGCCAACCTGAAGAAGTACCAGGAGAAGGCGGCCAAGAAGTAAGTGACCTGACCGAACCGTCCCCTGAAGGGGAGGTCCAATCAGCGTCCAATCAACGCCCTCGAGTCCATTCACTCGAGGGCGTTTTCATAACGGCGGATGTCGGTGGACCAGAGGCATATCCCCTCGGAGCGCCCTTCATTTTCGGTGCTCCCGGCTTTTTACCGCAGCCAGAAGCTGAAGTAGAGGTACATCGAGAGCACTGCGAGCAGGATGACGGCGGCCAGGACCTTGTTGCCCGTATCCCAGCTTCGCTTGATCTCGTCGGCCGCCTCGTGGTGGATGGAGCCGTAGGTCAGGCCTTTGAGTTTCTCGGGCGGCGGCGGTGCGGTCAGCAGGGAGGCGACGACCATGATGATCGCGCTGGCCAGGAAGAGCAGGCCGGTTGCGTAGAGGTAGTTGTAGTCGCCGATCTGGGCCAGAAAGGCGGGCGACTCGATCTTGCCCTTGCCGAAGAAGGTCTGGATGGTCAGCTTGGCCATGCCGAGGATGAAGCCGCCGGAGAGGGCCCAGACGGCGCCTGTCGCGTTGATGCGTTTCCAGAACAGGCCGAGGAAGAAGACGGCGGTGATCGAGGGGGCCAGGTAACTCTGGACGTTCTGGAGGTATTGGTAGAGGCCGCCCTTCGAGACTTTGGCCATGACAGGAATCCAGATGATGCCCAAGGCCACGACGACGGCTGTGGCGATGCGTCCGACGGTCAGGAGGTGGCGTTCCGATTGGCCGGGTCGGAGTTTCTCGTAGATGTCGACCGTGAACAGGGAGGCGCTCGAATTGAAGAGGGAGGCCAGGGAACTCATCAGCGCCGCAAGCAGACAGGCGACGATGAGTCCGCGGATGCCGATCGGGAGGAGCAGTTTGACCAGGGTGGGGAAGACCAGGTCGCCGTCGATTGTCGGGTTGCCTTCGACCAGTTTCATGGGGAGCTGGATGAGGCCTTTCTGGTGCATGGCCCAGCCGATCATCCCGGGGATCAGGAAGATCAGCACCGGCCAGACCTTGAGCAACCCGCCGAACATGGCGCCGCGGCGGGCGGTGGCCAGATCCTTCGCCGACAGAGTGCGCTGGACGATGTACTGATCCGTGCACCAATACCAGAGGCCGACGATGGGTGAGGCGATCATGATACCGAGCCAGGGGAAACCAGGATCGGACAGCGGGCGCCACAGAGCGAAGTTGTCGGCATTCTCCTTGCACTGCCGCACCAGTTCGCCCCAGCCGCCCAGTTTGGCCAGGCCAATGCCGGTGATGATGAACGAGCCGAGCAGGATGATGACGGCTTGGGGTGTGGCCGTATACATGATGGCGCGCATGCCGCCGAACACCGTGTAGATGCCGGTGATGATCACTGTGGCGAAGGCGCCGATCCAGAAGGCGTTCTGGGGGGAGCCGAAGGTGTCCGGCAGCAGGGCCTGAAAGACGATGGCTCCGGCGTAGACGGTGACGCTGACCTTGGTGAAGACGTACAAGACCAGGGAGACGCACGAGAGCACCCAACGGGCCCGGGCATTGAAGCGCTTCTCGAGAAACTCGGGAATCGTCTGCACGCCGGATTTGTAGTAGAAAGGCACAAAGAGCCCCGCCAGCACGATCAGACACCAGGCGTGCATTTCATAATGCGCCATCGCCATGCCGGTCGAGGCCCCCTGGCCGGCCAGCCCAACAATGTGCTCGGACCCGATATTCGAGGTGAAGATCGAGGCGCCAATGACGATCCAACCGGCGTTTCGGCCTGCGAGGAAGTAATCCACGCTGTCCTTCTGATGGCGTCCATACCACCAGGCGACCCAGCCGATCAGGCCGAAGTAGAGTGCGATCACGATCCAGTCGAGCCAATGCATGTTGCGGGTTCTTTCTTGGGTTAGCGTTTCGAGTTCTGGCCGTAGTACGCTCCGGGGCCATGTTTCCGGAGGAAATGCTTGTCGAGCAGGGCGGGCTGAATCGGGCGGACCTTCGGGTTCAGGCGCAGCGTCTGGCTGGCGAGGCGGGCAACGTATTCGAGCACCACGGCATTGTGGACGGCGTCCCGGGCGTCGGCGCCCCACGCGAACGGGCCATGGCTGGCCACCAGCACAGCCGGAAAGTGCCGGGGGTCCAGGTGACGCAAGGTCTCGACGATGACGCGCCCGGTATTGGCTTCGTAGTCGGTTTTGATTTCAGTCGGTTTGAGCAGCCGTGTGCAGGGGATCTGTCCATGCCAATCATCCGCCTGCGTGGTGCCCCAGCAGGGAATCGGCATGCGGGCCTGGGCCCAGGCTGTGGCGTAAAGACTGTGGGTGTGGACAATGCCGCCGATCTGCCGGAACGCGCGGTACAGCACCAGGTGCGTCGGGGTGTCGGAGCTGGGCTTGAGTTTGCCCTCGACGACCTCTCCGGTCTCGAGAGACACCACCACCATGTCATTCGGCCGCATGGTGGCATACGGCACACCGGACGGCTTGATGACCACCAGGGCGCGGTCGCGGTCAATGCCACTCACGTTGCCCCAGGTCTGGATGACGAGGCCGGCGTCCACCAAATCGAGATTGGCGCGGCAGACGATTTCTTTCAGTCGATCGAGCATAGGCGTGGATGCAAGGGGAACACGAAGCGCGGACGCCCCTGCACGAACTGTTCGGACGGCGCGACGTTTGAGTTCAAGCGCTCGAATCTGTTGAGTGTGCTCCGGTGTTGTTCGCGGTTTTACTTTCTGGCCCGGCTGCGAATGTCGAGCAAGTCCTTCATCACCCGGTGCAGGTTCCCGGCCCAGGTCGTGGTGCCGAAGGCGTCGTGGAGCTGGCGATAGAGGGCATAGAGCGCCTGGTAGGTCTCGTGGTTCCTGGCCTTGGGCTTGTAAACACGCGGTTTGAGTCCGGTCATCGCCTTCTGGGCGGCGGCGTAATCCGGGTGCGCGCCGCCGACGACGGCGCCGGCGATGGCAGCGCCCAGGGCGCATGTCTGGCTGGAGCGGCTCACCTTCATCGGGCGGCCTGTGACGTCCGCATAGATCTGCATGACCAGCGGGTTCTTCTCGGCAATCCCGCCGCAGTTCACGATCTGGTCCACCTTCACCCCGTATTCCTCGAACCGATTGATGATCGTGAGGGCGCCGAATGCCGTCGCCTCGATCAAGGCGCGGTAGATTTCGGGCGGCGTGGTGTAGAGCGTCTGGCCGAGCAGGAGTCCGGTGAGGCGCTGATCGACCAGCACGGTGCGGTTGCCGTTGTTCCAGTCGAGCGCGAGCAGGCCGCTTTCACCGGGCGCGAGCTTGGCGGCTGCGGTCGAGAGGGCCTCGTGCGATCCGAGCTTCGCGCCGCCGGGTTGGAGGTAATTGACGAACCAGTTGAAGATGTCGCCCACGGCCGATTGCCCCGCTTCGAGCCCGTAGTAGCCGGGCAGGATGCTGCCGTTGACGATGCCGCAGAGCCCGGGCACGTCGGCCAGACTCTGGCCCACGGGCACGACCATCATGTCGCAGGTGCTGGTGCCGATGATCTTGACCAGCGTGCCCGGGGCGATGCCCGAGCCGACGCCGCCCAGATGGGCGTCGAAGGCGCCGACCGCCACCGGGATGCCCGCGGGCAGTCCGGTGCGCGCGGCCCAAGTCGGCGTGAGGCCGCCCACCGCCCGGTCGATCGTGTGGGCTTTGGGACGGAGCCGCGCGCGCAGTTCGCCCAGTTTGGGTTCGAGCTGGCCAAGGAACTCGGCGTCGGGGTAACCGCCCCAGTCGTCGCTGTACATGGCCTTGTGACCGGCGGCGCAGACACCCACCGTGAGTTTGTCCGGCGCCTCCGTGCCCGTGAGCATCGCGGGAACCCAGTCGGCGCACTCGACCCAGGTGTGCGCGGCATCGAACACGGCGGGGGCCGTCCGCAGGCAGTGAAGGATCTTGCTGAAGAACCACTCGCTCGAGTAGGTGCCGCCGCACTTGGCCAGGTACTGGGGGCGGATGCTGGCGGCCAGCCGGGTGATGTCGGCGGCCTCGGCGACGCCCGTGTGGTCCTTCCAGAGCCATGCCATCGCGTCCGGGTTCTTCGCGAACTTCTTCTGAAAGGCCAGCGGCTGGCCGTTGGCATCGACAGGAAGAGGCGTGCTGCCGGTTGTGTCGACCCCGATGCCGACGATTTGGCTGGGGTTGAATCCGCGCGCCACTCTCCTGGCCTCGGCCAGGGCCTTCCTGATGGTGACTTCAGCGCCTCTGACGTAGTCGATCGGGTGTTGCCGGGCCAGGTTCGGATCGCGTCCGAGGATGACCCCTGCGTTGCCGTGTTCGTAGCCCCAGACGGCCGTGGCGAGTTCCTTGCCATTGGCGGTGTTGACGATCAGGGTGCGCACCGAGTTGGTGCCGTAGTCCAGTCCGATGGTGTATTGGGTGCTCATGGAATGTAGGGAGAGTGGTGCGGGGACAGGCTCATGAATTTGTGGGGACGGAAAGCTTGGCCCTCGAATGGTCTGGGTGTCGGTCGCGTGCGGGGGACGGAGGGACGCCGCGGGCCGCTGGATCGCGGTTGCTCATCGGCACGACAAGACGGTCGATCCCGGCCGCGACGAGACCCGCCGTGCGGTGGCGAGGCGCTGTCTCGATGTCGATCTGGCCGAACCGCGCATAGATGGATCCCTTGCGGATGGCGGAGGACAGGTGGTCCATGACGGCTGTTGGCAGGTCGGACAGGCTGCCGGTCACGACCACGGTGCGGACACCGAGGACATTCAGCGCGCCGGCAATGACCACGGAGGTTGCATCGAGCGTCGTGGCCAGCCAGGGCTCGACGCCGCGAATGGCCAGTTTCTCGATCATGATCTCCCAGGTCGGGGCGAGGCCGCCGTGGGCGGCGGCGAAGCTCTGGAGCAGCCCGCGGGTCGAGACGAGCGTTTCCAGGCATCCCCGCGCTCCGCAGCCGCACGGTCGTTCATTGCCCAGCACGGGGACGTGGCCGAGTTCGCCGCAGATGGGGAGGAGGTTGTCGTAGAGCTGTCCGCTGACGACGAGCGATGCGCCCACGCCTTCACCGAAATCCACGAGGAGGAAGTCCCGGGCCTGCGGGTGCAAGTGCTGGTATCCCAGGGCCAGGGCGCGCTCCTCCTGGACCAGGACGACGGGAGCGGCCCAGACCTCCTGCACGAGGCGGCACACGTCGACCTTCTCGGTCCAATGCAGATTGGGCGAGAAGAGGACTCGGCCGGCCAGGTCGTCTACGATCCCCGGCACGCTGACCAGAACGCCCCAGTAGGAGGCCGGGGGCAGGCGCGAGGCAATTGCCTGGAGGCGGTGGGTCCAGAGCTCGGCGGAGTCGGGAGTCTTGAACCGGTGCTGCCAATTGTCCGAGAAGCTCACGCCCAGGCAGAGAGTGCTGATGCATGTTTCAGACACGCCCAGTTGAAGCGCGACGAAGCGTGGCACCGTGCGGTTCAACCGCAGGAGCCGCCCGGGACGTCCGAGCTTGACCCGGCGCCGGGGCGAGGCGGATGCCGGCTCCGCTCCATCGATCTCCTCGAGCACGCCCAATTCGAGCAACTCCTCGGCGATCTTTCCGGCGGTGGGTTGGCTCATGCCGAGCGACTTGGCGAGATCGGCCCGGGACGCCACACCAAGATGCTGCAGTCGCGTCAACAACGCGCGACGGTTCAGACGCCCCATCTTGGCCGGAACGACAACCACAATACTTAATAAAGTTACGAAAGGGGAAATCGAGCGCGTTCGGTTTGTCAAGCGGAATGGCCATAAGAGGCTGCGTCACTTTCCGAAGTTCGCAGAGACGAATCCGCACTGGATCGCCGTCTGAATCAGGCGAGTGCGCTCGGGAGTTGAAATGCGGGCGTCCCTCTTTATGCTGGGCGCGTGATTGCGTTGGTTGACTATGGCGCGGGCAACATCCGGAGCGTGCACAAGGCCTTGGTGCATGTTGGGGGGGAAGTGCGCCGCGCGGCGAAGCCCGAGGATCTGCGGGATGCGGATGCGGTGGTCCTGCCTGGCGTAGGGGCATTTGATGATTGCCTGAACGCATTGCAGCGCCAGGAGTTGCTAGGAGCGCTGCGGGACTTCATGCGGAGCGAGCGCCCTTTCCTTGGCATTTGCGTCGGTTACCAGGCGTTGTTCGAGCGCAGCGAGGAGTTCAACAGCCGCGCGGCAGGGCTGGGTCTGTTTGCCGGACGGGTCGTCCGGTTTTCCGGGGCGAACGGCCTGAAGGTGCCGCAGATTGGGTGGAACCAGATCGAGATTGCGGGGCCCAAGTGCCCGCTCTTCGAGGGCATTCCAAGCGGGAGCTACGTCTATTTCGTGCACAGCTACTATCCTCAACCGCTCGACGAGTCGATTGTTGCCTCCTGGACGACCTACGGGGAAACGTTCGCTTCGGCCGTATGGCGCGGGAATGTCTTCGCGACGCAATTTCATCCCGAGAAAAGCCAGGAGATCGGGCTGCGGCTCCTTCGCAACTTCGTTCTTATGGCCGGCCATCCGGGGCGGTGAGGTGACTCAGTCTTGCGCTGGATGCGGGCTGGGGCCCGGCTTTATGCGGCGGCCGTGTCGAGTGTCAGGAGTTCAGTCGAGACGTCCATCCGTTCGAACCAGTCGCCGAGCATTCGCAACGCGGCGTAGGCTTCGATCGCCAGGAGGACTAGGGCCGCCAGGGCGCCGACGGGCAGCACAACGGTCCAGGGAGCCCAGAGCTGCCCGAGGAAGAA
The DNA here is from genome assembly GCA_022710935.1 of Verrucomicrobiota bacterium. Taxonomy (GTDB): domain Bacteria; phylum Verrucomicrobiota; class Verrucomicrobiia; order Limisphaerales; family J093; genus MWFF01. The sequence continues at coordinate 18,132 of JAKLFY010000071.1, forward strand.
CAGTGCCGCGAATGCGCCGGCTGGCAACACCAGGGCCAGTCCCAGAGCCGTGACTTGGGCAATCATCAGGAGGATGCTGCGTCCCATCGCCTCGAATCCCCGGGCCTGTCCGGGGCCGACTCGCGCCCAGCCAGGGAACAGGAGGATGGCGGCGTTGTGGATCAGGATCGAGATCATGTTGAGGCCCGGGGCTGCGATGGCGAGCGCAATCCCGATCGAAAGTCTGTCTGAGGGCGACGGTCCTTGGCTCGGCTCGAAGTCGGGGAAGAACGCCACGCCCCAGGCCAGGCAGAGGCACTGAACAGCGGTGAGCACGAGGACGGGGGCAAGCACCTCGCCGAGCACCAGATGCCAGCCGGGCAGAGGGTAAGTCTTGAGCGCATCGATCATGGCGAGATCCTGCCGGAGATCCATCGTCAGTATCTGGGGCACGACCAGGAAGAGCATAGGGACCAGCGCCACCGGGAGCACGCCGACGATCTTCAGACCGATCGACTGGGGCATGAACTGTTTCATGAAGATTGTTCCGACCACCGCCATCGCCGCCAATGCCAGCCAGAAACGGGGCGTGAACGCCATTCCCATCGAGATCAGGTTCTTCCAGAGCAAGGCGATTGGCCGGCGGCCCAGAGGCGCCAGGTGGAACGGCGCCCCTCGCTTCGTCACACGGGTCGCAGTCTGCCAGTGTCCCGAACGGGCTGCCGCCAGGGCCTTTGCCCTGGCCCGGGCCTGGTCGATGGTCGCTTCCTCGAAGGCGGCCTGGGATCGTATGACCCAGACGTAGAGGGCTGCGACCAATCCTGCCGCAGGCAGAAGCGCGAGCGCGAAGCTGCCGGCTGAACTCGCGAGCATCGGGCGGAGAATGCAGCGCGGGACGAGCAACAGCCAGAACCACGGTCCGCTTCGGGCGGTCTGTTCGAGGTAGCCGGCCAATCGTGGGAAATCGGCCAGGTCCTCGGACGTTGGCGCGGTGAGGCTCAGCCTGGCCCAGGTCCAGAATGCGACCGCCAGCAGGGCCAGCACACCGAGCACCAGCAGGCGGCGTCGCGCCGGGGTGACGCCTCGATCCATCAGGCGCGTCCGCGCAAAGGCGGCGCCGAGTCGATGCAGTTCGAGCGCCGCGAGGATCAGCCACCAGCCCATCCAGTGCATCCAAACCTGGCCTCCCTGAAGCAGCCGTCCCGAGAAGAGCGTCATGATGAGCGATCCGAAGAGCAGGGGGATCTGGGATCGCAAGATCCGGTAGTGAATGAGTGCCGTGCGGCTGATGGGCGCCGGGAACAGAAAGGCGATTTCGGCCTCCGTGAACTCGAGGGACGCCCGCTTGGTCGGAAACAACCACGCTGCGGCCGCCACGGTGACCAACATCAGGGCCGCGCCGACCTCGATCAGCGCGGCCCACTCGGGTCCGAGACCGGCGAGTTGCGGATCCTGCGTTCCCGTCGATCGGTTGTTCGAGAGGAATCCGCGGATGAGGAAGAAGTAGACGTAGGCGGCTGCGGCGAGGGTGCCGGCCAGGTACTTGGGCTGGCGCAGCCTGCGGATCTGGACCCGGACCCGATTCCAGAACAGGCGCGTCTGAAGAAAGACGAGTGCTGTGAACATACTCAAACCACCGCCTCTGTCGCCTGACTCCCCATGGCTTCGATTCGCCGCCCGATGGGCCTTGTCCTCAACTGCCTCCAGTCGCGCGAAAGAACACATCCTCGAGGCTGGCATCGGGGGCCGACTCGGCGAACTGGCGCCGGACGTCGTCGATCGTCCCGTGGGCCACGCGTCTGCCCTGTTTGAGGATCAAAAGGTGCGTGCAGATCTCGTCCACGAGGTGGAGCAGGTGCGAACTGATCAAGAGCGCCATTCCTCCGCGGGCGCGTTCGAGGATCGTGTCTTTCATGCGGCGGATGCCATACGGGTCCAGGCCGGTGAGGGGTTCGTCGAAGAACGCGACCCGGGGGGCGTGGACCAGGCCGCAGGCGATCGCGAGTTTCTGTTTCATGCCGCGCGACAATTCGCCGGGCAGGGCGTCGGCCTTGTCGGCGATCTCGAGTTCGCGGAGAAGTTCTTCGCCCGCGCGCTCGGCGTCGGCCACCTGGTAGAGCCTCGCGGTGAACGCCAGGTGCTGGCGGACGGTGAGATACTCGAACAACCGGGGTTCATCCGGGAAATAGGCAAGGACCTGTTTCGCCGCGAGCGGGTCGGTCGCCAGATCGTGTCCGGCGATCCGGACCGCGCCTTTGGCGGGAGGCATGATGCCGGCCAGGCAGCGGAGGGTCGTTGTTTTGCCGGCGCCGTTCGGACCGACCAATCCCAATACTTCGCCGGGGCGCACCACAAAGGAGAGGTCGCTGACGGCGGCGAAGTCGCCATACAGTTTTGTGAGACCTTCGACCTCGATCATAGGGTGTGGTTCGTCACGGGGGCGAAAGCTAGCGAGGCGGCTGGAGGGAGTAAAGCCCGGTGACCGGTTGGGGCAGAAAGCCGTGTATCTGGAGGGTGTCGGTGGGAATCGAGTTTGCGCCGCGTGGGGGCACGCGGCCTACACCGGGAGTCTGGATCCGGTGTAGGCCCGGTGCCCTCACCGGGCGGCATCACACCGACAACGAGCGGATGCACCGGGCAGAAAGACACCGGGGCAGAAAGAGAGTGCCTTCGCCTTGCCCCTGCACTAGAGTCGCCCCATGTCCATTGCGTGGCATGTCGCCATCGCTGTTGCCGGGTACCTGATGGGGTCGGTTCCGACGGGATACCTCGTGGCGCGCAGTCGGGGTGTGGACATTCGCAAGGCGGGCAGCGGGAACATTGGGGCGACGAATGTCCTGCGGGTGCTTGGCAAGCCGGCGGGCATCCTTGTTTTGGCGATCGATGCGCTCAAAGGCGCGCTGGCCTGTTGGTTGCTTCCGGCTGGGGCGATCGCTTGGGCGGGGGCCGGAGCCGCGTCCGGGGTCGAGGGCCTGCGGATTGTGGCGGGGGTGGCGGCCATTCTCGGCCACAATTACACCTGTTGGCTTCAGTTCAAGGGCGGAAAGGGGATTGCCACATCGGCGGGCGTGCTGCTGGTCTGGATGCCGGCGGCCCTGGGCCTGGCGTTGCTGGTCTGGGTTCTGGTCTTTTTCGTGTCCGGCTACGTCTCGCTGGCGTCGATTCTCGCCGCATTCGCGCTGCCGTTCATCGTGTGGCTCACCGGGGGCAGCGCGACACTGATCGCCGTGGCAGCGGTGCTCGGCGCCCTGGCGATCTACAAGCACCGTTCGAACATCGAACGCCTCCGCGCCGGCACCGAGCATCGGTTCCGGCGATCGCGCACGGATGGCTCTGCACCACCATGAAGATCGCTGTTCTGGGCGTCGGCGCATGGGGCACCGCGCTGGCCAATCATCTGGCCGAGGGCGGCCATCAGATCACGGTATGGGACCATGACACGCCCAATCTCGCGCGACTTGCGTCCGAGCGCCGGAATGCGAAGTACCTGCCCGGGGTGGAGTTGGGGTGCGGTTGGCAGGTGGAACCGGATCTCGGACGCTCGTGGCCGGGCAACGACCTGGTGTTGCTGGCCGTCCCGTCGCGGGCTTTCCGCGCCGTGAGCGGACGGCTTGCGTGCTTCAAGGGGATCGTATTGAGTGTGACCAAGGGGATCGAATTCGACTCCGGCCTGACCATGAGCGGCGTGCTTGCCCAGACTACCCCCGGCGCTCAGCGCGCGGTGTTGTCCGGCCCCACACTGGCACTTGAAGTGGCACGCGGCGTTCCGACGGCGGCTGTGGTTGCCAGTGCCGATCCGTCCATTGCCGAGCAGGTGCAGGCGTTGTTTCATCGTCCGACCCTGCGTGTCTACACCAGCCGCGATGTCGTCGGCGTCGAGTTGGGGGGCGCACTGAAGAACGTGATCGCGATTGCGGCCGGCGTGTGCGACGGGTTGGGATTTGGCGAGAACTCGAAGGCGGCCCTGGTGACACGCGCGATCGTCGAGATCCGGCGCCTGGGCGTTGCCTGCGGGGCGCAGGCCGACACGTTCGCCGGCTTGAGCGGCCTGGGCGATCTGGTGGTGACGTGTTTCTCGCCGCTGAGTCGGAATCGCGCCCTTGGCGAACGCCTTGGGCGGGGGGACAGACTCGAGGATGTCCTGGCGCGCTCGGTCTCGGTCGCCGAAGGGTATCCGACCGCCCGAGCGGCCTGGCAGCAGGCCCGTCGGCACAATGTCAGCACGCCGATCATGGACGAGGTGTACGCCATGCTGTACGCGGGCAAACCGCCGCCGCAGGCTGTTCGGGACATCACGGCCCGCGGCTCGAAGCCGGAGGATTGGTAGACGGGCGGGGACCGGACGCTATGGGAATGGGCGACGCGCCGCTGACGCCACTTGAACAGCCCGTCACCGGTGTCCGCGGTGTGGGGCCGGAGCGGGCCGCGCTTCTGGCGCGTCTCGGAATCGGGACCGTGGGCGACCTGCTCCTTCACCGGCCCCGGCGCCATGAAGACCGTCGGCGCCTCGAGCGCATCGCCGCGCTCAAGTTGAACGAATCGGCCAGCACCCAGGGGCGCATTGTCGCGCAAGGGGTCAAGTACTGGAAACAGCGGCGGAAGTCGCTCTTCGAGTGCGTGCTCGATGACGGCACGGGGCGGCTGCACTGCCGCTGGTGGAACCTCCCGTTCATGGAGAACTACTTCAAGGTGGGAGACGAGATTCTCGTGTATGGCAGAGTGCGCTCACTCAAACCGCGCGGGATTGATCATCCGGAGACCGAGACGATCGAGGGTGGGGACGATCGGTCCATTCACCTGCATCGGATCGTCCCGATCTATCCGCTGACCGAGGGGCTGACGCAACGCTGGTTCCGCGGTTTGATCTGGCGCGCACTCGAAGCGTACGGGAGCGCGTTCGAGGAGCCCTGGCCGGGCCTGGATCCGGGGGATCTCCCGATGCGGGCCGTTGCCGTGCGGCAGATCCATTTTCCCGACGAGATGGATGATGCCGAGGCCGCGCGCGGGCGGCTGGCTCTGGACGAGTTGATCGAGCTGCAACTGGCCATCCAAAGGCGCCGCCGACGGCTTCATGAGCATGCGCGCGCCCTGCCATGCGGCGGCGACAACCGTTTGATGAGGCGGCTTCTTGGCTCCTTGGGATTCAAGCTCACCGAGGCGCAGACGGGGGTTTTGCGTGAGATTCGGCGGGATCTGGCGGGGAGCCATCCGATGCGCCGGCTGCTGCAGGGGGACGTCGGATCCGGAAAGACGGTTGTGGCGGCCTGTGCGGCGCTGATGACGCTCGAAAGCGGATACAATGTCGCGCTGATGGCCCCCACCGAGATTCTTGCGGAACAGCACGGACGCGTCTTCGCGCGGTGGTTCGGGCCGTTGGGTCTGGGGGTGGCCCTGCAGACGGGGGGTCAGAAGACACTTCTGACGGCGCCAGCAGGCCAGATCGCTGTTTCCCCGGCCGGCCCAGGGGACGCCCAAGACCCGTCCGGGACTGACGCGGCGTTGGCCGGTCCGGCTGTGACAGTCGGCACGCATGCTCTGGTCGAGGCGGGCTATTGTCCGGACGCTCTCGGCCTGGTCATCATCGACGAGCAGCACAAGTTCGGCGTGGCGCAGCGGGAACGGCTTGTGCGCAAGGGGCGTTACCCGCATTTGCTTGTCATGACGGCCACGCCAATCCCGCGCACGCTCGGGCTGACGCTTTACGGGGATCTGGACATTTCGGTGATCAAACAAATGCCTGCCAGTCGCGGGCGGGTGCGCACATATCTTCGGGCCGAATCGAGTCTGCCGAAGGTGTGGGGTTTTGTCCGTCAGAAGCTGGGCGAAGGGCGGCAGGCCTACATCGTCTGCCCGCGGATCGAGGAGAGGGACGGCCCGGCGGACGTCAAGGCGGTGCGCGAGGAGTTCGATCGGGTCCGGACCTTGTTTGCGCCGCATGCGGTGGGGCTACTGCACGGGCGGTTGCCCCTGCAGGAGAAGGACCGTGTGATGGAGGGCTTCCGGGCCGGGCAGATTGCGGTCCTGGTCGCAACCTCGGTGATCGAGGTGGGTGTCGATGTGCCCAACGCCACGATCATGGTGGTCGAAAACGCGGAGAGCTACGGTCTGGCCCAGCTCCACCAACTGCGCGGGCGGATCGGGCGGGGCCCCGCGGAATCGCACTGCATCCTCATCGCGGCCGCCTGCAAGGACGAGGCGCGCAGGCGGCTCGAAGCGCTCGAGGAGACGAACGACGGATTCCGGATTGCCGAGATGGACCTTCTGCTTCGGGGGCCGGGCGAGTTTCTTGGCCAGGCGCAGAGCGGCGTGCCGCGTTTTCGTTTTGTGGAACTGGCGCGGGACCTGGCGTTGGTGGAAAGGGCTCGAACGGCGGCTGCCGGCCTTCTCGACTCGGGTGCGGCTTAGTGTTGGATCTCGGCGCGGGTCTGCTAGAGTCGGCTCATGAAAACGATGTTGAGCGCCGTGCTGATTGCCCTCTTCGCCCTGACCGCCTGCGGGCGCAAGGAGTCGTCGTCCACGTCCGGCCAAACCAACGCCGGCGCCGGCGGCAACCCGCTGACCGCCCCTGCCGATTACCTGGGCGCGGTCGGTCAGGCGCAGAAGCATTCGCTGAAGACGGTGGACCTCGCGTCCGTGACCAAGGCGATTCAGATGTTCCGGACCGAGGAGGACCGTTTTCCGAGCGATCTGAAGGAACTGGTCAAGGAAGGGTATCTTCCAGCACTGCCGCAACTGCCGGCAGGCATGGCCTATCAGTACGACGCCAATACCGGCCAGGTCAAAGCCGTGCGGCAACAGCCGTGAACCTTAGCCCGGTAATTTCACACGCTTGGCGGGGAACCGTAACCGGGCTCACCCGCATGGCAGACACTTTGCGAAATCTGATTGCCCTGTGCACTGACGGGGTGTGAACTACGCGGGTTACCTGCTGCATGAACGAACAGATCCTGATCCTCGATTTCGGGTCGCAATACACGCAGGTGATTGCGCGTCGCATCCGGGAGTGCAATGTCTACTCGACCATCGTGCGGCACGACATCCCCGCCGCCGAGATCGACGCCCTGGCGCCGAGCGGACTGATCCTGTCGGGCGGTCCGGCCAGCGTCTATGCCGAGGACGCGCCGCTGCCCGATCCGGGGATCTTCAAACTCGGGCTGCCCATTTTGGGGGTGTGCTATGGTGTCCAGCTTTTCGCGCAATTCCTCGGCGGCAAGGTCGAGCCCGGGCTCAAACGCGAGTACGGCAAGGGCACGCTCAGGGTGACATCGCCTGCCTGTCAGTTGTTTCAGAAACTCCCGGGCGCCTTCCAGGTCTGGAACTCGCATGGAGACAGGCTCACCCGGCTTCCTCGAGGCTTTGTGGCCGTTGCCAAAACCGAGAACTCCGAGTATGCGGCCATCGAGGATGCGCAGAGGCGTTTCTGCGGCCTGCAATTCCATCCCGAGGTTGCGCACACCCCGCGGGGCAAGGGGATCATCCGCAACTTTGTGCACCGGATCTGCGGGTGTGGGCGCACGTGGACGATGCGGCGTTACGCGGATGAGGCTATCGACGCGATACGCGCCCAGGTCGGCAGCGAGCGCGTGATTCTGGGATTGAGCGGGGGTGTCGATTCGAGTGTGGCGGCTGCGCTGCTCCACAGGGCGATTGGCGATCAGTTGACGTGCATCTTTGTCAATAACGGCCTGTTGCGGGCCCGGGAAGCCGAGGTGGTTCGCGAGGTGTTCGGCCGCAACTTCCGCATGAAGCTCGATTATGTGGACGCCTCGGCGCAGTTCCTCACCCGGCTCAAGGGCGTGGTCGATCCGGAGCGCAAGCGCAAGATCATCGGACGCACGTTCATCGAGGTCTTTCAGGGGGCGACGCGGCGCGCCGGCCAGGCACGGTTCCTGGCGCAAGGAACGCTTTATCCCGACGTGATCGAGTCGGTGCCGATCGGCGGCAATCCGGCTGCGACCATCAAGAGCCATCACAACGTGGGCGGCCTCCCGCGGAAGATGAAATTCCAGCTTGTCGAGCCGCTGAAGTGTCTGTTCAAGGACGAGGTGCGCCGGCTTGGGAAGGAACTGGGGCTGCCCGAGGAGATCGTGCTGCGCCAGCCGTTTCCAGGTCCCGGCCTGGCCGTGCGGATTCTGGGGGAAGTGACCCGGCAGCGCCTCGAGCTCCTGCGCAAAGCGGACTCGATTGTGATCGAGGAGATGAAGCGCACCGGCTGGTATCATCGGATCTGGCAGAGTTTTGCCGTGCTGTTGCCGGTGCGCAGCGTGGGGGTGATGGGCGACGAGCGGACCTACGATTTCACGATCGCGATTCGCGCCGTCGAGTCGCAGGACGGCATGACCGCCGACTGGGTGCGTCTGCCGCACCCCTTGCTCGAACGGCTCGCCGGACGGATCATCAACGAGGTCAAGGGCGTCAACCGATGCGTCTTCGACATCACCAGCAAGCCCCCGGGCACCATTGAATGGGAGTGAGCCCGACCGGACCGCACCTTATGCCCAAGCGCACTGACATCCACACCGTCCTCATCGTGGGCGCCGGCCCGATCGTGATCGGCCAGGCGTGCGAATTCGACTACTCGGGCACCCAGGCGTGCAAGGCGCTGCGGGAGGAGGGCTATCGCGTGGTTCTCGTCAACTCGAATCCGGCCACCATCATGACGGATCCCGAGTTTGCCGACCGCACCTACATCGAGCCAATCACACCCGAAATCGTCGAGGCGATCATCGTGCGCGAACTCGATGAGATGCGGCGCCTTGGCGTCGTCCCGCCCTCCTCCCCGACCTCCGATCTCCCATCTCCGACCTCCGCCCCCCCCCCCAAGCTGGCGCTGCTGCCGACGCTCGGAGGTCAGACGGCTCTGAATGTCGCGATGGCCCTGCACCGGTCCGGCGCGCTCGAACGGCACGGGATCGAGATGATCGGGGCGAACGCGGCGGCCATCGAGAGAGGGGAGGACCGGCTCGTGTTCAAGGAACTCATGCACGCGATCGGCCTCGATGTGCCGGTCAGCGGCGTGGCCCACACGATCGAGGAATCGCGGCAGATCGCGGACACGATCGGATGTTTTCCGGTCATCATCCGTCCGGCGTACACGCTGGGCGGCAGCGGCGGCGGCATCGCCTATAACCGCGAGGAATTCGAGGAGATCGCCAGGCGCGGCCTCGATCTGTCGCCCGTGAGCGAGATCCTCATCGAGGAATCGCTGCTCGGGTGGAAGGAATTCGAGATGGAGGTGATGCGGGACACGGCGGACAACTGCGTCATCATCTGCTCGATCGAGAACCTGGATCCCATGGGCGTCCACACCGGCGACTCGATCACGGTGGCGCCGATCCAGACGCTCACGGACAAGGAATTCCAGATCATGCGCGACGCGAGTTTCGCCGTGATTCGCGCCGTGGGGGTCGAGACCGGGGGATCGAACATCCAGTTTGCGGTCAATCCGGACACCGGGCGCATGGTGATCATTGAAATGAACCCGCGCGTTTCCCGCAGTTCGGCCCTGGCCTCGAAGGCAACCGGCTTCCCGATCGCCAAGATCGCCGCCAAACTGGCGGTCGGTTACCGGTTGGACGAAATCCGCAACGATATCACGCGCGAAACGCCGGCCAGCTTCGAGCCGACCATCGACTACGTCGTGGTCAAGATTCCGCGGTTCGCATTCGAGAAGTTCCCCCAGGCCGATCCGACCCTCAACACCCAGATGAAGAGCGTCGGTGAAGCGATGTCCATCGGCCGCACTTTCAAGGAAAGCCTCCAGAAATGTCTGCGTTCGCTCGAAATCGGGCGCAGCGGACTGGGTGGGGACGGCAAGCCGTGGCGCGTCGGCACCGGGATCCACGGCGACCGCGACATCCTCCCGCGCGAGATCATCTCGAAGAAACTCGCCGTGCCCAACGCCGAACGCATCTTCTTCATCCGCCACGCCCTGCGCGCCGGGTACACGATCGAGGAGATTTTCGGGCTCACGCGCATCGACCGTTGGTTTCTGACCCAGATCAAGGAGATCGTCGATTTCGAGGATGAACTGGCCGCATCGAGGGGTTGAGCCGCCAAGGCGGCGGTTTTCCTGATGCCGATCGTCCCGGCGAGGCTTGATTGGGGGCCGCAATCCTGCAGGATCGGCGCATGAAGCATCGAATCATCCGAAGCCAGCGGCGTTGTTTTCTTGTGGCGATTGCCTGCCTCGCTCTCGTGCGCGTCGCCTTCGCCGCCGCGCCGGACCAGGGGCCGTTCGAGATTCCCGTGCTGGTCGTCAGCTTCTTCCCGACCAACGGGGCGCGGATCGATATCCAGGAGACGGGGGACTGGGACGCGCCGCTCGACGAGACCCGGCGCAAGACGCAGCGTCTGACGCGCGCGGTGATGGGGGCGCTCGAAGAGGGGTCGCGGTACCATGTTTACAAGGATCCCGCGGCGCAACCCAGCCTGCGCTATTCGCTGGCGGGGGAACTCGAATTCCTGCGCCCGCTTCCGACGTTCGCCAAGGCCGGTCACACGACGCCGATGACCGATTACGCGCGCATCATGGCCGATGTCGACCTGCGGGAGTGGGTCGAGAAGCGGGGGGTGCGCGAGGTGTGGATTTGGGGGTACCACGGCGGCAAGGTGGATTTGTGGGAATCGAACATGGCGAGTCCGCATGGCGACGTGAGCAACAGCGACCGCGATCCACGCGACCTGCCGGTGTTCGGGCGCACTTACACCGTGTACCACTACAACTATCAGCGTGGCGCTTCCGAGGCGGTCGAAAACCACATGCACCAGATCGAAGCCGTGCTCAACGCCGTCGATGGGCGCGATCGGACGCCGCCGGAGCGATGGTCCGATTTGCTCTTCTGGGGGCGTTTTGTGGGGAGCGATCACTCGCACAAGATCGTGCGCCCCGGATGCGGCTGGGCGCACTATCCGCCCAACGGGGAGCGGGACTACGACTGGGCCAACCCGCGGTTCGTCTCGACCGACATCGAGGACTGGAAGCCGGACGGCACGGGGCACAAGCAGAAGATGAACTCCGAGCGCTGGGGGGCCGACAGCCTGAGGTGGTTTGTGTATTGGATGCAGAATCTGCCCGGAAAGGACAACGGCCTCAGCGACCAGGGAAAGCCCTTGCGCAACTGGTGGGTCTTTCTCGGCGACTACGATGCGGCGAAACGCCACGGCATGACGCTGGTCGCCGGATCGGACGGCCTCGAGCCCCCTCCAGAGTGATGAGCGCCGATGGGCCATCCGGATCTGGCGCGGCGACGGTCGCGCTCGCGCGGGCGGCGATGCACACCCGGTTCGAGCTTCTCCTGCATGGCGCCGATCCGGTTGCGCTCCGCGCGGCGGGCGAGCAGGCTCTGGATGAAATCGAGCGGCTCGAAGCGCAGATCAGCCTCTACCGTCCCACGAGCGAGATTGGCCAGGTCAATCGCCACGCGTCCGAACGCCCCGTCCTTGTCAGCCCGAATGTCTTCCGCCTGCTCGAACGCGCCGCCGAGTTGAGTCGCGCGACCGGGGGCGCTTTCGATCCCACCATCGCTCCGCTCGTGCGGTGCTGGGGTTTCATGGGCGGCGAGGGGCGTCGGCCCGCCACGGACGCGATTGCCCTTGCGCGAGGGCAAGTCGGGATCGAGGGGGTCGAGTTGGACAGCGCGAAGTTCACCGTGCGGTTTCGGCGTCCGGGGATGATGCTTGATCTGGGGGCGATTGGCAAAGGCTGCGCCATTGACGCGGCGGTCGATCTGCTGCGCGAAGCCGGCATCGAGAGCGCCTTCATCCACGGCGGCACCAGCAGCAGCTATGGCCTCGGGTTCCCCCCCGACGCACCCGCCTGGAAGGCTGCGATCCCCGAACCGCCCGATTCGACTCCACCCGGCACCACGTGCGTAAGGCGCGGCGTTCCCCCGTCGGGGCACAGCCCGAATTTGCTCGGCGAGGTCGCGCTCACCGATCTCTCGCTCGGCGTCTCGGGCATCTGGAGCAAGTCGTTTCGTGAGGGAGGCCGCACCTTCGGGCACGTGATTGACCCACGGTTGGGGGAACCAGTCCAGCGCGCTTGCCTTGCGGCCGTTGTCCTCCCGTGCGCCGCGGAAACAGACGCCCTCTCGACGGCCTTGCTGGTGCTGGGCATCGAGGGCTTGGGCGTCATCAGTCGGCTCCGGCCCAACGCTCGATTCCTGCTGGCAGGAAAGGCAATGGGGTCGCATCTAAATAGTTGACAAATCAGCGCTCGCCTTGGAGGTTCCTGCGCTCTGGCGAGGCCGCTGCGGATGGGGGGCTGAAAAGGCAACAGGGTCAGATCCGTATTATTGACATATCGAATTGTGAGACACCGCGCGCAAGGCCGGTCTCGAGGATGCCGCGGCGGCGCAACTGGCGACGTACCACAAGGTGAATCGTATGCGTGCTTTCAGCGTGGGATAGCGACCAAATTCGCGACCCCGGGCAACCTCACCAACCTGCGACTTCACCTCTGCCGTTTCTCGCGCAGCCAGACCAGAAACCGTGCCGGCGTGATGATCTCGACGCCAAATGGCTTGCCCAACGCGAGCAAATCATCGTCCCGCGTGACGACGAACCCAGCGCGCGCGGCCAGGGCGCACGCGAGAAACGGATCGTCCTTTGCATCGCGGCTCCGACGCTTACCCAGGGGGGCGGGGTCAACCCTCTTGGCTTTCAAACGCAGCCAGGCCAACGCGCCAGCGCTGTTGCAGGCGGGAAAACGCGGTTGAAACTCGGCGGCAACATCCTCGTATTCGGCGAAGACCTCGGCGGACACGGCCACCGCATACCAACGCCGCGCCAATCCCGCCAAGCAGCGCCGCGCTGTGCTTTGAGGCCAGACGATGGCGCTGATAACGGTGTTCGTGTCGAGGACGACCGTGGTCATGTCGTGGGCACGGCTTGTCTCCCGTGGCGATGCCGCCGGATGGACGCCTTAATGGCGGCGTGATCTTCGTCCGTCGGTTCGCCCTGGGGCGCGCCGGGATAGTCGCTGAAAACGCGCTCGAACTGCTCGATCTCGCGTTGCTGCATCTGGCGGATGGCATCGCGCACGACTTCGTTCTCGTTCTGGTAGCGGCCTGACCGCACCTGTTCCTTGACGTAACGCCGGAGTTCATTGGTCAGGTTCACGTTCAATGGTTGCGTTATCATGGGATAGACAATAACGGTTCTGGCCATATTTGGCAATCTTGGCCATGCCACAACGGCGTCAGGACCCCGTCGCAGGCGAGGTAGCGAGGCGCAATCATCATGGTTTCGGAGCCTCCTCAGATCGGCACCGGAACGTAAGTGTCAGCGGCGGGAAGCCCTCCGATTGGTTGCGGAAGTGAGTGACCGAGCGCAGCCTGCCTCCGCCGGAGGGCCGTACAGAGAGATCCGTGGGATGTGAGACACCTTCACCCTCACCCGCACATTCACGCGCTGGTGAGCGAGGGTGTGTTCCCTGGACTCAACTGGGACCCGCGGTGGGGCGTCGCCCCGGAGGAGGAGGTTCTGCGGCGCAAACGAGCGATTCGGGAGGTCCTGCCCCTGGTCGACGTCGCCCACGGAAATGTCCGGGAGTTGAACACCTTCA
>JAKLFY010000072.1 GCA_022710935.1 Verrucomicrobiota bacterium
TTCGAAAACCAACCGAAGTCATCCTGACAACGCCCCCGTTAGACGTTACCGTAACCAAGAGGCGATGAAACCCGCGTTCCCTTCACAATCCCTGCTGAAAAACCCTACGCCCTTCACCAGAATCAATAGTTGACAATTGGCGTTTCCGGCATTGGGTTTAGGCCCGTATGGCCAGGCCGTGACGGGCATGGAAACTCTCCGGGTCCGGAGCGATTGCAGGCTTCGCGCTGAACCTGATCCAAACTCGTTGGCGAGCCGAGCCATCCCGGTGAACTTCAGTCGATTGAGTGTCGGTGGCGCCCTCGAGCTGTCGGTCGTTCTTCCAGTGCTTCATTTCTCGTCAAATGCCGTGAGCACAAGGCACTTATAGCCTCGCGCGGCAAGCGCATCCGCAGAAATCCGTCGGCCGCGCTAACAGTGGCGGCATACCAGGGCTTTCGAGTACAAACTGCAATCGCTCCGAATGTTGTTCGTGCACAAAAGGATGAGCAGTTGGACGTCGCGATTCGCACCGAATGGAATGTGACATGCTGCCTTTAGGAGGATTGGAGGCGGAATCAAGAATCCTCCCTGAACAGTTGCACATCACATGCAACGTCGTTCAGAACTTCAGAAAGGAGAAGCTATATGAAAACTAGCTGTTCCACGTGGTCGTGTGTCACCCTGGGCGCGCGCCTCTTGGCACCGTTCACCCTCGCGGTCGCATTGCAGACTGCTTTGACCGCAGGCCCACCCGCATCACCAGGCTCAGAGCCGGTTGTGGTGGTCTACCCAACCGGCGATGGAGCGGTGGATGCTGAGACAGGCTGGACCGAGGATTACGCGAACCTCCGTGCGGCCGTCAACGGCGGACCGCCTGGGCTTCGAACCGTGATCCTCAAGGCAACGAATCTTGAAGGGCAATACACCGCATTCAACCTGGGCGAACCCTATTGGGATTCTGTTCCCTGGCCCATTTTGCTTTTAGGAAGGGAGCTCGAGCTGACGCTCGATAACCCCGTGAAGATCATCGGCGAGACCGTTGATCCCCGCTTCGCGCCCAAGTTCAACAAGAAAACGGGGACGGGATTGATCGATGAGTCAAACAAGCAGGGGTTTGTCTACTGGGATGCTGAGGGCGGCGAACACCAAGTTGCAGCCGACAGAACCGTCCTGCGCGGCGGTCCGCAGCCGTTGTTCAAGACGGCCGACAACGTGAACTCATATACCATTAAGAATATCTGGTTTGAGGGCTATTCTTTCCTTGGGGCTTACGGTGCCAATGACTTTGAATTGGCAAACAACGTTCTGCGAGGGGGGCAGCCCGATGAAAGTGGGTTCTGCCAGATTGGCCTCGGGGGAAATTTCCGGCAATGGTGTTACTTCTGGCCAACATGGAGAGATGAGGTACCCGAAGTCAGCCGCTGGGGGCTGCGTGGCAACATCCTGGTCAAGAACAACGACATCGAGTCGTGCGGACCGTATCTTGGGTATGTAATGGGTTATGCATGGGGGCTCTGGCCGGACATCGAAGCGAATTGCCAGACTCTGTTTGAGGAGAACCGCTTCCACGCCTACGCCACCGACTGCAGCGGCTGGAACTACGGCAACTGTCTCGTACTCTATAACCCGAGCCCGACGTTCATCGTCCGTGATAATTACATGCTCACCGGTGACGGTCCCGATCCCGGCGCGACGCTCGTGAATAGCGATGTTGTCGATCTATGCCACTTCGGCGCTGGTCAGGCGGTGTTCAGGGGCAACACGCTTATCAAGGCAAACAGTGAACAATATTCTGATGCGAGTGTCTTCTGGGACTTCCGCAACCAGTTTCTTCCTTTGTTGTCGGAGGCGGAGATCTGGGCGCCATTCGCGCTCGACATCGTCGATAATGACATCACGGTCACCGAGTCGGCTGGGAACGCGTACACGGTGTTTCTCCTGGAGGATTTCCTGGTGATGGGCCGCAACTATGAGGGAGGCGCGGTGAAGAACAATCGAGTCACGGGATTCGTGGGGGGATTTGGCATGTGGATTGGGCCAAACTGCAGTCTGAATACGATCTCGGGAAACGACTTCAGCGGGTTGGTTCCTGGGAAAGCCGCTATCTACTGCAAAGGAGACAGGAACAATTTCGTGGCAAACCGGTTGTCAGGCTTCTATAGCGAGCCCTGGAAGCCGTTCGTATTCAATGTAACCTGGGGCACGGACGAAGACGGGAACGCGACGATTATCGACTTTAGCGAGTACAATCGTGTTCAAGCGCTGAAAGTTGAGCCGGCACCCTATGGCGACGACATCTGCAATTACCTGGTTGACTTCAATTGGGATTACGGAAGCACGGCCAACATCATCCCTGGATACGAGCGGTGCGCTCATCAAACGCCGGCTATCGAAGCGCTCAGAATCGGATTCGCCCAGCAGGAAAGCGTTGCCTATAGTCACCAGGGCATACGCCGTCCGATGCCGCTGTGGCCAACTCAGTGAGCGGGGGGGCGAGGATAGGGATTCCAGCGGCTTGCGGGTCAACCGCGGCGGTTGACCCGCCAGAGGAGGGCGGCGCCCACGGCCTGGAAGAGCAGGTTCGGCATCCACAAGACCAGGTGGGGCAGGCGCTCGGGCCGCGTCTCCCAAGCCTGGCCGAGGATGATGAAGCTGTAGTAGAGCAGGACCAGGACCAGGGCGAGGGCGACGCCGGCGCTCGTCTCGCGCCGATGCGCCCGCACGCCCAGAGGGATGCCGATCAAGGCAAATCCGATGCAGGCGAAGGAGAATGCGACCTGGCGATGCATCTGGACGGCGACGGGCGTTGTGTCGACGCCGCGTCGGCGGTAATCGTAGTACTCCTGCATGAGCCTGGCGAATGTCATTTCGGAGAGTCTGAGCGTCTCGCGTCGAGGGGCATTGAGGCGGACGGGCAGGAGGATGGCACGATCTCGAGCTCCGCCCAACTGCCAGGAATCGCGGTAAACGCCCTCGACCTCGGGAAGGAACAGGCGGACTTGTCCGTTGGTGGGATCGATGCTGACGGTCGCCTCCGGGGCGCTGAGCACGAGTTCAACCCGCGGTATGGATGGGGAGAGGTTGCCGCGGGGCGGGGATTCGGGCGGCGCAGGGGGTTGGGCGTCCAGATCGGGAGCGGCGTTCGTGGCTTCCGCGCTGTCCGGTGACGCATTTGTGGCGACTGGGCTGTCCGGCGCCTCATTCGTCGCGATTGGGATGTCCGACGCCGCATTCGTCGCGATTGCGATAGTCGGTGCCTCATTCGTCAGGGCGGGGATTTCGGGGAGGATTGCCGGGCTTTCCGTGTCGTCGGGCGATGGGGGCGGGCGGTTGGTCTCCATCTGGTAGATGACGACGTTTTTGAGCGTGTTGCCGTGGGCGCTGCCGACATAGATGACATAGCCGGGGAAATCTTTGATGAACTGGTTCTCGGCGAGCAGTGTGGTGGGTTTCTCCATGCCCAGGCGATAGAACAACTCCTTGTAGGCCATGCGGCACTGGGGGGCGAGGTGGAGGTTGAACCAACCGCTCAACCCGGAAAGCATCAGGCTCAAGAGCAGGACCGGCGCCGCCAGGGCGATGAGGCTGATGCCGCTGGCGCGGGCGGCCGTCAACTCCTGATCGGCGCTGAAGCGTCCGAAGGCCAGCAGCGTGGCGGTGAGCAGGCCCATGGGGAGGGCATAGACCAGGACATAAGGCACGAGGAGGGCGATGGCTTCGAGGACGATGCCCAGGGTGGCCTGCCGGTTGACGAGGAGTCCGAGGATCTCCTTGAGGACGTTGCCCAAAAGGAGCACGAAGGTGAAGACGAGGACCGTCATGACGACACTCGCCATCACCTGGCGCAAGAGATACCAATGCAGCGTTCTCATCCGGCTTGCGGAGCGCGGCTACCTTGGCGCGGTTTTCGGCAAAAGAAAAGGGCCGCCTTCTCGACTGAAGGCGGCCCCGAGAGGGGCGGGTCCGGCCGCCGCCTCGAAGGGCGGGCGCGCCGGACGTCCGCATCGGGTTAGTAAACCGTCGTGCTTTCGAGCTCGACGATCGGGTTCTCCCGGTTGCGCGTGGTCACCTGGACTTCGAGCCGGTGGTCACCGGCGGCGACGCCCTTGGCTCGGAGCGTGTAGGTCACAGAGGCCTTGGGCGCCAGGGTGGGCAGGACCGGCCACGAGACGTTCTTGCCGCTGACGGTTCCGCCGCTCGATGCGGTGACCGGATCGGCCTGCGCCTGGAACATCGCTTTGACATTGATGTCCTCGATGTTGCGGGTCGAGCCCTGATTGGTCACGCGGATGGTGAACGTGGTGAATTCACTCACCTGGATGGGGTCGGGATCGTCCACGACCTCGACCAGGACGCCCGTCACGCCGATCCACTCGGTGCAGGCCTGAGCGGATTCACGCAGGCCCTGAGCGGTCGCCACAGCGACGCCGTTGCAGTAGTTGCCCGGCTCCGGGGATGTGAGCGAGACGGTGAAGGTCTTCTCGGCGCCCTTGGGCAGGGTGCCGACATTCCACGTGGCGGTGTTTCCGCTCACTGTGGCGTCCTGGGCGGCGACGATCGCGGTTGGCGACGGCGCCGTGTCGGTCACGACCACGCCGGTGAGGTCGGTATCGCCCACGTTGCTGACCTTGATCTGGTAGTTGGCCGTCTTGTTGATCAACTGCCGCTCGTCGCCCGTCTTGACGATCTTCAGGCCGGGCTGAACGACGGTTGTGCAGGCGTCGTCGCTGACTTTCGGGACGTTGTCGGCTACCGCGGAGGCCGCGTTGCAGAACTTGCCGCGCTGGGTGGCTTTGAGCGTGACAGGGATTGTCTTGGACTGGTTGGGGGCCAGCTCGCCCACATTGAAGGTCAACTGCTTCTGGCCGCCGGGATGCGTGAGGCCTTCAGGGATGTCATCGGTCACCACCACATTGCGGGCCACGGCGTTGCCGCGATTGGCCACGACGATATTGTAGGCGACATCGGAGTTGAGTTGGGCCATTTCAGGTCCCGTCTTTTCGATTGCCAGGAGCGGCCTGCCGACGAGCGTTTTGGCGCAGAGGCGCGGGTCGGCTGAAACCGTCGCGCAGGACCCCACTTCGCCTTCGCGATCGGCGCGCACCCAGACCTTCAACGGGACGATCTGTCCCGGGTCCATATCGCCCAACTTCCACACCAAACGATCGCCAACCACCTCGGCCTGGGGCTCGCTTCGGACGTAGGTCGTGCCGGGGGGAATCTGGTCGGTGACCACCACGTTGCCCACGCAGGCCATTGCGCGCGGATCGAGTTGGTACATAAACTCCTGGCCCAGAATAACTTCGCGCGGCATGGTCTTGGTCATGTGCACCCAGCCGGTGTCGATCACCTGGCAACCCCCGGTCGGCTCGACCGGAGCGGTTGGGGCCGCGGGGCGTTCGACGACGCGGGCGGGTCTGGGCGCCGCCGGGGCCATCTCTCCCCCTGTGAACGGGGAGCGGCCCGTGTAGAAGTCGCCGGGAGGCACATTGAAATGGCGGCGGCCGTGCAGCGGATCTTCGACAGTCGTCGATTGCGCGTGAGCCGGTTGTTGGAAAGTCAGGATGAGCGCGGTCAGGGCCATCGACAGCGCCAACGACATGGTATGTATTGGAGGTTTCATTTGTCGCATGGAGTTTAAGCCCATACTGGTCAACGTGTCAAACTTCGACATCGGCTTCACAGACACACGGAAGCCCGTGGGTCCTTTCGGACCCACGGGCATCCATTCGGGCCTTGTGGGGGAGCTTGAGTTCAATCCGTGACGGAGATCCTCCGCGGTTTGATCTCTTCCGCCTTGGGCAGGCGCACGCAGAGGACGCCGTTGTCGATTTGAGCCGTGACGCGGCCGGCATCGATCATCGGATCGAGCACGAAGGATCTTCGGAACGCGGCGGGATTGGACTCGCGATGCAAGTACTCGCGGGTCTTCGGCGCGGGGCGCCGCCCCACAATCGTCAGTTCGCTGCCTTCGAGAAGAACCTCGAGGGTGTTCTTTGTCACCCCGGGCATATCGGCCTCGAGCACGAATTCATCCTTTGTTTCCGTGATGTCGACGCTCGGCACGACGTAGTGTTCTTCCGATCGCGCGGGCGTCCGGGCAGTTTCAGGTTTGGATGCGATGTTCATATTGTCTTGTTTTGATTTGGCTCAACGCTGGTGGAACCGGCCAAGCGGGTGATGGTTTCGGGTCAGCCCACGCTCACTGCGATCTGCCTGGGCTTGGCCTCTTCAGTCTTGGGCATCGTGACGGTCAGAATCCCATCCCGATACATTGCCTTGATCGAGTCGCTGTTCACCGGCTTCGGCAGCGAGATCGAGCGGTGGAAACGTCCGTAGACGCGTTCGCGGCGGTGTGCCTGGGCGTTTTCATCCTGTTTCGACTCGGACCGTTCTCCGGAGATGCTGAGCACCCCTTCATGGACGGTGACGTCGAGATGTTCCTTGCTCAGGCCAGGAATCTCCATCGTGGCGATCAGGTTATCCTTATCCTCCGTCAGATCGAGCGGAGGCGCCCATCCGTTGAAGAACTCCCCCATCCGCGAGATGTCGGCAAACGGAGCATCGAACAGTCGATCGATTTCCTCGCGCAGTTGGGACAGTTGCTCGGTTGGAGTCCAACCCCAAGTCTCGGGTCTGCTGTATCGTATGAGTCTCATGTTCAGCCTTTCGTTGTTCTTGTTATCTTGTCACTCTCGATGCAGACTTAACAGCTAACAGAATGCCAAGTTAAGCCGCGCAGTGGGCTCGAGTGTGAATTGCTGTGTAAACACTTTAATTACAATGACATGCGAATGTGAATCGATATAACGCCAAGAATTTTGAAGAGCCATATTGTCCCTTTTACGGGTTATGTGCGTGGATTGGAACAGTGCCATAATGGCACATTTCAGTTGCTGGGAGTCGTTTGGCGGGTGGGTTGCGGACAGACCTCAGGGTTCCGACAGCAGACGGACAAGAACCAACGATCGACCCGTAAATCTCACTCGCGGACCGTCAGGAATGCCGCGACCGCCCCACTGGTGAGATTTCCGGGTTAGGGTTTGAAGTCGAGGGTGCGGACAAGAAACGCCAAGCGATCAGCGGCTTCCTCGATGATTTTGGCTGTGGGTTTGCCGGCGCCGTGGCCTGCGCGCGTTTCGATGCGAATCAGGCTTGGGTTGGGGCCGACGTTGTACTCCTGAAGGCGGGCGGCGAACTTGAAGCTGTGGGCCGGGACGACGCGGTCGTCGTGATCGGCGGTCGTGATGAGGGTGGCTGGGTATCGGGTGTTGGGGCGGAGGTTATGGTAGGGCGAGTAGGCGTAGAGGGCGCGGAACTCGTCCGGGTTTTCGGATGATCCATAATCGCTCTTCCAGGCCCATCCGATGGTGAACTGGTGGAAGCGGAGCATATCGAGGACGCCGACGGCCGGGAGGCAGGCGCCGAAGAGATCGGGGCGTTGTGTGAGGCAGGCGCCCACCAGGAGGCCGCCGTTGCTGCCGCCGGCGATGGCGAGGCGCCGGGGTGCGGTGTACCGGTTGTCGATCAGCCACTGGGCAGCGGCGATGAAGTCGTCGAAGACATTTTGTTTTTGGAGTTTTGTGCCGGCCTGGTGCCAATCTTCGCCGTACTCGCCGCCGCCGCGCAGAGTGGCGACAGCGTAGATGCCGCCCATGTCCATCCAGGCGAGGTTGGCCGGGCTGAAGCTCGGGGTGATACTGATATTGAAGCCGCCGTAGCCGTAGAGGAGGGCGGGCGCGGCGCCGTTTATGGGGAGTCCCTTGCGGTGGGTGATGAAGATCGGGACGCGGGTGCCATCGCGGCTTTGGGCGAAGACCTGGTGTGTCTCGAAGTCGTCGGGCGCAAAGGCCACCTGTGGCTGGCGCCAGAGCCGGCTTTCGCCCGTGGGAATGGAATACCTATAGATGCGGCCCGGGACGCTGAAGCTGGTGAACGAGTAGAAGGTCTCGGTGTCTTCCCGGCGTCCGGAGAAGCCGCCGGCCGACCCGATGCCTGGCAGGTCGAGTTGGCGTTCGAGCGAGCCGTCGAGGTTGAAGACCTTGACCTGGCTGTGGGCGTCCTTGAGGTAGCTTGCGATGAACCGACTGCCCACGAGGCGAATCCCATCGAGGGTCTCGGCGGCCTGGGGGATAATCTCCCGCCAGTTCGCGCGTGCCGGATTGCGGGTGTCGATGGCGATCAGGCGTGCGCGGGGCGCCTGCAAGTCGGTTTTGAACCAGAAGACAGCACCGTCGTTGCCGACGAAGTCGTACGACGCATCGAACTCGTTGAGCAACTCGATGACTTCCGAGTTCGGCTGGGCCAGGTCTTTGTAGAAGACGCGGTTTTTGGGGTCGGTGCCGTGGGTGACCGTGATGATCAGGTACTGGCCGTCGTCGGTCGCGTAACCGCCGAATCCCCATTCTTTGTGGTCGGGCCGATGGTAAACGAGGGTATCCTGGCCCTGGTCGGTGCCGACGCGGTGGTAATAGAGCTTTTGGAATTCGTTGACCTTGGTGAGCTTCTGGGCCTCGGTCGGTTCATCGTAGCGGCTGTAGAAGAAGCCGCGATTGTCCTTGGTCCAGGACGCCCCGGAGAACTTGACCCACCGGAGCAGGTCGGGCAGGTCCTGGCCCGTCTCGATGTTGCGGACCCGCCATTCCTGCCAGTCGGACCCGCTGGCGGCCAGGCCGTAGGCCAGCCACTGGCCGTCTTCGCTGACGGCGGTGCCTGAAAGGGCGATGGTGCCTTCGGCCGAGAGCGTGTTCGGATCGAGGAGGACGCTCGGCTCGGCTTCGAGTGTTGCCGCCGTATAGAGGACGCCCTGGTTCTGGAGCCCGCTGTTCCGGCTGAAGAAGTAACGTCCGCCCCGCTTGTATGGAACCGAGAATTTCTCGTAGTTCCAGAGCTCCGTGAGGCGTTTCTGGATCGGGTCGCGCTCGGGGATGGCGTCGAGGTAACGCCGGGTGAGTGCATTCTGCTCCTCGACCCATGCGGCGGTCGCCGGCGCCCGGTCGTCTTCGAGCCATCGGTAGGGATCCGTGACCTCGACGCCGTGATAGACCTCGGTTTGGTTTGTTCTGGCCGTGAGCGGATAGGAATCCCTGGACAACCCGCGCTCGCGAGATCCTGTCGCGCATCCGGCGACCAACGCCAGGGCTGCGGCGACGAGCATGAGAAGGAGCGCTTGCGGGCGCTCGGGCGGGCACAGTTGATAGAGCGAATGCATACTGATTGTTCCGTTTCTTCTATTGTCCGGCGGATTGAACGGCCTGGCGCGAGGGCTGGCAACGGGAAAAGACTGGCAGTGAACAGTGCATCTGTCGTTTGTCGGTTGGGATGGAGTATGCGCCGCGTGGGGGCACGCGGCCTCCACCGAGAGTATCCATCCGGTGCAGGCCCGGTGTCCTCACCGGGGGACAGAACACCGACGACAACCAGATGCAACGGGCAGTGAACAATCGCGGGTTGCCGGCTTGAATTCGCACGTGCGGAGGGTAGACTGGCGTTCATGAAAAAAAGAGCCAAAGACTTGCTGGGCCTCGGAATCCTGACGACGTTCCTGGCGGTTGGGGCCGCATCTATTTCGGCGCAGACACTGACCCATCGTTACAGCTTCAGCGATCCCGTGGGGAGTTGGACTTTCAGCGACTCGGTTGGAGGCGCCGCCTGGACCGGGGATCTGTTGGGAAGCGCATACCTGGACGGATCGAGCCTGCAACTGGACGGCTACGGTTCGTTTGGGGCTTTGCCGGCGGGGATTGTGAGTGGCTACGGCAAGGTCAGCATCGAGTTCTGGGCCACCTTCTCGGATGCGAATCCGGTCTGGACACGCGTGTTCGCGTTCGGATCGCAGGATGGCGCCGGCAACATGGCGACCGGGCTGGACTACTGCCACTACGCCGGAGGCGACTGGCAGAATCTCGGCCTGCGCACGGCGGCGGCCAACCTGTGGGCGAACAACCCGGGCGGGCTCAATGGGCGGGCGAATGTGCACGTGACGGTCGTGGTCGATCCCGACGCCGACCTCATGTACTACTATAACGGCACGATGGTGGCCTCGAATCCGGGAGTCAGCGGCGACAGCGGCCAGGTTCCGTCGTTGAGCGGCATCAACGACACGCTCTGTCTCATTGGCAAGTCGCTCTACGAGGTCGATGCCACCCTGCAGGGCGCGATCGACGAGTTCCGCATCTACGACGGTGTGGTTTCCCCCGCCCGGGTGGCGGTCAACGATGCCGCCGGGCCCGATCGTTACGTGACCGACGAAGGCGCCCTGGAATCGGTTCACTTGACCAGCCCGGTCAATCCGCTCTCGGTCGGCCAGGAATCCCGGCAGGTTTTTACGGGCGACTTCGCTAATGTGACCGGGGTGAATCTTGTCCTCTACGGCGGCGCGACCTTTAGCTCGACCAACCCCGATGTGCTGACCGTGACCCCGGAAGGCCTGGTGAAAGCCGTGTCGCCGGGGACCGCCGATATCGAAGCCACCTTTGGCGGCATGACGGCCAGGAGCAGCCTGACCGTGCTTTCGGTTCCGGCTGTGCTCGAGCACCGGTACAGCTTTGCCAGCGACGCATCGGACTCGGTTGGCGCGGCCCACGGGACCTTGGCGGGCACTGCTTCGATTGCCGGCGGGAAGGCCGTTCTCGACGGGGCGCCCGGATCGTCGATCGAACTTCCCGGAGGCACGATCGACGTCCCCGGTTACACGTCGGTCACTTTTGACGCCTGGGTCGATTTTGGGGATGTGCCGCATTGGTGTCGGCTTTTCGATTTTGGCGAGGAAGGCGGGAGCAACGAGATCTACCTGGCGCCCCGGGTGAACAATGGCGGGCAACACTGGATCAGCCAGAACATCCCGGGGGGGCGGACGACGCCCTGGCGCGGCGCGTGGGCCAATCTCAGCGCCCACGTCACGGTGGTGATCGATCCCGCGGCATCGAAGCTGGCGGTCTACCGTGATGGCGCGCTCGAATACGCCCGGTACGACGCCAGCGCGCCGTTGTCTCTGGTGTCTTCGAGTGCGGCGACATTGGGGCGTTCGCTGGTGAACGTCGATCCCTTCATGCCCGGCGCGATTGATGAGTTTCGGATCTATCGCGGGGCGCTCTCTCCGGCCGAGATCGCGCTTCTGCATCGGAAGGGTCCGGATGCAATCGGCCATGACATTGGGGCGCTTGTGTCGATCGATGTCGAGCCGGCTGAATATCCGGCGTTTTCGGGGATTGTGCCGCCCCGGGTTCTTGCGAACTACGCGAACCTCGAGGGCTTCAGCCTGTTGCCCAACAACAGTGCCGTAGTCAATGGACTGGTCCTCACTTCGAGCGACCCGACGGTTGTCGAGGTGCTGCCCAACGCCATGCTCCGCACGCATCGTCCCGGCACCGCGGTCCTGACGGCCAGTTACCTTGGCAAGACCGACTCGGCCACCGTGGTCTCGCGGAATCTTGCGGTGCTGGCGCATCGCTACACCTTCGAGACCGATGCGAGCGACGCGGTCGGATCGGCGCACGGCACGCTCCAGGGCGGCGCGCAGGTCGCCGGCGGGAACCTGGTTCTCGATGGATCGCCCGACACGTATGTCGAGCTGCCGCCCGGACTTCTGAAGGATTACGATGCGGTGACCATCGACGCCTGGGTGCAGTTCAACGCGGCGGCCACCTGGGCCCGGCTCTGGTACTTTGGCGACGACCGCGAGAACGAATTCTACGTCGCGCCCTCGGTCAACGGCGGCACGGCGCATCGTTACAGCACCGGATTCCCGGTCGGCGGCAGCACCATGGACATCGGTCCGGCCTGGGAGAATCAGCGCCTGCACATCACGAGCGTCTATGGCAACGGGGCCATGGAACTCTACATCAACGGCGTGAGCGAACGGAACCTCAACGACGTTACCGGGCGTCTGAGCCAGGTGGGCGATTGGCACAGTTGGATCGGGCGGTCCCCCTATCCCGATCCCTTCATGAATTGTTCCGTCGAGGAGTTCCGGGTCTACCGGGGACGGCTTTCGCCCGAGGAGATCCGGGCCGCGGATGTTCTGGGGCCGGAGGTTTTGCCCAGTGCCTCGGAGGCGGCGATCGAGGCGACTCTGAGCGGGGCGGACCTCGTGCTCACCTGGCCCGTTGCGGCCGCGGGCGCGGCGGTCCAGGCGACCGGGACCCTGGCGGGCCCCTGGACCACGTTGTCGCAGGTTCCGACGCTCGAAGGCGATGTGTGGCAGGTGACAGTCCCGGCCGAGGGCGAAGCGCGCTTCTTCCGCCTGTGGCGGTAGGAACCGCGGGCCGGCCTAGCCGGTCCATCGAGTCGGAAATCAGGACCTCGATCGAGTGGTCAGAGCGGCTCCTCGATCGAGTTCAAGCCGCTCGAGAGGGGGCGTCGCGCGCCCGAGGGCATGATCGCCTGGGCCGCGATGCCCTCGGGGATTTCGGCTTCGAGGCGGAACCGGGCGGTGTCCTTGTGCCAGCGGCTGACGATGCGTCCGCGGGGTGTCTGGAGCGTCGCTTCCGCCGCGGTCAACGGGCCTGGGCAGGGCGCGATGAGCGCCTGTTGCCAGCCGACGCTGCCGGGCGGCTGCCGGATGCCGGCGACGTATCCATGGAACCACTCGACGACATGGCCCAGCATGCAGTGGTTCAGCGATTGGCTGCCGTCCATCATCGCGTCCCAGGTTTCCGGCAGCGCACTGAGGCCTTTGGCCAGGATCCCGCCGTAGCTGCCCTTGTCCTGTCGGCTGTAGACGCGGTGGAGAATGTCCGAGCGCCCTGCCTCGGCGAGTGCGCGGATGAAATAGACATGGCCGACATCGCCGGGCGTCTGCTGCCAATCGCGCTGCCGCAGGTCCGCGATGATCTCCTCGACCAGTGCGGCGCGGTCGTTTGGCGGGACGATTTCGGCGCAGAGGGCCATGGCATTGGCGCATTGCGGGCTGCCGGTGTGGCGCAGTTTGCCCGTGCCCGGATCGCGGAAGCGCCGCTGGAAATCGTCCGCGATGCGGGCATGCCGCTCCCGGTAAGCGGCGGCTTCCGTGGCGCGATCGAGCGCTTCGGCGGCGCGCGAGACGGTGAGCGCGCAGAGCGCCCAGGTGGCGGTGGCTGAGAGGTCGGTGGGCGTGTACCGCGATTCGCCCGGCGGCTGCCCGTGACCGTAGTCGTACCAATCGCCCAGGCCGCCCGCCGCGATGCCATCTTTGGCCGTGGTGGCGACGAAGTCGGTGAACCGTTTCATGGCATCGAAGTTGTCGCGGAGGATCTGCGGGTCGCCGTAGGCCTGGTAGTGGTGCCATGGAAGCATCACAGCCGCCGCGCCCCATTCGAGGGTGTAGTCGAATCCGCCGCCGAACCGTCCGCCCGGGTAACTGGGCGCCACCGTGAGAACCTGGCCGTTGGGTTTCTGGGCGTCGCGGATATCCCGAGCCAGTTTGGCCATCCAGTCGCGGCAATCGTAGCGGTACTGGAAACTGGGGGCGAGCAGGTAGGCGCACTCGAGCCAGCCGAGTTTTTCCCGATGCGGGCAATCGGTGAGCACGTGGCTTGTGTTTGCGCGCATGGCCCAGTCGATGATCCGGTGCGTGCGGTTGTAGAGCTCGCTCGAGCAGTGGAACGTCCCGGCCTCGGCCAGCGCCGCGCGTACGTGCCTCAGTTCGAGGGACTCGAGAATCGGGCGTCCGTCCGGATTCGGGCGTCCGGCAGGCACGGCGCCGGTGACCTCGACGAACTGCATGCCGAGGTAGAAGGAGACCCATTGGTGTTCGAAAGGCTGGCCGTCGGTCACCGCGTCGCATCCGACGACGTAGCCGCCAAAGAGGCGGTCCTGGTTATTCTTGTGCTCCCCGCACCGGAACGACACGCGATCCCCGGGCTTGCCGCCCGTCATTCTGAACCGCATTTGGGCTGAGCAATTCTGCGCGAACTGATAGAGAAAAACGCCCGGCGCCGGCTCGCTCACCGACACGGGTTGGAATCGGTCCAGTTCCTGGAACCCAGGCCAGAATTGACGTTCCAGGGCGGCCGAAACCGGCGAGAGCGCGCGCGCCGGAGACCAACCGCGGTCGTCAAAGCCGGCCCGGTCCCAACCCGCAAGCCTGCGCCGTGCGTCGTAGTCCTCGCCGGCGAAGATGTGCGAGAAGACGATCGGCCCTTCGGTAGTCCGCCAGGCGGCATCCGATCCCACGCGTTCGAGCGTGCCGTCTTTGCCGCGCAGAATCAGCTCCACGCAGAGCCGGAACGGCTCGTCGGCGGCGCGCTGGGGGCCTCCCTTGTTGTAGCGGCCCGGAGGCGGGTTGGGATTATCCCAAAAGGAATTGGCCAGCATCACGCCGATGCAATTGGCGCCCGGCGCCAGCAGGGATGTGACGTCGAAATCGCGGTAGTAAATTGTCTTCTCGTACTGCGACCAGGGCTGGTTGATGCCTGTCTCCGCAACCCGCCGTCCGTTGATGCGCGCGTCGTAGTCGCCCAAGCCGACGATCCGCAGCGTCGCCTGGTCAGGGAGGGCGGCGATCGAGAACTCCTTGCGAAAGATCGGCAGCGCGGGGCGGTTGGTGGCGACGGGCGGGGAGATCCACTGGGCGATCTCGAATGCCGGGGCCGCTGCGGTCGGGCCGGCAGCGGTGAGGATGGCCGCCAGGCTCGCGATCGATCGGAGAATGGTCTTCATGGGCTGCATGGTGAGCCCGGACGGCGAGACTTGCAGCACAAAAGCGCCGCAGAAGAGGCTGGCCATACGGGTCGGGACTTCTAGAATGGCGAAGAATTGTAAGAGAATACTGACACTTTATGAATCGATCCTCTTGTCGTGTTGTTTGCGGCGCTCGCGGTGCCGCGTTCGCCACCCGAATCGTTGCGCTGGTCGCGCTCTATTGCCTGCTCGCATTCAATCTGGCCCTGGCTCAGACAGCGCCGAAGGTTGTCTCGGTCACACCGGCGAATGGGGCGACCGACGTATCTGTCACGACGGCTTTGGTGTTTGTGTTCGACCAGCCGATGCAGACTTGGGTGCCCCTTATTCCCAGTATTCCGGACGCGTTTGTTGGCAACCTCGACCTCAGCCCGGCGGAGTCTGTGCCGTCGCTGGACGGTTTGTGGAGCGAGGACGGTCGGACGCTGACGTGCGTGCCTTCGTCGGATTGGCCGGCGAACACGCTGATCCGGTGGGGGCTGAACCCAACGGGTGTGCTTGTGCCGATCACAAGCGAATCCGGCGTGCCTCTTGCCGGGGTCTCGGGCAGCTTCACCACGGGCGCTGGCGGCGGCGGCGGCACCGAACCGGCGCTTGTCGCTTCGACACCCGCAAATGGCGCGATGGGGGTGTCGGTCGAAACGCCGGTGACCTTTCTTTTTGACCAGCCGATGAAGAAGATGGCGCTGATTGGAGATGCGGTGGATTGGCAGGGGAGCGGCGTCGATCCGGGCAATTTCGTCTGCTCGTGGAGCGCGGATGGGCGGACGCTGACCTGCCTTTACACGGGTGGATTCCCGGCCAACACGGTGATTGCCTGGACGCTCAACCCGGAATCGTCCTCAGTCCGATTCGAGAGCGAGACGGGCGAGGCCCTGCCTGAGGACACCTACTCGGGCTTCTTCATGACGGCCGAAGGCGGCGGAGGCGACGACTGCACGCCCGACGGCATCCCTGAGAGCTGGGGTGGCTATTCGCTGATGAAGAGCGCCCAGTACGAACAGACGTCGTCGGCGGATCCGGCGCCGGCGTCCGAGACGCCCTTCCACTTCCATGCGATGGTTTTGAGCCCGAGGAACGGCCCGACAGTCACATCCGGTTCAGTGACGCTGCCCAACGGGACCACCAAGGACCTCGAAGGCGAATCGATGATCGGTCTTCTGATGTACACCGAGGATTTCGGCTCGGATGCGGCCCTCGAGGCGGCTTATCCGGCGGGGAAATACACGCTGCGTTTTACGCAGACAGGGCAAGCCGAGCGCGCGATCGCGATGACCATGCCGACTGTCACCGTGCCGGTGCCGAAGATCGCCAATTACACCGAGGCGCAGTCGGTCAACCACGCACAGGATTTCACGCTGCGCTGGAATGCTTTCGCCGGCGCCGGCGCCAATGACCATCTCTCCCTCATCATCGTCGACAGGAATATGGGGGGTGTGGTCTTCCAGGCGCCCGATCTCTGCGTGCCGAGGGAGCTTCCTGTTTCCGCGCCTTCGATCGTCCTTCCGGCCAACACGCTGCAGAACAACCGAACGTACGAAGCCACGCTCATGTTCGGCCGAATGTTCTACTTCTCGACAAACGCGGTGCCGGAGATGTCCGGCAGCGGGCACATCGGGCGCCAGACGACCTTCACCGTCAAGACTGGCACAGGCGGCACGGGCGCGGCCGCAACCTTCACCGGGTGCCGCATGTTGCCCAACGGCAACCCGGAGATGACGC
The DNA here is from genome assembly GCA_022710935.1 of Verrucomicrobiota bacterium. GTDB lineage: Bacteria > Verrucomicrobiota > Verrucomicrobiia > Limisphaerales > J093 > MWFF01. The sequence continues at coordinate 16,366 of JAKLFY010000072.1, forward strand.
TGATGGGGACGCCGCTGCGCACCTACACCATCCAGCGCGCGGGCACAGTCGGAGCGGCTGCCTGGACGCAGGTCGGGAGCGTCACCATGAACGGCGCCGGGACGGGGGTGTTCGAGGACGCCCAGGCCGGCAAGAGCCTGCCGCTGTTCTACCGGGCTGTGGCGAACTGAGTCGGCCCGTTATCCGCCGTCGTGAACGGGCGCGCCCGAGATGGGCGCGCCCACAAGCCGATGATACCCATTCTGTAGGCCGCGTGCCCTCACGCTGTAGGCCGCGTGCCCTCACGCTGTAGGCCGCGTGCCCTCACGCTGTAGGCCGCGTGCCCTCACGCTGTAGGCCGCGTGCCCTCACGCGGCGCAAGGACAGACATCGCTGCGGGCGCCGCCCGGGAACGGGCGCGCCGCTTCAATCCAGCTTCTCGATCCAGATGTTGCGGTAGCGGACCGGGTTGCTGTGGTCCTGGAGGAGAATGCCCGCGGGCTGGCCTTCCTTGTCATCGACGGCGCCGCCGGTGATGCGGGGCAGTTCGAGGTTGTCGTGGATCACCACGCCGTTGAGGAGGATCGTGGCGCGCGCGTTGGCCGTCTTTTTACCGGCGGCGTCGAGCTTCGGCGCGGTGTAGGTGATGTCATAGGTCTGCCACTGGAGCGGCGGGGCGCACATGTTGAGGATGGGGCGGGCGATCTGGTAGATGCCGCCGCACTCGTTGTCCTCGCCTTCGAGTCCGTAGCTGTCGAGCACCTGCACCTCGTAGCGGCCCTGGAGGTAGACGCCGCTGTTGGCGCGGCCCTGGCCGCGCGCCTCGGGCATGTAGGGCAGTTGGAATTCGAGGTGGAGCCGGAAGCTGCCGAAGTTCTGGCGGGTGATGATGTCGCCGCCATTGACCTGCATGGCGCCTCCCTCGACCAGTTTCCATTTCACCTCGCCGGCATTGGGATCGCGCGGGCGCCAGGCCGCCAGGCTCCGCCCGTCAAACAGAACGAGCGCGCCCGCGGGCGGCTGTTTGCCCAACGTGGGCGAGAGGCGCTGGATGCGTTCGATTTCGAAGCTGCCCTTCCTCCGGCCCGCCACGGTGCCAAAGGCGCTGTCGCCTTGCCCGCCGCCCGACCAGAGCGAGGCGCCGATCACGACGCCGTCGTCCGTGGCTCGAAGGACTCGATTCGCCTCGAACGGGATGGCGTCGACGAACTGAAAGCCGCTGTCGTCGATGCGGCCGCGGAGCTGGAACAGGGTGGGGACCCGTTTGTCGAACGTGGAGACCAGCTTGGCTTCGTAGCGCTGCGAGCCGTGCGGAATGAGGAAGAGACAGACCGGCTGCGTCTTGCCGTCGATGGTCATCGTGCCTTTCCAGTCGCCCATGTACGGGTCGGGGGATTCCTGGGCCAGGCAGGCGGCGGTGCTGAGGAGGAAGAGGAGACGGAATGTGGATTTCATAATCAAACGGGATATCGTGTCGCGAATTGTGTTATGGAATTGGAGGTTAGAGTGCCGGGCCAGGGGGTCAAGCGCGCTTTCCTCGGCCGAACTTGGCGGCTGGAGTGCGTCCTGGTAGACTCCGGGCTATGACTGGCGTGCGAACGGGCCTGGACGTGCTGGTGGCTGAGGAATTCAAGCGGCTGCGCGGGCAGCGCGTCGGATTGGTGGCGCATCCGGCGTCCGTGGACGCCCGATTGCGCCATGCCGCCGACCTGCTGTTGGCGGCGCCCGGCGTCCGTCTCGAAGTCCTTTTCGGCCCTGAACACGGTTGGATGGGCCAGGCCCAGGACCTCGAAGCGGTCCCGAGCGCGGCCCCGGCGCATCCGGCAGGCCCTCGAGTGGTGAGCCTTTACGGCGACACGGCCGAGAGCCTGCGCCCCGCGCCGGACCAGATCGAGGGACTGGACGTTCTGGTGATTGATCTGCAAGACGTCGGCGCCCGCTATTACACGTTCCAGGCCACAATGCTCTACGCGCTCGAAGCCGCCCACGCGCTCGGGCTGCGCCTGCTCGTGCTCGACCGGCCCAACCCGCTGGGCGGCGTTGTCGTCGAAGGCCCGCGCCTGATGCCCGGCTACGAAAGCTTCATCGGCGCTCACGACATTGCCATCCGGCACGGCCTGACGATCGGCGAACTGGCCGCGCTCTATCGGACCGAGAAGCGGCTCGAGAATGTGGGTCTCGAGATCGTGCGGTGCGAGGGGTGGAAACGACCGATGAGCTACGACGACACCGGACTGCCGTGGGTGCTGCCTTCACCGAACATGCCGACCGTGGAGACCGCCCTGGTTTATCCCGGCCAATGCCTGCTCGAAGGCACCAATCTCTCCGAGGGCCGCGGCACAACCCGTCCGTTCGAACTGTGCGGCGCGCCCTGGATCGACGCACCGGCCCTCGAAACGCGGCTCAACGGGCGAAACCTTCCCGGGGTCGGTTTCCGGGCGGCATGGTTCCAACCCACCTTCCAGAAGCACGCCGGATGCGTTTGCGGCGGCGTCCAGTTGCACGTGCGCGACCGCGCAACCTTCGCATCGGTGCGGACGGGATTAGCGATGGTCGAAGCGTTGCGCTCGGCCTCGGGTCCGCGGTTCGCCTGGCGCACGGAACCGTACGAGTTTGTTGCGGACCCGATCGCCATCGATTTGCTCTTCGGCAGCAGCCGCGAGCGCCTTGCACTCGAGGCCGGCGCGTCCTGCGACGACATTGCATCCGCCTGGGCGCCCGAGGAAGCGGCCTTCGCGGAACGGCGTCAGCCCTACTTGCTGTACTCCGAATAAGCCCCCCCTGTCCGGCGGGCGACCGAACCTGTCGCCGTGCGTTTGGCGGTTGTCGGCGGGAATCGAGTTTGCGCCGCGTGGGGGCACGCGGCCTACAGAATGGGTATCATCGCCTTGTAGGCCGGGTCGCCTGACCCGGCGCCCGCAGCGATGTCTGTCCTTGCGCCGCGTCGGGGCACGCGGCCTACACCCGCAATCTCCATCCGTTGTAGGCCCGGTGCTCTCACCGGGCGACAGAACACCGACAACAACCAGATGCACCGGTGTTCCTGGGGCGCATCTGACGGTTTTCGCTCTGGCATTCTCGTAATCGTAATCGTAATCGTAATCGACATGAGCCGCATATTCGATCACGAGAAACTGGAAGTGGATCAGACATCTTTGGCCTTCATCGCCTGGCAAGGAACGCCTCTGGAGCATCGTTTCGATGCTGGTCGGCTTGATCAAGTCCAACTCGGATGACCGGGTTCACGAAGGCAGCTCGAAATAGAGAGCGCGATTACGATGACGATGACGAGTGCGAGTGCGAGTGTGACACGCCGGGAAGGCTGAACACGCTGAGATGCCCTCATCTTGACCTATCCGGGGCAGTTGCCAAAGTCAGGAATTCGCCGCTACTGTTGTTTTCAACGCCTATGAAGAACATCCGATTGGTGGCGCCGGTTGTGGCGCTGGCCGTCCTGTGCGGACTCGGCTGCCAGACGGCCAAGGTCACCTCTGACGTCGCGCTCGCCGCGCCCGCATCATCCGCCCCTGTGGCCGTTTACGTGGCCGACTTCGAACTTGGGGCCGAAAGCATCCAGCATGAAGAGGGAGTCCTGTCCGGACGCCCGGGTCCGGTCGGACGGATTGGAGCCCGCCTGTCCGGGGCCTCGAAGGATCCGGCTGGCCGGGCGCGGGAGCTTGTCGATCTGATGGCCGATGGGCTCGTCAAGGAGCTGTCGAAGGCCGGCCTGAACGCCAGCCGTCTTTCCGAGCGCGTTCCTCTCGCGACCCAGGGCTGGCTGGTGCGGGGCGTGTTCACCGAGGTGCAGGAGGGCAATCGCATGCGGCGGGCGATGATCGGTTTTGGCCAGGGCCAGACCGACATGCAGGTGGTTGCCACGATCCACGATCTCTCCCAGGGAGAGCCCAAGCCGCTGTACGAGGTCGCCACGGACGCCAGCAGCGGCTCGACACCCGGTGCGGCCCCGACGTTGGTCTTCAGTCCATACGGCGCGGCCGTTCGGTTTGTGATGGCCGGCAAGGATCTCGATCGAGGGGCGAAGCAGACCGCCGCCCGGATTGCCCAGCAGGTCCTTGCGCACATCCGGCAGGCCGATGCGAAGTGATGGCCTCGCCATACGCCCGCGACTCGAGAACGCACGGGCAGTTTGAAGGCGACGCGCCTTTGACGATTCCCGGCGGTGGATTATCTTAGCTGGCATTCAACGCGTATGCAGGGCGAAGCAGACCACTCACGGGAAACGGCTTTCGATCGGGCTCCGCATTGCCCCGGCGGGGTGCTGACGCGGCGCGCGTTTCTGGAACGTATGGCGGGCGCAGCGACGGCCGCGGCGGGGACGGGGATGGCGTGGGCGTCCGGCGCGTCGGAGGCCGAGGGTCCGGTGGGGCGGGCGCCGACCAGCATTGGCCTGTGCAAGCGCTACGAGTATCGCGAAGTGCGGCGCGCGCTCGGGCGGATGCTGGACGAGATCGGCGGGGTGCGGTCGTTGGTGCGGCGACGGCATGTCGTGGTGAAGTTGAACCTGGTGAACACCTCGGCCGAGGATGTTGGGGGGGTGCCGCTCTGGCTGACGGTGACAACGCATCCGATTGTGGCGATGGCCTTGGGGAGTTTGTTGGTCGAGTCCGGGGCGCGGCGGGTGACGTTTTGCGACCAACTGCCATTCCGTGCGCTCGATGAAGAGGCGTTTGCCGGCTACGGCTACGACGCCAGGGCGTTCAACCAGGCCCTCGACGGTCGGGCGCGTTTCGAGAACACGCGCAACCGCGGGCGGCATCGCCAGTACGCCTGGGTGCGGGTCCCCGGCGGCGAGCTGGCCTCGGCCTGGGAAGTGAATCGAACCTACGTCGAGACGGATGTGTTGGTGTCGCTCGGCAAACTCAAGAGCCACATTTCGGCCGGCGTCACCGGCGGCATGAAGAACCTTTTCGGGGTGCCTCCGAGCAGCCTCTACAGCGAAGACCTCGATGATGAGCCGGATGAGGATGCCGTCGGCTACCGGAGCACGACGCTGCACAGTTGTGTGCGCCGGCCTTTCACCTCGGCGGAGTCGGTGACCGGCCGGTCAATCGAGGGCGATCACGGCTACAACGTGCCCCGATTCATCGTGGATCTGGCGGCGGCCTTCCCCATCGACCTCGTCGTCATCGACGGAATCAGCACCCTCCAGACCGCCGAAGGCTGGTGGATCGGGTCGATGGTCTCGGTGACCCGGCCGGGCCTGCTGATCGCCGGGCGCAATCCCGTCTGCACGGACGCCGTCGCCGCGGCGGTGATGGGATTCAATCCCGACGCCCCCGACCGGACCTTTCCGTTTGTCAACGGCGCGAACCATCTGGCGCTTGCGCGGCGGCGGGGGCTGGGGGAGAACCGCCTGGACCGACTCGAGATCGCGGGGGTGGGTCTGGAAGCCGCGCGCTTCGAGTTTCACCCGACGTATCAACGCGTCCAGGGATGAGTGATTCGAGCCCGGGCATTGACATGTGTTGATTGCGGTGTTGCACGAGACGGTTCCCATGACGAACAGGTTCGCAGACGGATCGGAGATCTGGAGCGCGGCCGGGGGCGGGCCGGGACGGCAAGGCCTGTGGGACGGGCGCGTCCTGATCGAGTCGACTCCCGTGCGGTGTTTGGCGGCCAAGGGCGCGGTGCAGGCATCGGTGGTGTTCGATGCCGCCGGGCGATTGCTCGTGGCCGACATGGCGGGTTGGGTACGCGCCTTCTCGAGCGAGGGGCGGCCTCTTTGGGAGCGGCAGCTCGAAGGGGCCATCTCGGCTACGCCGGCGGTGGACACGGCAGGGGATCGGGTGTTTGCCGGCACGCATCTGGGGTGGGTGTATGCCCTCAGCACATCCGACGGCCTTGTTCTCTGGCGGCAGCGGATGCCGACCAAGAGCGACGCGCGCATCGTGTCGGATCTCCTCGTCACGCCCGGCGCGGCGGAGGTCGTCTCGAGCAGTTGGGGCGGGCAGTTCCATGCCTTGGACGCCGGCACGGGCCAGACCAGGAGGACGTGGGACGCAGGGCTTTCCCCCCAAGCCGGGGCCAGCGCCGATCCGCGGGGGAACCTCTACTCGATGCGCGCCGTCCGGGGCGAGGGTGTGGTTTGCGTCCGGCTCGATCAAGACGGGCGGGAAACGGTTCTTTGCCGGCAGCCGGAGGGCAAGCGCGGTGCGTCACGGATGGTGGTGGCCGCGGCGCCCGTGGTGGATGAGGATCGGGGCGTTGTTTTCTTCTGTGTCAACGGTGACCGGGAGACCACGCTGCACGCCTGGTCCCTGCCCGATGAGCGGGTTCTCTGGACCCGGCGGATGCCCCGGTTCACCGTGGCTACGCCGGCGCTGCGGCCAGACGGAGCGGTCTTGGTGGCCGGCATGGACGGCGCGGTGCGGGCTTTTGGGGTCGGGGGCGCGCCGTTGTTCTCGTACGCAACGGGCGCGGATTACCTTCTGGCCGGTCCGGTCTGCGACGCGGCTGGCACGGCCTTCATCGGGGATCCCCTGGGCCGGCTGCATGGGGTCGACCAGGACGGCGCGGGGCGCGCGGTCTTCGAGGCCCCGCGTTCGATCCAGGCGCGACCGGCTTTTGACCGGGAGGGGCATCTGCATGTGGCGTGCACCGATCGAACCGTGCGCGTGTTCCGGAACCGGCTTTTTCGTGTGTGAGTGGCCCTGGCTCGAGGCGGGGCTGCGCGGCGAATCATTCGAGATGGATGAGTCGAGGCGGTGCGGCAGGCCAGGCGAGGGCGTCATCCTCGAAAGAAGAGCAGCCACACCAGGAGGACCATCGGCAGCATGAACGGCAGAGTGAATCGGAAGATGTAACCGAGGAAGGTCGGGGTGCGGACCCGCCGCTGATCGGCGATCGCCTTGACCATGAAGTTGGGGCCGTTGCCGATATAGGTGTTTGCGCCGAAGAAGACCGCCCCGATGCTGATGGCGATGATGAACTGGTTGAGGTGTTGGTCTCCGAGCAGGACGGCCATTTCGATCTGGTTGGGCGAGACTGATCCCGCGGCCACGGCGGCCGGGTAGAACCGCCGCAGAGTGTCGAGAGTCTGCCGCACGGCCTCGGCGTTCGGGCCGTCGGACACGGCTGCGAGCGATCCGCCCGCAGCCAGAATGGCGCGCACCTGTTCGACCACGTCCGAGTCCACGAGCGATCCCAGGCACGCGCTCAGGAAACTGAGGTAGGTGGGCGCGTTGTCGAGCACACTCGAGAGCATGCCGCAGGCCCAGTAGAACTGGCCCACTCGAGGTTCGCCGAAACGCGCGGCATTCATCTCGAGCCAGTCGAGCGCCGGCATCATTGTCGCGAAGATGCCGACGAAGAGAATCGCCACTTCCCGGATGGGATGGAAATTGAAATGGTTGGCGTGGTGGATTGCCGGGCGCGTGATGTAGTAAGAGGCCACGGCCGCGGCCAGCATGATGGCCTCGCGCAGGAAGGGGGGGTGATTGATGAACACAGCGCCCAGGATCGCCCCCAGGAACACCAGATTCACCAGCCCCTCGAAACGCCAGCGGTCAGGCGGTTCGGCGATCGCCTGGCGGACGTCCCGAGGCGCGCGGACGTAGTTGCGTCGATCCACAACATAGAACATGAGCAGCAGGACCCCGACTCCGACCGCCCAGATTGGCCAGCAATGCTGTGCCACCCACCAGAACGGGATGCCTTCGAGAAAGCCGAGGAAGAGCGGCGGATCGCCGATGGGGGTCAGGCAGCCGCCGACGTTCGAGACGATCAGAATGAAGAAAACCACGTGGTGGGCCGTGATGCGATACGCGTTCATCCGCAGCCAGGGGCGGATCAGGAGCATCGAGGCGCCGGTGGTGCCCAGCACATTGGCGATGATCGCGCCAATCAGCAGGAACACGCAGTTCGCCCGCGGGGTCGCCTCGCCTTGCACCGTGATGTGAATGCCGCCGGAAACCACGAACAGAGCCCCGATCAGGACGATGAAGCTCACATACTCGATCGCGGTGTGCTCGACGCGCTCGTGGGCGTGAATCCAGAGCAGGTAGTAGCTCAACGTAAAGGCGCCAAGGCCCAAAGCGACTTTGGGATAATGGCGCGCCCACCAGTTCGCGCAAAACAATGGCGCCAGCGCAATGGCCGCCAGGAGAGCGCCAAAGGGCAATATCATCCATGGACTTGGAGCGAGGATCGGCCCGTGTTCCATCGCGAGAGGCTATCGCGTCTCGCCGATCCGATTCAAGCGCGGCGCGCAACGGGCATAACTTTTGCCGTTGCATTCGGACGGTCGAGGGCCTTTCATTTGGGGCGAACACCACACTGAACGCGCCTGCGGCAGCAAGTGCAGACGCGGCTTGGCGGTGGACTGAAAACATCAACCAAATCCCTGACAAAACCATGAACTGTCTCTTATTCAATTCCCGAACGGTGCGTTCGGCGGTTGGCTGGGCGGCTGCCTTGGGCGGCCTGGCTGGCCTATGCACGGCGATGGCCGCGTCGGAGGTCCTGTGGCTGGACAACTTCAACACCACAGAGCCCGCGTGGGACGTCAACTATCAGATCAACACCCGCATGAGCGGATCGGTCGGCGCCCTGCCCTATGTCGAAGCCCCGGGCACGGCCGCCAATGGCATCTATGACGACCGCACCGCGGTCAACACAGCCGAGTTTCCGGGCACACTCGCCCTGACGGCCGTCAACGGCGGGTGGACATCGATCAGCCCCAATCACAGTTTTATCGAAGGCGGCCATTTCAGCGTCGAGTTCGATCTCGATCCGGGCGTGAACGACCTCGGCTCGGTTTCGGGCGACTGGGCGGCAATTGTTTTGGGCGCCACCGCCCGCAACGTGTTCGTGAACGCGTCTGACGGATTCGGCATCCTGTTCCGGCACAACGGCGCCTGGCAGGTGTTCAACCGCACCGCGGCGGTCTACGGCTCGCCGGCGGGGACGACGCTGCCAACGGGCGAAGCTTTCCGCGTGAAGATCGACGTGTCGAGCGACGGCTTTCGCGGCACGAACACGCCCGTGGCCATCAGCGTCTCGGTCAACGGCGAGCCGTTAATCATCACGAGCGATCCGTCGAGCCCGACGGTGCTTGTGAACACGAACGGGTTTCTTGCCAATTACATCACTCTCTTGAACTACGCGGACGCCGCCCAGACGTGGGTTGACACGTTCGACAATTTCCAGATCTCGGGCGAGCCGTGCGTGACGGCGTCGCCTTCGAGGGTCTTCGCCACGGTCGGCAGCAACGATCAGGCCGTGACCGTGCGGATTCCGAAGTCGATGAACGCTTCGGCGGCGGCCACGGTGACCCTGACCAGCGCCGACCCGGCGGTGGCCGTGCCGGCTGGCGCGGTCGGGGGCAGCCTTGACGTCACATTCGCGGCGGGCGCCGCGTCGACCAAGACGGTGAACCTTGTCGGTGTCGGACGTGGAACGACGGAGATCGCGCTCAGCAACGGCGCGGGCGTATGCGTGGGCGACCCGGTGCGCGTCACGGTCTACCCGGCGTCTCCGGCCGTCTGGTGCGACGAGTTTCCGAGCGAACCATTTGATCCGTTCTATCGTCTGAATCTCGCCCCGTTCGAGACCGGATCGGCGTTCGGCCAGGTGATGGTCAATCCCGCGACTGGGATCGAGTTCAGTCTCTACGCCGACGGCTCCTACTGGGGTGGCCAGTCCCTGACGACGGAGAAGACCTTCTCCGCTTCGCCCGAGGCGCCTCTGACCTTTGAGATCGACCGCGTCTCGCACGAGAGCTACGGAACCCTCTCGGGAACCTCGACGCGATCCGGCGTCTGGATCACGGATCAGACCCGCTCGCGCTACGTGTTCTTTTCCTACAACACGGGCGAAGGAGGCTGGGAATACAACCGCAGGATCGGGTTGGCCGGCGACTCCGCCACAGGAAGCGGAGTCGATATCGCCGCGTTCGACTATCTCCCCTTCGAGGATGGCGGGCTGCATCGGATGAAGATGGTTGCGGACGGCGCGACGGTGAAACTGTTCCTGGACGGCCTGATGGGCGTGGACGTGCCGTTCCCGGTCAGCAGCGGCATCGTGTTTGAGTTTGGCGCCTATACGCGCGCCCCGGACGACATGGTGACGGCCACATTCGACAATCTGTGCATCTACTCCGACAACGCCGCCGCCGAGCCCTGTGTGGCCGGATCGCCTTTGCTCATCAGCGGCAGCGCCGGCGGCACGGCGACGGTGACGATCAGCGTTTCCGCGCGCCTGACCGCGACGCAGCCGGTGACGGTGACGGTCACCTCGGCCGATCCGAGCGTCGCGACGCCGGCAGGCGGGGCTGGGGGCGCGTTGACGCTGACGTTCCCCGTTGGCGGGCCGATGGAGCAGACGTTCGATCTCAACCTCGTCGGGGGCGGCATCACGACTCTCCAGATCGCCAATAACGCGGGCGCCTGCAACTTCCCGGCGGCGATTTCAGTCAAGGTGAGCGGCGCTTTCGTGCGCAACCCGAGTTTCGAGAGCAACTACAACGCGACCTGGCCGTCGTACAGCGCGATCGACAACTGGGACGGCGGCAGCGGCGTCAACCAGGGTGCGGCGGGACCGTTCGCCGACAACGGCACAATCCCGGACGGCAATCGCGTCGGGTTCAAACAGGGTGGCGGCAGCGTGTCGCAGACCATCTCCGGGCTCGAACCCGGGAAGGAGTATTGGGCGCAGATCTGGTACAATCGGCGCAACTGCTGCGGCGACGTGCTCGACGACATGACGCTCCAGTTCGAGGGGGTCGAGATCGGCAGTGTCAAGGGCGTCGTGCCCGCGGGCGGGCAGAATCCGTACGGATTCCGGAACTTCGCTTTCACGCCCTCGGGCGCTTCGGGCCTGTTCGAGATCGTGCACACCGTCCACACCGGCGACGCGTCGCTCGTGTTTGACGCGGTCACCATTGTGCAGCGCGACGCCGGCAACGTGGTGGTGCGCAACCCGAGCTTCGAAGCGAGCGGCGAACTCGCCGGGGAGGGTGTGCTGGCCAGAATCGCCGGCTGGACGACCGAGGGGACGACCGGCATCAACTTCTCAGGCCTGGGCGTGTACGCGAACAACGGGTCCAATCCCGACCAGGACCTCGTGGCCTATATCCGCGGTCCGGGTGCTCTGAGCCAGACCATCCCCGGTCTGCTGGCCGGCCAGAACTACAAGGTCACCTTTGCCTACAATGCCCCCCTGGGCCAGGCACCCCGCCTGAGGGTCAGCGCCGACGGCGCGTCCCTGCTCGAAGTGGATGTGGCGCCGGTGGGCGGCTCGGCGGCTTACTGGGTTGGCTCGACCTCGTTCACGGCGGCGTCGGACACGGCCGTCTTGCGGTTCGAACAGATGGTCGCGGATCCCGCTCAGACCGTTTTGCTCGACGACGTCAAGGTGACCGGGGTGTCGATTAACGTCCCGTGCATCGAAGTCCGGCCCGCCGCGCTCCAATTGGCGGTGGGCGAGACGGATTCGACGAGCCTCACCGTCAGTGTGCCCGGCGAGCTCCTGCAGTTGAGCTATCCGGCGCGGGTCACGGTCAGCAGTCTGAACCCCGCGGTGGCCAGGATCGAGGGTGCCGTGGGCGGCGTGCTCACGCTCGAATTCCCGGTGGGCGGGGATCCGGAAGCCTTGTCGGCGACCGTGACGGTGACGGGGGTGGCCAAGGGCGCGACTGCCCTTCAGTTTGCCAATCCGCACGGCGTCTGTTTCAGCCGGAAAGAGGTGTCCGTCCTGGTCCTCGGGTCGTTTGTGCGCAACCCGAGCTTCGAGGCGGACGAGGTGCCGGGCTATCCCGGTTACATGGCGATCCAGAACTGGCCGAGCGAAGGAGGCGGCAACACGGGCATCAACCCGGTGCAGGCGGATGGGCCGTTCTCGGACAACGGGGCAACGCCCGATCGGAACGTGGTGGCGCTGCTTCAGACGTCGAAGATCATCCGTCAGAACATCATGAACCTCACGCCAGGCAAGACGTACTGGCTGCAGTTCTACTACAATGTGCGCAACTGCTGCGGAGGCACGATCGACCTGACGGCCAGTTTCGATGCCCTCCCTCTGGGCACCATTGCGGCCATCACGCCGGTCGGCGGGTCCAATCTCCCCGATGGACCGTCCTATTACTTCCAGCAGTACGAGTTCACGCCCGCGGCCGCCTCGGGCCTGCTGGCGTTCGAAACCGTGGCCGCCGGGGATGCCACTGCGCTCCTCGATGCCATCACCATCGTCCAGCGCGACCCGGACAACATCCCGGTCGTCAACCCGAGCTTCGAGGCCAGCGGCGTCGTGCCCCTGCCGGGCATTATCACCAGGAACATCGCCGGCTGGGCCGCGGGCGGCGCGGGCAACCGGGGCGTCAACATCAGCGGGCTCGGCTTCGCTGACAACGGCGCCAATTCCGACCAGGACAACGTCGCCTTCCTGCAAGGTGCCGCCTGGCTGAGCCAGAAGATCACCGGCCTCACCCCAGGCCAGAACTACACCGTCAGCGTCGCGGTCAACGCCTCGACCGGCACCACGCCGACCCTGAGAATCAGCGCGGATGGCGAGGAGGCGGCGACCGAAGCCGTCACGCCCGTCGGGGGGAGCCAGCCGTATGCGGTGAAGACGGCTGTGTTTCAGGCCGCTGGGACGGAAGCGGTCATCCAGATCGAACAGGCCGCCGCCGGCGACCAGGTGCTGCTGCTCGATGACGTCAAGGTGACGCCGGGCGGCACAGTGCCGGTGAAGGCGTCTCTCAAGGTTGGGATGACGTCCACGGGCACCGTGCGCGTGAGCTGGCCGGCCACAGCCGTCGGATTCAACCTGCAGGTGACAGGCGCCCTGCCGGGCGGGTGGGCGGACTCGCCGGCCCCGGTTGTAACCGAGGGAGCCGAGCTGGCGGCGTACATCCAGCCCACCGCCAGCGCGCAGTTCTTCCGGCTGCGGAAATAGCCGGCGCTCGATCCGAGCGCTCGAGAACTGTTCCGCGGACATGACCGGGGGCGGGTGCCCCCGGTCACAAGCCGTTGATGTCCATTCTGTAGGCCGCGTGCCCGCACGCGGCGCAAGGACAGATATCGCCGCGGGCGCCGGGTCGGGGGACCCGGCCTACCACCGCTGCATTCTTCGATGCTGGAGGCCGCGTGCCCCCGCGCGGCGCAAGGACAGATATCGCCGCGGGCGCCGGGTCGGGGGACCCGGCCTACCACCGCTGCATTCTTCGATGCTGTAGGCCGCGTGCCCCCACGCGGCGCAAGGACAGATATCGCCGCGGGCGCCGGGTCGGGGGACCCGGCCTACCACCGCTGCATTCTTCGATGCTGGAGGCCGCGTGCCCGCACGCGGCGCAAGGACAGACATCGCCGCGGGCGCCAGGCCCTGCACGCAAAGTGAGAACTGCTGCGCGATGCCCGATCGCGATTGCGTTGTGGTGCGCGCCGGGCGTAGGCTTATCCCTGTGATTCGGAACGTCATCTTCGACTGGTCGGGCACCTTGGTGGACGATCTGCCGGCGGTGTTGGCGGCGAGCAACCACGTCTTCCGCCAGGCCGGGGTTCCGGAGATGACGATCGAGCAATTCCGGTCCGAGTTCTGTCTGCCATTCAAGACATTCTACGACCGCTACGTGCCGCACGTGCCCTGGCCGCAACTCGAAGAGTGGTTCCACAGCGCCTTCCGTCAGTCGCAACATCTGGTCCGCGAGCTGCCGCACGCGCGCGAGTTTCTCGAGTTCTGCCGGCGGCATGGGCTGCGGACCTTCCTGCTGAGCAGCGTCCACCGGGACCACTTCGCGGCTCAGGCGGCGGAGACCGGATTCGGGAGGTACCTGGACCACCCGTATGTGGAAGTGTGGGACAAGCGGGCGAAGATCCACGAGTTGCTGCGAGAACACGGACTGGATCCGCGCCAGACCGTGTTCATCGGCGACATGGAACATGACATCGAAACGGCCCGGTGCGGCGGTGTGTACGCGTGCGCCGTGCTCACCGGTTACAACAGCCTGGCCCAGTTGCGGGCGGGCCAGCCCGATCTGATCGTCGAGCACCTGGGCGAGCTGCGGGATCTGCTCGAGCTCCAGGGATTCCAACTCGAAGGGGCGGCGCCCAGCGCCGGAAAACGCACGCCCGCCGGCCCCGTGGCCACGGTCGGGGCGTTGGTCTTTAACCAGGCCGGCGAGGTCCTCATGGTGCGCACGCGCAAATGGTCGAATCTCTGGGGGATTCCCGGCGGCAAGATCAAACTCGGAGAGCGGTGTGCGGATGCGCTGCGGCGCGAGCTCAAAGAAGAAACCGATCTGGAGGTCCGCGACATCGCCTTCGTCATGGTCCAGGACTGCATTCACTCGCCCGAGTTCTATCGCGACGCGCATTTTCTCCTCCTGAACTACACGTGCCGGTGCGCGGAGCCGGCGGTGGTGCGCCTCAACGCGGAGGCGCAGGAATACCGATGGGTGGCGCCGCCGGCGGCGATGGATCTGGCGCTCAACCAGCCGACGCGCACCCTGCTGACGACCTACCTCGATCAGGCCGGACCGCAGTGATGATGGACACAATCATCATCCGGGACCTCGAGTTGTTTCTGCGGGTGGGTGTGCCCGAGGACGAGCGGGCCAAGCCGCAACGGCTCCTCGTCTCGATTGAAATCGCCCACGATTTCGCCCGCGCGGTCGAGAAAGACGACCTGCGCTCGAGCATCGATTACGCCGCGGTCTGCCAGCGGCTCGCCGAATGGGGGGCGGGCCGCAGTTGGTGTCTGATCGAAACCCTGGCCGTCGAGATCGCCGATCTGCTCCTGCGCGAATTCGGCGCGACAACCGCAACCGTCGAGGTCAGGAAGTTCGTTCTCCCCCAGACGCGCTTCGTCGGAGTCCGCGTCACGCGCCACGCTAACCCGCATGTTTCTTAGCGTGAGTGCACGGGGCGGTCAGACTTCGCAAGAGGACTGCTATGCGGGTTAGAAAAGCAAAACCGCGCCAGCCCGGAAGATCCTCAGGAGGGCAATGCTCTGTCGGGATGGAGAGGCTCCCCGATCGATCGCCGCTCGCCTTCTGCAGCCCATCCAGGCGCGGTTTTGCCAACTAGCGGATCATGTTAAGCGCGGAGCCTGGGATCGATCCGGGCTAAGGGTCTGTGCAAAAATTACTTCCGGTTTTGGCGGGAGCGCCACCGGGCCAGATGCGAGGCCCGAGGGAGGGAGTGTATCCGT
>JAKLFY010000073.1 GCA_022710935.1 Verrucomicrobiota bacterium
CAAGACCGAGGAGCTATCCGGAAGCCTGCAAACACGGACCGAAATCAACCTCCAACGTCGCTGAGACTTAAACCGTCAGATCACCCCCTCCAGAATCCGCTGCCGTAACTTGTAAACTTCCGCTAGGGTCTGTGCAAGAATTACTTCCGGTTTTGGCGGGAGCGCCACCGGGCCAGATGCGAGGACCTCGGCGAGCTCGGTCGAGTCGCCCGAGGGAAGGAGTGTATCCGTTGAGATACTCGACTGACCGAGGAACGAAGCAGATGGCCCGGTGCCGCCCCGCCCCGCAGGGCTGGGGGGCTTTGGCTCGCTGGTCCCGCCGTCGCGGGATTGCTCCTCAGTCACAGAGGTCAAGGCTATGCTCCTTCGTCGCGCGGCTCGGCTGAGCTCGCCGAAGTCCTCGCCAGCGAGCCAAATCCCCTCCAGCAAAATCGGAATGAATTTTTGCACAGACCTTAGCATTTCCATCCGTGACTCTTCATCAACCGCGAATGTCGTAATCATAATCGTACTCGTACTCGTAATCGAATCTGAATCTCCTCATCAAAAGACCGACGATTCTGCTGGGCTAGCCCGCATGTTTCATGGAATTGTGACTACCACGTAGCTGGAAACTCCAAAACGTGCGCCGATGCGGGCTGGAATCCTCGAACCGCGGAATAGAGATGGAAAACCAATCACGATCTCGTTTGCCTGCATGGTTGCGATGCCCGTTGCCCGTGGGCCGGAGCTACACGGCGACGCGGCGTTTTCTCGATGACCTGCGTTTGCACACGGTGTGCGAGAGCGCCCGATGCCCGAACCAGTGGGAATGCTGGAGCCGGGGGACCGCCACGTTCATGATTGGCGGAGACCGCTGCACGCGCGCCTGCCGGTTCTGTGCGGTGACGACCGCCAAGCCCCTCCCGCTCGATGGCGATGAGCCGGCGCGTGTGGCCGAAGCGGCCCGGCGCATGCGTCTCAAACACGTTGTTGTCACATCGGTGGCGCGCGACGATCTTCCCGACGGCGGGGCGGCTCACTTCGCGACCACCATTGCCGCGCTCCGGCGCGTGGATCCCGGCCTGGCAATCGAGGTGCTGACTCCCGATTTCAACGATTCGAGCGATGCGATCGGCGCCGTTTTGGCCGCGCGACCCGACGTCTTCAACCACAACCTCGAAACCGTACGCCGCCTGACTCCCGGGGTGCGATCTCGAGCCACGTACGACCGCTCGCTCAGCGTTTTGCGCCACGCGAAGACCCAAGGCGATCCAGGACTCTATACCAAGTCCGGCCTGATGCTCGGCCTGGGCGAAACCGAAGCCGAGATCCGCGAAGCGCTGCGCGACCTGCGGGCCGTCGGATGCGAGATTCTGACCCTCGGACAGTACCTGCAGCCGACCAGGGAGCATCTGCGTGTTGTCGAGTACGTGCCGCCGGAACGCTTTGCCGCTTTGGGAGAAGAGGCGCGCTCGCTCGGTTTTGTCCACGTCGCCAGCGCCCCCAAAGTGCGCAGCTCCTACAACGCCGATGGCGTTGCCAGCTTGTCACAGCGGCCAAGCTGAACGCGCGAACCGTAGCGTCCCGCGAAGTCGAATCGGCCTCGTTACACGAAACTGGGAGTGGCCAGCCTGGCGAAGATGGTGAAGCCAGCACTGGCCAGAAACAGACCGAGTCAGAGGAACCCGGACTTCATTGGCAAGCCGGAAATCTCACCCACGGACCGTTAGGAATGCTGCGACCGCCCCACTGGTGAGATTTCCGGATTAGCACCCCTGACCAGAGCAACGTGCCCTTTCAAGTCATAGGGAAGCAGAGTCTCAGAATCACGCATGGAGTCGTTCACGATGGGTTGTGGACTATCGCCGAACGGTGAGGTCCGGCGACCACAGACACCACGGAGGTCACCGGGTCCAGCCGTCAAGACCGGTGAACCGGTCGCCGTTGCCTCAACCGTCTGGTTCGCCGAATTCCCGTCACCCGTCTGCCAGGATCCGCCTCGGCCATTCGTGTGGTTCGTGTGATTCGTGGTTCTCTTCCTCCCGCCGAGTCTCGACCACGAATGACGCGAATGACACGAATCAAGGGCAACGCGCAGGCCGGTCATTGTGCTCGGCTCACCGTTCTGCGGTGGCCGTGTCCCCAGCATTGGCGTCGTGGCGGCCAACCCCGGCGAACGAAAAAGCTCACCGACCGCCGCCGACCACGGGCGCCGGCAGCGAATCCCGCCTCCAACAAACCCGGCGCATCCGAATCGGAGACGCTGGGCGGCGGTTCGGTGGAGCGACTGGTTCGGCCAGAAGGATCACCGCTTGACGCTGGGCTTCAGGTAGGTGATGCCGGTCATGGTCGACAGGGGAAGGATGTGCGCCAAGTCCCGGTCGTCAAAGACAACAACCGACGTGCGGCCCAGGGCTACCTGGTATCGCTCACGAACTCGGTACTTCGCACCGTCCGCCATCTTGATCTCAAACGGGATGCCTTCCACAATTGCAGTTTGAATCTGGTCACGTGTCATGTTGCCTGTCCGTAAAGGTGGCCGAACCCTGAACCCGAGGCAAGGGCGAGAATGCCGAACGCAAAGCGCAGCAACGCCGGGCCACTGACGCTCGAATGGAACCGAGACGCTCTCCCGGCGTGGGCCCGGCGCGCCCGGTTCGATGCCTTGATCGTCAATCGGCTGCCACCATGAACAGCCAGGGAAAGGGCACGATTGTGCACATGCCCAGCAGCAGCACTATCCATGTAACCATCCCCCAGAGGTCCCGACCCGAATGGCTGCATCGGCTGTCGAGTCGCAAGATCAGCGTTGCGATCACGCTGAGGGTCGGCCCTCCGAGAGACAGGAGCAGCAACAGGGGAACCGACCAGGCCGCAGCCAAAGCTGAGTCGCAAAGCCAGCGGGCCGGACCCTCGACACCAACAAGCGCCAGGGCAAGCAGGAGGAGATACAGGATGGCCGGAACAAGGCACACGATCCTGACGGCCTGCCACAGCAACCGGTCCATCCGTTCACCGTGCTCGATGGCGTCATTGGCACTCATCATCGCACCTCAAAGCTCACCAACCGCCGCCGACCACGGGCGCCGGCAGCGAATCCGGCGTCCGATCAACCCGCCGCATCCGAAACGGAGTGGCCGGGCGGCGGTTGGGTGGAGCGACTTCGGCATGAAATCCTCTCAGATGACGACAACACCCTCACCCTCGCCTCGATGCCTGAGCACTGCTCGGGTCAGCTCCCGCTCAGCAGCCACGGCCCTGTGATTGGGCTGGCGCTTGAGACCCAAAGCCTCGCGACTACGCTGCGCTCGCTCTCGACGTTTGATGCCCGCTTTGTCCGAACCCTCAGCGGTCAAGTCCGTATCGCCGTCCAGAATGAACGCACGGACCGCAGCGCGCTTGGTGACGTGATAGCTGCGACTCATTGCGTCTTTGCCGAACAGGTATTAGGCGGACCCGGCTGGTCGAGAACTAGACAGAGTCCGTCTAGTTCGGTTGTCGATCCAGGCGCGGCCATGGGGGAGGGTAGTTTTGGGCTGGTGGGAGGACAAGGGGAAAAGCGGCTGGGTGGGGCGAGCGGGCCGGGGACTGGACAAGCGCGGGTGGGCGGTGTATCTGTTTGCGCACAAGGAGGTTCAGAAACGACCATGTCAGGCCAATCATACGAACATCCAGGGGAGCATGGCGCCCAGCGCACACCGTCGTCCGATGCAGAGCGGCGCAAGCGTGAGGAGGAGTTCTGGGAGCGATACCTGGCCTATTGCCGGAAGCGCGGTGTGACCGTGCCCGCCGCGGGGTCGGTGCGGGGCTTCCTCGAGCATCTGGCTCTGGCGGGCGGGGTCTCGGCCTCGACGCAGAACCAGGCGCTCAATGCCCTGGTGTACTTCTTTGGCGAGGGCTTGGGGCAGGAATTGGGGGAGTTGGGGGAGTTCGAGCACGCTCAACGTGGGCGGAAGTTGCCGGTCGTGTTGCGGCCGGACGAGGTCGAGCGCCTGCTGGGAGCCATGAAGGACCCTTACCGGTTGATGGCTGAACTTTTGGGCTAGCGATCCAGGCGTTTGGCGGCGCGGCGTTTGGCTTCGAGCAGGCGGCTCGTGGTGGCGGCGCGGTCGGCGGGCGGCGCGGGCTCAGAGGGTCCAGGCGCCGGCGCAGGCGCGGCCGGGGGGGCTTTCTCCGGATCTGGCGTTGGGAGCGTCACAGTCGAGGCGGGCTGTGATGGGGCAAAGAGGTCCGGGCGGCTTTCGGCCCCTGGGGCGGTGTGCCGGGCGCGGACTTCGCCGCGTCGGGCGAGCAAAGCGGCGAGGGATTCATCCGCCTCGGCGGGCCGCGCTGGGCGGCGCCAGAAGAAGAGGATGCGTCGGAGGTTTTCGGTGGCCTTGAGCCACTCGGCGCGATCCAGGTAGATGCGTCGGACGCCGACGTCGGCGACAAACAGGAGCAGGCCCAGCTTAAGGAGCCATTCCCAGAGGTCGCGGGGCTGGTAGGTCCGGATCCGGTCGTGCTGGAACGGGTTCACGGCGTTCGCGTCGATCTCGATCAATGGCGGGAGCAGCCGCCCGCTGCCCGCCTCGGCGATGCGGCGGAGGAGGTTGAGGTGCGGCTCGGTGGTATTGAATTCGGGCGAGTAGCTGACGTTGGCGCCGAGGGCCTGGGAGGCGCGCACCTGACCGTTCTGCATTTCCATGAGGTTGAGCAGGTAGGTGCCCACCTCGCGGGTTGGAAATCGCGTCTCGTATCGGCCCGGGCCGGCCTGTTCGAGCCGGATGGTCTGCGCCTCGCCTTTGGGGGTGACGACGACCGCCTGGAGGTCGAGGAAGTTGCGGTAATTGCCCTCGGCGTCGAGCGCCTCGACACTCAGAACGCCTTCGCCCTGGTCGACCGAGATCTCGGCATTGAAATCGGCCAGGTCGAGCCGCCGCAACGCCCATTGGGCGACCTGGGACCAGAACTGCCGGTACTTGGGCCATCCCATCCAGTCCACCGCCCATTTCGCCTTGGCGTCGGAGGTGAACGCCACGGCGCGGCCCAGGCCGTACTGCCAGTGGGCCAGGACGGGATCGCCTTTGTCGGAGACGACGGGCACCTCGGCCCGGCCTTTGGGCGTGGTGCAGACGTAGCCGCGCAGTGTGGGCAGTTCATTGGCGCCGATACCCCGGAGCAATTCGCTGCTGGCGACCACCTGGGGCTGAAACGGTTCCTCGAAGATGGCCGACTTGAGAATGACCATGGCTTCCTTGAGAAAGATCTGGGGCAGTTGGTTCGGATCCTGGACGTCGTAGAACCGGCCCCGTCCCAGGTCGGCGATGCGGATCATGGTTTCAGGGCCGGCATGGCCGGCGATGAGCACGGTGCTCACGGTGATGCGGTCGTTGACCATCGCCTGCATGAGGTCGTCCGAGGGCGGGCCGGGGTCGCCGTCGCTGAACACGATCATATGCTTGAGGTTAGCGGTGGACTGTTTGAGGCCCGGGCTGTTGGCGTCGCCCTTGTAGCCCATCTCCATGACGTGCTGGAAGCTGGGCAGATCGCCCTGGTTCATGCCGGCGATCATGCGCCCTTTCTCCCGTTTGTCTCCGACCTTCGAGAGCGGGAAGAGGAAACGGTCGGTGCCATCCCAGAGGACGACGCCCAATTCGTCCTGCGGGCCCAGGGCATCGAGAACGCCCTGGGCGCATTCGCGGGCGATCTGGTTGCCGTTGTTGAACTCCATGCCGTGCATGATGAGAATCACGGCGCCGCTGGGCAGGACCTTCTTGCTGCTCAGCTCCATCTCGACCGGCAAGGTGGCTTCGAGAGGCGTGTCGCGATAGCCGCCCGCGGCGTATGTCTGGTCGCCACCCACGCACACCAGGCCCACGCCGAAATCGCGGACCGCGCTCTCGATGAGCCTCATGGTGGTTGTTCCCAGATCGCCGGCGGCGAGGTTGCTGATGAAGATGGCGTCGAATCCCTGCAGCTCGGCCAGAGTGCCCGGGAAACCGCCGAGGTCGGTCAGTTTGACTTCGAGCCGCGAGGCGCGCAGGGCGTTGGCCAACGGGGCGTCCTGGTCGGGATCGGCCGACACCACCAGGAGCCGCGGGTCGCCTCGAACGCTGGTGAAGGTGCCGGCCCGGTTGTTCTGCGGCACCCGGTCGCCGGCGGCTTCGAGCTGGATGTCGTAGTTGTAGAAGCCGGGTTCGGACAGCGTCTGGGGAAAGGCGAACAGGTTCTTGCCCGCCGTGAGTTCGATCTTCTGCTCGCCCAGGAACTGATCGTTGCGGAACAGGCGCAGCGTCGCCTCGCGGTTGGTGTCCGTCTGCGCGAAGATCTTCACTTCGAACGTCTGCCCTTTCTTGAGGAGCGGCGGCACGGTGACCTTCTGCACGCTCACGTCGCCACCCCGGGCAATGCCCATCGGGACGACATCGATGCTCACGCCCAGCGCGCGGGCGGCGAGGGCGGCTCCGATCGCTTCGCCGAGGTTTTCGTTGCCGTCCGAGAGCAGCACGAGCCGTTTCTGGCCGGTCTCGGGAAAAGCGGCCGTGCCGAGCCGGATGGCGCCGGCGATGTCGGTCCGTTCGGTTCCCACCACGGCGTGGATTTTGGGGACGTCGACCTTGGGGTTGGGAGCCGTCTCGATGCTGGCGGCGCTTCCGAACACGACGATGCCTCCCTTGTCGATCGCCTTTTTGGCCGCGCCGGCCCGGTTCACGTATTCCCGCGCGGCTTCCTGCTGGGCTGAAGGGATGCTATCGGAGCGATCGAGGAGGAAGTAGATATTGAGTCCTTCGAGCGGACGTCTCCACTGCATGCCTGCCAGGCCGAGCACAAGGGCCCAGGCCACGATCAGTCGCAGCGCGAGGGCGACACGCCGCCGCCAGGGACCGGTCTGGACGTAGCTGCGCGAGGCGAGCCAGAGCACCCATCCCGAGACCGCGGGGAGCAGCAGCAACCACCAAGGATGGGTGAATTGAAAGGGCATCAGGCGTTCCCGGGGCGGCGGATGAGTTTCTGGATGCGGTGATTGCCGGCATCGGCCACGTACAGATTCCCTTTCGAGTCCAGGGCGATCCCCCAGGGATTGTTGAACTCGCCCGGGGCGGCGCCGGCGCGCCCGATGATCTCGCGCGTGCGATGATGGGCATCAAAGACCTGGATGCGGCTGTTGCCGAACTCGCAGACGAAGAGGTTGCCGGCGCGGTCGACGGCGACGTCGTAGGGGTAGCTCAGTCCTCCCGGGCCGGATCCGGCCTGTCCGAGGCCGGCCAGCCATCGACCGTCGTCGGCGAACACCTGGACCCGGTGATTGCACGAATCCGCCACGAACAGCCTGTTCTGCGCGTCGACGCACAACCCTTCGGGGCGATTGAACTCGCCCGCGGCGGGGCCATAGCGTCCGAATCCGGCCAGGCGCGACGCGCCATCGGGGGTAAAGCGTTGCACCCGCTCGACGACGCCGTACTCGCTCACCCAGAGATCGCCGCGACTGTTCATCGCCACGGCTCGGGGAAAGGCGAGCTGGCCCGCGTTGGTGCCGTGCATGCCCCACTGGAGCTCGACTTTTCCATCGGCCGAGAAGTGGTTCACGCGCGAATAATGCGGCTCGACGACGATCACCCGTCCGTCGCGGTCCAGACCCATTCCCTTCGCCTTGCCCAGATCCGTCTCGGGCATTTGCCAGGCGAGCAGCCATTCGCCCAGAGGCGAGAACTTCTGCACCCGCCCCGTCATGTCGACCACATAGACGTTGTCCGCCCGATCGACCGTCACGGATCGCGGTTTGCTGAACTGACCGGGCCCCACTCCGCGCGTGCCCCAGACTTCGACTCGCGCGAAGATCTCGCTCTTGAGCGGCGCATGTCCGGGAGCGTTCCGCGAGCAGCCGGCCAGCAGGCCGGCCAGGACTGTGCCAATCAGAATTCGCGACATCCTGGCGAGGCCGCATGATCGAGCCACCTGCCAGGCCGCCAGCGGCGCCAGGGCCAGGGCAAGCAGGATCAGGCAGAGCGCATCGACTTGCGCGTTGTGGCCGTAGTGCAGCAGGTTAAAGATCCTCAATGCCAGCGTCTCTCCGCCGGGCGGCACGATCAGGAGGACGGTCTCGACATCCCAGAGCGTGAGGAGATAGATCACGTACCAGAGCGCGGCCAGCGGGGCGGCGATCTGGGGCCAGCGCACCCAGCGGACCAATTGCCAGCGGGTCGCGCCATCCAACCGGGCCGCGTCATCGAGGTCGGGATCGAGGGTTTGGCGGGTCCAGCGCGCTCCCTGCCAGCCGATGGCGGCGTACCGGAGAGTGAGAGCGAGGATGACCACGCCGCTGCTTTGGTAGAAGGGCGTGAGAGGCCAGCGATTGAAGAGGAAGATGCAGACGATGCCGAGGAACACGCCGGGCGTTAGCCACAAGACCCAGAGGGGCTGTCCGGCAGACCATCGCCACGCCGCCAAACCGAGGCCGGCGGCCAAGGTGGCGGTCGAGGCGGCGACGTGGAAAGAAGCCCAGAGCGCCCCGCCGCCGGCGGCCCAGGCGCCGGGCAATTCGGTCCAGGTGCGGGTCGAATTGGCGAGTTCGATCAACGGCAGGCAGACGCCGAGAATCAAGAGAATGGCGGCGGCGCCGGCGCTGCCCCACCACCAGCGCCCCAGGCGCCGGCGCAGAAGAGCGGCTGCCAACGCAGGCTCGAGCCGGGGCCAGCGCAAGGGGCGGCGTCGCAGCCAGAGTGCGAGGGCCGCGGGGGGCAGGATGAGTGGGAGACTCAGGAGGGCGGCTCCGAAAAAATCGAGATTGGTGCTGAACCGGATCCAGAGTTCGGCGGGAAACACATTGATCTGGAGGATGGCCGGCACCGAGAAGTTGCCCAGAGCCAGCACCCACGTGATCATGAGCGCCTCGAACAGGGGTATCCTGGCGGACGGAACCAAGATCCAGCGAAGAAGCGCGACGCCGGTCAATGCGCCGTCGGATTCGACCTGGCTCGGGGGGATTTGCGCCCAGGCGGCGAGGGCGAAGAACAGGGGAACGGGCCAAAGGAGGAGCGAAAGGACCCAGACGGCGCCGCCCGGCGAGTAGATGTTGAGCGGGAGCCATGGGCGCCAGGCGCCCGTCTGGCCGAGCAGGTGGATCCAGGTGTTGGTGACAAGAAACGGCGGCAGGGCGATGGCCACGACGGCGAGGGCCAGCACGAGGGAGCGCCATCGCGCACTCAGGCCTGAGACGAACACGGCCACAGTCACTCCCCAGAGCAGAGCCGCGAGGGCCGCCCCCGTGCTCACGAGCAGACTATTCTGGAACAATGACCAGTTCATCCGGCAGGCATGGGCTCGGAGAAGGATCTCCGAATGCACGGCATGTGCGCGCCGTTCTCCTTTGGCGGGGAGATGACGTGGAGGGAAGCGACGCGCGGGGTGTGGGTCACGCAGTCCTCCGGTGATAGAACCACCATTCGAAGCCGAGCACGGCCAGGGCGGACGCAGCGAGCCAGCGCCACCACTCGAGACTGGCCCGCTTGGTCGAAGTCGCCTCAATCCGCGCGTACTTGCCGAACTTCAATTCGGGCTTGGGCGTCGTATCCGTCTCGGCGGCGTCGAGCAGGTTCGCGGAAACCACAAAACGATTTGTCCCCGCGTCGAGGCGATAGATCCCCTGGAGCGCCGTCTGGCCGAACACCAGTTCGCGCGCTCCGGGGTCGATGGCGAGGGCGCGTTCGGAACCGTCGGGCAACCGGACGGTCGCGTTGGTCAACGATTCGGCGAGGGTGAGGCGGATGGGATCGCCGGCCCGCACCTGGAACTGGCCGGCCTTGGTTGCGGACGGATCGAGCCACGCGACGGCGTTGGCGATGAAGATGGGGAACGAGATGCGCAGGGGCCAGGTGGTTTGGAGGGTGTCGAACCCGATCCAGATGAGCCGTTGGCGTCCGGCCTCCCCGGCCAGGATGAGGGGCGACGCCGACGAATCGACGAGGGAGACAGCCCAGGTTGGCGGCTTGACGGTGAGGGTTTCGGCCAGTTGCACGTTATCAAAGTTCACAAAGCGGAGCAGGGGATGCGTCGTGCGCCAATCCACAATGGCCGGGGTCTCGGCGCGCCCGGTGACTTCGACCCAGTTGGTGTTGGCCGAGCGGATGGCCAGGGTGTTGCCGGCAGGCCAGACCGCGGGCAGCACATCGTCGAGCACCGTCACGTCGAAGTCGTCCGAACCCTCGACCAGGTCGTCCGCCACACTGAGTTGGACGCCGGGCGCGGTTGCCAGGGCGCGTTCGAGGAAGCGGTTGCCCCGGGTGACCAGCAGCACGCGCACGGGGGCGGGCAGGAGGCTGACCAGGGAGGCCTGGTTGTCGGCCAGGAGGTCGTCCGGGGCCGCGAGGCGGGCGGTGAAGATACCATCTTTGGCCTGTGTGGCCGCGAAGACCTGGGGCACGGTTTCCCTCGGGCGGAGTTCGAGCAGGCGGGTCTCGATCAACTGGTCATCGAAGAGGACCTGAAGTTCGGTTTGAACGGGGTTGGTCGAGGCGTTGGCGACGCTGGCAAACAGGGCGCGGCGGGCGGGTTCTTCCGGGTGGGCGCGCACGTCCAGCCCCACGATGCCGACGTTCATGGCCCGCGCGCCGAGGCGATGGTAGACGACATTGAGTCCCTCGTGTTCGAAATCGGTCAGATCCGCCGCCGCACCGTCGCTGAACAGGTGGATCTCGGCGTCGATCCGGTCTTTGACCAGCGGTTGGGCCAGCTTGAGGGCTTCGGCCAGGCGTGTGGGGGCATCGGTCACGGCGCAGCCTTGCAGGGCCCGGCGCAGGGCGCTTTTGTTGCCCGTGGGCGACTGTTTCACCTCGGTATGGCCCGCGGCGAGCAGCACGACCATCTGGTCGGTGTCGTGAAGGCTGTCGACCAGCTCGAGCGCCTCCCGCCGCGCGCGTTCGAATCGGGACGGCGTCTCGTCGGTGCTCTGCATCGAGGCGGAGGCGTCGACAATCGCCACCAGGAGCCGTCCGCCCGAGATTTGTCCGGCGCGATACGGACGCGCCAGGGCGAAGATCAGGGCCAGGAGCAGGAGGATCTGCAGGACGAGGAGCCAGTTGTGGCGCAGCTTTTGGAAGGGGGCGCTGGCCTGGGTCTCGGCGAGGTATTTCTGCCAGAGCAGCGTGCTCGAGACGAGTTTGACCACCCGCTTGCGCTTGAGGAGATAGAAAAGGACCACCACCGGGATGGCGGCGGCGAATGCGAAGGCGGCGGGGGTGAGGAAGCTCATGGGCCTGTGGCTATCCGAGCACCTCGGCCTTGCGAAGTTGCCTCAACAGGAGATCTTCGAGCGGCGTGGCGCTGCTCGCAAGGAAGTAGTTCACACCGCGCACCGCGCAGAACTCGCGCAGGCGCTGGCAGAACCTGGATACGGTTTCCCGGTAAGCCGCCAGCCGGTAGCGTCCGAACGTGACCTCCTGGTGTCCGCCGGTCTCGGCATCGATCAATCGAAGATCGCCGAACGTGGTCGGGCTGAGCTCTTCGGGCGCGAGGATGTGCACGCAATCGACCTGGAATCCGCGTCCCAGGAGGGCCCCGATGCCCGCCTCGTAACCATCCGGATCCAGGAAATCGCTGAGCACAACAGCCAGGCCGGGTTGGCGGGCTTCGACAGCTCCGCGGTGCAGCGCGGGATTGAGCTGGGCCGATCCGCCCGCCTTGAGCGCCCCGAGATGGTTGAACAGCGCAAACGCCGAGCGGCGTCCGCGCACCGACCGCAGCGCGCTGCGGGCGGCGCCGTCCTCGGGATTGTCGGGAAAGACAAGCACCGAGACGCGGTCGAAGCCGCACAAGGCCACATAACCGATCGCCGCCGCCACCTGGCGGGCGAAGTCGAATTTGACCGGGTCGCCGAAGGTCATCGATTCGCTGGCGTCGAGGAACAGCCGGACGGGCAGTTCGCGTTCCTCCTCGTAGAGTTTGAGGAAGAGGCGATCGAGCCGTCCGTAGAGGTTCCAGTCCAGGTAGCGGAGGTCGTCGCCGACGGAGTAATTGCGGTAGTCGGCGAATTCGACCGATTGGCCGCGCGAGCGGCTGCGGCGTTCGCCGCGCGCGGAGCTCTTCGCCCGTCGCGCCGCGAGCAACTGGACCTGTTCGAGCCGCCGGAGCAGTTCAGGACTGAGAAGACTCTGTGTCACACGGGCCTCGACGGGCAACTCACGCCCCGACCGCCACCGCATCCCGCGGCACGTCCTTCAGGACCTGGGCGATGATATGATCGGTGGTGACACCTTCGGCCTCGGCTTCGAAATTCAGGATGAGGCGATGGCGGAGTGCCGGCAAGGCGATCGCTTCGAGGTCATCGAAACTGACGTTGAATCGTCCCTGGGCCAGCGCCCGGACTTTGCCGGCCAGGATCAGGGCCTGGGCGCCGCGCGGGCTGCTGCCGAACCGCAGGAATTGGGTGGCCATGGCCGTGCCCGTCTCGGTCTTCGGATGCGTGGCCTGGACGAGACGGACGGCGTAGTCTTTGACGTGCGAGGCCGCCGGGACCTCGCGGACCAGTTGCTGCATTTCGAGGAGTTGTTCACGCGACACAACGCGGCGCAGCTCGGCCTTGGCCGTCTCGGTCGTCCGGTTGATCACCTCCGTCAGTTCCGCCGCGGTCGGGTACCCGACCAGGAGTTTGAAGAAGAACCGGTCGAGCTGGGCTTCGGGCAGCGGGTAGGTCCCCTCCTGATCGATCGGGTTCTGCGTCGCGAGCACGAAGAACGGCTCGGTGAGCCGGCGCAAGGCCCCGCCGGCCGTCACGCTGTGCTCCTGCATGGCTTCGAGCATGGCCGACTGCGTCTTGGGCGTCGCCCGGTTGATCTCGTCGGCCAGGATCAGATGGGCGAAGATCGGCCCCTTCTGGAACTCGAACAGCCGTCGTCCGTCGGGCGTTTCCATGACCAGGTTGGTCCCGAGGATGTCGGCGGGCATCAGGTCGGGCGTGAACTGGATGCGGCTGAACGAGAGGTCCAACACGTCGCCCAGGGTGCGCACCAGGAGCGTCTTGCCCAAACCCGGAACGCCTTCGAGAAGGACGTGCCCGCCGGCCAGGATTGCGACGAGGGTGTTGTCGACGACCGACTCGTGGCCGACGATGACCTTGCCCACCTCGTCCCGGAGGGCGCTGAAGGTCTCGCGGAAATGCGTGATCTGTTCTTGGGTGCTCATTTGAGATCGTCGAAATAGTCCTTTACGCTCCCGGCATAGGCGCGCGGGACCTGGTCATGACTCAGGGCGCTCTCGGCCTCGCTCTGCGCGGCCTGCAACGCCTCCTGGATCGCCACGCGGCTCTGTCCCTTGATGCTGACCCCTTTGAGCGTGATGCTCGGCATCTGGCTCCCCGGCTGGAACTGGCCTTGGACCTTGGTCGGCAGCATCCCCTCGGGAACCTCGCCCTCGCCGCGGTCGGTGATCCCGCGCGATGCGAGGTCGGGCCGCTCGATCCCGGAATTGTCCCACAAACCCGTGTTGGGCGGCGTGTCGATCCAACCGTCTTCGTCGGCCCAGGTGCCGACGCCGCGGCCGGGTTTGCCGCCGGGCTTGAAGCCGGGCTTGCCCAGGCCTTGACAGGCTCCCCAGCTCTGGCAGGTGCCGACGCAGATTTGGGCGCGCTTGAGGGCATCGAGAGTGGCCTTGAGATCCTGTGCGTCCGCCAATTGCTCGAGCAGGCTTTCGAGTTCCTTGGCTGCGTCGGCCAGGGCTTGGGCCGCGGGCTGGTTCTGTCCCCCCTGCATCTGGCGCAACGCCTCCTTCAAATGGTCTGGCACCTTCCCGTACGGGCCCGCCGGGTCGATGGCCTTTGCGACTTCGTCCATGAGGGCCTTCATGCGCTCGGGCGCGAGATCGCCCGCCTTCAATTGGTTGACCATTTTCTGGAGAGATGCGATGGCGGCCTCGGCCTGGCCCTTTTCGAGTTGCTCGGCGAGGTCCTTGCCAAGGTTGCCGGCCTGCTGCTGGAGCTTGTCGAGCGCCTGGGCCATTTCAAGCAGCCTCTCGAGATCCTTCTCGGCGACTTCGAGGTTCTTCAACACCTGGTCGATCTCGCCCGCCTGCAACGCGGCCAGTGCTTCCTCGAGACTCGGCAGCGCGCTTCCCAGATCCGCCGATTGGCGCGCCAGGCTCGACAACGCGTTGGCCAGGCTTTCCTGGGCGGCGGCGTTCGCCTGCGAGTCTTTGCCGAGCATGTTGGCGGCGGCCTGCCGGGCCTTCTCGAGCTCCCGTCGAAGCTTGTCGAGCGCCTCGGCGGCGGCTTCCTTGCTGCCCAGCGCCTTCTGCATCGACTCGATCTGCTTCTGCAACGCATCCGAAGATGCCGGGCTGTTCTTGTCCGCACTGCGCGCCGCGCGCTCGATCGCGCGCAGGGCCGGGTTCTTCCCCAGCTCCCGATTCTCCTGCTCGACGCGATCGGTCATCTTCGCCAGATCGCGCAGGGCCTCGGTGCGGCTCACCGGGTTGCGGGCCAGTTGGTCGCCCAATTCCCCGACCGATTTGACGGCCTGGCGCGTCGCTTCGAGCGCCGGCTGCCGGCGTTCGAGACTGCGCTTGGTCAGTTCGGACAGGTTGCGCCCGGCCTCGCGGATGCTTTCCTTTTCGCGCTGGCGCTGGAGAAACTCCTGGCTGCGGTATTCCGGAAC
Source organism: Verrucomicrobiota bacterium (assembly GCA_022710935.1). GTDB lineage: Bacteria > Verrucomicrobiota > Verrucomicrobiia > Limisphaerales > J093 > MWFF01. Next base: position 14,604 of record JAKLFY010000073.1, read on the forward strand.
GAAGCCCAGTCCCGCCACCAGGGCGAGGATGGGCAGAGACCACCGGCTGGCCCGGGGCAGGGTGAGCGGCAGCAGCCGGCGCACATCGACCTCGCCCACCTTGCGGGCGGCGTCGCCCAACACGAGCGCGCCCCACTCGCCCGACCCGGGCTCGCGTCCGATTTCGAGCGCGGTGCTGAGCCGTTCCTGGAGGTGCTGGCGATGGTCGAGCCAGCGGGCCGTCTCGATGGTGCGTTCCCGGCGCCACCAGCCGGCGAGGAATCCGGCCAGCACGATCAGAAGGCCCGTGACACCCGCCAGAGGGAGCACCTGCCATGGGATGGGCAGCAGCTTGTAGAGCCCGAGCGCCACAAGCCAAAGGACGGCCGCGATCAGAAAGCCTTGCCACGCGCCTCTCCAGGCCCGGTGCCACCGGCGCCGCCGCCCCGTGCGGATCACCGTCGTCTCAATCAATTCCAGTGCGCTCATGAGAACAGCTCAAAGTGCAGATTCACTCGCTCTTTGGCGAGCCCTTTTGGTGTCGCTTTCGGTTGGTCCTCACTGGCGTTCGTACTCGCCTTTGCCCGTTCGCTTCAGAACCGTGAACCCGGCCTTCTTGGCATCGGTGACGGAGAGCGGCTTGAGCAGCTTGGGCGTGTTGAAACTCGAAATCACCCGGCGCACCGGCTTCTTGCAGGCCGGGCATTGGGTGAGCGGCTTGGCGGTGACCGGACGGCGCAGCGTGAACCGCCCGCCGCACACCGCGCAATCCCCTTCACAAAGTTCGTACTCGTAGAGCGGCATCGTTTTGAACGCGGGTCAGTCTACGCCCGACTGGTCCGGGGATCAAGCCGGCCCGGCGGCGTCGGACCATGTGCAGGGGATTGACGGGGTGTTGGGAGGGGGGGCGACGTCCCCGTCGCCCGCGAACTCATTCTGAGACCCCATTCGCCGGGGACGAGGACGTCCCCACTCCACTTCCTGAATTGGCGCTGGGGTCGATGTGGGCTCGATGTCCACATGCAGGGCGCTGCGGGCGCCGGGTCTCAATCGCTTCGCAGTTCGGCGAGCACAGCCTTGAGATCGAAGAATTTGCCCGGGCAGCGCGTGTGTCGTTTGCTGGCGAGCTGGTGCGTGGTGATGGCGGACGGGCCCAGCCCGCAGCGTTTTATCAGGGCGCGCAGCAGGGCGTGGAGGCTCGCCAACTGTTTTGGCGTGGGCCGATGGTGATCGAAGTGTCCGACGAGACATACGCCGAGGCTGACCAGGTTTTGGGAGCGGGTCGAGAGATGCCCGCCTTCGAGCTGCTTGGTCCAGCGGTTGGCCACTTCGACTCGTCCGTCGGGGATGCCCTGGCCGTTGCCGATGACGAAGTGATACGCCAGGCCGTTTTCCATCTTACATTCCATGCGATGGTACTCGTCCATGCCGCGGATTGTGGCCATCGGGGTGGCCGAGTGGTGAATGACGATCTGCTTCCACGTTCCGCGGCGCACAGGCGCGGTGTCGATTGCCTTCTGGACGCGCGTCTCGAGCGCAGGCCGCGCCGGCCCGGCTGGCGGCAGACGGAGCTTGTCCCCGGGACGGATGACATCGTCGAGGGAGAGCCCGTTGGCCCGGGCGAGCGCCGCCACGCTGACGCGGTGCCGTCGGGCGATGACCGTCAGCGAGTCGTTCTTTCGCACGGTCACGGTCCTGGCGTTGTGCGGTTCCTCGTCCCGACCCGGCCGCGGGATCTGGAGCCGTTGGCCGGCGTAGATCGTGCTTTCGAGCGAGAGGCCGTTGGCCCGGGCGAGTTCCTGAACGCGGACCCCGTGCGCCTGGGCGATCTGGCTGAGCGAATCGTTCTTTCTGACGATGTAGACCTCGGGTGAGGCGGCGTTTGTCGCACAGATCCACACCCCGAGCGCCGCGCCGAGGAGCGCCGCCGCGCCGGGCCAACTCGAGATGAGATTCGGGCCGCGCATGCTTCAGGTGTTCGAGCGGCTTTAGTCGAGCAGACGCAGTTCCACGGAGAGCGGACGATGGTCCGAGGCCACCGCTTCGGCAATCACTTCGGACCGGATGGTTTCCCAGGCCGTGGGGGGTGAAGCCAGGACGTAGTCGATCCGGGACCGTGGGGATTCGGCCGGACTCGTCGGCGCTGCCCACGCCCCGGCCGTATCCGTCCACGCTGTCGAAGGATCGAGCAGGCGTTGCATAACGCGGCTGTCGGGGCGCGCGTTGAAGTCGCCCGCCATCAGTGTCGGAATGCCATCGCGTCCGAACTCGCGGATCAGGGTTCCAGCCTGCTCCCAGCGGTCGCCATCCTCGCGCCCGGCGTCGAGATGGAGCCCGACCCACCGGATGCGTCCGACGCGAGGCGGGTCTACGAGCGCGGTGACGGCAATGCGGGGCTCGATGCCCGGGCTTCCCGGCAAGCGGACGATCTGGCAAGTGCGCATCGGCCAGCGGCTTAGGAGCACCTGTCCGTAGGCGCCTCCCTGAAAGGGCATGGCGGCTCCGAACCAGCCGTGCATGCCGGTCAATCGAATGTACTCGGCGGGTTGATCGATTCCGCCCGTGCGCTGGGCCTTCTGATCGACCTCCTGCAATGCCACCAAATCCGGGTTCGCCGCCCGAATCACCGCGGCGATCCGCTCGAGGTCCAGGCGCCCGTCCGCACCCTCGCCGTGATGGACGTTGTAGCTCAGGACGCGCAAGGTCGGCGCCTTGTCCGCGGCGGCGTCCCGGGTGTTTTGACAGCCAACGGCGCCTGCGCCGGCCAGGCCGATCAGGAAACAGCGTCGATTCATGCGGCGTTTGTAGCGCAGGCGGCTCCGCGGCGTCCAGACTCCTCGCGCGGCCCAGCGGTTGTCATTCTGGGTGCGTGGTCTTGCCGCCGCGTGGGGGCACGCGGCCTACAGCATCGTTGTCTGTCGCGCTGTAGGCCGGGTCTCCGGACCCGGCGCCATGCTGTTGCCGATGTCAGAGTCGCGCCGCGTGGGGGCACGCGGCCTACAGTTAGACGAGTGGCGCGGCGGGTTCACGCCGGGGCCAGGCGGCGGGTCAGGGCCTTCCAATCGCCGTCGCCGTCCAGTCGTGTTTCGGACGTCAGGCGCCAGGTCTTCCAGTCGTGGGCCCTGGCGGGGGCGATGTCGTTGTCAATGCGGTCGCCCACCATGAGGGTCTGCTGGGGCCCGATGCCGCGTGCGGCGAGGCGTGCGGTGAGGATCTGGAAGACATGGGGATCGGGTTTGCTGAAGCCATGCTCGAAGGACCAGAAACTCAGGTCACGCTCGAACAGGTCCAGCCCCAGGCCGTGCCCGGCCAGCTCCTCTTCGAGTTCGCGCAGCGTGTAGGCCTGGGCATTGGAGGCGATGCCGAGCAGGGTTGGGCGTGCCTTGAGCTGTTCCAGGGCGCGGGCGGTTCCGTCGGACATCCGGATCGTGCGGCCAGTCTGAATCTGGCGAAGGAGAAACTCCGCGCGCGCGTGGTCGGGAAGCCGGGTCAACTCGGGTGTGACTTCCGCCACGATCGATGGCCAGTGGACTTCGGGCCATTGAATCCCGCGCGCACGCGCCGCCTCGTGGCAGCGGGCGATGACCCGGTTGCACGCGATCGAGAACTCGACACGGGTCAGGCCCGGTTGCGCGCGCAGGAGGTCGCGCCAGAGACGGCGCCATAGATCGTCGGCGTCCGGCGGGGCGGGGCCGACATCCAGGAGCGTGTTGTAGACGTCGAAGATGACAGCGCGGATGTTCAGGTGCGTAAGTTCCACAGCAGGGGATAGAGGTTTTCAGGCTGCAGTTTCTGGCGCAGGAATTGCCCCTGCGCCGCGGCGCTTGCGCCGGGGGCAGGTCGAGCCAGGCCCGTTGGCACGAGACTCCAGAACCGCATGGCGTAGACGGCGCCTCCCAGCCAGCGTGCCGCGGATCGCGGCCACGGACTGATCTTCAATTGCGCGGCGGCGGCGCGCGTCCGCCATGTCTCGAGGAACGGATTGAGCGGGGCGCAACGGGCCCACGATTCCTCGATCGGGCGGGCGAGGACCTCGATCTGAGCGGTCAAGGTCAGCCGGCTGAACGGCACGGGGCAGCGTCGGCTGCCGGCGGCCAGGAGCGGCGGCTTGCCGGCGAGCCGGCTGGCCGTGCGGGGCATGAGGCGCTTCCACTCGGCGAAGAGCCGGGCTTGGCGCTGGCGCTCGCTGCGCCAATCGAACAGATTCGGATCCACCCGGACCTCGCGGTAGCTCTGGGGAAATGTGAATCCGAAGGTCTCGAGGTCGGGGGCGATGTTCGACAATTGGCGGGCGATGAGCGGGCGCCCGGCCGCGGCCGCTTCGAGATAGGGCAGGCCGAAGCCTTCCTGGAGCGATGTGAGCAGGACGGCTTCGCTGGCGGCGAGCAGTTCGGGCACGGATGGTTTCAGGGTTTCGTCACCCTGAAGCAGGCCCAGGCGCAAGCGCCAGCCATGCCGGCGGGCGGCTGCATTCAGGGTCGAGGCATAGGGCTCCTCCTCGGCCGAACTGACTCCTCCGGTTGTCGCCAGCCACGCTTCGGGCCGCAGCCAGCGGGTGAGCAGCAGGGCTTCGGCGATGTTCTTGCGTCGGAGCAGCCGGCACGGGAGCAGCCAAACAGGCGCTTTCTCGCCGATCTGCTCGATCAGCCATGCCTCGGCCGCCCGCAGGCGCGCGGCCGTGGGCGGCGTTTCGCGCTCGACTGGATTGGGCAGCCAACCGCTCAGGCCGGGGAAGTGCTTGCCCAGGACAGCGGCGTCGGCCTTGTTGATGGCGGCATGGCAAACGGCTGGCGACGCGGCCAGAACCGTGTTGGCGAGCAGATCGAGTCGGCTCAAACCGCCTTCCGGTTTGGTCGTGAAGTGATGCCAGCGGTTGTCGAACCACCAGTCGTGATGGTGTGCGATCAGGGGAATGCCGAGGTTGTCGCAAGTGAAGGTGAGGCGGCGGGCAAGGCGCAGGTTGCGGCCCAGGCCAAGGTTGTGCGCCCAGACCAGGCAATTGTTCTCCGAGATCTCCACCAGCAGTCTCCTCATGCCGGCCAGGATCGCGCGATCGACCGCGCGCCCGTCTTTGGACAACTCCGACACGTAGCCGAAGGCGGGCTCGACGAGGACCTTGACCGGCGTGCAGCCGAGTCGGCGTCGGAAGCCCCGCAGCCAGTCGGCATCGGGCGCCTCGCCCGTGCCAAACACCACGGCGCTGACGGGCTCGGGCGCCAGTTGGACCAGGTGGGGCGTGGCCAGCTCGATCACGCGCCGGACGCCGCCTGGCCGCAGATGGTAATGGACGACGGTCAAGTACACAGGGCGGGCAGTGTCTCACCGGGTCAAGGGGCTGGCGAACACTTTTGAGCCGGCAGGGAAGGCTTGACGCGTTCGCGGCTCGCGGGCGAACATTTGTAAAGCACTATGTCAGACTTTTTCCAGACGGGCGCGGTGGCTACGTTGCACCGGTTGGGCAAGCCCAATGTGGAGCGGCTCGAACGCGAGTTGGAGCGGTTTTCCGAGGAGAATCCGATTGCCCTCGTGCTGCCCTGCCATGTGCGCGAGCTGGGCACGCCGGCGCTGCGGCTCATCTTGAGCGAACTCAAGTCCATCACTTACATCCAGCAAATCATCGTGGGCATCGACGGCGCGACGCGCGTGGCGGATTTCGAGCGGGCGCGTCGGTTCTTCGGGCAGTTGCCGCAGCGGCCGACGCTCCTGTGGAACGACGGCCCGCGGATCCAGCATCTGTACCGCCTGGTCGAGGAGGCGGAACTCAATCTCGGTTCTCCGGGTAAGGGTCGCAACGTTTGGACCTGTTTCGGGTACGTGCTGGCCAGTGAACAGGCCCGCATGGTGGCCGTGCACGACTGCGACATCACCACCTACAGCCGCGAGCTGCTGGCGCGCTTGTGTTACCCGGTGGCCCATCCGAGTCTGGGGTTCGACTTCTGCAAGGGCTATTACGCGCGTGTGAGCAGCCAGCTCAATGGCCGGGTCATGCGCCTGATGTTCACCCCGCTGATCCGCGCCCTCAAAAGCATCCTGGGCGCCCATCCGTTCCTGGTCTACATGGACACATTCCGATACCCGCTGGCCGGAGAGATTGCGCTCGATGTCGACCTGGTGCGGCGCTTGCGCATGCCGCACGATTGGGCGCTCGAAATCGGGACACTGGCCGAAGTGTTCCGCAACGCGGCGCCCCGGGCTATTTGCCAGTCCGAACTCTGCGACAATTACGATCACAAGCACCAGGAGTTGTCGGCCCGCGACACGGACAAGGGGCTGAACAAAATGGCGGTCGAGATCGCAAAGTCCCTGTTCCGCCGCATGGCTGCCGAGGGGATCAAGCTCGACGCCGGCCTGTTCGACACGCTCCTGAGCGCCTACCTGCGCCAGGCCGAGGACACGCTGCGCTTCTACGGCGCCGACTCCGCCATCAATGGCCTGGTCTTTGCCCGGCACGAGGAGGAAAAGGCCGTGGCCATGTTCGTCCGCAGCATCCGCGTCGCCGGAAAGGCATTCATCGACAATCCGCTGTCCACGCCGCGCATTCCCAACTGGAACAGCGTGCGCTCGGCCCTGCCGGAGCTGCTCGATCGCATGGTCGAGGCCGTCAAGGAGGACAACGGGGAATGAAGGACGCCTCGAGCCTCCTCGCGTTCCTCTACGGCTCGGGCGCATCGACTGTCGCCGGACGCGTGTCCGATCTCATCGAGCGCTGGCGCCCGCACATGCCCCGGCGCTCGGATCAGCGCGGCGTGCCCGGCCTGGGGCAGAGCGCCGCGCTCCTGATCACCTACGCGGACCAGCTTCGCCGCGAGGGCGAAGCCCCCCTGCGCACGCTGGCGGAGTTCTGCGAGCGGCGTCTGCGCTCCGTGCTCACCGGCGTCCATGTGCTCCCGTTTTTCCCGTCGTCCTCCGACGACGGCTTTGCAGTCGAGGATTATCTGTCCGTCGATCCGGCTTTCGGGACGTGGGACGACATCGCCCGGCTGGCCGCGCATTTCGAACTGATGTTCGACGCCGTGCTCAATCACGTGTCCGCCCAGGGCCGGTGGTTTAAGGCCTTTCTGGCGGACGATCCCCGATACCGCGATTTCTTTGTCACGGTCGCGGGCGCGCCCGACCTCACGCGGGTGGTGCGGCCCCGCGCGCTGCCTCTGCTGACCGAGTTCCCGACAGCGGCCGGACCCAGGAAGGTCTGGACCACCTTCAGCGCGGACCAGGTGGATTTGAACTACCGGAATCCGGACGTGTTGCTGTCCGTGTTGGATGTGCTGCTGTTCTATGCGGCTCGGGGGGCGCGGTTCATTCGCCTCGATGCGGTGGCGTTCCTGTGGAAGGAGATCGGCACGACCTGTCTGCATCTTCCGCAGACCCATGCGATCATCCAGTTGTTGCGGGCCGTTCTGGATGAAGTTGCGCCCGGCGTCCTGCTGGTCACCGAGACGAACGTGCCGCACGCGGAGAACATCTCGTATTTCGGCGACGGCAAGCACGAGGCCCAACTGGTCTACAACTTCGCGCTGCCCCCGCTCGTCCTGCACAGTCTGGCCACCGGCAGCGCTCGAGCGCTCACCCGCTGGGCGCAATCGCTCGAACCCGTGTCGGACCGCGTGGCCTTCTTCAACTTTCTGGCCTCGCACGACGGCGTCGGGCTCAACCCGGTGCGGGGGATTCTGGAGGAGTCGGAGATCGAGGCGCTGGTCGCGCGCACCCGGGCTCACGGAGGCCGCATTTCGCTCAAGGCCATGCCCGACGGCTCGAAGCGTCCGTACGAGATGAACATCAACTACCTCGACGCGCTCTCGAATCCGGCGGCGGGGGAATCGCCGGATCTGGCGGCGCGCAAACTGCTCTGCGCGCACGGGATTCTGCTGAGCCTGCAGGGTGTCCCGGGCATCTATTTTCATTCGCTTTTCGGCTCGCGCGGCGACCGTCGCGGGGCCGAGACCAGCGGCATTGCGCGTCGGATCAACCGCGAGAGGCTCGAATGCGCGGCGCTCGAAGCGGCCTTGAACGACACGCACTCGCTGCGCGCCCGTGTTTTCGAGGGGCAATGCGCCCTGCTGCGCCAGCGGCAAGCGCATCGCGCCTTTGCGCCGACCGCGCCGCAGGAGGTGTTGGCGCTGGATGCGCGGGTGTTCACCGTGCGACGGGAGAGTGCCGACGGCACGGACCGTGTGCTCTGCCTGCACAATGTGAGCGGGGAGCGGGTGCGGTTGGAGTGCGGGCGCGGCGGAGACCCGATCGAGCTCGATGGCTACGAGGTGCGGTGGCGCCCGGAGCCCGGGGAGTGCTCGAGGACGGTCAGATCCCTTCGCCGAAGAGGTTGGCCAGGCGGGCCGCCAGTTTCCGGCGCGCGACCGAATACGAGAAATACTTGAGCCCGAGCTCGTAATTGGTCAGCGCCCATTCGTCACGCAGCGTCTTGTGTTCGAGGATCTCGCGCGTCTGCTCGACCACCTCGCGTGTGACGAGCTGCGTCATCTCGATTGTTTTAAAGCCGAGCGGGTCGATATCGCGCGCGTACACGGCATAGGTGTTGACGACGATCGGTTTGCCGAAGTAGACCCCTTCGAGAAAGGCGTTGCCGAAGCCTTCGTAGTGGCTGGGATAAGTCACCAGGTCGGCGTGCGGATAGATGTCCGCCAGCGTGTAGACCTTCCGCCCCTCCGCGGTCAAACCGCGCGTCTCACCCACCCGGTCCGCAATGAACCGCACGTCAATTCCCGCATCCGCGATCCGATCCTTGAGCATCGCAAGGTAGGCGCTGCCCTCGTCGCCCGCCGGGTGCGAGATGACCAGCTTGGCTCGCGGGTCGGCGAGCCGGCGGACCAGTTCGATCGCGTGCTCGATGCCCTTGCGTTGCACCACGCGCGTCGGTTGCAGGATGAGCCAGTCGTCGTCGCTCAGACCGATCTCGCGCCGGAAATCCCGGCTATAATCGCCGATGCCTGGCGGCGGAGTTTCGAAATCGAGGACGTTGGGAATGACCTGGGACGGGATGCCCAGGCGGCGGGCCAGCTCTTTCTGGGCCATCGAGTTGATGACGACATGCTCCATGCCGTAGAGCAGGGGCGGGAAGGCGGCCTGGAGGTAGTCGTTCACCGCGTTGAGGGTGAATCGCTCGCGTTCCCAGGTGAAATCGTGATGATGGGCAATGACCGGCAGCGTGGTCTCGGCAATCACCTCCGTCATGGCCAGCCCGAGCGGCACGTGCATCGGGATCGCCAGAATGTTCTCCGGAATCAGCACCTCGATTCGGAACTTGTCGATGAAGCAGTAGAGATCGTCTTTAAGCCGGTCCTTGAGCGACTGGATCTGACTCGAGATCTCGCGGCTCCGCCGCGCCACACCGAAGAGCGTGGCTTGCACCGCCGCGACTTCCGGGTGATTGAAATAGGCTAGCGGCGCCGTGTGGCTCGCCTCGGGCGGCGCATCGAGCAACCCGGCCATCCAGTAACAGGAATGCCCCATCCGCCCGAGGATATCCGCCCATTTGCGCGCCTCGAGGGTGACCCCGTCGGTGCCTTGAAAACGGGTCGAGATGAAGCCGATGCGGCGCGGCGTGCCGGTGGTCAGAATGCAAAAGCTCATGATTGTCGTTGCTGCCTCAGGTCGCAGCCTGTGGCCCAGACCTTGTCGCAGGGGGCGGCTTGCGGTCAATCCGCGCGTTGATCCGGATGCACCGCGGTTCTCACTCTGCGTGCGGGGCATTGACGCCGGGTGAGGGCACCCGGGCTACAGCATCGTCGTCTGTCGCCCTGTATCAGGCCGGGTCCTCTGCCTGCCGGCAGGCAGGCCCGACCCGGCGCCGCGTTCAGATGGTTTCGGGCAGCCGGTAACGCCCGCGGGCCAGGGGGCGCAGCAACTGGTTGGCGTCGTCGCTGTTGGTGAACCGCCGGGCCGCCGCGTCGAAGAAGAGCTGCTTGCGTCCGACGCGATACGAGGCCACGCCCAGATGAACCAGGCAGGCGCTCTGATGCGTCTGCTCGATGTCCCCGTTGGGCCGCGCGCGCGACCGAACGCAGTCGATGAAATTCGGCTGATGCCATTTGTCGGGAAAATGGCCTTTGTCTTCGGCGACAACCTTCCCGCCGGCTTCCATCGCCTGCCATCCGCACCCGTGCCGGCCCAGGTACATCATCTGCTTTGTGCCGTAGATTTCGACCCGGCACGAGCTTTGGGGCCAGTGGGGCCACTGGTTGCCGTAGCGCACCTCGTTCGGGAACTTTTTCATGTAAGGCATCGCGGTGCCGCTCTCGCACGTCATCACGAAATCGCCGAAGTCATAGGTGACGACCAGGGTGTCCGGGATCTCGCGCGCGTCGGGCCAGCCGAGGCGTCCGCCCGCGGAGCTCACCGACCTGGGGGCCGCCGGATCCCCCAGCACCATGCGCGTCAGATCCAATTGATGGCTGGCATCGCCCGAGAACGCCCCGCCGCAGTAGTCCCACCAGTCGTTCCAGCCGAAATGCCGGCCCGGATTGTACGGCACCTCGGGGGCCGGCCCGAGCCACATGTCCCAGTCGAGCCCGGCTGGGACGGGGCCATCGGGACGGGCCGTCCAGGGGCCGCCTTCGAGCAGGTTGTAGACCTTGACCAGGACAACTTTGCCCAGTTTGCCGCCGCGGATGTAGTCGCGCGCCGTCAGGGCATAGGGGGCGCTCCGATTCTGGAACCCGACCTGCACCACGCGCTGATACTTGCGCGCCGCCTCGATCATCGCGATCCCCTCATGCAGCCGCAGGGAGGTGTTCTTTTCGACGTAGACATCCTTGCCCGCCTGGCACGCCCACACCGTCCCCAGCCCGTGCCACTGTTCGGGTGTGGCCAGCACAACCGCCTTCACCTCCGGATCGTCGAGCGCCTGGCGCATGTCCCGCACCGCCTGGGGCGGACGCGCCTGAGTCCTGGACAGGTTCTTCGCCCCGGCCTCCGCCCGCGGCAGGAATGGGTCGCAGACGTACTTGAACTCGACGCCGTCCACTTGCTGGAAGTTGCCGGCGAGCTGCGAGCCGCGTCCGCCCGCGCCGATCAGCGCCAGCGCGACGCGGTCCTGGGCGTCCTGGCCGAGGCCGGTCCGGCTGACTGTGAAGAGAGCGCTTCCCGCGGCCAGCAGGGCGCCGCCGCGCGCGGAGGCGCGGACGAAAGTCCGACGATTGATTGGTTTCATAGACATGGCGCCTTTCGAGAGGCGCAGCCTGAGCCCGCATTTCAGGTGCAATGTGACGCTGACTGGTCAGATGACATCAAATGTTGGTGAGAAATGCGGGCTAGTGTGGTCATTCAGCGCGCGAGTCCGGCGCGCCAGGCTTCGCCGCGCTGTTCGATCGCGCCGGGTTCGAGCAGCTTCGAGGAGAGCAGCACCAGGTACTGGATCTGGAATCGCTCGCCGCTGCGATACACCAGCGGCTCTTTGTCGAGACCTTGGGTCGCGGACAGATAGGCGAAGGGTGTTCGCATGCTAAAATAATTGGCTTGGCCGCGCGCATTGGCGGGATCGCCATACACGACCAGCGTTGCAGGCTTCCCGGGCTTGTCGAAGGCGACCGATCCCCACCGGTGCGCGCTGACGTCCTGACGGCTGTCGCCCAAGTCGGGTTTGCTCCCGGCGTTGAGATGGGCCGCCATGGGATCGAGGTCCTGAAGGAACCGGATTCCAAGGCCGTGGTAGGTCGACCCGGTCAGCACAACCTGGTTGGTCTTGGCGCCGACCTCGAACGCCGACGTCCACTGCAGCGCGACCTCCTGCCGAGCCTCGTCGACCGTGAGCGTGAGCGTACGCTGTTCGACCAGCAGCGCCACTCGGGGCGTGTCGGGCAGGAAGGCGTCCGCCGGCTCGACCCAATGGATGGTCTGGCGCAGCACCGCCTCCGGCTGCCCGCCCGCGCCGGCCCGGATCTCCGGCTTGGTCATCGACACCGACTTCTGGACGCCGCTTCCGGGCGCTTCCTCCCAGAAGTTCAGGCCGTTGACGCGAATCCCGTACATCAGGGCGTGATGATGCAGGTGGTCATGAGGGGCGTCGCGCAGGATGTTGTCCCCGTTGACCGTGCAGAGTTCCTTCACATACGGCTTGTACTTCTCGGGCGCGCACGAATACACCATGAGAGGACGGCCCTGGTAGGTGATTCTCCATTCCGCAGGCCGCGCTGTTGGCTCGGCGCCAAAGGGCGAGTCGGCTGCCAGAACCGGGACCTCGAGTGGAAGAATGAAGGCGAACGCTGCAAGTCGGATCGAAGCTCGGAGTGAATGCATGAGCCCAGTCAACCACCACCTGCGCCCGATGGGAAGTCAGGAGTGAATCGGAAAGTCGGTGGTCGGGAGCATCGATCCTTGGCCAATTGGCCGTCCGTCGCGTGTGGACACGCCGCCTGCAGTGACCTCGTCGGCCTTGTCGGAGCCTGAGTTGATCGCCGTCCGTTCGCGCCAGGCGGTTCGACCCAGGTAACTGTCGGGAAGGAGCGTGCCTGGCAATAGGGGATCGAGCGACAGGGCATGCCGCCATGCATTCCCATCTCTTCGAATCCACTCCAGAAGCGCACTCTTCGTTCGTGATTCGTGATTATCGGGTTGCGGCCTTTGCTCCAACAACTCCAGGCAATGCCTGTATGCGCGATTGATCGATTCGAAATCCCACGCGCTCTTGACCAGCGCTTGCCGCGTCCCCTCTGTGCCCGCGTGCGTTTCCAGCGAGACGAACACCTTGACCGGGTAGCGCCGTTCCCAGCGCTCGATTGCCTCGTCAATCGGATCTGGCGACACCCATACGCTTCTCTGCAGGCATCCCCACCGGCGGTCTCGCAGCATGCGGCGTAACTGAGCGCGTTTGGCGTTCTCCTTCTCAGGCACATCAAAGACGACCAGGCGCCACAATCCGTCCCAAGCCCGCTCCCATCGTCTTACGGGGTCTGTTCCGCCCAGTGCGCGCAGACAGCCCACTCTTGTGACACGGTAGCTTCCTCTTCGCGACCCTTCTGGCCATCGTTCCAGCAAGTGGCGCCTTTCGAGATCATGAAGCCGACGCAGCAGTCCCCGACGATCTGCCCAACCCTCGAATGAATCCGTCAGGTTGCTCAGCGTCGGGTGCACAAGGGTGTCTGCAAGACGGAACAGAGCATACAACAACTCTTCAGTGCTGGCCTTCACGTTACAGATTACAAAGACTCGTTTCTCTCCTTGATACGCGGATGCAGCGACCATTCCCTTGTCGCGATCGCGACACAAAACTCGCACATCCTGATGTTTCTACAAGCCAATTCAGAATTCGGTATTGGCGCAGCGGCCGAGGGTGGCCTCATCGTCTGCAAGAGCCAGAACTGACATTGTTCGAAACATCACACACAATTGATGTGCAATGCATTGCAACAGAAGTGCACTTGAATCATGTTCCGATCGTGACAAGAAATGCGCACAGTTCGCGGATGATAGTGTCTGGGGGGAAACAGGCCAGGAGGGGTGAGCGAGCAGCGCGAGGGCGGTTGAGCGAGCCGCGATGCGGCGTTGTGCGCGACGGTTGCCAATGCCGGTGGTCGGAGAGATGCACTGCCTGCGGTCAAGACTTTGGCCTGTGCTCTTGCGCATCGGCTTGCGCACCGGCCTGGCGGTGGCCTACTTTGCGCCCGGATGTCGGAACTGCTGCGACAGATCGATGTCGACGCCAACGCCCGGCTGGTCCTGCCTCGAGACTGCGCGGCAGCCCAGGCGGCCGATGCGTGGCGGCGATTCCTCCGACTCGAGACTCACCGGATCCGATTGGCCCATCGGCGCGGAGCGTCCGGGCGCGCGTGTTGTGAGGCGCAATCGCGGGTCTGGGACCGCGTCCTGACGAGTCTGCTCGAGAGGGCGGCCGCGGACGGCGGCTTCGAGGGGGCGCAGCCGGGTTCGACCCTCGCGATGGCGGCCGTGGGCGGCTATGGGCGTCGCGATTTGAATCCGGCCAGCGGCATCGAGCTTCTGATTCTGCGCGACGATGGGGCATCGGTACCGGGAGGATGGCGCACGGTGGTCGAGTGGATCCAGGCGCCCGATCTGGCCGGTGTCTTCGGGCGGGTGCGGGCGCTCGCGCAGACGATGGCCGGATCTGTCGAGGCGGCGAATCGGGATTCGTGGACGAAGACCGCATTGCTCGATGCGCGGTTCATCGGCGGGGACGCCCGGCTGTTCACCCAATTCCAGGAGGTCTTCACGGCCCGGTGCGTCGAGGGCCAGGCGGAGGCGTTCATTGCCGCGTGGGAGGCAGACCGCGAGGCGCGGCGGGCCAAATTTGGGCGCGCGGTCTGCCTGCAGGAGCCGCACATCAAGAGCGGATGCGGCGGGCTCAGGGATTCTCAGAGTCTGCTCTGGCTGGCGTTCTTCAGGCACGGGTGCCGCACCCTCGTCGAGTTGGAGGCGCGGGGCCTGGTCGCTCAGTCCGAGCGGCGTGACCTCGAACGCGCCTACGATTTTCTCCTGCGGGTGAGGAACGAGGCGCACTACCAGGCGGGACGGGCGGCGGATGTTCTCACCAAAAGCATCCAGCCGGCCGTGGCGCGCGGCCTTGGCTATGCGGAACGTTCGTACAGCCGGCGGATCGAGCGTTTCATGCGCGACTACTATCGACACGCCCGAACGATCGATCTGTTGACCCGCGGCATCGGGGAACGGCTTGGCCTTGTGCCTTTGCCGCCCCGGCCTTCCGCGCTGCCGGCCCGGGTGGCGGGGGATGGAGGCGGATCGCCGGCGTACGTCATGGATGGATTCGAGTTCATCGAGGATCGCATTCGGGCCGCCGGGACCGGCGTGTTTCGCGAGGATCCTGCGCGGCTGATGCGTGTCTTTCGGCATGCGCAGCAGCGGGGCGCGCGACTCGATCCGGCCACGGCGCGGCTTGTGCGCGAGGAGGTGACGCGCGCGGGGTCCCTGTTGCGCTCCGCCCCCGGCGCGGCGGAGACGTTTCTGGAAGTGCTCAACCAGCGGGGGAACGTGGCGCCCACGCTCCGGGCAATGCACGAGGCGGGTGTGTTGGGGGCGTACCTGCCCGCATTCGGCAGGCTGACGTGCCTGGTCCAGCATGAGTTCTTTCATCAATACACGGCGGATGAACACACGCTGGTCTGCATCGCCAAGCTCGATGAACTGGCGGGATGCAAGGACGGCCCGCGGGCTGCCTACGGCGACATCTTCAACAGAGCGATCGAACGGCCCTATCTGCTTTATCTCGCCCTGTTGCTCCACGATGCCGGCAAGGCGCGCTTGACCAAAGACCACGCCGAGGTCGGCGGACGGATCGCGGCGGGTGTGGCCAGGCGGTTGGGCCTCGATGCCGCATCATCGGCCACCCTCCGCTTCCTGGTGCGGCATCATCTCGATATGGTGAGCGTGTCGCAGCGCCGCGACCTGGACGAGCCCGCGGAGATCCGGCGATTCGCGGCGCTGCTCGCGAGCGTCGACCGGTTGAATCTGCTCACTCTCCTGACGATCGCCGACTCCCTCGGGACAAGCGACGATCTCTGGAACGGGTTCAAAGACTCGCTGCTGCTCACCCTCTACGAGCGCACCCGCGCACTCCTCGCGGGCGAACGCGCGTTCGCCCGGGCGGAAAGCCGGCAGCGCGAGCGTTTGGCCGAGGAAGTGCGGACCCTCTTGCCGGAGGCGTTCCCGGCGGACGAGATCGCGGCTCACTTTACGCGGATGCCTCCGCGCTATTTTCTGTTGCGCGAGGCCAAGGCCATCGCAGCCGATCTCGAGCTCGCGCACCGGTTCATCGAACGGGCCCTGGCCAAGGACGAGGATCCGCTCGAACCTGTCGCCCAATGGCAGCACGACCGCGACCGCGGTTACTCGGTGGTGCGGATTGCCACCTGGGACCGGGGCGGCTTGTTCAGCCGATTCTGCGGCGCGCTGACAGCCGCCGGCCTCAGCGTTCTGAGCGCCGAGGTGTTCACACGCGACGACTCGATCGTCATCGACACGTTCATTGTCCTCGAGGCCCGCCGCGGGGCACCCGCGGGCGACGAGGAGCAGCAGCG
Source organism: Verrucomicrobiota bacterium (assembly GCA_022710935.1). Classification (GTDB taxonomy): domain Bacteria; phylum Verrucomicrobiota; class Verrucomicrobiia; order Limisphaerales; family J093; genus MWFF01. The sequence continues at coordinate 30,587 of JAKLFY010000073.1, forward strand.
CGTTGCCCGGCATCTGAGGGAGGCCGGGCATGCCGGCCGGGATTTGCATGAGGCGATCGAGGCGCGCCGCAAGAGTCTGCCGGCCCGCACCGACGCCGGTTGGGATCCCATCCCCACCGTTATTCGCTTCGACAACGAATCGGGCGGTCGCCGGACCGTGCTCGAGATCGAGGCCGAAGACCGGATCGGTCTTCTCTACACGATCGCCCAGGTCCTGTCGCAACTCGATGTCGACATCTCGGTGGCGAAGATCTGCACCGAGCGGGGCGCGGCCATGGACACCTTCTATATCGCGGAGCGCGACGGCTCCCGGATCGAGGCGCCGGCGCGGTGCAAGGAGATCGAACAGAGATTGCGCGACGCCATCAGGGACCTGGATTACGCGAGGCGGGTCTGACCATGAGTGCAAACGACACACGCGGAGCGTGACGTCCGCATGTTTCATGGTATTGTGAGCGGTGCTTCAGCCCGCTCCAAACGCTTCGCGACCTCGACGCTGAGCTGAACAGGGCCGACTGCCACAAAGAACACCGACTTAAGGTCATGAACACGTCTCGGCATCAGTTTTCCTACATCCGGAATGGCGAGCGGTGGAGCCAGGAGCACGTGATCACCCTTGGCCTCATCGTGACGCCGCGCGCAGTCGAGGCGCGGCATGCGCTGCATCGCGTGTTGAAGTCATGGTTGGAGCTGGATGTGCAGGTCAACGAGGTGTGGAGCGAGCCGTGAGCGCCGGGTCAGGGGACCCGGCCTACAGCGGGACGGACATCGGTGTTGTAGGCCGCGTGTCCCCACGCGGCGCGAAGACAGACATCGGTGCAAGCGCCGGGTCAGGGGACCCGGCCTACAGCGGGA
>JAKLFY010000074.1 GCA_022710935.1 Verrucomicrobiota bacterium
GGGACGCTCTTTCCCTGGACCGTCTGCGACTTCTCGCTGATGGACGCCATCGAGTGCGGGATCGTCAAACTGCCGCGCGTGCCCGTGGCCGACAACGTCCCGAGTGCCGACGTGCCCATCTACCGTGAGCTGTGGGCGCACATTGGCAAACAGATGCCCAAGAAAGGCCGCAGCAAGTCGCGCGCGCTCGATCCGCTGAGCCTGCCCGTGAAGCTCCAGACCGCGCTCGATGCCCTCTACGGCCACTACGAGAAGACGTACGGCCTCTGGGAGAAGGAGAGCATCGCCGTACCGCCGGTTTTCATCATCGTCTGCCAGAACACCGCCATCTCGAAGCTCGTTCACGATTACGTCGCCGGCTTCTACCGCCCTGGGCCGGACGGCCAGACCCCCGTTTACCACGCCGGTCGGCTGCCCCTATTCCGCAACTACGACGAGGACGGCAACCGCATCCCCAGGCCTCGCACGCTTCTGATCGACAGCGAGCAGCTCGAATCGGGCGAAGCCCTCGACAAGGAGTTTCGCAACCTGGCCTCCGATGAAATCGAGCGATTCCGGCGCGAGATGATCGAGCGGGGCGATGTCGAGAAGGCGCGGAAAATCACCGACGCCGACCTCCTGCGCGAGGTGATGAACACCGTCGGCAAGGAAGACCGGCTCGGCGAGCCCATCCGCTGCGTGGTTTCCGTCTCGATGCTCACCGAGGGCTGGGACGCGAACACCGTGACGCACATTCTCGGCATCCGTGCTTTCGGGACGCAATTGCTTTGCGAGCAGGTCGTGGGGCGCGCCCTTCGTCGCCAGTCTTACGACCTGGACGAGCAGGGGATGCTCACCGTCGAGTACGCCGACATTCTCGGCGTGCCGTTCGATTTCACCGCCAAGCCGGTCGTCGCGCCACCAAAGCCGCCGCGTCCGACCGTCCACGTCTGTGCCGTACGGCCCGAGCGCGATGCACTGGAAATCCGCTTCCCGCGAGTCGAGGGCTACCGCATCGAACTGCCCGACTCCGGCCTGTCGGCCAAGTTTAGCGAAGATTCGGCGCTGCGCCTGACGCCGAACCTCGTCGGGCCGTCGATCGTGCGCAACGAGGGTATCATCGGCGAGGGTGTCACGCTTACCGTCGAACACCTGCGCGAGATGCGGTCGGCGACGATTCTCTTTCACCTCACGCGGCACCTGCTCTTCAGCAAGTATCGCGACCCCGGCGCTGAACCGCGGCTCCATCTCTTCGGTCAGCTCAAGCGCATCGTCCGCCAATGGCTCGATGGCGGCTACCTCCGCTCCTCTGGCGGCACGTACGCCGCCCAGGTTCTTTACCGCGAGATCGCCGACATGGCGTGCGAACGCATCAAAGCCGCCATCACCGAGACCCTCAAGGGTCAGAACCAGGTGAAGGCCATTCTTGACCCGTACAACCCGGAAGGCTCGACCGCCCACGTCAGCTTCAACACGTCCAAGAAGACCCGCTGGAAGACCGACCCGCGGAAATGCCACGTCAACTGGGTCATCTGCGACAGCGACTGGGAGGCCGAGTTCTGTCGCGTCGCCGAAGCTCATCCGCGGGTGCGGGCCTACGTGAAGAACCAGGGCCTCGGCCTCGAAGTGCCCTACCTCATGGGCAGCACCCCTCGAAAATACCTGCCCGATTTCATCGTTCAGGTGGACGATTCCCCCTCGCCCGCAACGGGGGAGAGGGACGGGGTGAGGGGGGAACCGGATGTCCTCAAACTTATCGTTGAAATCAAAGGCTTCCGTGGCGAAGACGCGAAGGAAAAGGCCAACACCATGCGCACCTGTTGGGTGCCTGGCGTCAACAACCTCGGCAAATTCGGCCGCTGGGCCTTCGCCGAGTTCCGGAGTGTTTTCGACATCGCCGCCGATTTCGACAAACTGATGCAATCGGTCGTCGCCGGCAGGGAGGGGCAAGGCAAATGAACTACTCTGTTCTCCGAAAGTGGCGGGCCTTTGGCCCCGGAGGGAGTCGATGCCCTGGTATCACAATCTGTGATGCCAAGCCGGGCGAAGTTCCGATCTCTGTCCTTTGACCTCTGACGTCTCATTCCCCACCATGCCTCCCGAATCGAAACTCGCTGCCGTTCAGCCCCCAGGGTGCGTTGCCCTCGTTCCGGAAAATATTGCCCCACTCGTCCGGTGGTTCCGTGGCGAGAAGGTCCTGCTCGATTTCGAACTGGCGCAGCTTTATGGCGTCGAAACTCGGGTTTTGAAGCAGGCCGTGCGCAGGAATAGCGGCCGATTCCCTTCCGACTTCATGTTTCAACTCACCGCGCAGGAGGCGCAAAACTTGAGATCACAAACTGTGATCTCAAGTTCGGGGTACGGCGGTCGCCGGTACGCGCCGTACGCCTTCACCGAACAGGGCGTGGCGATGCTCTCCAGCGTCCTGCGCTCGGAACGCGCCATCGCCGTCAACATCGCCATCATGCGCACCTTCATCCAACTGCGCCGGCTGATGGATTCCAACCGCGACTTGGCGCGAAAGATCGACGCGCTCGAAACGAAATACGACGAACAGTTTCGCGTCGTCTTCGAGACCATCAAGAGTCTCGTTGCCGCCGACCGAGCCCGCAAAGCCAAACCCCGACGCGAAATCGGCTTTCACACTGTCAAAGACTGAACAACCGCCAATGGACGCGAATGAACATGGATGAAACGATGATCCTGAAGAACGAAGTGTATCGGGTCGTTGGGTGCGCCATCGAAGTGCTCAGGGGGATTGGCCATGGGTGGCATGAGAAGCCGTATGAGAATGCGTTGGTGGTCGAATTCCGCCTGGCAGGAGTTCCGTACACGCAGCAGCCGCGATACCCCATCCTGTACAAGGGGGTGACGGTGGGGGAATACGTGCCGGACCTCATCGCGTTTGAGACGGTCGTGGTGGATGCCAAAGTGATCGAGGCCATCACCGATCACGAGCGTGGCCAAATGCTGAACTACCTGCGGGTCACCGGTCTAAAGGTCGGCGTGATCCTGAACTTCAAGCGCGCCAAACTCGAATGGGAACGTATCGTTCTTGACCGTGCTCGTTAAGGAAAGTAACCGCGAATGGACGCGAATGGACGCGAATAAGTCATCACCGCTCGATGCCTGCCGGCGGGGGCCGGGCCTCTCGCTCCCCATCCACCGCCCAGGCTTGCCCTCTTTCTCCCCTCATTCGCGTCCATTCGCGTCCATTCGCGGTTGATTCCCGCCTATGCCTGTCAAGAAAACATCCACCAAAGGCAAAACGGTCGCCACGCTCCGGCATGACGCGAAGCGGAAGAACCTCCCCACTGCGGAGTACGAGCCCCTGATGCGGAAGGAGGAGAAATCGCCCATCGAGGTCGCGTTCGAGCGACGCAACCGGGACCTCGACCCCCAGCTCGTCTGGCGCGGCAAAGACATCCTCGATTGGTCTGAACTGGTCGTCCCCGCCCCGCCGCTTTACATCCAGGAAAAGGTCCACCCGAAAGTCCTGGTTGACGACCTCCTCCGGCAGTCCAAGGCCCGGGCGGCTGCGGCCGAACCCCAGATTGACCTGTTCGCCGACTTCAACGGCCTGCCCCAGGACGCTCGTGCCACGGAGTTTTACCAGCATGAGGCGAACTGGACCAATCGCATGATTTTGGGCGATTCTTTGCAGGTGATGGCGTCGCTCGCCGAGCGCGAGGGCCTGCGGGGCAAGGCCCAGTGCATCTACTTCGATCCGCCCTACGGCATCAAGTTTAACTCGAACTTCCAATGGTCCACCACCAGCCGCGACGTGACGGACGGCAAAGCGGACCATATCACCCGCGAACCCGAGCAGGTGAAAGCCTTCCGCGACACCTGGCGCGACGGCATCCATTCCTATCTCACCTACCTCCGCGACCGCCTCACCGTCGCCCGCGACCTGCTCGCCGACTCCGGCTCCGTCTTCGTCCAGATCGGGGATGAAAACGTCCATCGTGTTCGGGCTGTGCTAGAAGAAATCATGGGCGAGGACAACTTCGTTGCTATGATCACCAACGCAACGACGACAAGTTCCTCCAGCCAATACATCGACACAGTAACCGACTTCATCCTTTGGTTCGCCAAGAATCACAGCGCCACGAAATACCGCCCGCTGTTCTACAGCAAAGCAGACTCTCCTTCCTCTGATGACCTATATCGCCACGTGATGACGAATGACGGATTGGTTCATCGCAACACGTCACCGGAGGCATTTGCCGTCAGTGCAGAGGCACGCATTTTCCGCATTGACCAACTAACCTCGCAAACACAGGCGTCCACGACACGCTACCCGGCTGAATTTGAAGGTAAGAGTTATGATGTTGGCAAAAGGCAATGGGCCACGCCGCCACAGGGAATGAGAAGGATTAAGGCAGCATCGCGCGTAATTCTATCGGGACAATCCTTGGCCTACGTTCGCCTGCTAGACGATTATCCTGTCGTCCCGATGCGAAACATTTGGGGAGACACTGGCACTGGCAGCTTTACCGATCCGAAGCTTTACGTAGTTCAGACGAACACCAAGGTTATTCAGCGTTGCATCCTGATGACCACCGACCCTGGCGACCTGGTGCTGGACCCGACCTGTGGTTCCGGGACCACCGCCTACGTCGCCGAGCAATGGGGTCGCCGCTGGATCACCATTGACACCTCGCGCGTGGCACTGGCGCTGGCCCGCGCCCGGATCATGGGCGCTCGTTACCCGTTTTACCTCCTGGCCGATTCCCACGACGGCCAGATCAAGGAAGCCGAGGTCACCCGCACTGCTCCAAGTTCGCAGCCCACGCACGGGAACATTCGTCACGGCTTCGTTTACGAGCGCGTCCCGCACATCACCCTCAAATCCATCGCCAACAACGCCGAGATCGACGTCATCTGGAACAAGTGGCAGCAGACGCTTGAACCGTTGCGGGAGCAGTTGAACCAAGCGCTCAAGAAATCCTGGCAGGAATGGGAAATCCCGCGTGATCCAGGCGACCCGTGGAGCGAGCGCGACCAGGAAACGTTCCGCGGTCTGAAGGCGGAGATCGCCAAGGGCAGGGAAGGCAACCCGGCAATCATTCGCGACGCGCTCGATGCTTTGAACCGGAACCTCAAGCGTTCGTACACCGTCAAGACGTTGCCTGAAAGACCGGTGGACCCGTGGCCGGAGAAGATCACGGAGCTTCACGCCGCCTGGTGGCAGGCCCGCAGCGCCCGGCAGAAAGAAATCGACGCGAGCATCGCTGCGAAGGCTGAGTTCGAATTCTTGTACGACAAACCTTACGAGGACAAATCCAAGGTGCGCGTGGCCGGGCCGTTCACGGTCGAGAGCCTTTCGCCGCACCGAGTGCTGACGGTGGACGAAAACGACAACGTGGTGGACGGCTGGCGGCTTTCGGAGAAGAAGGGCACGGCGCCGTTTGCCGGCATGCCGGATTTCGCCTCCGTCATTCTGGAAAACCTGAAGCTCGCCGGCGTCCAGCAGGCCCACAAAGAGGATCGCGTCACGTTCACCTCCCTCGTCGGCTGGCCCGGCGAATACATCTGCGCTGAAGGCCGCTACCTCGAAGGCCAAGGCGACAACGTGCCGCAGAAACGGGCCGCGATCTTCATCGGCCCCGAGTTCGGCACCGTCTCGCGGCCTGACCTGGTGGCCGGCGCGCGCGAGGCGGCCGACGCCGGCTTCGACATCCTCATCGCCTGCGCTTTCAACTACGATGCTCATTCCGCCGAGTTCGAAAAACTCGGCCGCATTCCGGTGCTGAAGGCCCGGATGAACCCGGACCTGCACATGGCCGGCGAACTGAAGAACACCGGCGCCGGGAACCTGTTTGTTGTGTTCGGCGAACCGGACATCGAACTGCGCGGCGTTTCTCCTCCCTCGCCCCCATCGGGGGAGAGGGCCGGGGTGAGGGGGCGGCCTGCTTCTACCTCCGAGGAATACTACATCGTCGAGGTCAAAGGCGTAGACGTCTTCAAGCCGCAGACGGGCGAAGTCGTGAGCGCTGGCCCCGAGGGCATCGCCTGCTGGTTCATCGACACGGACTACAACGAAGAGAGCTTCTTCGTCCGCCACGCCTACTTCCTCGGCCAGAACGACCCCTACAGCGCGTTGAAGACGACGCTGAAGGCGGAAATCGACACCGAGGCCTGGTCGTCGCTCCACAGCGCTGTCTCGCGGCCGTTCGCGAAGCCCACCAGCGGCCGCATCGCCGTCAAAGTCATCAACCACCTCGGCGACGAGGTGATGAAAGTGTTCCCGGTCTAATCGTGAACCACCAAATCCAGAGACCGCACTAATGGTCGAAGCCGGTCGGCTAGGTACGAGCGTCGACATAAAGCGCGGCGATGGGGCGGGGAAGGCCAGACGAAGCGCGTAAAGCACTTCAGGAGGCCTTTTCTCGGGGCGGTAGGGAAACGTGACATTGTTGCCAAGACCGGAGAACAACGATTTTGGTCCGAATTGCTGGACAACGTAGCCTCTAAACGCCTCCAGGAGCGACGATGTCGGGGTGGGGAGGGGTAGGTCTCAGCCGGAGGCGGCATTGATGTTTGCACGAGGGGCTTTACTGCAGAGGGCATGAGTGATAGCATGCAATTACCTGTCAATTGCATGGAGCTTTATGATTAAGGTCGAAGACATTCATTCGCTGTCGGATTTCCAGCGTAACACCAAGGCGCACGTTTCCAGGCTCAAGGAGACGGGAAAGCCGGTTGTTCTGACGGTTAACGGAAAGGCTGAGCTCGTGGTGTTGGCGGCTCAGTCCTTCCAGGTTTTGGCGGACAAGATCGAGCGCGCGGAGGCCATCACGGGAATCCGTCGAGGATTGGCCGAGGCCGAGGCTGGCAAAGGACGTCCTGCGCGTGAGGCCCTGGGTGCGATTCGGAAGGAGCACCGGATTCCAAGCGTCAAAGGCGCGTGAATTACGAAGTCCGCGGATGCTTTTTGACTACCTGAACGCCGCAGGGATCACTGAATTGGACGGCGACCTGCCGATTTTTCGCTCCTCGAAGGCCAAAAAGGGAACGCTTTCGACCGCCGGGATGACCGATAACGACCTGCAGCGGATGTTCAAGCGGCGGCTGCGCAAGGCCGGCCTCCCCCCTACCCTATCGCCCCACTCGTTCCGCGTGGCGGCCATCACCAACTTGCTGACGCAAGGCGTTCCGCTCGAAGACGTTCAGAACTTGGCCAACCACGCAGACCCCAGAACCACAAGGCTTTACGACCGGCGGCAGCGGAAGGTGACGAGGAATATCGTGGAGAGGATTCCGGTGTATGCAGAATCGTTGGAGCCGGAGCCGTCGGGTCCGCAGCCCGGCGAAGGTTGAGAAACAGACAGGACGTTATCCCGCGATGTCACTGACGGCTGTCGTGACTGACGGCTTGCGGGAAGGCCCGGGTCTCGGGTAGAGTCGGGGCGTGACGCAAGTGAACGGGCCGCGTGGCCCGGAGCGCGTCCACGTCATGCAACGGAGTCCCCAGGACGTCCTTGTAGAAGAAGGCCAGTGCCTTGTGCTGCCGCCGGATCACCTCACGCGTCCGTTGGATGGCTTCCTTTGCGTGCATAATGCGTTAAGCGGTAGTGGTTTGGACTCATGTTTAACCACATTTCAATATACGAACCGCCAGTCGCATAATCAACGTCGGCGTAAGACCATGCGACGCGCACTTGCGATACTCATAGCCCTCGCGGTCGGTTGGATTGTTTACATGATCGCGATGATGATGACGGTTTACGACGGGCTGCTCTCGATGATCTTTCAGCCGATCATCGCAGTCATTTGCAGTTCGCTGACCGTCGGGATGTCGCTGCTGGTTGGTCTGCTCTTCAAGGTTCCGGTCTTGGGGCGAGGGTGGAGAGCGACCCCCATTCCTGCTGGTCTTTTGGTGATCGCGAGTCTGGCGATCCTCTGCTTTGGTTCCACTCTTGGGCTGAGGCACACATTCATGCACCCGGAGACGAAGCAGCCCATCGAGGGACTTCGTCCCGATGCCGCGTTGGGCGGCTATTTCGCGCTTCTCTTCGCGATTTCCAACTGGCCTGTGAAACCGAGAAGGAAAGCCGAACCAAGCGCTGCACCGAATGGCGGCCCCGCCACGCAGCTTGGCAATTCGGGAGCCACGGAGGGGCCGCCATCGGTGAGCTGAATCGTTCGGCAACACTATGAGCACGCGTCCGATACTCCTGGTTTTGAGCATTGCAGCGACAGCGTTGCTGCCTGTCGTCTCAACTGCTGCACTGATCCACGTCGAGGAGCCGCAGCCTTTGGGACTGACGCTGGGCGCTCCAGTCGGAGTGGACCTGAATCAGGACGGCATGAGTGATCTCACGGTCAGGTATTACGGCGCCCCCGTGTGCATCGGACCTCCAGAGGGCGGCTCTTACCTCTGCTCGCTGGGCGTAACGTTGGAATTCGGATCGAGCCTACAATTGCTTGGCGTGCCCAGTTCGCTCGATCCCGTTGCCTTGCTTCCGGGGCAGTCGGTTGGACCTTCGCCCACGGAGGGAGCATGGTTGCAGACGTTCACATCCCCAATTTCACTCATCTGCGAGTTCGGCACCGTTCCATACGCTCGCCAAGGTTACCCGGATTACACTGGAGGTCTGGAGCGTCTGGCGATTGGCTTTCGTCTGGCCGAGCAGCAGTCCTTCCGCTATGGCTATATGGATGTATCGCTGACCACATGGATGCCTCACGTGGAAGGCATTGTCGTGGCCGACCAGCCAAACGTTGGCCTTACCGTGGTTCAGGTTCCTGAGCCGAGCGTTGCTGCATTGACAGCTATCGGTGCGGCTTTGCTTTGGTCCGCAGGCAGGAGGCGTCGACGATGAAACGATTGCAGAGAGTGCCGAATTCGGTCGAGGGGAACCGCCGCCCCGCTGCTCCGCTCGAGGTCCTGAGCCAGTTCGCATCGCCCTTATCCACCCAACGCGACTTCCCGGCGGCGGTCGCTCACCTTGATCGAACGCCGGGGGTGCTGCCGGTGCCCGCGGTCGGCGGCGGCCGGTGAACGTTACGCACACTAGCATGCGTATGCCTCTCAAACCACCTACCAACTCCATAGATTGGCCACGCGGAGTCCGCCTCTCCATTTATGACGAGCACATGCAGCCAATCGAGCAGTCGCGAGACCGGCACTATGACCTGAACGATAACCTCTTTCAGGCATGGGACAATCGCACGGTCTATCTCGCGGTGGCCGTGAACAACAACCGTTGGCATCGTTGGGACAGCGAGGCGCTCAACTGGATCGAAACAGAATCAAATGGGACCTAGCGTTTGACGGGAACGAGTTCAGTCTTCGGAAGCACACTCGCAAGCGACTCCATCCATGCACCGAGGCATTCCTCTGGCGGATTCATGTTCATTGATACAGGGGTGCAAAACAGGAACACGCAAAAAGCGCCAGCCGATGACTGCTGCCCCACCGGGGCAGTAGGAAAAGGGCCGAAACAACGGTCTCGAAAGGGGGGCGTGGAGCCCTAAAAAGAGCTCCTGGCCCAAATGTGGCAAATCTGTCAGCAGGCACCATCGGCTGGCTGGCATGGCAGGAATCTGGGACGTACGCCGCTTGGGTACCGTCACACGGCGGGGGCTACGCGGCGATGCCCTTCGCGGACGTGAGCGGTCAGATGGCAATCCGCTCGATTTCGTCGAGTGTCAGCTCGCTGTTGGTACGGTCGTAAAGCTTCGTGGTTCGCGGGGACTCGTGGGCGGCGATGGCTTGGGCCTTCTCGATCGTGCCACCGGCTTCCAGATATGCGGTGATGCCGGTGGCGCGAAACGTGTGGCAGGAGATGCGCGCCGGCAACCCCGCCGCAACGGCGCGGCGTTTGATCATCCGAAAAACATCCGTACGGCTGACGCCGCTCTCCGAGAAGGTGTTGGTCCGGCCTGCGGCGGCCCGGAAAAGCGGCGTCTTCTTCTCCGCAGCGATGCGTGATGCCGAAAGATACTCATCGAGGTAGGCCTGAGCGTTGTGGTGAGCGGGAACCTCGTGGAATTTCCCGCCCTTCTCGTGGAGCCGGAACCAGCAGCGCTTGCCGTTCTGGTAGTAGTCCTCGACTTTCATCGCGCACACGGCGCTGACGCGCGCAAAGGAATAGACCATGACGCCAATGAAGGCGCGGTCGCGAAGTCCGACCAAGTCCGCGACCTCGTCTTTCTCCTCAGGGTGAAGGCCCTTGCGGGTGAGCGGGATCGAGTCCAACAGACGCCGGGCATCCTCGGTAGAGAGCACAGGCGTTTTGCCGCGCTTGACGACGTGTTTGGGGCCGCGGACCGAGGAGGCCGGGTTGAAGGGCATCACCTGCCCCACCACCAGCCAGTCGAGAAGCATCCGGATGGCCGCCAGGTGTTGCTTGACTGCCGGGGGGGCAAGGGCGCGGGTGGAGATGGTCGCCGTGAACGAGCGGCCATTCGGCGTCCGCCGGCAGACAGGGTGTTCTCGGGGGTCGCGTTGCGAGAGCTCCTCGATGTACGCGGCGACAAGAAACGGCGAGAGGTCTTTCAGCGAGAGCTTGCGCGCTTCACACCATTGCATGAACTGACCAACAGCCCGGGCGTAAGCGGCGCGGGTGTTCGGGTTTCGGATGTTGGCCGTGAAGAATTCGACGAAGCGCCGGGTGGCATCTGGGCCGGCCTGGAGGATCACGGTCGGAAAAGGCCGGGAAGCGAACACCGGAGGCAAATTCTGCGGGGCCAGAACGAGATCCGTTGTCATTCTATGGGCTGCTGGGGGCCGTCAGTCGTAGATGCTTTCTCGGCTGACGTCCACAGGCGGGCCTGGGCGGGCCGGGATCTGGTCGGCCAGTTCGCGAAAGCGGCGAAGCCGCTCCTGGGTCGATAGCCCGGCTGTGCCAGGCCCGGCCTTCGCGGCGTCTTCAAGTACGGCCGAGGCAATCTGCGCGCGGTCTGTCCCCTGCCCTCGCGCCTTGCGGTCAAGCCAGTCGACGGTTGTGTCTGATACGGCAACTTGAATTGCGACGGTGCTCATGTGGTGGCTCCAGTGTCGACAACGACGTTTTCGGAAGTCTACCACGGTCGGACGACGTTTGGCAAGTAGTGAATCATAAAGGACGTTATGTTTCACTACTTTTAATCAAAAAGCCCTTGACTCAGCAGACGGGATCGAATAAAGGGGGCTAACAACTAAGGATAGAAGCCATCTATGTTCGTCTGTACGCTCGCGTGGGGGCGCGGAATTCCAGGGGCGAGTGGCTGTGTGTCACGCACGCTGCGCCCGCCCCGCGACGGAGTCGCTTCTTCTCTCCCCTTGCACCTGATCATGCCCCAGGGGGAAGTGCTGGAAGTCACCGAAGCCGATGGGGGTCAGCGATGCCCTCCACGCGTAAACGCCAGCAGCACAGGCGAGCAGGGTTGCGAGGCGCGCCCGAGTTGCCATCGTTTGGCTACGACCTCCTCAGTGCGCTTAACCGGGCGGCGCTACCTCTGCGGTCCGGTTTCCGAAGCGGCGTGCCCCGGCGGGCAGAACGCCCATGCGTATGCAACACCCGCCGTTTGGGCGGGGCGACTCAACCTTTCGCTATCAGTCCTCAAGCGCTGCCCCGTTCAGCTCGTGCTTCTGCCCCTCTTCTTGGTGGGTTGGCTCCCGGCGATTGCTGGAGCGGACCCCACCCCCCGGCCTGCGGGCGAGGCGTTCGAGTTGCGCGGTTTCGTGACATGCGCGGGGCTACAGGACGCGCCCTCCCAACCCCCGGGCTTTCGTTATAACCTGACCATCACCACCGACTTCGTTCGCTGGAAGCTGCTCTTGACTGACAACTCGTTTTCGGTCCCCACTGGACGCTTCCGGCATCTCCTTGCCGGCTCAGACGGCACTTACTGCTATAGCTATTCGTTCTTTAACGACGACCCGACCGACTTTGTGAGCATGCCTCGCCAAGAGCGTGCCGAGGCCACTATCTACCCATGGATCGGTGACCATCCGGACGATCTGATTGGCTTCGCGCTCCGATCGTTTGCACTGCCCGATTGGCGCGCGCATCTTGCCTGCATAAGTCCCTTGTTTCAACGTCCGCCGACTGGGATCTCGAACTACTTCAAAGTGAACCTGACCAGATCGGTCGATCTGCCTGGTTTTCCCCAGCGGGCAGTGTACTCGTCCCCTGGCTACTTCCTGAGCGCCACCAACATCCTCTCATATCCTGCTCCCTACAATCACGGCTTCATCGTGGGCGAGTACACGGTGGAGCAATGGTTACAGCTGGGTTCGCGGCACATTCCGAAAGTTGTAAAGTACACGGGATTCCACCCGAAGCCTGAGGCTTTGCAGGCATCTGACCTCAGGCGCGATTTTGAGGTGTACGCAGGACTGACCAATGCCACTACAACGGTTGCGCCCTCCTTTCTCCCCGAGATCAGACATCCGTTGCGCGTGCGCGACTATAGGTTTTCGGAGCCGGAAGTGAGTTTGGAGTTCGTCGAATACGTTCTTGGAGCGACAGAGCGGTGGCCCGCTGTGACGGATCCGGTGTTGGTCAAGGCCTTCAAGCAGAAGAGGGACAAATACCAGTTTGACCGCCAACTTGTAACCCAGCAGCCCCGCCTGCCGAGAGCCGTGAGCCTTGCGATTCTGCTGCTACTACTTGTAGCCCCGCTTTGTGTGTTCGTAGGTAGGAAATTGAGAGCGCAGTAAACCATACATGATGAGAAAGGTAACCAGTGAATACGTTTGATCGCCGCATAAGTTTGCGACTGACATTGGCCGGGGGGGCTTTGTCCGTCCTCGCCGTGTCTGCGCTCGCCGTAATATACAATGCAGTCTGTTCCAATATGGCAAACCCCTCGGAAACGAACAACTGCCTCACGAAGGGCACCTGCACGCAGAAACAGTATATCGATGCCAACGATAAGCCGGTCACCGTGCAGGCCTGCACACAATCCAGTACTACCTGCTCCGTCGATCCGCCGCTGTCCTGCTTTTCTCGTACTAAAACAGGGGATTGCATTGGCTTGAGCTGCCCGTCCATGTACGGGCTGTGGTCTGCGAAGACGAACGACACAGCCACTCAGTGTCATTAGCACGCTGGTGACTCCTGATGCGACGAAGCCCGGCGCACTAGTGCGCCGTATTCTTGAAGCCGCCGCCTGCTGCGGTCTTACAGATTTGAAGTGCAGCGCTGCCTCCCGGGCGGTTCTGTCGTCTGCTCGGGCGGCCCTCAAGATGACGCTGCCTCATCGGTGTGTTCGCATCCTGAATGGCCTAGTACTCTGTCAGACTTAAGCTAACGAGCATCTGTAATACATTAGTCAACAACATGTTGGTTTTTCGAACTAATACGTGCCAGTGCTCCAGATCAGGCACTTGCATTAACAGTTTAAGAGCCTGGTACTGCACACCTAACTCGTGAGCTCGACGCGAATCATCGAGTACTACTTGCGGATCGTCGCTCTGGTCCTAGCCTCGACTGCGCTGGCGAAGGTCGTCAGCATATCGTTGACGGCCCCGCTGCTGGACCGGCCCGACGACTTGGTTGGGTTCCTTACCTTGCGCCAGGTGCTGCTGGTGGCCGCGCTGTTGGAGATCGGGGTGATCAGGTTCCTGGTGGAGAAGCGGAGCGCTGGCGACAGGCTGCTCGCTGTGGCTTGGCTGTCGACCATTTTCGCCGCGTACCGTTCTGGTCTGCGAGTCGTGGGTCACACAGGCTATTGTGCCTGTTTGGGTTCTCTACCCAAGTTATTGGGGGTTGGGGAGCGCTACTCTGACGCCGTGATGTTTGGCATACTAGCTTTTCTGATTGCAGGCAGTTACGGTGGTTGCGCGTTACTCTGGAGAGCGTCGCGTGTTAGCACCCCACGCACCCTTCGGTTGGAGCAGTGACACAAGAGACTCGAAGTGGACATTTCTTATTTATGAACGGCTTACGTCTCTACTGTTTTGCGAAGGCTGACATATGGGCAGTCGGTGTGGCGTGAACGCTGAAGGGAAACTGGCGCTGCTCATCTTGGGGACATGTCTTCTGGCATACTGCTATGTGCACCAGGGGCCGGGCGGCGGAACCCCAACTTCCCGGTTAGATCTTCTTCGCGCGCTTGTCGAGCGTGGTACGTTGGAGATTGATGCCTACCACGACAACACTCCGGACAAAGCGCACAAAGGCGGCCACTTTTATAGCGACAAGGCGCCTGGGACGGCTCTGCTTTGTCTGCCATCGTTCACCGTGGCTAGCGTTTGCGCGAGGGCACTGCACGTTCCGCCGGGCGGAGAAAGGGAATGGCTGTTTCTAAGCTGGTTCACGACAGCGACTTCGATCGCTGTCATCGGCTCGTTGGGGGCGGTCTGCTGCTTTCGCCTGCTTTGCCGCATGGTTGACAGACGAAGCGCCTTTGTGACCACAATGGGCGTTTTTCTCGGATCCGCCCCGTTTCCTTACGCGACAATGCTTCATTCCCATGCGATTACCATCGCCATTCTATTGGCGATGCTGCGAGTAGATCTGATCACTCCGCACTCATTAGGTGCAGCCTCGCATGGCCTTCTTGGCTTTCTGGCCGGCTTGTGTATCTGCTGCGAGTACAGCTCCGGCCTTGTCGTCTTGGGTGTTGTGACAACCCTGAGGAAGCGCAGCCTCACGGAATGGCTAGCGGTCGGCTTTGGCGCCCTGCCACCGTTGCTCTTGATTCCGCTGTATCACGCATCCTGTTTTGGGGAGCCTTTGGGTCTTGCGTACTATTATGACTCCGTCTTTCTCCAGAACCAGAAGGGACTATGTGGGGTGACATTTCTGCCAAATCTCGACCATTTGTACACTCTGCTGCTGTCGCCGGCGAGGGGCTTTCTCTTTTGGTCTCCTCTTTTTCTTCTTTCGGGGTTGGGATGCGGCATATCGTTGAGCCAGGGTAACCGGTACTATACGGTCCTGTACCTCGTCAGCGTGGTACATGTCCTTGCGCTTTCGAGTTATTGGGACCCCTACGCGGGTCTTTCGATTGGAGCAAGGTACCTGAGTCCAATTGTGCCCTTGCTGACGTTGCCGACGGCGCTTGGAATCTCGCGGTTTCCGCGGCTGGGCTTAACGCTTGCGACTGTCTCGGTTCTCCTTACGGGATTAGGAACAGCCGTCAACGCTCAAGTGTCCGGCTCGGTGGGATGCCCGTTGACGGAATACCACTTGCCGATGTTGGCGGCTGGGCAGACGGTCTGCAACCTTGGTTGGGTTCTTGGGCTTCACGGGGGGATCAGCCTTTGCCCGCTGCTCTTGGCCGTGGTAGTAGCATGCGTTCTGGGGTGGAGGTGGTCTTCTATGGCACGCGAGTTAATTGGGTCACAGGATGTTGGGTCGCGTCGTGCCTAGCACCGTTCTGAGGCTGGGTCACCTATGCCGTCGAAATTCTCAGACAGTAGTAAATGGGGTTTGTGGATTGTCGTTTTGAAGGTGGTCTATCTGGGAGCTCTGTGCTGGTCAGTTCGCCAGTGGCCTGCGATGGATAGGGAGGCGTTCTTTGGGGTCGAAACCCGCTGGCCACGCGGAGGTGATCCGGTCTTCGCCAGCCACTGGGCCACTTGGGATGCGGCCCACTACCTGTACCTGAGTGAACTTGGGTATCGGCCCGGTGTTCCTTCCTGCGCTTTTTATCCACTGTGGCCGCTGCTGGTGCGCATCGTCGCGCCCGTGATGGCTGGCAGTCACGTGGTGACAGGGCTTGTGCTGGCGAACGGGTTGTCCTTGGCTGCGTGGCTATTGTTCTACCGAATCGTCAGATGTCGGTGGGGTAAATCAGCGGCAGCGTGGGCCCTGGTGTTCCTGATCGCGTTTCCCGGCGCACTATTCTTCCAGTTCAACTACAGTGAAAGCCTGTTCCTGCTTCTGATACTACTGCTGTGGTGGGGGCTGGAGCGCGCGCGGCATGGCTGGGCTTGCCTAGCGGCGGGCCTGCTACCGCTAGCCCGGGGCGTGGGTATCTTTGTCGTGCTGCCGATCGCCTGGTACGTGCTAAAGCCAAGCGCGCCGTGGCTCAAGGCAAGATTAGCACAGGCTTCTTGGTTGGCGGTGGAGACCTGGAGGGCGGTGCTGCTCTGCGGCGGGGCCCGGTGCAGCGGGCTTGGTGGAGTTCCGAGTTCGGGTGGGGCAATTCTCGCAGCCTTTCCTTGGCGCGTGGTGGCCGGACGAGCGTGGCTGATGGTCCTGCCGTTGCTTGGTTGGGCTGCGTACCTCGCTTTGATGGGCACTTGGACGGGTGACCCTTTTGAGGGTTTCGTGGCCCAGAGGCACTGGAACGTACACGCGATCGGCAACCTGTGGAATGTGCCGAAGTTCGTCCTTGGTTTTTTCACGCCCACAGAGTGGCATGCGTTCCGAGGGTCGCTGCTGGACCGGTGCGTGTTCGTGCTCCTGCTGTACTGCCTCCCGCTCCTGTGGCGGTTGGACAAGGGGTTGTTGGTTTGGACCTACTCGCTCGGGGTCCTCCCGGCCATGAGCGGCACGTTCACGTCATTCACGCGGTTTGCCTCTTGCGCCTTCCCGATGTTTATTGCCTTAGGGGTGTTCCTGGGACGGCCCGAGCGACGGTTTCTGCGCAGGGCGACGGTAGTGATCTTCGCGACCCTGCATGCGGTGTTGCTGTGGCGGTTCGTGAACTTCCGGTGGGCGGGCTGAGGCCGAATTGATCGAGGAACGGCCAGATTCGCGAAGTCAGCACGGAGAGGGCTGGGTTGGTCGAAGGGACGCAGACGCAATGAAGACGAAGTCAAGTCGCTCCGTTTGCCGTCAGGCTTTCACCCTGATCGAACTCCTGGTGGTAATCGCAATCATCGCGATTCTGGCGGCGCTGCTGCTGCCCACTTTATCGGCCGCCAAGTCGAGGGCGCACGCAACCCGCTGCACGTCGAACCTCAAGCAGTTTGCCCTGGCTCTCCAGCTCTACGCCCAGGACCACGACGACCGCCTCCCACCCAACGCCGACGGTCGCCAAGAAGCCCTTGGTGCCAAATGGGTCGAGGGCTGGCTCGGCTTGCCCGGACCCGATTGCACGAACACGCTATTTCTTCAGCGCAGCCTGCTGGCTCCATACGTTGGTGGCGATGTCTCGGTATGGCGTTGTCCGTCCGCACGGCCCGTCATGGTGGCAGGCATCACCCAGCCGAGGGTGCGGACGCTGTCGCTTAACTGTTTTTTGGGCTCGCCGGTCGAAAGCCCGGTGGCTAACGTCTACCGCCGCCTTGGCGATCTCACCCGGCCCGCACCCAGCGAAGCCTTCACCTTCATCGACGAGCGGGAGCAGACGATCAACGACGGCAGCTTCGCGATGCAATGGGATTTCGCCGTCGACCAGCCGGCCACCTGGGTCCTACGGGACAAACCCGGAACGCGGCACCGACAGGGCGCGACACTGGCCTTTGCCGACGGTCATGTGGAGAGGCATCGCTGGCAAGATGCACGAACGCTGGCCCCCCCGCGGGATGACGCACCCATGCCGGGCAACGACGACATCCTCTGGCTGGAGCAACACGCGACCAGGCGACCCACAGCCGCGCCGGGGCCATGAATCTGATCGGGCAGTTCAGTGGCTTCCTCGTCGTGGGAACGCTGACCACGGCGCTGGATTTCTTCGTCTATAACCTCCTCACACGCCGTCCGGCAGCGTGGCATCGGGTCCCCGCGAGCCTCGTATCATGCACGGTCGCAATGAGCTTCAGCTTCAGCGCGAACTGGCACTTCGTTTTTCATCCTGTCGGCAGCGAATGGCTGGGGCCGGCAGCGAAGTTCTTGGTCGTGACAGCGACCTCGTCGTACCTGCTCCAGAGCCTCGTAATTCACGGCCTAAGCCACTGGTGGCTGGGCCCGGTGCACGCGGCCCAACGGTTCGCGGGGTGCTTGTGGTGGCTGCGGGAACGCAGCGCCGATTTGGTTGCACGTAACACGGTGAAAGCGGCGGCAGTGGGTGTAGGCCTGCTTTGGAACTTTGCGTGGTACCGCGCCTGGGTGTACGCATGAAGTCGGCCTCCGACAATCATGGAACGAAGACTTACGCTAACCGAAATTTCATGGATGGGGGGTGGGCAGAGCCGTAACGCGTTGGTTCGCAGGCCAACGATCGAAAAGGTCTCCACTACATTTTCGATTTCGTCTCTGGCCGTTTCGCAGCCGCAACCACCTCCGCCGAGCGAATGCGCGGCGGCGGTTGGGGCGGCAATTCCCAGCCCAGCTTCTCCAACACCAATCGCTGTTCCGGCTCCGGCTGCGTGAAGCGCGGCAGCAGCAGCTCCCGTCCGTCGGCCAGCGGCAAGTGAACGTCCAACATCAGAATGCCCGACAAGGTCTCCAGCACCGCCCGTGGGGTCAGACCGGGCGCGTGCGCTTCCAGCCGCTTGCGCAGCGTCACGTGCAGACAGTAGGCCAGAAAGCACACCAGAATGTGGGCTTCGATCCGCAGTTCGAGATGGTGGCGGATCGGACGCAGGTGCAGATCGCTCTTGAGCGTCTTGAAGGCCGCCTCGATCTCCGTCAGTTGCATGTACATTTCCCACAGTGTCCCGGCCTGGTCGCCCGCGCGGAAGCCTCGCAGTAGGTAGTGGCCGTCGCGTTCCTGGGCGTCCTGCAGTTTCTCTTCGCGAACCTCGAATTTGAAGGTGTCACGATTCACCGGCTGCCGGGCAGCCGGGAGCGTGACTTTGACGAAACTCCAGGCCTTGCCGGCTTCCTTGTGGGCCGCCCCCAGTTTGTGCAGGAGCGTGTCGCGTTTCCACGCCCGTTCTCGGGTCCGACGCAGCGCGCGCAGCGTCCGCAGCAGTTTGGCCAGCTTGCGTCGGCGGATGGCGGTTTCCTTGGCCCGACGGCCCTCACTCTTGGCCAGCACGTAAACTTCGTCGCCGTGCGCCAGCAGCTTGACTTCAACCGTGCTCCGCAGCTTGTGCCAAGGTTCTTTCTCCAGCGCTTCTTTGAATTCACCCCACCGGGCGCGCGGGGTGCCCACCAAGTACGAGAGGGGTGGATCGCTCTGCCGCATCTCCTTGAGGGTATCCTCGGTGGGAATGCCGCGGTCCATGATCCAAATCCGTTGGGCTTTGCCGTACTGCGTTTGAATTCGATCCAGAAACAGCTTCAGCGTGGTTTTGTCGCTGGTGTTACCGGGCATCACTTCGTAGGCCAGCGGGAAGCCTTCGGAACTCAAGACCACGGCGATGACGACCTGACGGCAATCCGGACGCTTGTCGCGGCTGTAGCCCCGTTGGGCTTTGGGCGCCTCTTCCATCTCGCCCTCGAAATAGGCCTTAACCTAGCGAAGGTCGAAATTCCGGCAAAGTAGCGTGAGGCGAGCAAGCGACCTGCTCCAGCGACAGGCGCTCCTGCATATTCAGCGTGAATGTCCCGTACGGGTTCACGTGCTGCCACTTCAGCGGCGAGAGCGCCCGGCGGTCCACCGCGGTGAGACGGCTCCGCCATTCTGGCTCCGCCAACACCTGCTGGATCATCAGCGTGTTTACGTACACCAGGCTGATTTGAAGCAGGTGCAGCGACAGCATCAGAATTTCCTGGTCTTCCAGCCTATTGCTGGCGAACTCCCCTCCCTTGCCGTAGAGGATGAAGTCGTTGGCGCTGTTCCAGTTTTCGATTACCTCTAAACCTTCGTGAATCTCGCGGCGCAGCGATTCCAGGCGCAGGTAGTCGCACAAGACCAGACGCGCCAGCCAACGCCGGGAGAGCGCCTTGGTTCCAGTCGAGCGTCGGTGGCCCGGCGTGGCTGCGCTTTGCGTTGAGGCCGATCACCCCGCCCTGCCTCTTGACCTGCTGCCGATTCTGTTTCCTTAACCCGTTCCCCTGCCCCCTCGATTTTGCCGCTCTGGTTATCCCCCGTTTTAATGTTGATAACCTATTTTATCTGAACTGGATGCGCGCCGATGGACGCGGCGTGGTGCGGCCATCGACGGTGGTTGGTCGCTCGGTTCAGTAATCCTCGGGCAACAGGATGGTCGTCACGTCGCGGCCTGCCTCGGTGATGACGTAGAACCTAAGGCCGCCTCGCGTCTTGTAGACGGAAAGCAACCGGCCGCCCGTGGCGAGTCCGCGCTCGTTTTCCGCGCGGGGTCGTGGCCGTCAAGCTCCCCCCAGTCGCCTTGGCTGTGGCAGCGAAGTGCGGCGCAGAGATCTTCCGGCGGGATCGGGGTTCCGATAGCAAACGGACAAAAAACGTCGATCTTGGCTTCGCTTACACCTTGCGGAGCGGTCGTAACGTCTTCCTGCACAAGGCTTCGTCCAGATCAAATCGGTACTTCCCGTACGGATTGATATGCTCGTACCGGGCCGGCGAAAGGTGCGCCAGGTCTTCCTCCCGCACCGGATACCCTTCATTCCGTACTGGGAGAACTGGTCCGACGTCCAGGTGTAGAAGGTTACGCCTTTCCCGTACCCGAAGTAGCGCGGCAGCGCTGTGGCATTAAGGACCTTGCCCGAAACCGGGAACCGTTGACCATCGGACGACGAAAGGGTGCCCCCTCCCCAGTGCCGGCTGAGCGGCTGCTGGAACTGGAAATTGACCACGTTGGTGACGGCGGCCTTGAGGGTCTCGTCACGCAGGTACCAGTTCGTGCTCCAAGCCAGTTGGTGATAGGCGACGTCGGCGATTTGGGCCATTCGACCAAGGCCGAGGTTGCAGCCTTGCGCGAGAAGGGACGCGTAGAGGTGCAACCGCAGGTTCGGGGAGCGTGGTTCAGCGCCTCCAGCATGCTCAAAGCACCGGGTGAATTCGGTCCACCCGTCCACCTCGATCACAAGCTCGCTCAGGTCCACCCGAGGCAGCCGTTGGTCGATGAGCGACGCCAGTTCGGCAGCGGTTTCCGGTACGTCTTCGGCTTCCAGTGGCGATACCACCAGCTCGCCGTTTTCGATTCGGACATTTCCTGACTGGGCAAGCAGCGCATCGACCCGCGGGAACAGCGTCTGGAGTTCGGCCTCGCGATCTTCGAGGCGGCAGGCGCTGTCTTCGCTGACGCCAATCTGCTTGGACACTTCAGACCGGACTTCCGGCCAGCGGTTTCTGGAAATCAGGTACGTTTCTGGATCCGCGTACCGCCGGCTGTGCTCCAGCCATGCGTCACCGGACCGCAGCGCGGCGCGCAGTTCCAGGAGCGCACAGAGCTCGTAGTAGTGACGTCGCTCGGTGGGGCTTTGGTTATCGACGACGAAGGGCTGCCACTTCGGCGGGACGAAATCCATGGGAGCGCCATCCGGGAGGCATTCTTTGCAGAGCCTGGTTGGTGGACCGGCGCGCCAGTTGCGCCAGGAATTTCCTGCGGTTTGGCGTGACGGCAGTGATGTCCCACTGCTGAACGCCGTGGTCCTTGAGAAACTCCAGCTTCTCGATGGCGCCGAGAATCGCCTTGGGTGAGTTGGAAACTGCGCCCTGCTGAAGCCAAGCCAACGGACTCCGACCCCGTGTCTCGTCGACGGCAGAAACCGTGTCGAGCAGAGCTCTGCGACTTTCGACCAGCAGCGGTTCCAGCCGTCGATACGTTTCGGTTTCCGCGGCCTGACGCACGCCAACGATCAGGCGCTCCAGGCTCGTAACGCCCGGGCGCAGAATTCTCTCCTGCAGCAACTTCTCGCGTGCGAGCTGGAAGAGCAGCGTTGGTTTGTCGTGTTCCAAGGCGCGCTCCATCAGCCATTTAATCAGGACTTCGAGATCCGCCGGAGTGGCTCTTCGGAATCCGAGGTAAGGGATGATCGCGCACAGTTGGAGAGCGAAGCCAAGTTGGTTGTGCGGTGCCGCCGTGACCGGGATCTGGGCGAGGTCGGACTCGGAGAGCGTGAAGAACGCGGAGCCGATGTCATCGAAAGGTGCATTCATGCGCGCTAGCAAAGCAAAACCGCGCCGGGATAGAGAGAGGGACGAAGGCAACGGAGTGTTGGTTCGCAACTGCGTTTCCCTCCACGACCAGACCCTCATTCCCGCCTGTCCCGGCGCGGTTTTGCCACAGCCCGGATTTCGTCGTCATCCTCCCGGTGGTGAGAAATCCGGGCTAGGTCAACCTGATCGGACGCACTTTTTCCATCAGGAACCCGATGTCAACAACCCGCACCCTCCTCACCCTGTGTCGCCCCCCTTGGTCGAGACCTTTGTCCCAACTCTGGAGTTTGGACACAATTCGGATTGGACTTCATCGCGCACTTCATCGATTTGTGGCGAGCAGCATCTTGCCACGTTCACACGCGGCCCTCTCCCAAACGGCCTTGCGCGTCGCCCGGCTACTCCAGCACGACCCGCTGGCCTCGGTTCTGGGCGGCGCGCTTGCGTTGGACATCATTGAGGATCTTCTTGCGCAGACGCAGGTGGCGCGGCGTCGCCTCGACGTACTCGTCGGACCCGATGTATTCGAGGGCGCGTTCGAGCGACATCCTGAGCGGGGGCTCGAGTTGGATGCCCTTGCCATCGCCCTGAGAACGCATGTTAGTCAGGTGTTTGATCTTGCAGGGATTGACCGGGATGTCGTTTTCGCGGGCGTTCTCGCCGACGATCATGCCCTTGTAGACCTGATCGCCGGGCTCGACCATCAGGCGCCCGCGTTCCTGGTTCATGTTGAGCGCGTAGGCCGTGGCGATCCCGTCCTCGATGCTCACCAGCGAGCCGTTCTTGCGGGCGGCAATCTCGCCCCGGTCGGGCCCGTACTGCTCGAAGAGGTGGCTCATCACGCCCAGACCGCGGGTGAGATTGATGAGGTCGGTCTCGAAACCGATCAGGCCGCGCATCGGGACCAGGGCCTCGAGACTGATGTGATGGGTATGATGGGTCAGGTTGACAATCTCCGCCTTGCGCCACGAAAGATTCTCCATCACAGCCCCCATGTAGTCGTCGGGCATCTCGATGAACAGCCGCTCGATCGGCTCGAGCAGATTCCCGCCCGCGTCCTTGCGCCAAAGCACTTCGGGCCTGGATACCAGCACCTCGTACCCTTCCCGGCGCATCTGCTCGACGAGGATCGCAATCTGCATCTCGCCGCGTCCGCTCACGTTGAACACCTTCGGGTCGGACGTGGGCTCGACCCGCAGGGCCACGTTGGTGCGTGTCTCCTTCATCAGCCGCTCCCCGATATGGCGCGCCGTGACGAGTTTGCCGTCCTTGCCTCCCAGCGGACCGTCATTGACCGCGAATTCCATCTGGATGGTGGGGGGATCGATCGGCTTGGCCGGCAATGCAGGCCGATCCGGACTGTCCGCCAGGGTCTCGCCAATGAAAACATCCTCGAATCCGGTCAGCCCGACGATATCACCGGCGTGGGCCTCGGGCACTTCGATGCGTTTGAGTCCCTCGAAGTGGTAAATCATCGTGATCTTGCCCTCGGTCTTCGAACCGTTCGCGTGGATGCAGACCGCGGGCTGCCCCTGCACCACCTTGCCGCTGTGGATCTTCCCGAACGCGATGCGCCCGAGATAATCGGAATAATCCAGGTTAGCCACAAGCACCTGAAAGCCCTGGCTCGCAAAGGCACGCGGCGGCGGGACGCGCTTCACAATGGTCTCGAACAGCGGCTCCATCGACTCGCGCGCATGATCGAGTTCGAGCTGGGCGTAGCCGTCTTTGGCGCTGGCGTAGACAAAGGGGAAATCGAGCTGTTCGTCCGTCGCCCCCAGTTGCAGGAACAGATCGAACACCTGGTCGAGCACCTTCTTCGGATTCGCGTTCTCCCGATCGATCTTGTTGATCACGACAATCGGCTTGGCGCCCGCTTCGAGCGCCTTCCGCAACACAAAACGCGTCTGGGCCTGCGGACCATCCGCCGCGTCCACAACCAGCAGCACGCCGTCGATCATGCTCATCGCCCGCTCGACCTCGCCCCCGAAATCGGCATGCCCAGGCGTATCGACGATGTTGATGTGGTAATTCCTGTACTTGAACGCGGCATTCTTCGCCCGGATTGTGATCCCCTTCTCGCGCTCGAGATCCATCGAGTCCATGATCCGCTCCTCGCGCGCGATCGCCTGGTTGGCCCGGAATGTCCCGGACTGTTTCAAAAGGCAATCGACCAGTGTCGTCTTGCCGTGGTCGACATGGGCAATAATGGCAATGTTCCGAATGTGCTGCATATAGGGCGAATCCCGTCAATCGAGCCGGGCAGTGTGCTCCCCCCGCGGCAAAGGTCAAGCTTGGCGAAATCGAACACGAATGGCAAGATATCGCCTCGATCCATCGCGCAGGCGTGTTGCCCTGGCTTGGGGCGGGGATTCTGGTGCGGCATCAGACAGCAGGCATGAACCTGGAAACCCGCCTCTTGGCTGGCCTCGGCCAGGGTCTTGGTCCCGCGGCCGCGGGACTGGCGATCCACATCATCGTGGAAGATGTCTTCCCGGCGGTCCCCACGGCTCATGACGCTTGTCCCGCCGTAGCCTCGAGCGAAGGCGGATGGTCAATCGCGCCTGGATACTCGATGCGCAGTTGGGGCGGCATCGGAGAACCGTCCACCCCACTCGATGGCAAGTCAGACTGTCTGCCCCCTTTTCCCGGGGACCACATGTCCACTGCGGAATACTCAAGCATTTGTCGGCGCCATCGTTTCGTCCGTGTCGCTGCAAATCCCTCTTGCCAAACCCTTTGACAAGCGTACCCTCACACCGTGACGCAAAAGAATACGTCATTTCGGATGTCCATTACCTGTTGGCCCATTAACGTCGTGGGCCAGTCGAACACGCACAACAAATCGGAGATCACCAAATGAAAACAAAAGTCAGAACAGCAACACGAATCGGAACAGCAGTCATCGCGTTGGCCATTGTGAGCGCGAGTTTTGCGCAGCAAGCTACGCCGCCTCTGCCTGGAACCTATTACTCAGCCAAAGACCCGGACTTCCCGCCGTTCCCGGCCAATCCTCACCCCGGCCTGCCGGTGACGGAAGTTGCGCCAGGCATCTTCGTGGTCGATGATACCGCCGTGCCTGACACCCCCGAACAAGCCGCCACCCGCGCCGCCCGAAAGGCCGCCCAAGAACGGGCGGCGCAAATCGACCCCGTCACCGCACAGCGACTCGCTGAGCAATCGGCACGGCAACGGCGGGAGCGTTATGAGCGGGACGTTGCTCCGTTGCTCCACCAGGGCATCCGAACTGCCGGTGGCCAGCCGAGCACCTTGCGCGCTACTGTCCAATCGAGGCGGGAGCAGGCGCGCGTTCAATTGCCGGAACGACAGCGCAAAGCTCTGGCTGAGCGCCAAGCGTTCGAGGAGCAGGTCGTTCGCAGAGGCGGATTACTGGAGCTCGACCTCGGCGATGATCGCAAGGCAAGGCTTGTTCCGTCCAGGGGCGGTCCGGTGTACTTGATTGGCCATTCGATTGTCGCAGCCGATACGATTTCCACCGACGAGGTACTGCCTGGTGGCACCAGCGGACTCAATCTCACCGGCAATGCCCAACTGATGGGCATCTGGGACGAGACCGCGGTCAGGCGCACGCACTGGGAGTTTGGGGAGAACATCCCGCCTTCGCCATCCCGTGTCACGCAACGGGACGGTGCCGCCGCGCTGGGGTTCCACACCACCGCTGTCGCTGGTGTGATGAGTGCGATTGGGCTCGTCTATAATCCTCCAGTCGGACTGATCACGCACGGCATGGCGCCGTTGTCGGATCTTTGGGCGTACGATTACGACGATGACGAAATCGAAATGGATGCCGCCGCCACGGAAGGCTTGGAGTTGTCAAACCACTCCTATGGCGCGGGCACCGGCTGGCATCCAATCCAAGGTGCTTGGTTTTGGTTCGGCCACCAGGGAGTTAACCAGACCATCGATTATCAATTCGGCTATTACTCAGCACGCGCTCAGACGATTGACGACCGAACGGTGCAGTTTCCCGACTACCTCACGGTCTGGTCAGCGGGCAACGAGCAGAACCAAGGACCGGCGGTCCAGCCTGTTCAGCATTGGTATCGGCCCGATCCCATAGCAGCGCCAGACGTGTGGAACTTCCCGTCAGTGACAGTCCGCGACATCGACGGCGACGACGGCGGTTACGACACCATGACGCCGGAGGCGAGCGCGAAGAATATCCTCAGCGTGGGGGCAGTAGAGGATATTGTGGGCGGATACAATGGGCCGGCGAGTGTGGTATTGGCAGGCTTCAGTTCGATCGGCCCCACTGACGATGGTCGGATCAAACCTGATGTTGTCGCCAATGGTGTCACGCTTACCACGCCCGCACACGATGGGGACAATTTGTACTTCATCAACAATCCGGCGATTACCGGAACCAGCTTCGCGGCACCGAGCGTCACCGGTTCGATTGCCCTGTTGGCCGAGCTTCACGGCCAGCTTCGCCCCACTGCGATGCGTCTGCTGGCCTCGACCCTCAAAGGCTTGGTGATTCACACCGCCGACGAGGCCGGCCCCAATCCCGGACCGGATTTTCGTCATGGCTGGGGATTGATGAACACACTGGCCGCCGCCGAATTGATCGAAGCCGATGCCGCCAGCGAATCTCGGCCTCACCTGAAGGAAGTCCTCCTGGAGAACGGTAGCTTCATCGAATTCCCCGTGGTGAGCAATGGCAATGAGCCATTGCGTGTGACCATCTGTTGGTCCGATCCCGCGGGTCCGGTGGATGCGGTTTTGGCCGTGGACCCGATGAATGCGCGTCTGGTGAACGACCTCGATTTGAGGGTCATCAATCCTTCTGCTGGCACTCATGCGCCTTGGCTGCTCAATCCTGATCTGGCCAATCAGACTGCCGCTGCTCGCGCGGCCGCCGCCACCACTGGCGATAACATACGCGATAACGTTGAGCAGGTGCAGATTGCCAACCCCACTGCGGGCACCTACACAGTCCGCGTCACCCACAAGGGCAATCTTCAGAACGGCGATCCGCAGTGGGTCTCTATCCTTGTCAGCGGGAACGTTCCTCAGCCGAAACCGGAATTGAGGTTCATCGGTCAGCAGATTGCGCCCTCGGGAGATTTCGCCGTTATCTGGCAGGGAGTCGTCGGCCAGCGGTACCAAGTCCAATACCGCAACAATGTGGAAGGTCCCGGTTGGACTGACATCGGCCCTGAAGTCAGTGCGGCGAAGGAGAGCGTCGCGGTTGAGCTCCCTGTGGACCCCCAGCAGCCGCATCGCTTCTTCCGGGTCATGGAAGTGGAATAACCTTGTGCTGTCGTCGAGAATGATTCGAAGCACCCCGTTCTTGCTGTCGTTCGGCTTTGTGGCCGGTTTGTTGTCCCACGTGCATGCTGGAAGTGGGGATCCTTGGGAACTCTCTTTCCCAGTCAGGCATGTCATCGGCGCGCCGGATCGCCCACCTTACGACACGAATGTGCAAGCTCGTCTGCTCGACCTTAACGGCGATGGAGTCGTGGATTACTATCTGCGAGTAAGTGGAATTGCCTGGAAGATTCAAGCCGCAGAGCAAAACCGCTTGGCGGCGGTATTGAAACCGCCGCCCGATATCGGCAGCATCGTGGCATCGTTTCAACAGGGAGATCCCATCGGAAATGAACTTCCTCATGGGGTTGATTGGTTGGACCGGAATACGCCCAACCAATCAGCTCCCGGCGAGTCAACGATCAACGCGTGCGTGGTTACCAGTGATCTGGTGTGTATCGGCTTGTTCAGAGTAATCGCCTACTTGGGTGTCCATTTCAAGGCGGAGGACGCGAGGATGCACTACGGGTGGGTGCGGATCAATGCGAACGGCGCTCCGGGGGGTATTGTCCTGGACTGGGCGTACGACACCCGACCGGGCATCCCCATCCGAGCCGGCGCCATGCCTGGCGAAGGGATGTTGGCGCTACAGCCGCCGGTCGTTTGCGACGGCATGCTGTGGCTCACCGTTTCAGGCCAACTCGGCAAGCAGGTGATTCTGGAAAAGTCAGAGGACTTTCGCGATTGGAGGGCTGTTTCAACCAACGTCAGTCCTTTCCAGACAGTACTGTTTCTTGGTGCAGAGCCGCCACATGCGTTCTTTCGAGCCGTCGAGGCGGAGTGACCACGCGGGCCTGTTCGCCAACAAATGGAGACGATTCAAGAGCAAAGGACAAGGGCCAACAAGGCCACTGGAGCGAACAGCCGCCCCGCTTCTCCGCTCGACGCTGGGCGGCGATTCGTGAGCGCCTCGTGCGCTCCACCGTTCCTGTCGGCGGCTGTCGCTCAGTTCGGTCGTTCGACAACATGATCCAAAGAAGATGAGCGTTCCCGGCTACAAGCGGTTGACGATTGTTCTGGGTGTCATCTGCGCTGGGCTGCTTGTGTTGTACGGCTCCCTGTTCTGGAGTTACGGCTGGCTCAAGATACGAGTCGCTTTCGCCAGTGAGCAGACGCAGATTTTCGACGAGATGCGGTCGCGTGCGTTGCAGAGCGATGCCGCAGGTGCTGCTGGCTGCTTGGAGTATGTCGTCGGTTATTACCCGTCGGGCAGCAAGCAGGAGACGGGTTCACGGCTTGACCGCATGGTAGAGCGGGAGCGCGCACTGGCTGTGCGAGACATTCTCGCCTATCTTCGCACCAAGACCGGCGAAGACTTGGGAGAGGGTCCGGAGGCTTGGATTCAGAAGTATGCAAAGAGATAGACGAGCATTGTCGAACAAACCGGCTGCACCGAACGCCGGGATCGCGTCTCGGTTGACAATCGGACACCATTGGCCCGGCTTCGGTGAGCCGGGGCGTTAGGCATCATCAAGCGTCATGCGCGTTGTCTGGTCTATAGCTCTCGCAGTGCTGACAGTTCCGGCAGCATGGTATTCGTTTACCTATGCGCGCGTGCTGACAGGCGCGTGGGGAGCATGGGGAGAGATGAGCACCGATTTCTTTCTCCATCCTCGCCTGACCGTTTACCACCGAGCGGGTGGCCTCATTCCACAGCCAGACGGACCGCCACAGATTGGTTACAATGGCGGGCGCGGCGTGGATTGGTTTCGCACCGCCGATCCACCGACTGGCGTTGATCCGGAGCAGTGGAGCATTCCGAGTATTGCGGTTGCCGCTCCATCGTGCGCTTTGGTCTTGTTCAGTCTTGGCTATATCGGATTGTCATTTCGACCACGACAGACGAGGTGACAGATGGAGAGACGCGATTTGATGCCTAACAAGGTCACTGGAGCGAACAGCCGCCCCGCTTCTCCGCTCGACGCCGGGCGGCAGTTCGAGAGCGCCTCGTGCGCTCCACCGTCACCGTCGGCGGCTGTCGCTCAGTTCTGTCGTTCGGCCACATCGCGCACATGAACACGTTCGGGGAAGAGGTCACTCATTACCTGCAGCGGTTTCGCGGAGGGCACACGGATGATGCATTTCATGGGCTGTTGGAGTTGGATCACGCTGTTCTCCCGGAGTTGGAGGCCCAGTTTCGGACGGCCAGAGCGCCTGAGGTCCGGCGCTTCTTGCTGGAAGTCATCTGGCAGCACCGCCAGCAGTCGGTGATTCCCCTGCTCGGTGAGGCGCTTCTCGATGCGGATCATCGGGTCTGGCGTGAGGCGCTCGACGGCTTGGTCGCGCTTGGCTCCCCCAGGTCAGTCGCCGCGTTGCGGGCTGTCAGAGTGCAGCGTGACGATGAGCAGTTCCGGCGATGGGTTGACGAGGCGATTGAGCAGGCTGAGGAACAGGCACAGAGGTCATGAACGAAGGAAGGCCGAACCAAACGCGCCAGCCAACGCCGGGAGAGCGTCTCGGTTTCAATCGAGCGCCAGTGGCCCGGCGTGGCTGCGCTTGGCGTTATCCCGGCAGACTGTTGGAGTATCGCGGGCTTGCCTCGACAGGTCAGAGTCCATAGGTTCAGGACATGAGCGACAAAGAGATGGTGCTGGATCTGGTCCAGAAGCTGCCAGAAGACACCACGCTTGAGCAGATATACCGAGAACTTTCATTCCTTGCCGGGCTGAGGGAGGCTGAGTTGCAGGCTGATCGGGGGCAGCTCATCGATCATGAGAGGATCCGGGAGGAGCTCCAGACGTGGACGTCAAGTTAGTCTGGAGCTTGTCCCCAAAGTGGGTGTTTTATCAGCAAGGGTTCTGTGACGTGCTCCCGCAGCCCGAATTGGTGACAAGGAAGCTGGGAAATCCCGTGGCGATGGACACACACGCCGTGTTGGCGCCGC
>JAKLFY010000075.1 GCA_022710935.1 Verrucomicrobiota bacterium
TTTGCGTTTTGTCCCTATTGAATCACTACGGCTTAGCTTGACACCTATTGACGGCTCGTCCCCCGCCGACGCGAGTGAAGAAGGTGTTTGTCGGCGACGAGGCCGTCGCCGCTCCACTTCATGAATTAGCCCTGCCGTTGCCTGACGCTGCCGGCGGGTCGCTTGACAGGTCCGACCTCCCTCCTATAGTTCGTGACAATGTTGAATGACGATGTTTCGTCCGGCGGCGGGGAGCCGCCATCGCCCCCCTCCTTCGAATCGCTGAAGGAGTTTCGGTCGGCTGGACGGGGGCCGTGGGCGCAGGTGGCCGACAGTGACTGGAACGACTGGCGCTGGCAAATCCGGCATCGGATCACGACGCTCGAACAACTCGAACGCATGTTGCCGGCGCTTACCCCGGAAGAGCGGGCGGGGACCGTCCTTGTCGACGCCAAGTTGTCAATGGGGATCACGCCCTATTTCTTCAATCTGATCGATCGGTCCGATCCGCTCTGCCCCGTTCGACGACAGGTGGTGCCGCGGCTCGAAGAGACGGACACAGCGCCCTGGGAACTGACGGATCCATGCGGGGAGGACCGGCATTCGCCCGTGCCTGGCCTGGTGCATCGGTACCCCGATCGCGTCCTGTTCCTGGTCACGGACCGCTGCGCGTCGTATTGCCGGTATTGCACGCGCTCCCGGCTTGTCAGCAACGCGACCGGCTACGATTTTCATCCCGACTTCGAGCGCCAGCTCGACTACATCGCTGGCACGCCGCAGGTGCGCGACGTGCTGCTGAGCGGGGGCGATCCGCTGTTGTTCAGCGACGACAAACTCGAGCACCTGCTGAGTCGCTTGCGGGCCATTCCGCATGTCGAGTTCCTGCGGATCGGGACGCGCATTCCGATTTTCCTGCCGCAGCGCATCACGCCCGATTTGTGCGGCATGCTCCGCCGGTTTCATCCCGTGTTCGTCAGCATTCACTCGAATCATCCGCGCGAGTTGACCCTCGAGGCGCGCGAGGCCTTGGGGCGTCTTGCGGACGCGGGCATTCCCCTCGGCAACCAATCCGTCCTGCTCCGGGGCATCAACGACAGCCTCGAGATCATGCGCGCCCATGTGCAGAAGCTCCTGCTCTGCCGGGTCCGCCCCTATTATCTTTACCAGTGCGACTTGATTGCCGGATCCGCTCACTTCCGGACCAGCGTGCAGAAGGGGCTCGAGATCATCGAGGGTCTGCGCGGTTACACAACGGGGTATGCGGTGCCCACGTTTGCGATCGATGCCCCCGGCGGCGGTGGCAAAGTGCCGGTTTCTCCGGACTACGTGCTCAGTCGCAACGCGGAGCGGGTGGTGATTCGGAACTATGAAGGCAAGATCTTCGAGTATCCGGAGGCGCTCGATTGCACTGCGCCGTGCCGGGCCGGCCGGGGCGCGCAGCCGGACTGGGATTGACCTGAGGCGACGCCGCTTCCGCGATCTGGCCCGATCGAGCTCGCCGACCCCCGCACTCAAGGTTCGATCAACACGCGGTAGAGTCGGGCGCCGGTGACAATGGGCTCAGTCAGGCTGTTGGTGGGAGGGGTGGCGGGGAGATTCCGCTCGACGACAAAGGGGTTTGCACCGATGGCGTCCCAACGCAGGACGGTGTAGAACGCGTTGCTGACACTCGGCCACTCGATGGCGAAGCCGTTCAACTTCACCAGACTGGTCAGGGTCAACGGCTCGATCCAGAGGAACAGGGCGGTTGGCGCACCCCAATTGCCAGTGGTGTCCTGCGCCTCGATGAAAAGCGTATGGCGGCCGGGCGCCCACCCCGTCGTGTCGATGAGCGTTCGGACGCGTTCCGTCGCCGAGTCGAACCGGCTGTCGTCCGCGTCCAGTCCGCGGGTCTGCACCCCATCGACCCAGGAGGGCGCATCGAGGCTGTAGCGCGCCGCGGCGATCGTCTGAGCGGGTGGCGGAGGGGTGGATCCCCTCGAACGGGTGGTGTCGGCCAGCGCGCTCAGATCGATCAACGTCCCGGCCTGGGCCGTGGCCGGCCAGACAGACGCCTGGACAACGTCGGGTCCGGCGGGCGTCAGGTAAGGCTGGCGGCACGCCTTGACAGCGTAAAGAAGCGCCAAACGATTGGCCGGGTCGATGAGGCTCTCGAAGCTCGAGCAGGATTCGAAGAAGAAGTTGCCCAACTCGAACGTGAAAGCCGCCACACCCAGCTCTCCATAGGCCCAATCATCCGCCGTGCCGGCGGTGGGATACAACTGATTGCTCGGTTGGACCGTGTATCCGTTGAAGAACCCGAACTTGCCGCCCAACCTCCGGAGCGCGTCGTGATTCGGGGCGGCGCTCGGGGTCCAGCCCCACGGGAAGAGGACGAGTTGTCCGTAGCTGTGCAGACTGACGACGAGCCCGGTGGCGGTGGCCGGGGCCGGATCGTCGTCGAGCGGCCCCCGCTGGTCGGGGAAGAGGGAACGCACATAGTCGCGGATGGCCTGGTTTTCGGGCTCGGAGAACGGGCTCGGTCCGCGGTACACCTCGTTGCACGGGCCATCGCTGCTGCCGATGCCGCCCCATGCGAAATCGCAATTGCGGTTGAGGTCGGTGCCGTAACTCGGGAAAACGCTGCATCCGTTGGTGTCGTTGGTGTTCTTGCGCCACCAGTGTCCGCGTTCGGCCCACTTGCGCCCGTCCGGATTCGCCATCGGCAGGATGTGGACCTCGACATAATCCAGAAGCCAGGTCACTTCGGGGTCGGTCCCATACTGCGCGACCAACTCTTCCGCAAAACGTGTCGCCGTCTCCGCCGTCGCGAGCTCGCGGGCGTGGTGTTCGGCCATCAGAAAGAACCGGGGCTTGGGGCCCGGGCGCGCCTTGTTCGAGAGCATCAGCACGAGCAAGTCGTAGCCCCGCTGTCCGTCCGAATGGGCCTTTTCCCAACTGTCCCCAACGTCGATCAGCGAGGCCAGATCCGGATGCTGCGCGGCGATCCGGGCCAGGGTATCGAGGGTTTCCTCGACAGTCCGGTAGCAGGGAAGACCTGGAATCCCGGCGGATTGAGCCGGCGCGCGTTGCAGGCGCGCGTTGGCCTGCGCCGTAAGCCCCGCGTCGATCTCGAGTTTGTACCCGGCCTCTTCGAGTTCCTGGGACTCCGCGGGCCGCAGCCGGGCCATGACATATCCTGCCTCGTGGTTGGCCGGTCCAAACACATCATGCCGGCTGACGAGGTGCCCCAACTGATCCCGATCCTGGTAGAAGAGCCGGACCACGCAATCCCCGTCTTGCGCCTCAACACGGGCTTGGGCGGGGCGCTCGTGCGCTGCCGCCGCGTGCGATGAATGCGCGCTTGGATTCGCGCCGGCCAGGGGGATGTCCGCGTGGCAGCGCAGGAAGGCCAGGGCCACCGCAAGCGCGATCCTCTGGAACCGGGGACTCGATGGGCACATGGCAGGGCGGATTTGGGGGTGAGGGTGAGAGAGAGTTTGCGGCGAGGACAGTGCGGATGTCGGAATCGAGTGGGCAAATCGCGAGTCTCGCTTCCTATGCTTGGCGGAAGAGGGCTTCAGCGAATTGGCGGGCGTCGAAGGGTTGAAGGTCGTCGGGTTGTTCGCCGACGCCGATGAACTTGATGGGGAGTTCGAGCTCCTTCTGGATGGCGACGACCATGCCTCCCTTGCTGGTTCCGTCGAGCTTCGTCACGATCAATCCGGTCAACGAGACGGCCTTGTGAAACTCGCGCGCCTGGTTGAGGGCGTTCATCCCGGTGGTCGCATCGAGCACCAGCAAAACCTCATGAGGCGCCCCGGGCAGTTTCTTGTCCATCACCCGGTGCACTTTCTGGAGTTCCTTCATGAGGTTGTTCTTGGTGTGCAGACGCCCGGCGGTGTCTACGAGCAGGTAGTGCGCGCCCCGAGCCTGGGCGGCTGAAATCGCGTCGTGGGCCACCGCGGCCGGGTCGGCGGAATAGGCGCCGGCGACCACCTCGACCCCGAGTCGCTGTCCCCACACCTTCAATTGCTCGATGGCGGCCGCGCGGAACGTGTCGCAGGCGGCCAGGACGGCGCGGTCTCCCTGCGATTGGACGAGATGGGCGAGCTTGGCGCACGTCGTGGTCTTGCCTGTGCCGTTCACGCCGATGATCGACACCACGGTTGGGCCGCCGGGTGCGCGGCGCAGGACGGCGTTGTTCGAGGCAAGGCTTGCCGCCACCTCGGCCTGAGCAATGGCGAAGACATCGACGTCGCTGTTGCCCTGGGTCTCGTATGCCTTCTTGACCGCCGCGACGATCCGGGTGGTCATCGCAGAGCCCAAATCGGCGCCGAGCAGTGCGGATTCCAGTTCTTCGAGGGTCGAGCCCGTGAGGCGGGGGGATCCCGTGACAATCCGCTTGATCTGGTGCGCCAGTTGGGCGTGGGTTTTCTGCAGTCCCGCCTTGATCTTTTGAAACAGGCCCATGATGCCAGGAGAGTGAGGGCGGCTCAGGCAACCGCGCAGGAAGGCGGCGGCGGTTCGGTCGCGCCCGGGAGCAGGGGTTGGGTCGGCGTGGCAGGCCGGGAGACGTTCGGCGTGCCGGCTGCGGAGCGGGCCTTGCGCTGGGCCACCCGCTCCTTGAGCATGACCACGTATTTGTAGGGGAGGTGGATGCTTCCAATGAGCGGACGCCCTCGATTCATGCCGTGGCAATCGGAGCCGCCGGTGACGAGCAAGGCATGCCTTTGCGCCAGGCCAAGATAATGGTCGCTCGCAGCGAGGGAGTGTCGGGAATGGAAGCACTCGAGACCGTCAAGCCCGGCCTCCGCCATCTGGGGGATCAACCGGTCGTTGTGGTTGAGGCCCGGGTGCGCCATGACCGCCAATCCTCCCGCCTCGTGAATCAACGCAATGGCCTGGGTGGCGGACATCTTGAATTTCGGAACCCAGGCTGGGCGATGTTTCTTGAGAAAACGATCGAACGCCTCATCGAGCGTCCGGCACAAGCCGGCCTGCACCAGGGCGCGGGCCACATGCGGGCGGCCCGGCGACCGGCAATTGGCCAGGGCGAAGACGGCCTCGGGATCGAGCGGAACTCGGAGTTGGTTGAGCCGGGCAACCATCTCGCGAATCCGATCCTGGCGGACCCCCTGGAACCGGGCCAGTTCGCGCAGGAGCCGCCGGTGCTGCGTATCGAGGAAGTAGCCGAGGAGATGCAGCTCGGTGCCGTCATGCTCGGCCGTCAGCTCGGCGCCCGCGATGAATTCGAGTCCCAGCCGGGCGCAGGCCGTCGTCATGGCACCGCATCCCTCGACCGAATCGTGGTCGGTGAGAGCGATCACCGAGAGGCCGTGTCTTTGGGCGTGGCCGGCCAACTCCTCCGGGCTGTAGGTTCCGTCCGAAAAGCGGGTGTGGAGGTGGAGGTCGGCGAACATTGTGTGGGCGGGTGCTGTTGTCCTGGTGTGCCGGGTTTGGTTCGGTTATGAGATGATGCGTGATGGGCGCATGAGTTCGCCCCGAATCTTGTCGAGGATGCCGTTGACGAACTTGCCGCTATCCTCGGTCGAGAATTTCTTCGCGATGTCGATTGCCTCGTTGATGCTGACCACGGGTGGAATATCCTCTCGGTGCAACATCTCGAAGATTGCCAGACGCAGGATGTTGCGGTCAACCACGGCGATTCGGTGCAGTTCCCAGTTCTTGGCGATGCGGCGGATCTGCGTGTCGATCTCGTCGCGATGTTCCAGCGTTCCCCGGATGAGCGGGTCGGCAAACAGGCGGACGACGCTTTCCCTGGGGCTGGGGGGCGGGAGGGCGGGCAATTGCCCCCAGGTGGCTCCTGTTGTCTCGGCATCGAGGGCGGCGGCGCGCTGCGACTCCCAGAAACGATCGAGCGCCGCCTCGAGATCGGTGGGCGGATTCAGATCGTGCTGAAAGAGAAACTGCACGGCGCGTTCGCGCGCCTCGCGGCGTGTGCCCATGCCTTCAGGATGGGGAAGCACCCCCCCTGAGGAAAGCAAAAATGTCGGCACATTTTTTGCGTGATTTCCCCGGTGAGATTGAATTAGATTCTGCCTATGCTCATTTGGCTTATTGTCTTTGCGATTTTTGCGATCCTGGGCGTGACCGGTTACTATAAAGGAGCCATTCGGTCGGCGGTTTCTTTGATCGGGCTCGGCTTCGCCATCTTCCTCGCTCTGCCCCTCGCGCCCCTCCTGCGTCCGCTGGTCCCCAAGCTCGGCCTGATCAACCCCGTCTGGGATCATATTCTGCCGCCCGCGGTGGTTTTCCTGGTGGTCGCCCTCATCTTCGTTGGCCTCGGCTTTCTGGTGCATTTCAAGGTCGCTCATCATTTCAAATACGCCACAGATGACTACACGCGGATCCGCTGGGAACGGCTCAACCGTGTTCTGGGCCTGTGCATCGGCCTGACCGCCGGGGGCGTGTGCACGATTCTTGTGGGGCTGATGATCTACATCTTCGGGTATCCGGCCGTCCAACTCACCAGTGAGGAAAGCCCTCTTTGGCAAAGACTTCTGGCCACGGCGCGCAAGGATCTCCAAGCGTCGGGCATGGACAGAACAATGGCGGCACTCGATTTGATGAACGAAAAATACTACCTGTCCACCGACCTGGTCGGGTTGCTCTATCAGAACCCGGTGGTCCTGGACCGCTTGCTCAACTACCCCGCGTTTCTGGCTCTGAGCGAGCGCGATGACGTGAAGGACCTGACCACGGACACCGATTTTCTCAACGGGTGGCAGACCAAGAGGCCGATCCTCGACGTCGTCAATCACTCGAAAGTGATGGGCCTGATCAAGAACTCGGAAGTTGGCAACGAGGTGAGACAGGCGGACCTCAAGGATCTCTATCGCTATCTGGGCAGCGGCAAGTCCGACAAGTACGACGAAGAGAAGATACTCGGACGATGGCAACTGGATGTGGCGTCGACATTTACGCTCACCCGCAAGAAGAACCCGGATATGACGGTTGGTGAGATGACCCGAATGAGGCTTCTGATCACGGTCTTTTTACCGAAATTGAGCTTCATGGCCACGCCGGACAACCGGGCCTTCATGCGAGTCGAACTCACCGATCAGGCCAAGCAGATGATCGAAGCCGCTCGAGCCGCCATTGCCGCCGCCCAGCGAGCGGCTGAAGAGGCTGGCACAGTCGCCCCGCAGATGGACGCGCGTATGATGCAGAGGTATGGACTGAGGCCAGGGCAGCGCCCCGGGTTGCCGCCCCCGGACGAGACCGAGAAGCCCAAGGCTCCGGAACAGCCGCTGCCGGGCATCCCCGAGGTCCGGCTCAGCGGTGAAGGCACTTGGGAGCGGGCTGGCACGAAGTACAAACTCACCATCAAGAATGAGAAAGGCCAGCAGGCCAGCGGCGAGGGAACGGCGGAGGAGGATCGGTTGCTCCTGACCCTGGATGGCCAACCGCTCGTCTTTATCCGGTAGTTCTTCGATCCCCAGCCTGCCGCGGATTCCCTGCCTCAAGGCTGCGTGCGCGCATCGAGCCGCCGATACTGGTGCAGCCAGGGATCGAAGCGGCAGATCGATTGGTAAAGGCAGGTCCTGCAGGCTGTCTCCGTCGTCCCTTTCGCGTACGGATCGACCCGGGCGACTCCGGCGAAGATCTGGCGCCCGATTCCCCGGATCGTATGCTCGACGCGATCCAGCAGGGCGGCGAACTCGGCGGCAGGAAGGGGGTCGTGGTGGCGCTTGCTGGGCTTCCCGCCGGGGGAATAAAGGAACTGGCCGCTGATCTCCGGCTGGTCCCACAACCGGTCCAGGACGCGCAGGGCCGTCCCATCGAACCGCCCCCGATGAACATACGGGGCGCGGCGCGCAGCCTCGGTCCCGACCGCGGCTTCGGTCCGGTTGGCTAACCCCTTCCAGCCTCCGCGCAGGTTGACATAGAACACCCCGGCTGGCGCCAGCCGAGTGAAGCCGAAGAGCGGACGCTGTCGATTCAGGGCGCGCAACGCAGCCATGTAGGCAGGCAGTTGGATCTGAATCCCGTTTTCCATGAGAGCCGCGTCAACCTTGCGGGCGCTCGACTTGTAGTCGACCACCACGCACCACGCGTCGGCGCGTTCCTCGGTCCGCGCCAGGTCGATGCGGTCGATCTTCCCCTGGAGCATCAGGCGCTGGCCGTCGGCCAGATCAATCTCCCAAGCCGGCAACTCGGAATCGACGCCGCCAAAAACCAGTTCCGCGCAGACCGGGTCGAGCCCATAGGAGGTGCGCATCCACTCGATCATGACCTCGACAAAGTCCTGCAGCGAGCGGCTCAGTGCGCGGGCGGCAAAGCGGTCCCGGGCATTCGTCTGAAAGAGCCCGTGTGCAAACTCGCGTGCCACGGCTTCGGCGATCTGCCCGACGCGCTCGCGGGCATCGGCCGGGGTGAGATCCCGCCACCGTCTGCCTTCCTCGGCGATCTGGGCGTGAAAGCGGGCCAGGACCTCGTGCTGGAAACTGCCGGTTTGTCGCACGTCGGCCTCGAGAAGCTGGCGCTCCTCGGCGCGCAGCCCCGAGTGAACGAAGAACCGGAATGGACACGCTGCAAATTGTTCGAGGCGAGTCACCGAAGTGCGCAACCCGCCCGGCCCGTAGAGGCGGTCCGCCAGCCTCGATGGCAACCCCCCGTTCAGATCGGTCGCCTCTGACACGTCCAGGACCTCGAGTTCGTGCAGACGCCCCGGCTGCGGCTCGTTGGCCCGGACAGATCCCGTCTGCGCCTCTCCGCGCGCATGCCGCATCAGGGGAACCACCGCCTCGGTGGCGTGTTCGATCTCGTCCCAGCCGGGACGGGTCACGGCCGCTTCCTCGATCAACCCCGGGAAGAGCCGCCGCAGAGGACCGAGGAATGGGGACGGATTCAGGAGGCGGTCTTCGAGGTCCCGCTCGGCGTAGGTCACCACGATGCGTTGGCGCGCGCGTGTGCAGGCGATGTAGGCGTAGTAACGCTCACGCCCGATGCGCCGACGCCGGTCGGGCCCCAGCGGCACACCATTCGATTCGAGCTCCCGCCGTTCAGACTCGTTCAGCAGGCCCGGGGCGGGCAGGGGAGCCGGAAAGACTCCGTCGTTCCACCCGAGCAGCACGACCAGCTTCAGATCCGGATTGCGCGAGCGATCGATCGCGCCGACCAGGACCTGGTCGAGGGTCGGAGGCACCACGCCGACGCTCAGATCCGAAAGCCCCGCCTCGACAATCGGAAGCCACTCGCGGAGGGGCAGTGGGTCGTCTCGAAACGCCAGGGCAAGGTCGTCGATAAGCGCGTTCAGATCCTGCCAGACGGTGCTATGGATCCGTCCGCCGGCAGGCACGGTTGATCCGCCGGCGGCGTCGGGCGCGTCTTCATTCCACGCATTGAGCGTGGCCTCGATTCTCAATGCCTTCCATAGCCGCCGGAATGCCTCGGCAAACTGCGTGCCGTTGACGGCGCCGCCGCTGTTCTGGAGTTGCTCAACCAGGGCCGCGAAGGGGGGCGTCAGCTTGCAGCGAAACGATTCGAGGCGGGCTAGCCCGGATCGTTCACAGGCTGCGCGCTGAATCTGATCCGGGCGAGTTGGCAAAACCGCGCCTGGATGCGCTCCGGAAGGCAAGGGTCGATCGATCGGGGACGGGAGAGGATTCAGCCACGTCGTGCCCTCCCACCCCGCCGCCAAAGCCGCGTTCTCGAGGGCATCGACGATCTGTTCATCGCCGCCAGCCAGCCCCGTCTTGAGGACGCTCATCCAGTCCTCGGTCCGCCAGCCAAATGCCGCGAGGCGGATGGCGGAGCGGACCAACTCAGCCAGCGGGTGATGGGCGACGCCCTCGCGTCGATCCAGAAAGATCGGGATGCCGTAGCGGGCGAACACGCGACGAATCACCGCCTGATGCGGATCGAGCGAACGCACGAGGATCGCGGCCTCGCGATAGCGCCCGCGCTCCTCGCGCACAAATCGCAGCACCGCCCGGGCGGCGGTGATCGCTTCGGCCTCCGGATTCGCGCAACGCACCAGGCGCAGGGACGAATCCTCGGAACCCGGTTCCGAGGGCAGGAACGGCCTCGGGCTCATCCAGTATCGTTCGAGATGACACAGGGTGGGGGATGTGGAGAACCGCGTCGGCGACGTCGGGTCCGAGAGGCAGTCGTTCGACAAATCGAGGCCGCGGTTGCGCGCCAATCGGTCGCGCAAGGCCGCCTGAGTTCTGCCCACCAGCGACCATGGGGAAAGCCACTCGCCCGGAGTCGGAGAAGGGCTTTCGACGCAGAACGCGAGCGTGGCGCGCCCGCACCGCGGGATCACGGCGGCGACGAGGTCGAGTTCGGCAGGTGTCATCTCGGCGAAGCCATCCAACCAGAGCTCTGCGAACCAGGGGTCGACCGGTCGAGGCATCGGCGCTGGTCCCGGGCTGCCTGTCGGGGCCGGAGCCGAGGCCTCGGCGGCTTCCCTGGCCAGGCGAAGCAGCCGGGTGGGATCTTCGAGATCGCGTTGGGCGAGCCATGCCCGATACCGGGTTGCCATTGCGGCCAGGTCGAGCAGCTTGCCGCGCAAAGCCGAGCGCCGATCGGTCTGGGCGGCGACCTGGCACAGCCGCTCGGGCGCGACATTGTGCTGTTCGAGTTCGCGAACAGCCTCGCTCAACTGCCGGGCGAACCCCGGCAGCCGGGCTGTGGCCCGAAAGACCGACAATTCCGAAGCGTTCCGCGCCAGGAGCGCGCGCAAGACCATGACGCGCCCTCCCTCGGTGAGCAGCGGCGGCATCGGGGCGGCACACTGGCGCAGGATCCACTCCGCCAGGCGTTCGAAGGAGAGGATGTGCAGACGCGTGTAGCCAGGCACCTCGGCGTCGGCCAGCACCTGGCGTTCAAGCTGGAAGGTCGCCTGCTTGGGAGCCAGAAAGAGCAGGGGCGCACCCTCGGGATTCGCACGCAACGCCGCGCGCGCCTCCTCGAGGCACCGGTAGGTCTTGCCGCTGCCGGCTGGACCCAGGAGGAATCGGACGCGCACGCGCTGGTCATCCATAGGCGACAGGCTCGACGGTTTCTCCGGGGTCGGGGCGCAGGCATTTCATTTTTGGGAAACGCTTGCGAAGGGTCGTTTCAAACCAGGCCTGCGCCTCGGGTTCCCCATGCCCAAGCACGACCGTTCTCGGCGCGACCTGGCCCACAAAATCGACCATGTCCTCCCGGTTCGCGTGCGCAGTCAGGTCGAACTCTGCAAGCTCGCATCGGCGCACCGCCTCGCCCGCGGTCCGGCTGAACAGGAAGGGGCGGCCTGAACTCGACGCCTTGAGGCGTCCGCCGGGGGTTTGAGGATCGGCATAACCGACGAACAGGATGGCATGTCGTTCCTCTCCCATGAAACGGAGCGCCAGGTCGTGCGCGGCCGTGTTCTCGGCCATCATCCCGGAAGTGAGGACGAAGATGCGGCCTCCGGTCAGGCGCATCTGGTCGATTTGGCCCCGTTCCAGGACCACGAGATCCAAGGCCTGGTTGAGCATCAGGTTGCTGTGTAGCCGGTGAGTCCGGTGCGCCTCCAGGTCGTAGATCTCCGTGAAGACCCGCCCCAAGCCGCCGATGTAAACCGGCTGGCGGCGGATCTGACCCGACCGCATCAGCAGAGCCAGCAGCCCCAGGATTTCCTGGGTGCGTCCCAGGGCGAACGAGGGGATCAACACCGATCCTTTGCGCTTGAGTGTGGCGCGGATGGCCTCGGCCAACCGCTCCGCCTCCGCCTCGCGCGTGAAGCCCGCGGGCGTCTGGCGGTTCCCGCGCGTGGTTTCCATCAATAAAACGTCGGCCTGCACGTCCTCGAACCGGGCTGCCTTCAGCAGGGTCTGGTCCCGAAACGAAACGTCGCCCGTGTAGAAAAGCGTCTCGCGTTGCCCGCGCACCATCACGCCCGCCGCGCCCAGAGTGTGGCCGGCATCCCGAAATTCGACCGTGGGTGAGACGAATCCAGCGCGCGTCTTGTGGTGCGCCGCCCACTCGATCTCCCGCTCGTACCGGAATCCCTGAATCCGTGGAGCGAGGTCCTCGACCTCATCGTGGCTGTACAGCGGGTACTCGCGGATGCCGAGTTCGTCCCGCTGGCGCACCATGACGTTCACCGAGTTGTGGAGCACACGCTCGACCAGGAAATAGCTCAACTCCGTCATCAGCACGTGCGCGCCCGGGTAGCGGCGGGCGGCGATGGGCAACGACCCCACATGATCGTGGTGACAATGCGAAATGACAATCGCGTCCACGTCTCCCGCGGGAATGCGCTCGTAGAGCGGCAAGGCGTCACGCCCTTCGCGTTTCGGGTGGGTCCCGGCATCGAGGAGGAGCCGATGCCCCTCGATGTCGATCAGCCAGCCGCTGGCCCCGATGTCGTGAGCGGGGTTGAGGTTAGAAATGCGCATTGTAAG
Organism: Verrucomicrobiota bacterium; assembly: GCA_022710935.1. Taxonomy (GTDB): domain Bacteria; phylum Verrucomicrobiota; class Verrucomicrobiia; order Limisphaerales; family J093; genus MWFF01. Next base: position 12,360 of record JAKLFY010000075.1, read on the forward strand.
CCACGCCCCCCCGCCGAATCCATGCGGTTGCTCCTTCTGCCCGTCCGACGCGCCCTCCCGATGGCCAGGGGTGCCATTGCATTGGGCGATTCGCGGCTCTTCCTGATTGAACGAAATGCATGCCTCTGCGGTCGATTCCCCTGTTGGGCTTACCGTCCGCCACATTAAGCCCCAACGACGTGCGGCAGGCCAACACACCTGCCGCCCGTCCGCCGGCGGAGAGGAGGTCGTTTGGTTGTTTGGTTGTTTGGTTGTTTGGGTCAGGCGGGCATCTCGCGATGCCCGCCTCTCTGTTTTCCAATGCTGAGATTCCGATCTGATTCTGTCAAGGGTCACCCCATTCGCCCGCCGATTTGGCCGTTGTCAGACGCAATCGATCGCGTTCAGTATCCCCGCCATGTCCTTTCGGGAGAAGATCGTGACATTCGAAGATCTGGGCGCCTGGCGCGCAAGGCAGAAGGCGGCGGGCCGTCGGGTGGTCGTGACCAACGGGTGCTTCGACCTGCTTCATCTGGGCCATGTGGTCTATCTCGAAGCGGCACGCGCGCTGGGGGACTGCCTCCTGGTCGGACTCAACAGCGATTGGTCGGTCCGCTCGCTCAAGGGACCCACCCGGCCCATCCATCCCGAGCAGGATCGCGCCGGCGTCCTTGCAGCCCTGGCCTCGGTCGATGCCGTGTGCATCTTTCCCGACTTGGACGCGCTGCATTTCCTGGGCGTCGCCCGGCCTGACGTTTATGCCAAGGGCGGCGACTACACCATCGACACCATCAACCAGCCGGAACGCCGCCTGGTGGAAGCCATCGGTGGGCGGGTCGTGGTGCTCGCGGGCGTCAAAGGCCGGTCGACAACCTCGACCCTCGATCGGATGAGATCGTCCTCCTGAGATCCGCTGGCAGGAGCCAGACCTGAGTGGATTTCCTTCTCGAACCACAATAGACTGCTGTTTGTTATGACGAGTCCTCAATTCGTGACACTCAAAGACGGCGAGGGGGCTTCAGCCACAATCGCTCCGGAACTGGGAGGGTGGCTGCTGCGGTACAGCCGCGAGTTTGTCGAGCACGGCCGTGTCGAGGCCCTCCACTTCGATCCGGCCGTGGTCGAACGTTATCCGCGGGAGATGTACGCCGGGTCTCCCGTGTTGTTTCCTCTGGCCTCGTTCAACCATGTCTCCGGGCGCGATCATCACTACGAATGGCAGGGCCGCACCTACGAGATGCTTCAGCACGGCTTTGCCCGCCGCCGCCCGTGGACGGTGCTCGACCGGACCGACGCGTCGGTGACGATCGAGTTGACGGACAGCGAGGCGACGCTGGCCCAGTTCCCGTTCGAGTTCTCGCTGCAGTTGACCTACCGGCTGGCGGGCGGGCGGCTGTTCTGGCAGCAGAAGGTGGTGAATCGTTCGCCCGACCCGCTGCCTTTCACCACGGGGTTCCATCCCTACTTCGCCGTCCCACTCGCGCCCCGCGGGCTGCGTTCCGAGTGCTTCGTCGAGATCCCCGATTGCCGGCGGCTCACGATGCACGGACGCGGCGAGCAATTCACCGGCAAGCCGTTTCCAAGCCAGAACTGGAGCGTGGCCGAAGACGTATCGATGACCCTGTTCCTGACGGATCTGAAACGGCGCCAGCTCGTCCTGGTCGATCCGATCAGCGAGCTCGAAGTGGCCCTCGATTGGCGCGATGCGCCGGCCTTCCGGTTTGTGGCCATCTGGTCCAAGTCGACCGAGGCGCCTTTCTACTGTCTCGAGCCCTGGACGGCCGTGTCGAATCCGTTCACGCGGGTCAAGGACCGAGAACTCATCGTGCTCGAACCGGGCAGGAACTTCGAGGCCGCGTTTTGCATGGAATTGCGCGAAACACCTTAGCCCGCATTTCTCACCAAGTTTTGATGTCATCTGACCGGTCAGCGTCACATTTCACCTGAAATGCGGGCTGTGGCAAAACCGCGCCCGCCGACTTTCGTCACGTGAGGTTCACCGGATCGATGTCGACTGTCAGCGTCACCTCCTGCGGCAGGCTGAAACGGTCGATCACCTCAGCCAACACCGCGCTCGCTTTCGCGAGTTGCCGGATGCGCAGCATGATCTGATGCCGGTAGAGTGTCTCCGCGCGCAGGAGCGGCGCCGGCGCCGGCCCGGACAGCACGGCGTCCTTGAACCCGGCCAAAGCCGTATCGAGCTCCCGTTTCACGTGGGCGGCGGTGAACTTGACCTTGTCTTCGTTCCGCCCCTTGAGCGTGAGCAGAGCGATGCGGCTGATTGGCGGGTATTTCAACTGCGCCCGGAACTCGATTTCCTGCTCGTAGAAGTTGATGAAGTCGTGCCGCTTCGCATACTGAATCGCGGGATGGTACGGGGTGAAGGACTGCACGATCACCTCGCCCTCCACATCCCCGCGCCCGGCCCGTCCGGACACTTGCGTCAGCAACTGAAACGTCCGTTCCGCTGACCGGAAATCCGGCACGTGCAGCGTCAGGTCGGCATGGATGATCCCGACCAGGGTGACGTTGGGGAAATGCAGCCCCTTCGCGATCATCTGGGTGCCCAGGAGAATGTCGATCTTGCCCGTCCGGAAATCCCCAAGGATGCGGCGGTAGTCCTCCTTCCGCTTGAGGACATCCGAGTCCATCCTCTGGATCTGCGCGTGCGGGAACACCCGCCTCAGAGTCTCCTCGACGCGTTGGGTGCCCAGACCGGCATAGCGGATCGCCGGGTTGCGGCACGACGCCTCCGGACATGCCGTCGGCGCCGGCTTCTGGTGGCCGCAGATGTGGCAAAGGAGCTGCTGCCGGGATCGGTGGTAAGTCAGGGCCACACTGCAGTTCGGGCAATTCGCAACGTAGCCGCAGCGCGGGCACTGCAGGGACGTGGCGTAGCCGCGACGGTTGAGGAACAGGATGACCTGCTCCTTGCGTTCGAGCCGGCGTGTCACAGCCTCGCGCAGAAGGTTCGAAAGGATCGGAATCCCCTTGTCGCCGCGGTACTCGCGGCACAGGTCGACCACGCGGACCACAGGGAGCTTCTGGTTGTCGACGCGGCTGGGCAGTTCGAGGAGCACGTACTTGCCGCGGCGGGCGTTGTAGTAACTCTCGAGCGACGGTGTCGCCGAGCCGAGAACCACCACCGCCCCTTCCCGCTGGGCGCGAACCACGGCCACATCGCGCGCATGGTAGCGTGGAGCCTCCTCCTGCTTGTACGAATGCTCGTGTTCCTCGTCGACAATGATCAACCCCAGCGGTTCGACCGGGGCAAAGATGGCCGACCTCGCCCCAATCACGATCCGAGCTCGGCCCTGGCGGATCTTGTGCCATTCGTCGTGGCGTTCCCCGGCCGAGAGGTGGCTGTGCAAGACCGCCACAAGCGTTTGCAGGCGTCCGGAACAGAACCGCGCCTTGAATCGCTCGACGGTCTGGGGCGTAAGCGAGATCTCCGGCACGAGCACAATCGCCCCAAGCCCGAGAGCGAGGGCGTGTGCGATGGCTTGCAGGTACACCTCGGTCTTGCCGCTGCCGGTCACGCCGTGAAGCAGGAAGGGCGCATGTCGGGCGCCACTCGCCACCCGTGATTCGTCGCCCGTCAGCGATCGCGCCCGATCCGCAAAGCGCGCGTCGCGCCGAGTGTCGAGCGCTCTTGTGATCGCATCCAGAGCCCGCTGCTGCTCGGGATTCAAGACCAGAGGCGATGTGGGCAGAATGACCTCGTGGGCGTAGGGATCGCGTTCGGAAACCTGCGCGGCCACGGCGATCAGGCCCCGGTCCTCGAGGCGCCGCACCGTCTCGGCCGTCGTGCCGGTCATGCGCAGCAGTTCCTGAAGCGGCAGCTCCTTGCGCCCCTCAATGATGGCATGGATCTCAGCCTGCCGCTTGCTCAACTTGGGCAGCGGACCGCTCACAGGCAATGCGCGCACGAACAAGCGTTCGCGCCAGCCCTCTTTCTCGCGCCGGACCGCCTCGGGCAGCACGCTCTTGACGGCGATCTCGACCGGGCAGCAGTAATACGCCGCAATCCAGCGCGCCAACTCGAGCACCCGCGGAGTCATCAGGCTCTGGCGGCCCACCACCCGCAACAAAGGACGCAGCCTCGCACACGGTGAGGCCTCGACCAGAGCCGTGACGCATCCAAAGACCTGGCGCGCCCCGAACGGGACCTTGACCCGGCTGCCGACCTCGACTTGCCCTGCCAGCTCCGCAGGAATCAGGTAGTCGAATTCCTTGCGCAGCGCGATTTCGAGTGTGACGCGGGCAATCATGATCGTCCCGCTCAATGGGCCTATCCTCGCCCTTCCGACCGATTCAACGCTCGCGCACGCAGACGATCTGGACCAGATCCAACCCGAGCCCGGACGAGCGCTCGTTCTTGCCGGGCAGTTTGAGCATCAGATCATTCCGCCCTTCCGCCAGCACCAGGCGCCCCAGGAGAAGGCGTCCGCTCTTCACCGGTTCCTCGGCGTGCAGATCCGCCGGTTCGCCGACCGGGTTCTCATTCTGGAACAACTGGACAATGCCTTGCGCTGGTCCCTTGACGGCTTCGATGAAGATCGCATAAACGCCCGCGGCGGGAACATCCACCGTTGGCGAGAGAAAATGCGGGCCGAACCAGTCCTGGCCCTCGGCGGCCAGCGAGAGATACCGAACCTCCTCGCCGCCGATCTGCGCCTTCTTGCGGGTCAGGCTCGCCCGGTCGAATGACCAGGCGTACATCGGCGTCTGCCACCACATCGGGAACACGATCTCCTGGGGATCGATCACCGCCCTTTGCCCGAGGGGCGGCGCGGCGAGACTCGCAGTCGGATGCCCCTCCGAGTAGAACCAGGCGACACTGCAGTAATCGGTGATGATGCTGTTGTTCTCGCCTCCGTGCTCGATGGTCTGAAGCAGGCTTTGGCGGTACGGATAGGCGTCGGCGAGGAAGAACCGATACGCGCCCGTGCGGCCCAGGTGCTTCTGGTAGCCGAGACAACCGCTCAACGGAAAGGAGATCCGTTTCTCCCAGCGATCCGGCACGTCGTACCACCCCCCATTGAAGAAATCCTCCGAACCGGTCCCGTGAACGGCCAGGGTCCCGTCCATGGTCGTCTGATCGTCTCCCTCGAAGAACAGGGTCTTCCCCGACTCGAACCCCTGGGATTGCAGCACGACTCCCACCAGGTGACCGCGTCCCTGGGTCTCAATAAACGTGTACGGCTGCCCCGCTTTCGTCGGGTTCTCACGCCGCCACAGGGCGTGAAACCTGCCCTCGATGGCGGTGCGCGCGATCGGGGTGTGCACCACCTCGGTCCAGAGCGCGACCGGCGCCGCGCGCTGCGAGACGATCTCGACCGTCGCCTGCCGCTCGAACGGCATCGGGTAATAGCAGTAATTCGTCTCCGCCATCGTTCCCACAAGCAGGCCTTGCGTGGCCGGTTGCCCCCAGGCGTATCCGAAGAAATCCCCAAGCGGAACCTCGACGCACGGCTCCATCCCGTCGAAAACAACCCTCAACAACAGATCGCGAGCTTTGCCCGCAATCGCCGACGCCGGACCAACCCGCAACCCGACAATGCGCCCGCCCGCCTCGCTCCGATAGGCGGCTTCCGTCGCATTCGAGCTCAGCACAAAGGCGCGGCGCGTCGTCTCAAGCCGCGCCCCGGGCGGCGCCGAGAATCGAGCGATGTCCTGTCCGGCGCTGCGCCACAGCCCGACCGCGTTGTCGAGATCCGACTGCGCCGCCCCGGCCTTCGGCGGGCCGAATGATGTCACAGAGGCATCGGGCGCGCATTGGACGTAGTTGATCTGGTAGAATTGCGCCTTGGGCGCCCGCAGCCGGACCACGCACGACTTGGCAAACGGGATTGGGACATAGCAGTAGTAGCCGCCGGCGCCAAAACCGACCAGCGGTTGCGGGAAGCCGGGGTGGCGGCCGAGGAACAGATCGCGGAAGCCCACCTGGAAGCGCGCCTGCGGCTCGCCATCGAAAAGAAACTCGAGCGTGTCGTCCGTGGGTGTCGGGGTCCAGATCCGGGTGATCACCCCCGGCCCTTGAAGATCCGCCAGCACCAGTCCCTCCGCATCCTTGCGCACGAACGAGTACTTGCCGGAGAACCCGTCGTCGTTGCCGCCGGTCCGATCGTAGCTCGTCACCGCGCCGACCCTGGCGTGGTCACGCAAGACCGGCAAACGATCCAGCCGGTAAAGGTCCGACAGAGCCGGCGGCTCTCCCCGCCCCGAAAACCCCATGAGAATTGCCAGGACACAGCCCACTTCGAGAAGGCGCGCGAGTTTCATCGGACGAGACTTAGCATGACACGCTCCGGTCCGCCAGCCCGCATCGAGGGGCGCAGCGCCGTGTCTCCCGACCCGGTGTTTGCGCCGATGTCTGTCTTCGCGCCGCGTGGGGCCTGCCTGCCGCGCCGCTACGCGTTGCGGCGCAGTCAGGGCACGCGGCCTTCTCCACCGGCAATCTCCATCCGTTGCAGGCCCGGTGTCCCCACCGGGCGACAGAACACCGACAACAACCAGATGCACCGCCGCGCAGAGTGCGCGCCCCGCCAATGCACGGAGCGATCAGACTCCGCACGATGACGGCTATGCGGGCCAGGCCAAAAAAGGTGAAGCGATGGGCAATCCCGGTGTTGCCGCCTGCCGCTCCGGCGAATCGAATGCATCCGGGTGCGGCCAGTCGCGCCTATGGAGAAACATATGAATGTCAAACCCGATCGAACTGCATGGCTCAAGGGCGGTACAGCGCAATTCCCAGCCACTCCGCGCCCGGGCGCCCGACCCTGCCGCCTGATTCTGCTGGGGGCGCCCGGAGTCGGGAAGGGCACCCAGGCCGAGTTGCTCTCCGAACGCCTCGGGCCGAGTCATCTTTCGACCGGCGATGTCTTTCGAGCGGCCAAGTCGCTCGATCCAGCCGAACGCAGTCCGGCGCTCAACGCGGCGCTCGATGCGATGCGCCGGGGGGAACTGGTCTCCGACGAGACGGTGATCGAGATGGTGCGCGAGCGGGCGAGTTGCCTGCGTGACCCGTCCGGTTTTCTTCTCGATGGGTATCCCCGCACCGTGGCGCAGGCCGAGGCGCTCGACCAACTTCTGAAGCGGGAGGGCCTGACGCTGGATGCCGTGCTCAGCTACGATCTGCCAATCGATACCATCGTCGCGCGCCTGAGCGGACGCCGGACCTGCGGCCACTGTAAGGCGGTCTTCCACGTCCAGACTCGCCCCCCCAAGGCGGAGGGCGTGTGCGACCATTGCGGCGGCGCTCTCGTTCAGCGCGAAGACGACCGCCCCGATGCCGTGCGCGTGCGCATGGAGACTTACGAGCGAAGTACTGCCCCCCTCGCGGACTATTACCGCCAACGCGGCTTGCTCAAATCGGTCGCTGCCGCCGGCACGCCCGAGGAGATCTACCAGCGCACCCTCGCCCTCCTCGGCGCGTGAGGGAACACGCGCGCGGCATGGCGGCCAGGTCGCGGAGTCGCGGAGCGCCCCGGAGCGCCGGCTTGCAGCCGGCTTGACGCGCGCCCAGCCTGCGGCGTTGATCGACCGCGGCCCGGAGAGAACGGGGCGGGCTAGCGATCCAGCCCGATCTTCTCGAACGGGATGCGCCGAAACCCGAGTTTCCAGGCTGGCGACTCCGGCTTCAATTCGAAGTTGCCGCGGGCCGCATCCACGAACTGCGGATCGGCATCGAGCAGATTGTCCTCGAACGTGATCAGCGGACGGGCCTTGGACTCGATGTTGTCCCAACGCCCCCCGACACAGATGTTGCGCGCAATCACGTTGCCGCGCGGTGCCCACGGATCTTCATCGAGGATCGTCGGCAGTTTCGGATACCGCTCGCTGTAAGGCGTCTTGGTGTAGTGAATGCCCGACAGAGTCCCTTTCTCTCGCCCCTCCTTCACCCACTCGTCAGCGTGGTACTTGGCCCAGCCCATGGCCCGGGCGTCGACGTGGACCGCCGGCGCGCAGTCCACAAAGATGTTGTTCTCGATGCGGCAATCGCGTCCGCCGCCGATGAACGCCGCGCTCGTCACCCGCCAGAAGACATTCCCGACGATCTCGGTGCCGCAATACATGTCGTCCAGATACACCCCCACACACCCCCGCCCCTCGAACCCGGTAATGTCATGCAGATAATTGTGCCGGATAACTGTGCCGCGCATCGTCCAATCGCGTCCGGAGTAGATCGCCCCGGCGTCGTTGGACTCGAAACAGACGTTGTGGATTTCGTTGAACTCCATCAGGTGGTCGTTGCCGCCGAAGGAAATCGCCTGGTGCGGCGCGTGGTGAATGAGATTGTGCGTGGCCCGATTGCCCACGCCGTTCAGCGCAATCCCCGCCGAGTACATCGGACGCCACCGCCCGTAATCGTGGATGTGATTATTCTCCGCGTAGTGGCCGCCGGGCGTCAGCGTGGTCCGGTTGCCGCCGCCGAGCGAAAGACCTCCCGCGCCGCATTGATGGATCTCGCATGACACGACGCCGTGGCCCGCGCCGCCCGACACGCTCACCGCCGCGCTGCCGACATTCCGCAGGATGCATCGCTCGATGCGATTGGACTTTCCGCCGGTGACCGTCACGGCAGTGCCCCGGGCCGCCTCGAAGACGAACCCGTGAAACGTCGTGTGCGCCACGTCCTTCATCTCGAGCAAGGTGGGCAGAACCGAGACCACGACCCGCCTTTGCTCGATCGGGTCGGGCGGCCAGAGGTACAAAATGCCCGCTTCGCGATCGAGATACCATTCCCCCGGCCGGTCGATCTCCGAAAGCAGGTTGTACGCGTAGAGCCACTGACCTTTCCGGTAGCCGTAGTTGTGATACGGCGGCTCGATCGCGATTGTGCGCTTCGCAATGTCGATCGACTTCACGCGTTGGCGCTGGTCCGACCAGTCCCAGAACCAGTAGCCGTGCACCCAGGCATCCTTCTCCGCCGACCATCGATCGAGACGATCGCTCTCGATGGCAAACAGGCCCTCGACGCAGCCCTTGGTGCCTCGCACGTCCACCGGCGTCGTCCCCAGGATTTCGCTGATCTTGACAAAGCCGGCATTGGGCCAGCGCGCCAAAGGCATCGGTCTGTCCTGAAAAAACAGCTCGAGGCCCCCCCCGCCCGGCGCCCCGTAATCGGTCACACCCAGGGAGCGCAGGTCGGCCTGGCGCACGGTGTCGCGCGCCGATTCGTCCAGACGCTCCCGCACGGCCGGCTCGGTCACGGGCTTGAACCCGGTTACACGCCTGCCGCCCGTCAGCCGCACTTCCTCCCCCGCCGCCGCGCGATACACCACCCGCGCGTCAGCCGCTCCCGAATCCTCGCTGCCCAGTTCGAGCGGACTCGTGAGTTCATGCGTGCCGCCATGCACGGTGACGACAACGCCGCCCTGCGGCAGCCCCGCCGCTGACTTGATGCGGCGGATCTGATCCCTGGCCCGTTCCAAGGTGGCAAACGGTCCGTCCGATCGGTCCTCACTCGGGACCGCCAGCTCGCCTGACCAGGAGTCGTTGCCGTTGGTCGACACGTGAAGGTCGAACGCCGCCATCGCCTGATGCGCCAGGAAGCCCAGGACGCCCAGCCCGGCGGCCCCCCACTGCCAATGCACCTCAGGCCGTCGGCAGCGTCCGATGACTCGACTCAGGCGCGGTCCGACAACCTGAACCCGCGGTCTCGACTGGCACGGCGGTTGGATGTTCATGCCGGTATTTGTACTCCGGAATTGTCGGAAAGCCAAGAATCGAAAGGCGGTTTGTCGCGAAGGCGGTTGGGGATTTCCACTTGTCCTCCCGATCCGTGTGGGGCATCTATTCATGCATGAAAATCCTCCTGCTTCCAGGCGAGACTTCTCGGATCACATGGGCGTGGATCGCCCTGATCCCGGTGTTCTGCATCGTGCCCCCCGGCGTTGCTGCCGGAGACCAGGCATTGACCGGCGACCGCATTCCCGGGCTCGGGGGCGACCTCATCGTCCATCCGGTCGATCACGCGTCGCTGCTTCTTGGTTGGAAGAGCGAGGTCATCTATGTCGACCCCGTTGGAGGGGCCGCGCGCTATGCCAGTTCCCCGCCTCCGACTCTCGTGCTGATCACGCACATGCATGGGGATCACCTGGACCTCGCCACGCTGGAGGCTGTGGCCGGTGAGCGCTCCGATCTGGTCGTCCCTCCCACGGTGGCCGAGAAGCTGCCGGCCAATCTGCGCCGCCGGACGAAGGTCCTGGCCAATGGCGAGGAAACGGCCCTGCGCGGTCTCTCGTGCAGAGCCGTACCGGCCCACAACCTCACCGCCGATCGTCTCAAGTACCATCCCAAGGGCCGGGACAACGGCTACGTCCTGAACCTCGGCGGGCAACGGGTCTATCTCAGCGGCGACACGGAAGACATCCCCGAAATGCGCGCCCTCGAAAACATCGGCGTCGCCTTTGTCTGCATGAACCTGCCCTACACCATGGACGTCGAGAAAGCGGCCGAAGCCGTGCGCGCGTTCAAGCCCGGGATCGTCTACCCATACCACTCGCGCGGCAGCGATCTCGAAAAATTCAAGACCCTGGTCGGGACTGACCTTGGCATCGAGGTGCGCCTGCGCGCCTGGTATGCGAACAAGTAATGGGGTCAGATCTCTGGGTTCTTGATTTGCATGCCAGGTCCTTGACTTTCTGCTCCAGGAAAGCTCCAAGAAAGCTCCTTGCGGGTTGTGGCGCGGCGGTTTTAATGCCCGAACGAGGGTGCACGGGCGCCAGGAGGAACACCCGGCCAACAAGCCGCCGGAGCGGATGCACCCCGGCTAGCCCGGATCAGGTTCAGCCCGAAACCCGTGAACGATCCGGGCTAGCGCGGTCGCTTGTCCCAACCTTGCGCCTTGATCAGACTTTCGGTGACAGTCCTGGGTTCGAACGGCTCGGGGACGATCCTGAATCGAGTCAGGTACTTGAAGATGTCGTTGAGTTGCCTCACCTGATCCCTCTTGCCCGCCAACTGATCGGGCGGCAAGGCCTGCAGCATCTGGATGTATCGTGCCGCCATCTCCTGCGCCTCCTGCATTGCGGCCGGCTCCTGTTCGTAGAGCAACGACTCGAACAGACGGAGCATTTGAGGCACGGGATTCTCGGGATCCTTGAGCTTTTCTGCGTCGAGTCGAATGGCCGCGGCCGTTTCCTTCCGCTTTGCCATCGCCGCCTCCGCGGCAAGCCAGCCATCGGTGCCGCCCTCGGTCGAGCGCGGCGGCAGCTCCCGATACCAGATGTTCCGGAAGCGAGTCGGATTGCCGTGGTCCTGGAGGGCCAGAGGACCTCTCTCGGGGAACGGTTGCGGCCTGGTCCGGCCCATGTGCCCGCCCGGCCCCTCGATGGGCGTGTGGTCCTGAACCAACACGCCGTTGAGGAAGACCGTCACATACCCGAGATCGACCGGCTTGCCATCGCGATAGATGGGGCGGCGAAACACGATGTCATACACCTGCCATTCCCCGGGCGCACGAACCGGGAGGGCCAGTGGCGGCTGAATGCCGTAATAGGCCCCCGCGTGTCCGTCGGCATAGGTTGCGTTGTTGTAGGAATCCAGGACCTGGATTTCGAGCCGGCCCATGAGGAAGACTCCGCTGTTGCCGCGTCCCTGGCCGTCGCCTTCCACCTTGGCCGGCGTCGCCCACTCGATGTGCAACTGACAGTCCCCGAATCGGTCGCGCGTGCGGATCTGCCCGCTTCCCGGCAGGACCTCCATGACGCCGTCGCGCACCACCCACTTCGCCGGCTCGCCCTTGTCCGTCTGCCATTTCGAGAGATCGGTGCCGTCGAAGAGGATGACGGCGTCGGACGGCGGACGGCCCGGTTGGATCGGGGAACTGAAGGTGCCCGGCACAACGGATGTGGGCTGTGGACGGTTCCCGTCATGAACGGCCCAGGCGTGATGTTCATCAGGGGGATCGCCGTAGAATCGGGGGCCGGTCGAAGCCCCAAACGCAGGCGCCACGCAGCAGACGCAGAGAGCCAGCGGAAGAAAGGAAGTCGGGTTCGTCATGGGCCGACGATGGCAGCAAACGCCCCGGAGCGTCAATCGCGCACACAGTCCCGGCCTCAGGCGCCCGAGGCCGTCCGCGGAGGCGGCCACAGGACTTTGTTCCCGGAAGCCAGCGGGAAAAGTGGGCTGCGCGGCCCGCTTCGCTCCTACTCCTCAAAGAAAGGGAATAAGGCCTTCAGTTCCGCCTTGCCAGGCCGTCGGCCATACTCGCAGATCTCGAAGGCTTCCAAGTACTGGATTCCCTCCGCGCCCGCGCCGTACCAGTCGGCCAGTTGGCTTCGGAACCGCTCCGTCAGCCGCTTCTGTCGGTTTCGAAAAGACTCGCGCACTTGCGCCGTCCGCTCCGCCTGCTTCGCCGGGTCGGACGGCATCAGGTCGGGACCTCCGTTGGCTCCCCCTTCCTGAAACTGCGACACGAGCTGTGCGAGCGCATCGAGCTTCTTCTCGATGACCGTGTCGATGGACACAACGATGTCCGCGGTGAACGGATTAGGCTTCTGGAATGAATCCGGGAAATAGAGGAACACCGGGTTCCTGACAAGGTGGGGCGTGTCCGGACAGAAGAACGGCACGGTCACCATGTAGGCCGCGTCCTGGACCAGGACACCCGTGTAACGGTGGTCCGGGTGGTAGTCGTTTGGACGGGGGCCGATCACGATGTCGGCCTTCCAGTCGCGGATCAGTCGCACGATCAGGCGGCGGTTTTCGAGAGTGGGCAGCAGTTCGCCGTCATGGATGTCGAGCACCTGGGCCGTGACGCCCAGGATCTTGGCGGCGGCCTCGACTTCCGCCGTGCGCCGACGTGCCAGAGGAGCGCCCGCGTCGCGCCAGTGGCCGATATCGCCGTTGGTTACGGAGACCAGCTTGACCTGATGCCCCTGTGCCGCCCAACGCGCCGCAACACCCCCCGACTGGATCTCGCAGTCGTCCGGATGCGCCCCGAAACAGATGATGCGCAGCGGCGCTGCTTGCGCCTCAATCGAGAACGCGAAAAGCAGGCCGGCGGACAACGGCGCGAGCGTGGGAATCAGACTCGATAAGAAAAAGGCTCTGGGGTTCATGGCAGTTTCCAAATGGATGCGCGTTGGCAAACATGGGCTGTGCCTGAATCCGGGGCAAGCCCAATTCCTGATCCGAGCAACCCACAACCAGTCCATCTGGAGATTGTCGGTGGGAGTCGGGTTTGCGCCGCGTGGGGCCTGCCTGCCGCGCCGCTACGCTTTGCGCCGCGTGGGGGCACGCAGCCTGCAGCGGGCGTCTCCATCCGTTGTAGGCCCGGTGCCCTCACCGGACGACAGAACACCGACAACAACCAGATGCGGCGCCGTGGAGGCCGGGATTGAATTGACAAAGCCTTCGAGCAGCCTAAAGTGCGCCTGCTTTTGGTCTGGGGTCGTAGCTCAGTTGGTAGAGCACCACAATGGCATTGTGGGGGTCAGGGGTTCGAATCCCCTCGGCTCCACCATCCTTCTGGATGGGGAGAACCACCTTTGATTCGCACAATTTCCTGCGATTTACTGAGCAAAGTCACCAGTTTTATCTCTTTCCGTCTTCCGCCGCTCTCGCCGTTTCCGCGCTGACTCCACGTCGACACCACGTCGTTCTCGATCTTGCCAAAGCGGTAGCAAAGCGGTAACATAACTGTCGTGAAAGTCCGAAGGACCCTGCGACATGGCAAGACCGTCTGGGAGCTGGATACCGGTGTGATTGAAGGGAAGCGTCGGAGGCTGTTCTTTCGGACCGAAAAGGCAGCCCGCCTGCGCTTGTCCGAAATCGAATCCGATTTTCACGCGGCGGGCCGAAGGTGGACCGCCGCCTCCGCCGCCTCGAAGGCCAACGTGATTCGCATCCTGGACGAGATTCAATCGCAGGGCTTGACCCTGGACCGGGTCTGGCATGCGTATCGGTCGGGCAAGGTGGCTTTCGAGGAATCCGGCAAACGACTCGCCGACGCGATTGAAGAAGTCCTCGAAGCGAAGACCGCCGCAAATCGTTGTCCGGCGTACCTTACGGAATTGCGACGCTACCTTCGGTTGTTCGCCCGGGGGCGGGAATCGATGGATGTTGGCGCGTTTGGCGTGGCCGATATCGAAGCGTGGTTCTCGGAGCGGAAGGAGCCACCGTCCTCCCGCGTCGGCAATCTCGGCAAACTCTCCGCCCTCTTCGATCACTGCTGGCGTCGGGGCTACATCAAAGAGAACCCCTGTCTCCGAGCGCAGAAGCCGCACGTCGAAATTGGCGTCCCGAAGATCCTCTCCGTTGATCAATGCGAAGGTCTGATGCGGGCCGCAGAAGCAACCGACCGGCGACTGTTACCCGAACTGGCGTTGGGGTTGTTCGCTGGCGTCCGTCCGAACGAAATTGCGCGCCTCGACTGGAGCAGAATCGACCTCGAACGAAGCCTGCTGACCATCGATGCGGCGGCGTCAAAAGTCCGGCACCGGCGCCTTGTGAATCTCCATCCAACATGTGTGGCTTGGCTCAGATTGGGTGGCGACCTTCCCTGCGCCCTGAATCGTCGCCGGCGAATGGACGCTCTCAAGGCGGCAGCCAGCATCCGTGACTGGCCTCACGACGTCTTGCGGCACACCGCAGCGAGCCATCTCGTTGCACTTCACGGAGCGCGAACCGCAGCGGAAACGCTCGGCCACTCCGAAACCATGCTGTTCAAGCACTACCGCGAGCTGGTGACGAAGCGGGAAGCGACTCTCTTCTGGGGCATTCTGCCTGCCGATGCCTCCGCTGCCACGTGACGCTCGTCCGTGTTGCCAAAGGTCCTTGGGCGGCGGATGCCTTGATCTGGGTGTGAGAAACGGAATTCGGCCCCAAGAGGACTTCGACGGAATCACCTGTATTTGAGGACGTTGCATAGCTGTGCGGCACGTGGCTTGAGGGACGCTTTTGGACCAGAATGGGCCCAAAAATCGCCGACCAGTATCAGATTGCAGTATCAGATCTCTGTCTCCGGATCCCCCAGCCTCTGCTGCCGACCGTAGTCGTGGTCGCATGATCACATCCTGATTCGCCCCAATCACCGCGGGCAACCTGCACCAAACATCCCGTTGCCGTCGGGGGCTGAGCGATGGCTGGCTTGCCCCGCTCCTGCACTTCTTTGCCTTCGCGCGAATGGCTCATGGCGACTACGTTGTTCATCGCCTTTTAGGCTGAAATCACGCAAAGGACTGGATCGAGAATGCGCTCTTGTCGGTCCTCTACCTGGCGGTGTTCGGTCTTCTAACGGCGTTGTTGACCTCGCGCCCCGATTGGGTCTCCTTTGTGCGGCGCACCTCCCGGTTGACGAAGTTGGCGGTGGTCGTGAACTCCCTGACGGTATTGCTGCTGGTTCAGAATCTCATCGGGGTGTGGAAGCAGCGTGCCCAGATCCTCGCGGGCCTGTTCGTTGTGTTCTACCTGGCCGCCTGGGCGTTGTGCCGCCTCCTTTGGCCTCAGTACCTTCGGGCCGCCAGCATCATCGTCGGCGCAGGCCCGCCCTTTGACCCGACGGATCCGCAGGGCCGCGATGTCCAATCCGAATGAGCCAGCATCGTTCATTCTGGGATTTGTTTGGGGAAGTCCCACGCGAGCCACGAACCGGTCGGTCGGTCCTCGACCTCTTTGCTGCTCCGAACTCAGCGGCCGTGTGCACTGGCGGGGAGGGTCCGCCCCAACCCCCGCCGCCGTGTGCTCTTCACTTCGACGAGCGCCACGTCTATTGGGCCATGCGGAACATGCCCATCCGCGAGGCACCCAAGCACTTCATGATCCTGGGGGCGGTCGGCTCCGGCAAGACGACGGCAATCGATCTTTTCCTCCAGTCCATTGCCCCACGATTCCGCGCGGATCGCGCCGTTCCCGAACAACTCATCATCTACGACGCCAAACGGGACATCCTGCCCACCCTGGCCAGCTACGGTCTGGGCCCGGATCAGGAGAACGTGTGGATTCTCAATCCGTTCGACAACCGTTGCGCGGTCTGGAGCCTGGCCGATGCGGCGCAAACACCGGCCATGGCGCGCTACATCGCCACGGCGCTGGCCCCTGAGGAGAAGAAGTCCTCGGCGCCGTTCTTCGCCACCGCCGCCCGCGACTTGCTGACCTACGTGATCTGGAGCCTCAACCGCCGCCGAGGTAACCGCTGGGAGTTCCGCGACTTGCTCTGTGCCGCCGACTCGAAAGAGCACATCGAAGCGATCACGGCTCAGCACCCGCGGGCCAAGCGCCTGGCCGCCTCCCTTCTCAACGACGAGCGGCATGCCCTGGGAGTGCTCTCGACGCTCACGACCAAGCTCAGCCGCTTCGAGGAGGTGGCCGGGCTGTGGCATAGCCGCCCGTTGGCTCGGCGCTTCTCGGTTCCTGAGTTTCTCAGTCGCCCCGGCGTCCTGGTGCTGGGCTGGGACCCGGTCTTGAACGAGAGCCTTTGGCCCATCAACTCCATCATCTTGAAGGCTCTGGCCGATGAGATCCTGCGCGGCCCGCGCAAGCGTCTGCCCCGGCATTGGTTCGTGTTCGATGAGTTCCGGGCCATGGGGAATGTGGATGCCATTCACCATCTGCTCAACCGCGGGCGCGACAAGGGAGTCTCCGTATTGATCGCCCTGCAGAGCATCGAGGGGTTGATCGAGGTTTACGATGACCACGCCGCGGCCGACATCCTCAGCGCATGCCCGCCCCCAGCAAGACCTGCTCCGTGACCCGACCCACGCCGTACAGGACCCGCGCCGGCAGCGGACGGAGGAATTGGACCTTGTCCCGTTCGGAAACCACGGTCAGGCCATCGGGCTTCTCGAAGTCGCTGGCGATCTTGGCCAGCAGCTTGTTTGAGGCGATGCCAATGGTCGCTGTCAAACCACGTTCCGACCGGATGCGCTCCTTCAACTGGCGGGCAATGGGCACGCACAGGAGCAGTGAGGCGTCGGCGTCCTCGGCTTGGCAGCGAGCGGACAGGTCCAGGTACGCCTCGTCGATGGACATCGGCTCTATGACGGCGCCCGTTTCGGCCATGATCTTGAGAATGAAGCCGGACTCTTCCTTGTAGCGGTCCATGCGCGGGCGGACGAAGACGCCCTTGGGGCAGAGGCGCCCGGCGGTGGCACTGGGCATGGCGGAGCGGACGCCGAACTTGCGCGCCTCGTAACTGGCGGCGCAGACAACACCTCGTTGTGTGGGCGGGGCGCCGACAATGACCGGCTTGCCGCGTAACGCCGGATTGTCGCGCTGTTCGACCGAGGCGAAGAACGCGTCCATATCCAGATGGGCGATCACGCGGTGCATCTGAAAGACATGATGCCATTTCCGGGACGATGAACCAAGACTTGGACTTCCGCCGGTAGCGAGTCCGGGCGATGATTGGCGCCGGACCGATGAAGCGCCGAACCCTCAGAACGCTCCGAGCTGATCGGACGGAGCATCACCACAATGTCTATGTGGTCCTGCTGGCGCCGGCGGCTCGCCGCTTGGCGGCGGTTCGCGCCGCCAACCCGGACCGGCGTCGCGGCAAGCCGTGTGTGTATGTGGGGATGAGCGGGCTGACGCCGGAAGAGCGGTTCGCGAACCACAAGCAGGGGATCAAGGCCGCAGCGGTGGTTCAGCGTTACGGGATTCGGCTGCTGCCTGAACTCTACGCCCATCTGAATCCGATGCCTTACG
>JAKLFY010000076.1 GCA_022710935.1 Verrucomicrobiota bacterium
ATGGCAGCATGCAAGCAAGATACTTTGGCGCGGTCACACCACAATCTGTAGGAATCACGACTGACATTCTCCAAAATCACCCGGGGCGGTGCAGAAGCTGACCTAAACACGCTTGTTTTAGGACTAGCCAGGCACGGCGTGGCGTGCGCTTCGTGGTGCTCGATCCCGCCGGCAACTGGATCCTGGCACCCGGAACCACCTTCGCCGGCGCGGGCGATCTGCATGTTCAACAGGCGTTGCTCGCCACCACGGCCCTCCTCCTCCGGAACCCAGAAGACTTCGATCAGCCGGAAGTATTGCAGGCGTTGTTTGCCCGCAACGCGCTCGCCCAGGCAATTCAGTTGAAGAGCACCGAAGCCGCCGAGTTTCAGGAACGCCGCCTTCAGCAGAAGCCGCAGGTCGCTCGGATCAACGCAATCGAAACCCGTGAGGAACGGGCCCATATTGAGGTCATTGGCGAGTTGCTTCGCACCGGCCTCTACAAACAGACGGTGTTCACCGAGGTGATCCCGTTTAAGTTGCGCCTGATGTTTCGTCCCAACCCCGACCTGTTGCGGAAGCGCCGCCAACCCACGCTGGTTACTGAGTTCGAACTTTCCTATGAAGACCCGCACTCCTGATTGCCAAGGCCTCGGCGGTGCAACCCGCAGCCGTGGCGAGGACGCAGCAGGAGCGCGCGGAAACCGCCATTGCCTTGTCGCGTGGTGCCGCTGTTTGGCGGGCTGTTCCGCCTGCTGTGTGATGTCGTTCATCAACTGCACGGCGCTCGCTGAGTCAACGAACGCTGTCCAGCGCCTCGCCGTGAACCCAGAGGTTGTCGTTCGCATCCCCGTTGCCAACGATCGGGTGACCACGATCCGCTTCCCCAGCCCGATTTCGAGTCTCGAAGCCGCGTTCATCGCGACCGAACTGCATCCCGACGCTCGCTTCCTCCTCTCCTTTAAGTCCGGCAACGAGTTCTTCTCCGTCCGGGCCTTGGTCCCGAAGGCCACTGCGACAATGAATGTCGTGTGGAATCGCCAAACCTACGTGCTCGATCTGTTCGAGTCCGACACCCCTTGGCTTTCGGTCAACTTCGAACAACCCGCTACCAAAACCCCATCGGACCGAGCATGCCCGCCGAGCACGTCACGCCTGTTTGGTCTGCTCGACACCGCCCGGGCCTACCCCCTCCTCAAACAGCAGCAGCCCGCCGCCGTGGCCGGCGTTGAATGCGTCCGATCGCAGACCACGCACAACTACAGCGACTACACGATCCGCATCGAGGAGGTGCTCCGGTTCGACGCTGAAGACACACTGGTGTTCCGGATCGCACTCACGAACCACTCCGCCGAACCGATCTGGTATCTGCCCCAAAGCCTGATGGTCCGCGCCGGCCAACGCGTGTACTTCCAGTCGCTCACCGATGCCAATGGCGTCATCCCGCCGCGAGCCGAGATGCACGTGTACTTTACCGTCACCGGCAGTCCAGACGGTTCGCGCAACGACCTCTCACCACGCAACGAGTTCATGGTCTTGCTTAGCCGTTTTCCCTCCAGCCTCACGCCGTCGGTTCACACGCCGACGTCCCCTCCCCAGTCGCCCCAGCCGACCAACGCAGCTCCCGCACAGTCGCCGCCGACCGTGGCGGTCCCGCAAGTCGTTCCCGTAGGCCCGGCCAGCCTGGTCAACGCTTCCTCAAACTCACCCGTGCGTATTCCCGTGCTAAGCGTGGCGCCTGCGGTGGTCGTAGTCACCAACGCACCCGTCTATTACCAGGCTGTCCGCGTCTCTGCACCACCTGCGGTGTCGACGCCCCCCAAAAAGTCACTCGCGGCTTTCTTCAAGAAGCTGGGGCTCTGAGGCTTGAACATGACCGCGTTCCTCGATTTTCTGCGCAGTCGCCTCGGTGTCCTAATTGCGGCTGGCTTCATCGTGGTGATTGTCCTCGGGTTGGCAAGCGCCCTCCGCCCTGGCGGTGTGGCCCGCCCGCACACGCTTTACACGAACGCACCGCCCGGAGCCGCTACCTCCGTCGAACGTCGAACGGTGCCAGGCGTCCATTCACCACCCAAACCGCCGGCCACCAATGCACCCCTCGCCCAACTCGCTATTTTTGTCGCCTTGCCCCCGGATACCAACGAGCCGCCACTCGGTGTCTATGCCCCAGCCGGACGCCTCTTGAGGTGCCAACTAGTGAATACCGTGGACTCGGCCAACATCGACACGCCGATCATCGCCCTGGTCGCTGATGACCTTTGGCACAGCGGCAAGTTGGTCGTTCCCACGGGCACGGAGGTTCATGGCCGCGCGCGGGCAGATCGGATGCGTGAGCGCATCGTCGCCAACGGTGCCTGGACACTGGTCTGGCAGACCGGCGAAGAACTCGTCATCAACGGCGTCGCCCTCGACCGCGAGGAGGATGTTGCCGCTCTGACGTGGGGAATCACCGACGGCAGCGCCGGGTTACGCGGAGAGGTGCTACGCTCTGACGCGCTGGTCGAGGTCAAGCTCTTCCTCGCTACCTTTATGTCCGGCATGGCCTCCGGTCTGCAGGATGCCCGCAGCACTTTGGTCGGCACGGAGTTGCCCGGCACCGCTCGCAACGCTGCGCTCACTGGGGCCAGTTCGGTCATGAGCCGCTACGCCCAGGACCTCGCCGACACACTGCACCGTGACGGCATTTACATCCGCGTTCCCGCTGGCAAACAGATGTACCTCTACGTTACGGAAACCCTGGATCGCTCCCGGGCCAGGGTGGCCGTCACCCGCCCCAGGCTGCTGACACCAGTCACGTCCACTCAATCCAAAACTGATGCACAATGAAAAGCCCCGCCTCCTTGAAACCTACCCTCGGCTGTGTCCTGCTTCTGGCCCTCGCCGGTTGCAGCAGTTCGCGCCAACAATCCCCACCTCCGGTGCTGCTGCTCCTGCCCAGCCGGCTGCCACCCGAATGCCGGGCCAACGTCTGGCATCCCGACGAACTCGCCCCGTACGCCGTCGGCCGCTATTTGGACCCCTCCGACCGTAACGTGCTCCACGAAGCACATACGGTGTATCGTCGAGAACGCGCCAGCCGTCCGAACCTGACGCCACCAACCACAACCGTAATCCCTCCGGGTCAAGCCGCCGCTACCTCAGCCACAAACGCCGCGTTGATCTTCCGCGACGCCCTCGCCGCCGAGTTGAACCAGCAGCGTGCCACCTCCCAAGCGATTATCGAGCAGTCACAACAGCTCCAGCAGAAGGTGCGCGCGTTCAACGACAGCGCCCAGTCTTTGCGCGATTCCGCCGACGAAACCGCCCGGATACGCACTCAATGGCAGACTCTCACCAGCCGATTGGACCGCCTCGAACGTCGGGTCAGTGAGGCCGAAATGCACGCTCCTCCTGCTCCCCGACCTTCCACCAGCAAGTGGTTCCGGCGATGACCACTCCGGAAACAATTACAGACAAACCCGATACACTTATGCCAAAACCCAACGACAAACCTATACATGAAGTCCGGTTCGGCGCCATCAAGGCTGCCATCTGGAGAAATGACACCGTCATCGGTGTCCGCTACAACGCCACGTTCTCACGCCTCTACAAAGATCGCGAGAACGGCCAATGGAAATCCAGCGATTCGTTCGGGCGGGACGACCTGTTGGTCCTCGCCAAAGTCGCCGACTCCGCCCACACCTGGATCTGCGAGCAGGCCCAGGAAAAGGAGTCAAACCCGCAGGAATCCGATCCTCGAAAGACCGTCACCAACCGCTGAGGCCTTCACTATGATCGATGGCTTCTGATGATCGAGCCCCAAGTCAGCCATTACCCAGCGCGCATTGGACACCCAATCGCCACCGTTTGCGCCCCGGCACCCCGGACAGGCCGTCTCCGGATTCGGCGCGAGCCAGTCTCACGGCTCAACCGGTGAGAACTGCCTAGTCGTGGACAGCGGCGAAGCGCGCCGCATCTACCAAGTCGATCCGGCCGTGCACCTGGCTCCGGGCACCGCGGCCCAGTTGCGCGCGGTCCTCTTGCAGACGCAGGATACCCCTGCCTGAGAGGTGTACGCCCGCGCGGGTGTCGCCGCTCTCCGATTGCTGCCCAACCAGCATCCCACATCTCGGACGCTGACGTTTGGCGGGCTCTCGAGGAACAGACAGCCTGATACGTGTCGGGGTGGCGCTCTCGCTGTGAAGCCGAGCGCCCATCAACCTAGCCAGAATTCTACAGAGGGAGAGTGCACATCCAACCAAGGCGCTGTGCCGTGATGTGTCGCGCCGAGTTTTACACCTTCGAAACGACCGACAGAGGAAGGACGTTCTCGCCCATTGACGGGCAGATGGCGAACCACTTCGTGGCTTCCGCAGGGAGAGCGAGTTGGCGGTAATGCCGGTGAACGACAGCGGCGCTGTTGCCCAACTCACCAGCCACACGCCCAGCGTCCATCGTCTGTGCAAACCGATACGACGCATACGAGTGGCGTAGCGCGTTGGTTTTCCACTTTACGCCCGCCGCTTTGCCGGTCGCTTGTTGGGCGTCGTAGAAACCGTCGTGATCGCCCGTCCACACTGCGCCACGCCTTTCGGCGTACGGGGCGAGCCAGTTGGCCAGCGCTTCACAGATCGGAACGATCCGGCGGCTCGCCGTCTTCGACTTCGCGGCGCCCACGGTGATGAAGCCTGACTGCAGGTCGATGTCCTCCCACGCCAACCGTTCGATCTCAGCCGACCGGAGCCCGGCGAAGCCCGCGATCGCCAAGCTGGGCAGGAACTCCCGCGGCGCAGCCGCGAGAAGCCGGACAAACTCGTCCGGGCGGTAAATGCTGATTTCAGAAGGCCGAACCCTTGGCCGTTCGACCCGGTCAACTTCGTCCCAGCCCTTTGGCAGGTAGCCGCGCCGTACACAGAAACCGGTGAAGTTGGAAATCACGCGCCTGTAATTCAGTGCCGATTGCGGGGACAGCTTCTTGCCGTTGAGCCAATTCTGGATCCGGTCGCCGGTCGCGGCGACTAAGGGGCCGTCGAACGCCTCGGCGAACTGCCCCAACCGCGAACGAAGATCGTCCAGCGAACGCTCTGCTAGACCTCCTTGACGTTTGGCTTCGATCATCTCCTCCACCGCTTCCCGGACCGACTTCTTCGGCAGGCTGATTGGATGCCGGCGGGCAAAGTACTGGCTGGCTTCCAGCAGGCGGTTCCCCCCGAGAATCTCGAAACACTCGGCAAACGTGCTCGCAGCGACTTCCAGAGACACTCGCGTCGGCTTCAACAATTCCAGCGCGCGACTGAGTGACGCTCGCTCCTTGGCTCCCAGGCCAGCGGCGACGACATCGCCCGCTGCCAGTCGGTTCGCGATGCGCCCGGCCTCGGCCTTGGCGTCGGCCAGGTCGGCAAAGCCCCGGAGCCGCCGCCGGCCGTCGGAGAAATCAGCGACTTGGAACAAAGGGTAGCCGCGGCTTTCCGTCCGGTAGATTTTGACCCCAACGGATCCGGCCCGAACCACGATCGGGAACTTCACTTTCACGGCGAAAACGTCATGAAAGTGTCATGAAAAGTCAAGCAGGGATTCGAAACCAGGCCCCTGGATTCTTTGTAAGTGCTTTACTATGAATTGGAGCCAGTGGTCGGGGTCGAACCGACGACCTACGGTTTACGAAACCGTTGCTCTGCCACTGAGCTACACTGGCATCCGCGAAGCGTGGGACTTAACGACGCTTGCGCGTCCTTGGCAAGCCAATTCCAACAGCCAATGCGACATCCAACAGTGCATCTGGAGGTTGTCGGTGGGAATCGAGTTCGCGCCGCGTGGGGGCACGCGGCCTACAGCGGGGGCAGGCCCGGTGCCGCACCGGGCGACGAAACAGCGACAACAACCCGATGCACCGGACAGCCAATCCGGCGCGTGTGACGTTGCGTCTCCGGACCGTTTCGATGTAGCATTCCGGTTGTGGGCGGCGTGCCGTCCGAAGGACAGACCGGATAAGGATATCTGCTCATGAGCCTGGCCATCGTTTCGTTGGAGCGTCGTTCGCGTGATCTGGATCGTTTCTTGCGGGTTTCGTACGGGATCTACAACGGCGATCCTCACTGGGTGCCGCCTTTGTTGTTTGATCTGAAGAAGGTCTTCACGGACGCCAACCCGCTGTTCGAGCATGCGGAGGCGCAGCTTTGGGTGGCAGAGCGGGGGGGGCGTGACGTGGGCCGAATCGCCGGGATCATCGATCATCACTTCAACCGGGTCGAGACCGCGCGGACGGTGTTCTTTGGATTCTTCGAGTCGGCTGACGATCCCGCCGTGGCGGCGGGCCTTCTCGATGCGGTGGGCGCGTGGGGGCGATCCAAGGGGCTGACGCGTCTCCTGGGTCCGATGAACCCGACGAGCAACGACGAGTGCGGTTTGCTGGTCGAGGGGTTCGACATGGATCCGGTCTTCATGATGCCCTACAATCCGCGGTATTACCCGGAGTTGCTGGGCGGGCTGGGTTTCCAGAAGGCCAAGGACCTTCTGGCCTACTTCATCGACATCTCGAAGAGCCCACTCGATCGGCTCAACCGGCTCGCCAACAAGTGCCGCGAGCGGAATCCGGAGCTTGCGTTTCGTGCCGTGACCAGGAAGGGCCTGGAAGCCGACCTGGGCAAGGTGAAGCAGATCTACAACGCGGCGTGGGAACACAACTGGGGGTTCACGCCGATGACGGATGCCGAGGTCGATTTTCTGGCGGCGCGGCTCAAGCCGCTGCTGGTGGAAGGGTTGGTTCAATTGGTCGAGAGCCCGACCGAGCCGGTCGGGTTTCTGCTGGCGGTGCCGGATTTCAACGAGGCGTTGAAGCCCCTCGAGGGCCGTTTGCTGACGCCGAAGCTCTTTGGTTTCATCCCCTATCTGTTCGGTCAGAAGGTGCCCGAACAGTGTCGGGTGATCACGTTGGGCGTGAAAGAGGCCTACCGCGGACGCGGCCTCGAGTCCGTGATGCTGTCGGAAGGCTTGAAGACCGGATTTCGTCTCGGGTTCACATCCGCCGAGGCCTCCTGGGTGCTCGAGGACAACGTCAAGATGCGGCGTGTCATCGAGTTGTTCGGGGCAAAGGTCTACAAACGGTATCGCCTCTACGAACGGGCAGCGTGAGGCGCGGGTGTTGGGAAGCGGTGTTGGAAAACGGTTGCATCACGTTCCTGTTGCGGCCCAATGTGCCGTCGAACACATCCCCACATATGAAGACCGACTGCATGAAAACCATGATGCGGCGTTTGAACTGGGCGGTGCCCCTCCTGCTTGTGGGCGTGGCCGTGGAAGCGGCGGACGTCCCCGCCGGGGGTTCGAGTGCGGAGGCAGAACCTCCTCACCTTGCGCGGCTCGAATGGTGGCGCGCGGCGCGATTCGGCATGTTCATCCACTGGGGGCCCGTCAGCCTGAAGGGAACGGAGATTGGCTGGTCGCGCGGCGCTCAGATTCCGATCGAGGAGTATGACCGGCTCCACAAGAGCTTTAATCCAGTCGAGTTCAACGCCGAGGAATGGATGCGGGTGGCGGCGGAGGCGGGCATGAAGTACGTCGTGTTCACGACGAAGCATCACGACGGCTTCTGCATGTGGGACACGAAGCAGACGGATTTTAACATCATGCAGTCGCCATTCGGCCGGGACGTCGTCAAGGAACTGGCGCAGGCATGTCGGCAGCGCGGGTTGGCGTTCGGCACGTATCATTCGGTGTGCGACTGGCATCACCCGGACTTCCCGCTGGGCAGTCCCGGCGGGCAGACACGCAAGCCGAATCCGAACCTCGACCGGTACGAGACGTATCTGCGCAGCCAAATGACCGAACTGATCCGAAACTACGGTCCGCTCCTGATCATGTGGTTTGACGTTCCGCAGGAGTTCGACCGCCGGCGGGGGCAGGGGTTGATCGACTTGGCCCGATCGCTTCAGCCGGACATCATCGTCAACAACCGGAGCGGCGCGCCCGGCGATTACGACACACCCGAGCAGCGGGTCGGCGCATTCCAGATGGACCGGCCCTGGGAGACCTGCATGACCATATGCCAGCAGTGGGCGTGGAAGCCGAACGACAGCATGAAATCGCTCAAGGAATGCCTCCAGACGCTTGTGTTGTGCGCGGGTGGGGATGGCAACCTGTTGTTCAATGTGGGGCCGATGCCCGACGGCCGGATCGAGCCGCGTCAGGTCGAGCGGCTTCGCGAGATGGGGGCGTGGCTGGCCCGGCACGGCCAGACCATCTACGGAACGCGCGGCGGTCCGTGGAAGCCGTCGAAGGCGCTCGCCAGCACCCGGCGGGGGCGCGAGGTGTTCGTTCACATCCTGCGCTGGGAGTCGGACACAATCACCGTGCCCAATCTGCCGATGAAGATCATCGGCAGCACGCTCCTGACAGGAGGCCGCGTCCGCGTGACGCAGACGTCCGACGGGGTTTCCTTCGCCGTTGCGCCGGAGGATCGGTCCGACATCGACACCATTGTCCGGCTCGAATTGGAGGGGGCGGCGCTGGACATCGCGCCGTTGAGCCTGCCGTCGGCAATCCGGGCCAGCGCGTCGACGGTTTATCAGAACATGGCGGAATATGGCGCCGAGAGCGCTTTCGACGACGACGACCACACGCGATGGGCGACCGATGCCGGGACGAAGATCGCCTGGGTCGCGCGCGATTTCGGCCGGCCCAGGACCTTTCATCGTGTGCGCATCCGCGAGGCGTATCCCGGACGCGTCGAGCGATTCGAGCTGCAATACAAGGCGGGCAGCGACTGGAAGACCATATTCGCAGGCACGCAGTTGGGGGAGAACTTCACCCGATCGTTTGAACCGGTCAGCGCGCGCGAGGTGCGGTTGAACATCCGCGAAGCCAACGAAGGCCCGACCATCTGGGAAATCCGGCTCGACTAAACTTGACGGTGCGGGGCGTCGGCTCTCATGCTGGTGCACGGTGCGTTGCTTTGTTCCCATGAGATGCGTGGTGTTGGCGCTGCTGTTGGCCGGATGCGACGGCGGCGGCCTTGTCTGTGGTGGGGCGCAAGCGGAGGACGCGGCGTGGGGGCCGTTCTATCATCGTTTTCGGCTTACGCTCGAACCGGGCGAGCGCACGGAAGCGCTGGGGCCTTTTTATTATCGCCAGGACGTGTGGGAGGAATGGCCTGAAGAACTCGGTGTCCTCGACTTTCCTGAGGAGCCGACACCTGTCCAGGAAGCCGCCACGACCCTGGCCTTGCCGCCGCTTTTCTCGAGTCTTCGGCGTCCCGGCGTCGCGGCGTTGTCCTGGGACTTTCTCTACCCGATCATGACCTATGATCGCTACGGGGTGGAATCGCGGCTGCAAGTGGCGCAATTGCTGAGTTTTGGGGCCGGCCGGTCGCAGGATGGGACGGAATCACGGGGATTCAGCCTGTTCCCGCTGATTTTTTTCCGGCGCTCCGGAGATCCGGCGCGGGACTATAGCGCCGTGTTTCCATTCTACGGCCATACGCAACAGCGTTTGTTTCGGGACGAGTGGCGGGTGGTGCTCTGGCCGCTTTACGCCCAGAGCCGGAAGAAGGACGTGGTGACCGACAATTACCTGGTGCCCCTGTTTCATCGGCGACACGGTGACGGGCTGCGGGGTTGGCAGTTTTGGCCATTGATCGGACAGGAGCGCAAGGAGACCACGTGGCGCACGAACAGCCTGGGCGGTGTCGAGACGCTTTGGGGGCGCGAGGCGCTGTTTGTGCTGTGGCCGCTCTTCTTCCGCAATACCATTGACATCGGCTCGACGAACGCGATGCGCCAGCGGGTCCTGCTGCCGTTCTACAGTCTGCAGTTGTCGCCTGCCAAGGAGACGCGCACCTATCTTTGGCCGCTGGGTCCGACATTCGTCGACGCCCATGCCGAGGGCTATCGGCAAGTCGGGTTTCCCTGGCCGTTGATCGTGTTCGCGCGCGGGGAAGGCAAGACGACCGATCGTGTCTTTCCGCTCTATTCCCACAGCCGGTATCGGGAGGGGGAGACCACCTGGTACCTCTGGCCGATTCTTTGGGAGAGACACACGCGCACGCAGGCGCTCGAACGCGATCTGACACGCGTCGGTTTCTTCCTTTACACGGACATCGCGGAGCGGCAGCGGGCGACTGACCGGACCAGGCGGCGGACGGACATTTGGCCGCTGTTTGCGTCCCGGCGCGATTTCGAGGGCAACGAACGATTCCAGGTCTTTGCGCCGATCGAGGCGATCCTGTCCTCGAACCCGAGCGTCACGCGGAACTGGTCGCCTCTCTGGTCGTTGTGGCGCTCGGAGAAAAACGCGCGGACCGGTGCGCGCAGCCGTTCCTTGCTCTGGAATCTGTACCGCTCGGAAGCGGCTCCGGGCGTCAAAAAATGCTCGCTCCTCTTCGGCATGATTCGGTATGAAGCCGGGCCTGCGGGCGCGCGATGGCGCTGGCTGGGCCTGTTCGGCGGCAAGCCGGCGCGGGGGGCGACGAGAGATCATGTTCCAGAACTTCGGTGAAATGCTGATGCTGCTGTGGCGCACGGCGTGGGCTCTGCCCATGACGTGGCGCCAGCGGCGCAAGGTGTTCGACCAGTTGTTCGAGATTGGGAACGCGAGCCTGTTGATGGCCTGCCTGCTCTCGTTCTTCATCGGGGGGGTGCTCGCGCTCCAGACCGGTCCGGTGCTGGCCGAGCGCGGCCTGACCAACTTCATCGGCCAGATCGTCGGCCTTTCGATGTGCCGGGAATTGGCTCCCGCCATGATGGCCATGCTGATCGCCGGACGCATCGGGTCATCGATGGCGGCGGAGCTGGGGTCGATGACCGTGTACCAGGAGATCGACGCGCTGCGGACGATGAACATCAATCCGATCCAATACCTGGTGTTGCCGCGGCTGGTGGCGATCAGCTTTGCGCTGCCGGTGCTGGTTGTGTTCTCGATCCTGGTCGGGTGGCTGGGGGGGGCCGTGGTATCGGTGTCCAATTACCAGATTGCGATTTCCTACGAGGGCTATTTCAACAGCCTCCGGGACGGGATTGACCTGATCGACCTTGTGAACGGCCTGTTCAAGAGCGCGGCATTTGCCGTCGTGATCGGACTGGTCTCGTGCCATCAGGGCCTGCACACCATCGGCGGGCCGCGGGGCATTGGGCGCTCCGTGACCAAGGCCGTTGCCAATTCGATCATCCTGATCCTGATCCTGGATTACTTTCTGACGCGATTGCTGATGCACCTGGACCGATGAACGCCACGGCACAACAGGGGGTGAGCCTTCAGGCACGCGACGTGTGCAAGAGCTACGCCGGTCAGCTCGTGCTCAAAGGGATCGACTTCCAGGTGGAGCGCGGCGAGGTGTTCGTGCTGATGGGGCCGAGCGGCAGCGGCAAGACCGTGCTGCTCAAGCACCTCATCGGGCTCGAGGTCCCGGACCGGGGCGAGATTCTGATTGAAGGACAACCGATTCATTCGCCGGGCGTGGTGGATCGGTATCGCCTGGCCATGGTGTTTCAGTCCGGCGCATTGCTCAATTCCCTCTCCGTGGCCGACAACGTCGGCCTTTACCTGAGCGAGCACCGATTGCATCCGCCCGAGACCATCGCGCAGATTGTCGCCGAGAAACTGGCCCTGGTCGGGCTCAAGGGGATCGAGAACAAGCTGCCGAGCGAGCTGTCGGGCGGCATGAAGAAGCGGGTCTCGATCGCGCGGGCTCTTGTGATCGAGCCCCAACTCATCCTTTACGACGAGCCGACCAGCGAACTGGATCCGCTCATCGCCGTGACGATCGGCGCCGAGATCCTGCGGCTCAACCAGCGCATTCACGTCACATCGATTGTGGTGACGCACGACCGCGACCTGGCGTTCGGCATTGCGGACCGGATCGCGCTCATGCACGAGGGCGAGCTGATCGCCCTCGGGCCGCCGGACCAGGTCAAGGCGGATCCCCATCCGCTGGTCCAGCGCTTCCTGCAGGCGGATTTCCGCTTCAATCCCGAATCAATCACCCCATGAAGAACACACTCGAAACGCGCGTGGGCTTTCTTTTCGCGCTCGCCATGGTCGCGGGCATGATCCTCCTCGAGATGGTGGGCGGCCTCGATTTTCTCCGGGGCGGCCTGCGATTGAACGCCCGGTTCAAGAACATCCAGGAGCTCAAGAAGGGCGATCCGGTCAAGATGGCCGGCAAGCCGATCGGCCGGGTCGAGGACATCCAGTTCGCCGATTCGATGGTATTGGTGCAGATGAAGATTCTCGAGCCCAAGGCGACGGTGCGCACCGACACCCGCGCCGCCATCCGATTCTCCGGTCTGATGGGGCAGAACTACGTGTCGCTCGATTTTGGCACCGAGAATGGCGAGATCATCACCCTGCCGGACCAGGAGATCGCCACCGATGAGCAGGCTGACATCAGCGCCCTGATGTCCAAGCTCGATGGCGTGGCCGGCGACATCAAGAAGATCACGGCGAATTTCACCGACCTGAAGCTCGACGAGCTGGTGATGCCGTTCCGGGATTTCATCACGGAGGAAGGTCCCCGGGTCACCGGGATCCTCACCAATATCCAGGCGGTGGCCGCCCGCATCAACTCGGGCCAGGGCACGATCGGGCGTCTGATCAACGAGGACGCCCTGTACGAGTCGGCCCTGAGCACGGTGACCAATCTCAACTCGACCTCCGACGATGCGCGGGGCCTGGTGGCGGAAGCCAAGACCATTGTCGCCGACGTCCGCGCAGGGAAGGGAACGGTGGGCCGATTGATCAGCGAGGAGCGGCTCTATCAGGAGGTGACGGAGGCGGCGACTCACCTGAAGGAAGTGCTTCAGAAGGTCAACCACGGGCAGGGGTCGGTGGGCAAACTGGTCAACGACGAGGCGTTGATCGACAACGCCAAGCTGACTCTCCAGAAGCTGGACAAAGCCACCGAATCCCTCGAAGACCAGGGTCCGCTGAGCGTGATCGGCATCCTGATCAACCCGCTTTTCTAGAACTGCCTGAGGAAACGCAGGTCGTTCTCGTAGAACAGCCGGATGTCGTCGATCCCGTAGCGGATCATGGCGATGCGCTCGATGCCGAAGCCGAACGCCCACCCGGTCCAGATCTCGGGATCATATCCAACGTTCTCGAACACCTGGGGATGGACCATGCCGCATCCGGCGATCTCGAGCCATTCCTTGCCCATCTTGCGCGTCAACGGGCTCGAGAAGTCGATTTCGAAACTCGGCTCCGTATAGCTGAAGTAGTGCGGGCGAAAGCGGATGCGCGTTTCCGGACCCATCAGTTCCCGAAACACGAACTCGACCGTCCCCTTCAAATCGGAGACGGCCACCCCCCGATCCACGTACAATCCCTCGACCTGGTGAAAGGTCGGATTGTGGGTTGCATCCGCATTGTCGCGTCGGTACACCCGCCCCGGCACGATGATGCGCACCGGCGGCGGCTGCTTGGCCATCACGCGGATTTGGACCGAGGATGTATGCGTGCGCAGGAGCCACTTCGCCGCCGGTCGATCCGCATCCGCGCCCTTCGCTCCCGCCGCGCGCGCGCCGGAGAGGTAGAACGTATCCTGGGTGTCCCGTGCCGGGTGGTCTGCCGGGGTATTCAAGGCGTCGAAGCAGTGGTACTCGTCTTCGACCTCCGGCCCATCGGCCACGGCGAAACCGAGCTTGCGAAAGCTCCGGACAATCTCCTCAGTCACCTGGGTGAGCGGGTGCAACCGACCCAGCGGACGGCGGCGTCCGGGCAGCGTGAAATCGGTCGGCTCGGTCGGCAACGCCGACGCCAATTCCAGTTCCTGTCGGCGCGCCGCGAGCGTCGCATCGAGCATGCCTTTGGCGGTGTTGATCCGCTTGCCGGCGTCCGGGCGCTCCTCTTTAGGCAGCGATCCCAGTTGCTTCATCAGCGCGGTGAAGCGCCCGTTTGCGCCGAGGTAGGCCGTGCGCGTCTGATCCAGCACGGCCAGGTCCCGCGCCGCGCGCAACTCCGACAGCGCCGTCTCGAGCATCGGCTCAATTTGGTCGACGAAGCCTGGCATGCGTTGGGGTGAGTGCGTGAGGACCCGCTCGAAAGAAGGAATCAGCAAACGCGATTGCCTCGGCACATGAGTTCGCGAACGAACCTCTGGCTCAGGACGAGTCGCCGATCCTCGCTCAGCCGTTCGTCTTGGCTTGCAGGCCGGTCTTGGCCGCTTTGATCAACTCGGCGAACGTTGGGGCGTCCGTTGCCGCCAACTCGGCGAGCATCTTTCGGTCCAGCTCGACCTTCGCCGCCTTGAGCCCTTCCATGAACCGGCTGTAGGTCAGGCCGGCGGCGCGGGTGGCGGCGTTGATCCGGATCTGCCACAGCGCCCGGAAGTTCCGCTTCTTGGTCTTGCGGTCGCGGTACGAATACTGCCGGCCGTGATCGACGGCGTCGGAAGCATAGCGATAGAGCTTGGAACGCCGGGCACGGAAGCCCTTGGCGGCTTGCAGCATGCGTTTGCGGCGCTTACGGGAGGCTGGGGCGTTGGTAACGCGCATGGGAACTTAAGTTAACGGTTTGAAACCAGGAGAATTCACGGCATTGCCGGCCACTTCCTAGTGGCTGTACGGCAGGCTCTCCTTGATCCTTGCCACGTCGACGGACTCAACCACCGCCGAGTGACGCAGATGCCGACGGCGCTTCGAGTTCTTTGAAGCAAGCAAATGGCGGCGTCCCGCATGGGGTCGCAGCACTTTTCCGGTGGCGGTGATCTTGAACCGCTTGGCCACTGCCTTCCGGGTCCTTACACCTTTAGGGCGTCGCATAAATCGTATTCCTAACCAAAAAGAGCCCGCACTGTAGGCAGCCCCAAAACGCAGTGCAAGCTTGAAATGCCAAAAAACAGGGGAACGAATTGTTTTCCATTCACCGGCTGTGCAATCGCCTCTCGAGCTGCGCGTACAGCTCGGCTGCGTCCGCTGCGTGGACCACATTGCCGCCGGGAGAGACGATCCCATAGCCGGGGCCGTAAGCCGGCCCGTTCGCGACGCACACGTCCGTGTTGCAGTCGCGCAATTGGTCCTGACACCGCTGGATCACGCCATGGCGCGTCCCGTCCACCTCGAATTTCCATCCGGCCAGAAAGGCTTCTGGAAACCAGGTCCGCAGTTTGGCGATCACCTTCGGCGTCGGAACAAGCTCGGCGAGCAGAACGCCTGCGCGGGTCGGGTGCTTGGCGGTCTCGAGGACGCGCAACTCGCCCGGTGTCGGTTGTTCGAAGACGCGTCCGAACCTGAAGTCGCTCACCGCCGCGGCATGGAACACGGCGCCGACGGGCTTCCCGGCCTGCTGTTGCAGGCGCTGCTGGAGGTCGGCGACGGTCGTGAACCGCTCGATGTGGTTTGCCCGACAGGGGCCCGCCCAGGAGGCGAGCGCGCCGAGAAGCAGGGACACCACGTGCCCCCTGTCGGCCAGGTCATTGGCGAGTTCGACTCCCAATCGTCCGGTCGACGCATTCGTCAGGCGTCGAACCTGGTCGAGGGGTTCGTACGTCGGACCGGCGGTGACCAGGCAGTTCACGGTTCGTTCAGGCCGAGCGGGGCGTTGTCGATGAGGCGGACCTTGCCTACGAACACGGCCAGGGCCATGCGGGAAGTCTGGCGCACGGCACGAGTCGGTTCGAGGGTGTCGGGATCGAAAAAGGCCACATAATCGAGACGGGCAGCCGGTTCAGACGCCACCAGCCTGGCCACTCCCTTTTGCAGTTGGGCGGCAGGGACGGCGCGCTGCGCGGCCCGGACGCGGCCTTGGGCCCACTGGATCGAGCGCCAGAGCACCGTCGCCTGAGGGCGTTCGTCGGGTGCGAGGCGCTGGTTTCTCGAGCTCATGGCCAGCCCGTCGCTCTCGCGCACCGTGGGGGCCACCACGATCCGCAGCGGGAAGTTCAGGTCCCGCACCATGCGGCGCACCACGGCGGCCTGCTGCCAGTCTTTCGCGCCGAAGACCGCGAGGTCGGGCAACACCAGGTTGAAGAGCTTGGCGAGGACCGTCGTAACGCCGCGAAAGTGGGTCGGTCGCGCGGACCCCTCCATCGAGCGGGCCAGCGCCTCCTCGACGACGTAGGTGCTCAAAGGCGGGACGGGCGCCTGCGGATACATCGCGGTGTCGCCGGGCACGAAGAGAACATCCACGCCGGCCGTCCGGCAGAGGGCGCGATCCCGCGCCGGATTCCGCGGATACGCCGCCAGGTCCTCATGAGGCGCGAACTGTGTGGGGTTGACGAACAGGCTGACCACGACGCGCCCGCTCGCCTTCACACGCCGACGCGCTTCCTGGACAAGGCTCAGGTGCCCGGCGTGCAGGGCGCCCATCGTGGGCACGAATGCGACGCGCACTCCTTGACGCTTCCAACGGCGAGCCAAACGCTGCATTTCGTGCAGGCGGACGACGATTCGCATGGCGGTGAAGATGAACAGTCCGAGGGCGATGTGCGATTCAAATCCTGCATGGACGTCAAGGTCTGGCTTCGGACTGCAAGAGCGCTTCGAGGTCTTTCGCGGTTTCCGTGCGGGTCGGGTCCAGTTTCAGGGCCTGGCGGAAATGACGGATCGCCTTCGATCGAGAGCCCTCGGCCCGGTCGAGGGTGCCCAGTCCGGCGTGTGCATCGGCGGAGTCCGGGTTCAGTTCCAGGGCCTTGGCAAAGGAGGCGCGCGCCTGATCGTTCTTTCCCTGGTGTTGGAGGAGTTTGCCGATTTCGTTGTGGGATCGTGCGGTGTGGGGAATCAGGCGGGCGACCTCGCGCCATTCCGCTTCGGCGGCGCTGGAGTCATCGAGTCCAACCAGCAGGCGGGCGGTCAGTTCGTGCAGCATCCAGTCGCCGGGGTTGGACGCTGAGGCCTGTCGGCAGACCTCCATGGCGCGGCGGCGGGCGACTGGTTTGGCATGGCCGCGCAGGCCGGCCAATTCGTCATCGAGTTGTTTCAGGCGTTCCGTATGGCCGAGTTGCTGTCTGTAGATCGGTTCGTCAAAACGGCGCCGCACAACCTTGGCGATCTCGTACCGTTGGCTGTCAGTGTAGCCCAGGCGCGCGGCGCATTCCTCGATCGAGAGCCAGGCAGCCGGCGGCTGCGACCGCGGGGCGGCGCGATTCGGGAGCATGGCGGCGACCTCGTCGGCGAAGAGCCGGGCGAGGAGGTAATTGCCCTCAAAAGTGAAGTGGACGTGTTCATAGAGCAGTTCCTCGCCGGGCATGCCGTGCTTGCTCTCGCGCTCGAAATGCCTTTCCGCATCCAGGAGACGAACGCCGCGTTCGGCGTGGCGCGCAACAGTCTGGCGGATCGACTCGTTGTGGCGGGAGTCGGTCCGGAACCGGAGCGTGTCGAGGTCTCGGGCGAGCGTCAGATGGTTTTTGGCCTCGTTGGTCTGGCCGAGGGCCAGGCAACAGGTGCCCCATTGGAAGTGCAGATCGGCGTAGGTCTCATCGAGTTTTGCGGCGGATTCGTAGTTCCGAATTGCGGCTTCGAATGCGCCGTTGGTTTGAGCCGTGACGCCGGCGTTGTAGAACCGTTCCCACTCGACTCGATCGCCTTCGGTCAGGCCGGCCCGGTGCAGCGAACCGAAGGGCGGCCAGTCGCGCAGGCGCGACACCATGGTGCTCACAACCACCCGCGCCCCCGCGTCCGCGCCCAGCGCGATGAGGTCGCCGAGATTCCGTTGGAAATGGCGATTCAGACTCTCCAGGCGCGGATCGTCGCGGCGCACCTGCTGGCTCATGAACATCGACATGCCGCCCCAGCCCAGGGCCGCTTCGGGTGATGGGCTCAATCGTTGAAGCCACTGGTCGAGCCACTGGGCGGAGCGGGCCGTCTTGAGCGCGAGACCTGTCCGGATGATGGGAAGCGGGGGCGTTTGGCGGCCAAAGACGGTGCCGGTTCCGAAGGGGCCGATGACCTCGTTATTGCCCATGTACACCAGCCAGATGTCGCCCCGCAGGCTTTGACAGTCGCGCGCGATCGGCAGGATCACATGCGAATTGATGGCTGTGAACGCGGTGTTGACGACTTCGAATTGGGTGCCCGGGGAGCGCGCGCGCAACAAGGTCTCGAGGATGCGCGAGAAACCGAACGCCGGCGCCGGATCTCCAATCGCAGCCGACTCACCGAACACGAAGATCCGGCAGGTGCCATCGGGCTTCGATGGATTCAGCACAAGAAACTCGGGGGTCTTTGCGAGGGTGCGCGGGACAAATCGCCAGGCGAATCGCTGGTTCTCGACCCGCAGACTCGGGTCGACGGCGCGATGGCGCACGAAAAAGGCCGTCTCGTATCCAAAGCCGGTCAGGCGCAGAACCAACTCGATGAGGGCGATTCCCAACAGGGGGACCAGCAGCGCCGCGCCAAGGCGAAACCAGCGCCGCCGGCGCTCGATCGCGTCCGCCCCCTGGGACGACGGCTTGAGTCGATCCTCCCGCGGGGATGGGGGCGCGGGCGCCCTCGATTGAGATCGGGCTTTCTTCACGGCCATTGCAGTAGAACCTTTTGGCGCTGGAACATCGTGCAATCAGGTCATGTTCGACTTGTCTACAGAACGTCTGATCGGTCGAGGATTCTAGACAGCCGGCCTGCAGCGCGCGAACGAAAAACGCCACGGGCCGGGATAGGCAATGGATCTGGCTGTGGAGCGCCGGCTTGCAGCCGGCTTAAGGAGATCGGAGTTCGGAGATCGGAGTTCGGAGTTGGGTGTTTGGAGATGGGGGGGGTGCGCTGGTGCGCCGGTGCGTCGGAGCGCCGGCTTGCAGCCGGCTCCGTACCGATGTCTGTCCTTGCGCCGCGTGGGGGCACGCGGCCTACAGAATGGGCATCCTCAGCTTGGAGGTCCCCTGACCCGGCGTTGGAGTTTGGACACTATTCGCATTGGACTTCATCGCACACTTCATCGATCCGTGGCGAGCAGCACCAAGAGGCAAGGATGTTCTCCCTGGATGAATCGGAGCCGTGGCTACCGGCGAGTCGTTGCGCGCCCGGCCTTGCCTCTGTGCTCGCGTTCTCTCGGCGTATGCGCTATACAGAGCGACATAAATGATGCAGCGCCGGGTCAGGGGACCCGGCGTGCTACAAGCCTGTAGGCCGCGTGCCCTCACGCGGCGGAAGTTCTAAGGCTGTGTATCGAGAGGGTGGAACGGACATGAACGCGAGCGATTTCCTTCGGCTGGGCGTGCCCCTGGGTGAGGCCACCCGGCGCGCGACGGACTTCGTCTGCAAGTTCATTCTCGGGGGAGGGGACAAGTCGCGGCTGGCGGAGGAAGTGAAGGCAATTGTCGAGGATCCGGCGTCGTTTTTGACCGATCCGCTGCGTGCGGGGTTTGCCCAGGCGCTGCTCGACGCCGCGCCTCCCCCGCGTGCCGAGCCGATCTCTTACCGGCAATGGGGTTCGGGGCTGGAGCCGGAAGCCGTCCTGCAGATGGAGAAGGCGTGTTTGTTGCCGGTGGCGGTGGCTGGGGCTCTCATGCCCGACGCGCACGTCGGCTACGGGCTGCCGATTGGGGGCGTTCTGGCTACGGAGAACGCGGTCATTCCCTATGCCGTGGGGGTGGACATTGCCTGTCGGATGAAGATGACCGTGCTGGATCTGCGGGTCGAGGACCTCGATCGGAGGCAGGACCGGCTCACGCGGGCCATCGAGGCCGAGACGCGGTTTGGCGTCGGCGCCGCTTTCAAACAGAGGCGCGGGCACGAGGTGATGGACGCGGATTGGTCGGTGAGTCCTGTCACGAACCAGTTCAAAGACAGGGCGTGGGCGCAATTGGGCACGAGCGGCAGTGGGAATCATTTCGTCGAGTTTGGCGTGTTCACGGCGCACGGGCCCATTCGAGCGCCGGGTCAGTCTCAGCAACTGCCTGCGGGGAGCTACGTGGCGTTGCTGTCGCACAGCGGAAGCCGGGGGACGGGGGCCGCGGTGTGCGATTATTACAGCCAGCGGGCCTTCAGCCAGTTTGCGGATATGCCCAAGGAACTGAAGCGTCTCGCCTGGTTGTCCCTCGATTCGCAGGAAGGCCAGGAGTATTGGAACGCGATGGAGTTGATGGGGCGCTACGCGGCAGCGAACCATGCGTGCATCCACGCCCACATCGCGGCGCACCTCGGCGCGCAAGTCCTGCTCGATCTCGAGAATCACCACAACTACGCGTGGAAGGAACGGCACGCGATCGGGGGCGTCGAGCGCGAGGTGATCGTCCATCGCAAGGGCGCCACGCCAGCCGGCGCGGGCGTGCTGGGGATCATTCCGGGGTCGATGGCCTCGCCGGGTTTCGTCGTGTGCGGCAAAGGCAACCCGGAGTCTCTGAACTCCGCCTCCCATGGCGCCGGGCGCGTGATGAGTCGCGCGCGGGCGAACAAGACGATCCAGTGGAAGGCGGTCAAGGCGGTCCTGCGGGAGCGGGGTGTGACTTTGATTTCGGCGGGATTGGACGAAGCGCCGATGGTCTACAAAAACATCCGCGAGGTCATGGCCGCCCAGAGCGATCTGGTGACGATTCTCGGGCAGTTCGACCCGAGGCTGGTGAAGATGGCGCCGCCGGGCGAACGCGCGGAGGATTGAGGCGATGGCTCGCTTAGGATGCTTGATGGCCGGATGCGCCTTGGTCGTGTCGCTTGCGGCCGGGGCGAAGGCTCAGGGACTCGAGATCAGCGAGTTTCTCGCGATCAACGATGGCGGTCTGGCGGACGAGGACGGCTCGCATCCCGACTGGATCGAGATTCACAATGGGGGGCCTGCGGCGGTTGATTTGGGGGGCTGGCATCTTACGGACGACGCGCTCGACTTGTCGAAATGGTCCTTCCCTTCGACCCTCCTTGCGCCAGGCGGGTATCTGGTTGTATTCGCGTCCGACAAGAACCGCGCCAGATCGGGCCAGCCGCTGCATGCCAACTTCAAGCTTGCGGGCGAGGGAGACTACCTCGCCCTGGTGGCGCCGGATGGTGCAACGGTGGCCTGGCAGATTGCCCCGGCCTATCCGCCGCAGCGTGCCAACGTCTCCGCCGGGCCGGCGGGCCTCGTGGACGCAACCGAACCGCTTCCCGCCCACAGCACGGTTCGGTGGCATGTGCCCACCGATGATGCGTTCGGGACCGCCTGGATCCAGCCGGGCTTTGCCGACGCCGGTTGGGCGGAGGGTCGGACGGGATTGGGCCACGACGTGGCCGGCTCTTCACTGCCGGTGCTGAGCCTCGATTTCAATGATCGCAGCAAGGATCGAACCGAGCCTGGGTTCTCTCCCTTTGTTCTCGATACCGTCGGCGGCGCCGAGGCCGTCCAGTTCTCGGCTCTCACGCGGACGTTTGGAGACTGCTCAGTCACTTTGCGGCCGGTTGGCGGAATTGGTTTGGACGACCGGGTCCGCGCGACGCCGGTCAACGCGGGCGCGTTCACCCAAGCGGCGCTGCTTCGCGACTTTGTGTTCGCGACCGATCTTTCGGGCAGTCAGGGGCTCGACATCGAGGTGACCGGCTTGGTCGTCGGGGGGAGATACAGAGTCGAGATTTGGTCCTATGACACGGGCAGTTCGGGCAGCCGCGTTTCGGACTGGACGATCAACGGCGAGTTGCTCGCGGACGACTACACCTTCGACGGCTCGGTCGCGCCCGAGGACAACACCCGGTATCGAATCACAGGCGTGGCCACGGCCGACGAGGCGGGCCAGCTTCGGATCGAGGCCCGCCGCGAGCGCTCGAGCGCAAGCTACGGCGTGTTCCTCAACGCGCTGCGCATCACCCCGGCGTCCCTGCTCGCCGACATCCGGACCGACACCGCGGACGCGATGCTCGGGCGCGGCGCGTCGCTCTACGCGCGCCTGCCATTTGTCCTGGCGAGCGACGCGCACGTCACACGCTGCACGCTGCGAATCCGTTACGATGACGGCTTTGCAGCGTGGCTGAACGGGACCGAGATTGCGCGCCGGAACGCCCCGGAGACGCTTGGCTGGGATGCGCGGGCCACGGCCGCGCAGCCTGGCGGGGCCGCGTTGGTGTTCGAGGAGATCGCGGTGCCGGCGGCGTTGCTGGCGCCCGGCACGAATGTCCTGGCCGTGCAGGGGCTCAACGCAACTGCCGCTGACACGGATTTCTTCCTGTTGCCCGTGATCGAGATCCGCGGCCCGCCGTCGGGATCGCTCCGCTATTTCCTCAACCCGACGCCGGGAGCAGCCAATGCGTCCGGCTATGCGGGGCTGGTGGCGGGCCCGCGCTTCAGCATCGAACGCGGGCCGCGGAGCGACCGCATCGAGGTGGCGCTCGAATGCGCCACGCCGGGGGCTGAGATCCGTTACACACTCGATGGCCGCGAGCCGACGGCGGCCACAGGCCATCCCTACGTCGATCCGGTCGAGGTCTCTCAAACGAGCGTGTTGCGGGCGGGCGCGTTCCGCGCCGGCTGGATCCCGTCTCGCATCGAGACGCAGACATACATCTACATGGATCAGGTTGCGCATCAACCGGCGGCACCGCCGGGCTGGCCTCCAACCTGGGGCAGGGACGCCGAGGTCGACACGAACGACGGGCCAAGCGATGGCACGGTGCCGTCCGATTACGAGATGGACCCGAACGTCACCGGCCACACCCTGCCGGGCTACGGCATCGCCGATGCCCTTCGGGCACTGCCTCTGATGGCGGTGACGCTCGATCCGGATGATTTCCTGGGCGTGTCCTCGGGCATTTACTCGCATCCGCTGTCGTCCGGGGATTCTTGGGAGAAGGCCTGCGCGATCGAATACATGTCCTGGGACGGCGGCGGGACCGACGCCTTCCAGATCCCGGCCGGCATTCGCATCCACGGCGGTTCGAGCCGCCGCCCCTATCGCCTTCAGAAGCACGGATTCCGCATCGCGCTGCGGGGCGACTACGGCGCATCGAAGCTGGTGCACGATCTCTTTCCGGGCTGCGGCGTGACGGAGTTTGACCGGCTGGTGCTCAGAGGCTTCTTCACCGACGGTTGGGGGCTCGTTTCGTGGGATCCGGCCCGTTACAGGCCTGACGATTCGGTCGGCTTCCGCGACGTGTGGATGAAGGAATCGCTTCGGGCGATGGGACATCCGTCGGCCGCGGGTTCATTTGTCCACCTCTTCATCAATGGCCTTTACTGGGGGATCTACAACCTGGCCGAGCGCATCGACGAGCGTTTCTGCGCGGCCCATTTTGGCGGCCTGGCGGACGATTACGATGTGATCGCCGATTTCAACGAGCTCAAGGCCGGAACGCGGGCGGCCTGGGATGCCGTGCAGGCCGCCGCCGCGGCGGGTCTCGAGACCCCGGCGGCCTACGCCGCGTTCACCGACCAGGTCGATGTCGTCAACCTGGCCGATTATATGTTGCTTCACTTCTTCGCCGACTGCGAGGACTGGCCGCATCACAACTGGTACGCCGTTCGCAGCCGGGTTGCTCCCGGCGCGAAGTGGCGGTTCCTTGTCTGGGACCAGGAAATCGCTCTCGACAATCACGCGATCGACCGCACGGACGCGCGGGATGCCGGCACGCCCGCGGCGTTGTTTCAGGCCCTGCGCCGCAACGCCGAGTTTCGAGTGCTCTTCTCGGATCGCGTTCACCGGCATCTGAGCAGCGGCGGGGCGCTAAGCCTCGAGGCAAGCCGGGCGCGGTGGAACGTTCTGGCCGCGGCGCTTGACCGGCCGATTGTCGCCGAGAGCGCGCGCTGGGGCGACACGGCGGACGAGACGCCCTACGGCAACACGGAAAGCCGCCCCGGCGTCCCGCTCAAGCGCCAATACACCCGCGAAGCCGACTGGCTGCCCGCCGCGGTCCATGTGAGCGATGCTTATCTGCCCAGCCTGTTCGAGGAGGCCAACGACTACGCGATCCTGACCGAGTTGCGCGCCGCCGTGCTCTTTCCCGCCCTCGACGCGCCGTCGTTCTCGCTTCGGGGAGGCCTGGTTCCCAGCGGCGCCGCGCTGTTCATCGGTGCGCCGACCGGGACAATCTACGTCACGACCGACGGCTCGGATCCGCGCCAGGCGCTCACCGGCAATCCGCAAGGAGTGGCATATTCGGGTCCGGTGGTCCTGTCCCGTCCGTTGACAGTCCGCGCCCGGACGCGCAACGAGGCAGGCGAGTGGAGCGCGGTGACGGAGGCGGGTTTTGTGCCTGGTGTCCCGCCCACGCCGGAGAACCTCGTCGTTTCCGAGATGATGTATCATCCCCGCGGCGCCTTCGCGGATGCCGAGTTTATCGAGCTGTGGAATCCCGGACGGGAGACCGTTCATCTCGCCGGCGTTGCCTTTACGGAGGGCATCGGTTTCACGTTTGCCGAGGACGCGTTCATTCTGCCGGGGACGCGCCTGGTTTTGGTGCAAAGCCGCCCGGCGTTCGAGGCGTTGCACGGCGCCACAGTGGCGGTCGCCGGCGAGTTCTCGGGAAGCCTCAACAACGCCGGCGAACGGATCACTCTGACGGCGCCCGACGGCGCCGATGCGGACACGGAGCCAGACCTGCTGCACTCGTTTGTGTACAGCGATGCTGCGCCCTGGCCGGCCGAGGCCGATGGCGGTGGGCATAGCCTGACACAGATCGAAGGCGCTCGGGACCCGGCCGATCCGGGAGGCTGGCGAATCAGCCTTGCGCCTGACGGAACTCCCGGTTTTTCCGACGCCGTGCGCTTCGCGGGCGATCCGCAAGCCGACACCGACGCCAACGGGCGACCCGACCTTCTCGATTACGTTCTGCCTGACGGACGGCTTGAGGGGCAGGGGGGCCACTGGCCGTTGGCCCTTTCCTTCGAGCGGCAGCTTGCGGCAGACGACGCGGTGTGTGCCTTGGAATGCTCGGACGATTTGGCCGAGTGGACCGCGGTCGATGCGTCCGTCGGACGGAGCGGGAGCCTCCTGCCTGGGGGCTTGTGGCGCGAGACGTGGCGCCCGGCCCCGGGGGCGGGGACCGCGCGCTATTACCGCATCCGCGTCGATCGGCGTTGATGCTCTGGCCGAAGAACGGCCAGTTTGTCATGCTGTCCGGAATCCGACGCAAAACAACCGCAAACAACCAGATGCGTGTTCGGGTTAGAAAGGCATGCCAACGAGCCCGGTTACGGTTCCTCGCGAAGCTAAGTGCCTCGATTCACAAATACGATCACGTATCCGGACTGCGAAACACCAAGTATTGCTCACTCGGCACCAAGTCCTGAGGCCATGAGTTCGTCAGCGAACTTATGGATCGAAGGACTAAGAAACAACCGGGCTACGGGCTTTGGATTGGGACCAGGCCCCGCTGTTGGGCGATGAGGATGGCCTCAGCGCGGTTGCGGGCCCCGAGCTTCTCGCGAATCGCAACGAAATATCCGACCGCGGTGTGCAGGGAGAGGCCGAGGGCCTCGGCGATTTCCTTGTCCATCGCGCCGCGGGCGGCCAGGAGCAGCACCTGTTTCTCCCTTGGCGAAAGGGCGACACGCTGGGCGGCCTGGGCGAGCACTTCGGTTGCCCGGTTCGACCAGTGGCTGCCTCGAGTGACGGTATCGTGCAGGGCCTGGCGAATCTCCCTGAGGTTCGCTGTCTTGAGCAGGTAACCGTCGAGCCGGGCCTGCGCCGCGTGCAGCACCTCGGTTTCGGTGAGGAAGGCGCTGCAGATCAGGACGCGCAGCGTGGGCCGAACACGCTTAAGCGCTTCGCCGATCTCGATTCCGGAGTCTGCGCCCATCCGGAGGTCGACGACCGCCAGGGTCGGGTCCGCCGATTCCAGGCAGGCGAGCGCCTCCTCCCGCGTGCCGGCCTGGGCAACCACCTTGAAGCCGGGAGTGGAATCGACGACGCTCGCCAGCCCGAGCCGGTACATCGGATGGTCGTCTACCAACACCACTCGAGTTTGAGGGGCTTGCGAGTGCTGGCGATTGGTCATGGCTCACCGTGTACAATTGGCGAACGCAGAGACTATCAAGGAGGTTGTCTCACATCCAAATGTCGGATTTCAAATCTATTGTGGGCGAGGAACCACCACGCGCACGCGGGTCCCTTGTTCGGCTGCGCTGAAGACGTGGAACGACGCGCCGAGCTTGGCCGCCCGGTGGCGCATGCTGACCAGACCCAGGCCGACGCTCTCGAGATCGGGACGCGTCGCTGCCGGGTCGAAGCCGAAACCATCATCCAGCACTTCCAGGACAAGCTGGTCTGGTCGGTAGTCGAGCCTGATTTCCAGGTGCTTGGCGTGGGCGTGTTTCAAGACATTGGCAACTGCCTCGAGCGTGAGCCGCCGCAGTTCAGCCAATTGGGCGGGCGCCAACGGCCATGGCTGCCCCGCACTCGTGAACTGCGCCTCGAGCCGATTGGCGCAGTTGGTCGCCGCGATCACGCCCTGCAACTGGCTCTCCAGCGCGGCCTCGGGAGCCGTCTCGTGACGGAGGTCCCAAACCGCCTGGTGCGCTTCGGCCAGGGTTTGGCGGTTCAGCGCCTCGGCGGTTGCCAGCGCCTGGCGCGCGGCGGGGGGTGCATCGGGCCACCGCTCGCGTGCCAGTTGAACCTGCACTTGGGCGGCCAGCAACGTCTGTTGGCAGCCATCGTGAATGTCCTGGGCAACGCGCTGGCGCTCGGCCAGGAGCGCGGCGGTGCGTCGGCGCAGCGCCTCGCTCCGCTGTCGATTGACGTGGAGGATCGTGCCCGCCACCAGTGCTGAGAAAAGCACTCCCAGGCCGGCGCGGAACCAGCCAGTCTGCCAGTACGTGGGGCGTATGCGGAATGGCACGGTCAAGCCCGTCCGGTTCCACACGCCGTCGGCGTTCGCCGCGGAAACGTGCAGTGTGTAGTCGCCGGGTGGCAGAATCTCGTAGCTGACTTCGCGGTCTTGGCCGTACGAGGAGGCGATCAATTCGCCGTGGTGCTCCAATCGGGTGGCGCAGAGAACCCTCTCGGGAGCTGCGTAACTCAACGCCGCAAACTCGATGGTCAGTCCGCGTCCTCCCGGGGCGACCTCATAGCGCCCGGAGGTCCAGAGGGCGGCCTCGGTTATAGCCCCCTTCCCGTTCCGGTAGATCATCCGCGTCATCACGACGCGCGGCGGGTGCGGATCGCGACGAACCGCGGCTGGA
This sequence comes from Verrucomicrobiota bacterium, assembly GCA_022710935.1. Taxonomy (GTDB): domain Bacteria; phylum Verrucomicrobiota; class Verrucomicrobiia; order Limisphaerales; family J093; genus MWFF01. The sequence continues at coordinate 26,959 of JAKLFY010000076.1, forward strand.
GCGACCTCGACCAGGCCGTTGGCGCTGGCCAGCCAAAGCCGTCCGTCCGGGGTCTTGGCCGCGAGAGGTTGGCGGCGGTCCGGGCCGAATCGGCGGACAAGGCCCTCCCGCGCGGTGTACAGCGTCGCTTGCAGCATCGCCGCCTCGCCGCTGGCCACTTCCTCAACAGCTTTGCCATCGACTCGGATAACGCTCGAGTCCGACACCAGCCACCAATTGTCCAAGTCGTCCTCGATGATCGCGAGAACCGTTTCAGCCGGCAATCCCTTGCTCGGTCCGACCTCGCGAAAAGTTCCGTCGGGTCGTCTTTGCAGCAATCCGCGGTCCGCGGTGCCGATCCACAGCGATCCATCAGCCTGCGGGTGCAGGCAGAGAGCACTCGCCAGTGGTCCGCCGTCCGGACCACGGACCTCGATGAAGGTTTCTTCAGGCCGCCGATACAGCCCCTGCGGAGTGCTCGCCCACAAGACGCCCGTGCCTGGTTCTTCAGCCAAAGCCTGCACGCCCGGGAGTGGAAACCGAGTCCAGTTGTCGGCTTCAGAGCAGGCAAGGTCCGCTGGTCCCCCCAGCCAGACGCGCCCCTTCGAGTCTTCGAACAGCGAGGTGCGGCTCGAGTCGCGCGCGCCATCGTTCAGGACCTGGCGTGGTTGCCCGGTCTCGATCTGAAACACCGGGCTGCCCGTGGCGAACGTGGCCACCCAGAGCCGGCCCTGTCGGTCGGCCATCAGCGAATCCACGTAAGGCCTCCAATCGGACGCCGCCAGGGCAAATCGCGCCTCGCCGAAACGGGGACTGTCCACCCGGTATACACCTCCGCCATAGGTGCCGATCCAGATCTGCCCCGTCGTGTCGACCGTCACCGCTTTGACATTCGGCTCGGCCAAACCCGCCCCCAGCCCGTAGCTGGCAAAGACCCGAGGTCGCATCCGCAGCAGGCCCAGACTGTTGAGCCCCACCCACGTATTGCCTTCGTGGTCTTCACTCACGAATCGCACTCCCGCCAAGCCGTGGCCCGTGGCCCTCGAGTAGTTCAACGCCTTCCCCTCATCACCCGTCCACTGCACGCGATACAGCCCGTTCTTGTACGAAGCGATCCACACCTCGCCATTCGAGTGCTCGTAGAGACTCCAGAAATCGTCCGTGACCCCCTCGAGACGGATGCTCTGAAGGACACCGTCCGCACCGACTTTCAAAAGTCCTCCTTTCCGGAGCACCCAAAGCGAACCATCTCGGGCTGGACCGGCCCCCAGGAACTCGGGACTGGCAGGCGTCGCAATCACTACCTTCCACTCCCCGCTGTCAAGATAACCGACGAATTGCTTCTTGACCGCCCAGAACCGGCCTTCTCCGTCGCAGTGCCCCAGTGCTCCCTCGACTGGTCCCGGTGGTTGAGACAACTCGACAAAACCATGCCCTTCCTGACGAAGCACCTTCCCGTCGAATCCCGTCACGTAGACGGTTCCGTCGGGCGCTTCGGAGAACGTCCGCGCGTAGTCGGTGGTCCAACCCAGATCCCGGCCGACCCGCTGCCAAACCCCATCTCTCATCCGCACGAGTCCGGTAAAGGTGCTGCACCAGAGACAACCCGCGCGATCTAGATGCAGATTGACCACCCCCGAGTCGTGCATTTCCGGTGTGTTCGCGGGCGTATAAGTCCGAAAGCGCACCCCATCGAATCGCACCAAACCGCCCAGAGTGCCAAACCACAGAAAACCGTCGGCTGTCTGAACCATCGCCGTCGCTGAATCGTCCGGCATTCCACTCTCGCTGTCGTAAGTCCGGGCGACGAACTCGTCGAAGACCGTCGGGCCTTCCGCCCGCGTTCCCAGCGACGCCAAGGCCGCTCCGGCTAAGACTGACGCCAGGCACCGGCGGAGCCGACGCCCTCTTGTCCGTCCTACCCGTGCACCCTCACCTCGACAACGACACATCCTCGGCATACAGCGCCCAACCCAATGGGACCTGAGCTGAACATCTTTCTGGCACCAATCTCTCGCGGAACGGCTTCAATATGAGGGGCTCATTCTAATCGAGTGGGAGATCCAACGCAAGAAGCTGCAAATGCAGCAGATGCCAATGCAACAGAAGATGCAGGAAGATGCGTGTGCTTGTACTGCTTTCCTTACACCCTCGTCCCTTTCCGCAACAATCCACAAATTGGACCAATAAATTGGGCCAAAAATGCAAGTTGTTCGTAACGAGCGCATTGTGATTTTACCCCCTAATTTCTTAGGGATTGCATGGCTATTCGCCAACTGGACACTCTCCGCCATCGGGTAACCTAACTGTCAGGAATAATTGCCAAACGTATTGTTTGTGATACGCGTCATGCACGCGGAAAAATGCGCGTCGCTGTGCCGGGCCTTGGTCCGGTCCGCAGCATTTGTGTCGGCGCGTGACACACAAACAGAACTGAGGACTAAGCGATCTGTAATCAGACCCTTCCGTGACACGTGCGATGTTCGCCTCCTGAGCTCAGCCCGGACATGCGAACAGTCACTGACGACTGACCATCAAAGCGGGCTTGCCAAGCTCCGAGGCACGTCAACACGTTGGCATGGTGAGCACTTTTCAGACGACGGTCCAAAGCAGGCATCAGGATGAACCTCGTTCTCCAAGGACACCAAAGGACGCGACCGTGGCTGGTGGGCCTTCGATCGACCGTCTTTGGCATCGCTTTCCTCGCATTATCGAGCTTCGACTGTTCAACGGCCGAACCGCCGGGCGACCAGTCAGCCAATGGCTATGCCGAAGCTCCCCTGTTTGATCATGGTGTGGACCCGGAGCTGTTTTACTGCGAGCACGAAATCGAAGCCAACTGGAAGCCCGCGTACCTTGAACGGCTTAAGCAGACGCACCCGGCCTGGCGCGCGGCGGCCGAACGGGATCGCGGCGGGCGTCGCTCCGTGGGCTTGCACAGCCCGCTGCCCTCGCACGGGGTCTATGGTTGGCCATTCCCATCGGGGGTGACAT
>JAKLFY010000077.1 GCA_022710935.1 Verrucomicrobiota bacterium
ATGCCGAGGAGATCCGGCGTGAGTTGAAGAGGAAGGGGGAGTTGAAGCTGGGAGAGGTGTTGCGGTTGCGGGTGAGGTATTTCAGCGACGGGGTGGCGTTGGGGTCCAGGAACTATGTGAACGAGGTGTTTCGGGAGTTCCGGGACCGGTTTGGGGTGAGGCGGCGGGATGGGGCGCGTCCGCTGCGTGGATTGGGCGCGCTGGGGGAGTTGGCGACAATGCGGGATTTGCAGGTCAATGCCGTGGGGTGATATGGCCGTTGGGGCCTCTGATCGATCATGGCATCATTTCAACCAGGAGGTGCGCCGACACTCGAACGGATCTCCGGCGCGCGGGCTGATCTGCAGGCTTTTGGCGGGCTTTTGCCTGTCGGGCTTTTGCCTTGACCCTCGATGCGCTGGGTCTGATCCTCCGTGCGCGATTTCAATATGAACGCAACGTTCCCTGCATTGACTGTCGTGTGTCTTGGCCTCGTGCTATCGCCGGCTTTGTTGGCGGCAGACGTGTCTTGGCCCAAGGAAGTCCCCGCCTCCTCGCCGAAGAAGAGCAAGAAGGTCGAGCCGACAACCAAAGTGTATCCCACTGTGGGCGCTATCGAGCGGCACGGCGTGTCGATCGACGTTCTGATTTCGCCGGACGCCCAAGTCGAGCGGTTGGCGGGCGGATTCGAATGGGCGGAGGGGCCCGTCTGGAATCGAAAGACGAGGACCCTGTTGTTCTCCGATGTGCCGCGCAATGTGATTTTCGAGTGGAAAGAGTCAGCCGGCACGCGGGATTACCTTTACCGGAGCGGTTACACAGGCGCCCGCAACGAAGGCAAGGAACCCGGCTCGAACGGATTGACCTTCGATGCCGATGGGCGCTTGGTCATCTGCATGCACGGGGATCGCGTGGTGGCGCGGCTGGAACGCGACGGCAAGCTGACGATCCTGGCCGAGTACTACCTCAACCGGCGATTCAACAGTCCGAACGACCTGGTCTACAACTCGAAGGGGGATCTGTACTTCACCGATCCTCCTTACGGGCTGGCCAAGCTGAATGACGATCCGAACAAGGACCTCATGTTCAACGGGGTGTTCCTCCGCCGGCGCACGGGGGAGGTGGTCCTCCTGACGCGTGATTTGACCTTCCCCAACGGCGTTGCGCTTTCGCCGGACGAGAAGACGCTCTACGTGGCCGTGTCGGATCCCGCCCGCCCTGTCATCATGAGCTATCCGCTCAAAGACGATGGCACACTTGAAGCCGGCATGGTCTTCTTCGACGCGAGTTCGCTCACCGGGCGTGCGGGGTTGCCTGACGGGCTCAAGGTGGATATTGCGGGCAACCTCTTTGCGACAGGCCCGGGCGGTGTGCTGGTACTGGCGCCCGACGCCAGGCACCTGGGAACCATCGTCACGGGCGAACCCGTTGCCAACTGCGCCTGGGGCGATGACGGCTCGACGTTGTACCTCACCTCGGGCACGTCCCTCTGCCGGGTCAAGACGCTCACCAAAGGGCGCATGCCTTAGCCCGGATCGCTCACACGCTCCGCGCTGAACCCGATCCGGGCTCGATGGCAGAGCCGCGCGTGGATGGGCTTCGGAAGGCACGCGTCGGTCGATCGGGGAGCCTCTCCATCCTGACAGAGTGTTGTCCGCCTCAGGATCCTCAGCTCAGTGTTTCGCCCAGAATCTTGTGCGCCTGCTCGGCCCGGTAGGCGCGGAGCCGGTCCCGGAGTTCGGGTCTGTGCCCGGCCAGAACGGCAATCGCCAGTAACGCGGCGTTGACCGCCCCGGCCTTCCCGATGGCCAGCGTCCCGACCGGAATGCCCGCGGGCATCTGCACGGTCGACAGCAACGAATCGAGTCCATTGAGCGAGGATGTCTGCATGGGCACGCCAAGAACGGGCAGGAGAGTATGGGCGGCAACCACTCCAGCGAGGTGGGCCGCGCCACCTGCGGCGGCAATCATGACCTCGATGCCTCGGGCCTCGGCGGTGGTCACGTACTCGGCCGTCTGCTGGGGCGTGCGGTGTGCGGACAGGACCCGGCACTCATGGGGGACGCCGAATTGGCTCAGGGTGTCGCGCGCGTGCCGCATGACATCCCAGTCGGACTTGCTGCCCATGAGAACACCCACGAGTGGAACGACGCCTGCATTCATCGGGAGTGGTGATGATGATTGTCGTGAAAGCGCCCGCGCAGCGTGTCCCGGTCCAGTCCGGCAAAAATGAAGACCCACGTGTAAAACCCGAACGCCAGGACCACGAAGCAAATCCAGAAAAACGGTCCGTAGTATCGCTGAAAATGCAGGGACAGCAGCCGTTCGAAGCAAAGCACGCTCAGCGGGGCCACAAGGATCCCAATCGCCACGCGTCCCATCTTCGATCCCAGGTAGAAAAGAACCGCGCTTGCCAGGAAACAGACCCCCACGACGGCCGAGTACGGCAGGAGATTGGTCTGGCGGAACCAATCGCTCAAGGTGAGCGCAATGCAGGCCACGCCAAAGAGGCCCCAAAACACCGCCAAAATGCGGCGGTTGACCTTTCCTATTCTCGCGCTGGCTTCGCTCATGCCTTCGGTTCGCGCATGCCCTTAACACACCTTCGAACCGTCCGGCAACGATAAAAAACCCACGATGGAAGACCCAAGCCAAAGAACGCCCTTCGGGCCGACAGGATCCTCATGTCTGCCCCCAGCCCGCATTTTTCGTGGAGTCGTGACCACGGCGAAGCCGGAAACTCCAGGACGTGGAGCCATGCGGGCTACAGGCGCGGCTTTGCCTTGGCCGCGACATCAGGTGGCGCGGGGTTCTGTGCCGGATCATGGCCAGGCACGATGAAGTCGGTGAGTCGAAGCCGTTCATCGAGAGCCCGTCGTTCGGCCAGCCATCGTGCCAACTCGATCAACTCGCGCCCGACGCGGTTGATCTCCTCGCCGACCTGCACCGCCAGAACCATCTCCGGATCGTTGAACGGCGGAGTCCGGGCAAAGGCCTCGGACAGCAGCAACCCCTGGTCGTAGAAGCGCCCCAGGACCAGCGTCGCCTGCAGCCTGAGTCTCGAGGTAAACACACGCGGCAGCCAGCGCTGGACCTCCGGCTGCGAAGCCTTTTCGTTGGCCAGGTGCCCGAGGAAGAAGCAGAACTCCTGCACTTCGTCCTGCATGGGCGGGAAATCGTCCAGCGCATCCGGCGGCGCGGCATTGAAGTCCCCAACCGCCTGCCGCAGGCGTTCGATGAAGGTTTTGAAGAGCGGCCCGCTGAGGTTGGCCAACGCGAGAATGGCGAGGAAACGCTCCGTAAACACCCGCTTTTCCTCGAAGACAGCCTGCACGAGCGATTGCCCCTCCTCGCGCACCGCCATCGCGATGCGCTCGAACACCGGCGCCAGGGCGTCCCCCGCCTGGCGCCGACGGGCGGCGATGGCCGTCAGGGCCTGCGGGATGCCGGTCCCGGCGCGCAACAGTTCGGCCAGGCTCAAGGCCAGTTTCGCCGATGCGATGGCTCGGCCTCGCGCTTCAGACAGCCGTTCGCGCGGGACGTGTCCCTCTTCTTGCGCGCCTGTGCTCATCCGGACGGGAGTCTGCAAACACAGGCGTCGGATGCAACACCTCTGTGCTCGGGCTCGCGGATGGCGGGGCGCGCGGGTTCCCGCCAGCGGTCCGATGACAGGATCGTGCCCCCTCAGCCCACGGGCGGTTCCACCGGCTCGACCGAGCCGCGCGCATGGGACCGCAGGGCGGCGGTGAAGAGCCGATGGCTCAGCGCCGCGTCGGCGGGCGTTGCGCAGCCGGCGAATGTCCGCAACGGGGCGCGATGGACCAGTTCATGCAGGAACGCGGCCCACATCTGCAGGATCGCATCGGGGGATCCGAACTCGAAGTTGGGGCCAGTGATTGTCGGGAATGCGGTTTCGTGCCCGGTTTGGACCGCCCCCCAGACCTGTTCGCCGCCGGCATACTCGAGGAGGTCAAGCCGCTTGGGATCGAGTGTCGAGAACCGGGCCGATGCCTTGGTGCCATAGACCTCGATGTACCAGGTGTTCTTGTGGCCCGGCGCGATCCGCTGGGTTTTCACGGTCCATGGAAACAGGCTGCTGGTGGCGCTGTCGGTTGTCTCGCACAGCAGGGTTGCGTTGTCCCAGGTCCGACAGGGTGCCATTCCGCCCCGGCCATCCGGCCGCTCGCGAACGATATTCGACAACACCGCGCGGACGTTGCGCGGAGTCCATCCGGCGCGGAAGGGGAGGCAACAGACATGCAAGCCGAGGTCCCCCATGCAGCCGTACTCGCCGTTGTGCTCGATGCGCCGTTTCCAGTTGATCGGGCGGTTCGGGTCCAGATCTCCGCTATGCAGAAAGCCCGTGTTCACTTCCAGGATCTGACCGAATGCGCCGCGCTCGATCAGATCGCCGATCCGCTGGGCCCCGGGGAAGAAGACCCACTGCGAGGCGCACCGCGCGAACACGTCGGGGTGCCGTTCGAGCGCATCGAGAATCGCCGTGTTGGCGGTGGAATCGATGCCGAAGGGCTTCTCGCCCATCAGGTGTTTCCCGGCCTCCGCGGCCGCGCAGTACACTTCGCGGTGCAGATGGTGCGGCACAGCGACATACACCGCGTCGACGGCTGGGTTGGCCAGCAGGTCGCGGTAATCGTGCGTGTATTGGGCGATGCCGGGGAAATGCCGGCGAAACCACTCGAACGCCGCAGCCCCGCGGTTGCAGACGGCGACAAGCTCCGGGCGCGCGTCCGCGTCCAGCAGATGGCACCAGCGCGCCGTGGCGCTGGCAAATTCGCGTCCCATCAACCCACATCCAATCAACCCGAAGCGAATGGTCTTCATAGGGCAAAGAGGGGAGGCGCAACGCGGTTAAGGGCAGGAGTCGGCATGGGCGATCCGGCGGTCGACCGGCGCTTTCTTCCGGATGATCCCGTCGATCAATCGCGCGGCATTGTCGTGAAAAATGGCCTGGATGTCTTCGGGGGCGGTCAGGCCCAGGTCGGCGCAGGCCTGTTTGATCGCGTGCAGATCCTCGTACATGAAAAGGGTGTACTGCGCCTCGATCTCGGGCGCCTCGCGGGTCCGGTTGAAGTGGAACGGGTAGCTGGTCCGATTGATGTAAGCGCGCCCGTCATACTGGCGCCGGCCACGCATGTAGCAGATCGGATTGTCCGATCCGTAAAGAACCCGCTTCGGGCCCAGACACTCGAGGGCGATCCGGTGCGAGGCCGGATTGAGCACCGCCGACGTATCGCAGTAGATCCCCGGGTCGTCCGCCAGGGCCGGTAGGGCCTCCCGCGCATGCGCCTCGGTGTAGGAACGTCCCAGGTGCGCAATCACAAGAATCACGTTCGGATACCGGCGTCGCAGTTCGGCGATTTCGCGCAGATTGTCGGGATGCCCCAGGCGCGCCGCCTTGGGCACGTGAAGCGTCACCCACGCGCCGCGCGCGTTCGCCACTTCGAGGACATGATGCGGCAGAAAATCGAAGATGCCCGATTCGAGGTGCGCGTCGCGCGTCTCCCGGTTTTCGCTGATGAGCGCGTAGTACGGTTTCAGACCGATCACGCCCGGTTGATCCAGGAGGCGCGCGATGGCCGCCTGGCTCCACTGCGGACGAATGACCGCCAGGTTGTGCCAGCCCCGCCGGGCGCATTGTTCCGCCAGCCACGCGTTGCCCCCATCGAGATCGAAATCGAGGTCGGGAAACCCGAACGCGATGCATCCCACCTGGCGGCCTGGGAACACCGTCCGATGACACCGCTGGGCCGTGTCCGCGTCGATGCACTCGAAGACCTCGTTGACCCAGTATTGACGCCGCATGGACTCGGTCATGGGCCTGAGCCGGAACCGCGGATCCATGACGTGCGTGTGGGCATCGATGATCTTGGGCGGGAGCCACGCCTCCATCTGGTCGCGCCAGAAGGCGCGATCCGCGTCGCGGTAGTCCCAAACATGATAAAGCGGTGTCGGTTTCATGCGGTGCGTCCAGTTTTCCTCGCGCGCGCCACCGTGCGGCATGGCAAGGACGCGCGATAGTGGTGAAACAACTCGAGGTAGGCAACCGCATCGGGTCCCGGCTCGACCCGCCGCGGTTCCGCACGCATGGCCTGGCTCAACTCGGCCAGGGAGCGGTCCGGCTCGATGAGGCCTCTGGCCAGGATGGCGGCGCCCAAGACGCTGCCGCCGCCCGCGGCCGAGCAATCGAGCGCCAGGCCCGTCACATCGGCCATGATCTGAGTCGTGGTGCGGCTGCCGGCCACAGTGCCACCCAGGACCAGGCGGTCCACGGGCAGCCCCGCCTGTTTCAGGAATATCAGATGCCGATTCAGCTCGAAGGTCAGTCCCTCGACGACGGCCCGCACCAGGTGCGCCGGGGCATGACCGAGCTGGATCCCCGCCAACCGCCCCCGCGTGCCCGGCTCGAGGCCGGAGGCGCCGAAGGGTGTCACGAACGGCCAACAGATCAGGCCTTCACACCCGGGCGGCGCCGACGCCAGCATGGCCTCGATCTGTTCCGGCCCCGCCTGTTCGCGCCCGATGAGTCGGAGCGCCCACGAGACGACCGAGCCTCCGTTGACCAGGGAGAGGATCTCGCCGAACAGGCCGTTGACGACGTGGCTGCACACAAAGGCGTCATCGGTGACCAGCGCCGGCAGATGCGGGCTGACGGCCAGCAGGACCCACGCCGTCCCGGCCCCGACCATGATCACGCCGGGTTCGACGGCCCCAGTGCCGAGGGCGGAAGCATATTGATCGTGCACCGCGGCGGAGACGGGAATGGACGGACGCAGTCCGGTCGCAGCCGCGATCTCGCGGCGCAACCGGCCGGCCGGCTGGCGCGGCGAGATCAGATGGGGTAACTGGCCGCGTGCAAGGCCCAGTCGTTCCAGGAGATCCGTGTCGTAATCGCCCCGGGCCGGATTGAGCAGCAGCGTCAGCCCGGCTGAGGTGGCGTCATGCGCGGCCCGTCCGCAGAGCCGTTCCACGATGACGTCGCCGACGAACCCGACGCGATTGGGCGGATCGAGCCGGGCGGGGTCCTCGCGACGAAGCCGCAGGATCTGTCCGACGGCGTAGCCGGAGCGTCCGTGCCCGACGCGGCCCCGGAACCAGGGCCGCCCCAGCTCCGCGGTCAGCGCCTCATCCTCGTGACGCCCGCGTTGATCGAGCCAACTGAGCACGCGGCCGACCGGGGAGCCGGCGGCGTCGAGCAGTTGCAGGGCGCCGCCCTGGCTCGAAACGCCGATGGCCGCCACCTCTGTCGCATCGACTCCGCGCAACGCGCCGCGAATCGCTTCGAGTGTGGCCGCCCAGATCTCATCGATATCCTGTTCGACGCCCCCATCCCCTACCGCGGCCAGCGCGACAGGGCGCGCTGCCTCGCCGCGCACAACGCCGCCGCAGTCCACGACAAGGGCCTTGACGTTTGTCGTGCCAAGATCCAGCCCCAGCCAAAGCGCCCTCGATTCGCTCGCATCCATGCCTCGCCTCATTCGGTGTCGTCCGTCGGTCGATCGCCCTCCAGGCGCGCGCCGCGCCCGCCGATCTCGTGGTATTCCCCTCCCAGGATCCGCGCGGCGAACCGCAGACGGCGGCGGGCATCGCCAAAACAGACGGCGTTGTGATGCGGCCCGCCGGCGCGCGCGTAGTCGGTCAGGAACCGCCTGACATCCGACTGTGGGCGCACCTTGAAATGCGGCACACAGAAGCCCGGCAGCGGCCCGTAGTCCTCGATCGCGACCGGTGCGGCCAGCAGGCGCCAGCGTTGGGCCGGACCCAGCGCAAGCGCAGCCAGCGTGGCGGGACCCGCTTCGAGGCTGGTGACCAACGCCAACTGCCGGGTGCGGGTCCGGGTGATCGGAGTCGTCCGGGCCACGAGCGGCACGGGGCGATCGCGCCGGGCCATCGCCGCGTTGGCCTCTCCCATGTGGCTCATGAACAGCGCGTTTCCGGCGAAGTCGATGGTGAACACTTCGGAGAACGTGGCCGGCGGATTCAACCGGTGAAGCAACAAGGTCCCCACCGCTCCGATCAGGTCGCCTTCGCCCCCGAACCCGATGCCATCGGCCATCAGGCGGCTCGCCGCCACGAAAGGCAGCGTCTCGGTGCGCTCGTCATCGCCGAAGGCAAGGAACTGGTAGGTCAGGGCCGAGAGCCGATGCTCGGCGACGAAGCCTCGCAAGGCCAGTTCTGCGCGGGCTGCGGCCTCGAGCTCGATCGAGGTCACATCGGGGGCCACGGCATAGGCCTCCCGGTAGCCGGCCACAAGGGCGCGCACGTCTGACTCGGACGCTGTGGCCGCGCGTTGGTGATACTCATCCACAGGCAGATTCACCCAGGCGCAGCCCAGAGTCGCCGCCAGATGGGTCGTGTCCACGCCCAGATCGCCCATGCCGGGGAAGGGGTGGCCCAAGCGGCCGATCCGCGCCGAGCGCAGACTGTTGACCGCGGCGGCGGCCAGGCTGAAGTCGCGCAGCTCGGCGAGGCCGTCCGGCTCGCTTGGGTGGCTGGTGACGACGTGGAACGGGACGCCGGCGCGGACCAGCACGTTGGCCAGGTCCTGGGTGCCGTGCACGCCGTGGTTGTCGATCATCGCCTCCGTTGTGAATGTGTGGTCGACACCCAGCAGTTCCTGCGTGTTCCAGATCAGGATCGGCAGGGGTGTCCGGACCAACGCCGGCAGGGCGATCTGGCTGGGCGCGTAGGTCAGGAACACGACCGCGACCAGGTCGATCCCCGAAGCCTCAAATTGGCGCAGCATGCATTCGACATCGTCGCGTCGAAACACGGCGCGCTCGAACACGACGTCGGCGTCGGCGGCCAGCGGCGGCACAAGTGCGCGTCGGACCCAGGCCTCGCGCGAGGACCGCAGGCCCGGAGCGAGTGTTTCGTACAATTCGAGCGTCAGAGCCAGCAGGCCGATTCGGGGGCGAAGTGTCATAGGACAATCGAAGTTTGCCGGGACGCGCTCGAGTTCTCGACTGAAAGAGCGCGCAGGGCGTGCCGGATTCGGTCGATCAGGAAGTCCACGATCTGCGCGTCCGCCAGCAATCCGAGCTTGGTCAGCAGCGTGCGATGGCCTTCGTGGTAGGCGTGGACGCGCGTCCAGACGCCGTCCGCCAGCAACCGGCGATGCAGCCCCTTGGCATGGTCGACGGACTTGAGGCGAAGTCCCATCAGGTGCCCGCGGCCCTGGGCGCGCTCGACCAGTCCCGGGAACTCGTTCGCCAGGGCGTGGAAGCCGCTCTGGATCCGCCCCGCTGCCGCTTCGACTTGCCCGGCCCGGGCATGGATCAACTGCATCGACGCCAGCGCGACGAGCGCGGGCAGGGCCGCCGAGCCGTTGGTGCTGATGGCGTCGTATTGTTCGAGCACGTCATGGCGGCTGCGGAAGAGCACGCCCGACAGGGGATGAAAACCGGCCGCCATGCCCTTGCCGAGCACGACCAGATCCGGACGCACGCCCAGCGCGCGAAAATCGAAGATCTCGGGCCGCCAGAACCCGGTTTGGATTTCGTCGAGGCAGAGCAAAGCGCCCACCCGATGGCACCAGTGCCGCGCCAACTCGAGGGACGCGCGCGAGACGGGGATCGCCTCGCGATTCATCATCACCGGCTCGGCCCAGAACCCAGCGATGCGCTCGCCGTACCGGGTGAAGGCGGCCTCGATCGCGTCCAACGCATTGGGCTCGACGTTCACAAACTCGCAGGGGCGGGGCAGGAGCGGCCAGAGGCCGCGCATGAATTGCGGCATGAAATCGCTGCCGTGATAGTTGCCTTCGAGCGACAGGATGACCGGGGTCGCCCGGGTGCGGGTTTTGCGCTCGAACACCTTGATCTGCACCTTGAGTGCGGCGGCGCAAGCCACCGAGCCGGTGCAGACGCCCAGGAGCACCTTGTCGAGCGGATCGGGGTCGCCCGGGTCGTTCGCGGCTTGAATGAGCCGCCGGCCCAGTTGCTTGAGCGGGGCCTGGGGAATGTTCGAGTGGTTGTCCCAGACAACACCGGCGCGGACGGCCTCGATCGCCGCCGCCTCGAGTTCGGGATGGTTGTAGCCCCAGAGCATCTGATAATGCCCCGCGGTGCAGTCGAGAAAGAGCCGCCGTTGCTCGCTCAGATAGAACAGGCCCTGTCCAACCAGGAAATCGTCGCTGGGGCCGGTCTGATCGCCGCCGTACGAGGCGGGCAGGGCCCGCTTGTCAATCGGCGCGAAAGCGGGGACCTCGGCGATTTCCTGGCCCACGCCCGCCATCAACCCGGCGGGGTCGCGTCCGGCCAGCCAGCGGCGCCCCGCCTCCATCGCGGCTGCGCAGGCAGGTCCCTCGGGCCCCAGCAGGCGCGCCAAGCTCAAGTCGTTCGTCATGTGTTGTAGAGGTGGATTCAATGCGTGCAAATCAGGCGCGCGTGTTCCTCGATCGCGTAGCGGTCGGTCATGCCCGCGAGATAATCGCACACGGCCCGGTGCGGACCTTCGGTCCGGACCCGCTTGCGCGATTGCTCCCCCAGGTCGCGCGGGTGTTCGAGATAGTGGTGGAACAAGGCTTCGAGCATCTGCACGGCCCGGGTGTTGGGGCCACGGACCGCAGGGTTGTAGTAGAGATTCCGATACAGATAGTCCCTGAGTTCGAGATTCGACGACCGGCGCGCCGGGCTGTAGGACACCAGAGGCCGCGCGCGCCGGCGGACGGCGTCGGCGCTGGCGACCCGCGCCGCCTGCAGCCGACGTTCCGTGGTCTCGACCACGTCATGCACCTGGTCGTCGATGATGCAGCGGATGATGAAGTCGCGTCGGCACGCGTCCGGCAGTTCGCCATGCGCGCGTCGGACTCGGGCGGCGGCCTGCCGCCAGACGCGGACTTCGTGGCGCAAGGCGGCTTCGGAGAGCAGGCCGGCTTCGAGTCCGTCATCCAGATCGTGGCTCGAGTAGGCGACCTCGTCGGCGAGGTTGGCGACTTGAGCTTCGAGCGAGGGGGACCGGGCCTCGAACCCGGGCGGGAGAAGCGGGTGATCGTGACTGGTGACGTGTTTGGCCAGTCCTTCCCGCACTTCCCAGGTCAGATTCAACCCTGGGAATCCGGGGTACTTCTGTTCGAGCCAGGCGACCGTCCGCAGGCTCTGCCGGTTGTGCTCGAACCCGCCGTGGCCGCGCATCAGCCGATTCAGCACCTGTTCGCCGCTATGGCCGAAGGGGGAGTGGCCCAGGTCATGCGCCAGGGCAATGGCCTCGGCAAGATCTTCGTTGAGACGCAGGGCGCGGCTGATGTTCCGCGCGATCGCAGCCACCTCCATGGTGTGCGTCAACCGCGTGCGCAGGTGATCGCCGGTCCCGTTCAGAAACACCTGCGTCTTGTACTCGAGACGCCGGAAGGCGCGCGAGTGAATGATCCGATCGCGGTCGCGCTGGTACTCCGTGCGCCAGTCCGGCGGCGGTTCGCGGTGAAGACGCCCCCGCGTCTGGGCGCTGAGCTGGGCGTAGGGGGCGAGCATGGTCCGCTCGCGCTCTTCGAGTTCTCTGCGTAGACAAGGCATCAACCCCCCTGCGCTCAGGCCCGCGCCAACTCCGACTCCGGAATCCCGCGCAATGCGAACAAACGCCGGATCGTATCCTCGATCAGGTTGTTCGGACACGAGGCCCCGGCCGTGACCCCCACGGTGACCGGGCCGGGCGGCAGCCAGTCGCGCGTCTCGATCTCGCGATGTTCCTGCTGCTTGTAATGGCAGATCAGCTTGTCGGACGCCATTTTCGACGCGTTCTTGATGAAGTAGGTGGGCAGCCTCGATTCGCCCATCTCCGCCAGGTGCGACGTGTTGGACGAATTGTACCCGCCAATGACCAGGAGAAGATCGAGCCGTTCGTCCAGCAGCTTTTCGAGCGCGTCCTGCCGGTCCTGCGTGGCCCCGCAGATTGTGTCGAAATAGCGAAAATGCCGGTCCAGATTCCCGGCCCCGTACCGTTGCTCCATCGCCGACCGAATCCGGCGTTGCACCTCCTCGGTCTCGCCGCGGAGCATCGTGGTCTGGTTGGCAACCCCCACCGCATCGAGATGCCGGTCCGGGTCAAAACCGGGCGAGTGGGCCCCTTTGAACCTCTCCAGGAAAGCGTCCTTGTGTCCGCCATTCCGGATGTAGTCGCACGCGGCGTCGGTCTCGGCCAGGTTGAGCACGACCAGGTAATGCCCGGTCCCGTAGGCGGTGGCCTGCGATGTGGTGGCCTTGGTCTCCTCGTGCTTGGCTTTCCCATGGATGATGCTGGTGATGGACTCCTTCGAGTACTGTCTTACCCGTTTCCAAACGCTCATTACGTCGCCGCATGTGGTGTCCACCAGCACGCAGCCCTTGTCCGCAAGAGCCTGCCGGGTCTGCACCTCCGTTCCGAATGCCGGAATGATGACCACATCGTCGCGCTGGACCCGCGCCAGGTCCTCGGCCTTGGGCCGCGGCGGAATGGTCTGAATCCCCATGTGCCGGATCTGGTCGTTCACCTCCGGATTGTGAATGATCTCACCCAGCAGATAAATCGGGCGGGGCGGGGGAAAGACCCTGCGCGCGGCATAGGCCAGATCGATCGCCCGCTCGACCCCGTAGCAGAACCCGAATTGCTTGGCCAGTCTGACGGTCAGGTTGCCGGACGTCAGCATGCCCCCGTTCGCCCGGATGCGCTCGATCATGCTGCTCCGGTAATGAGCCTCGACCTGCGCCAACACCTCCTCCATCACGTCCGGACGACGCAAGTTGACCTTGGACGCGGCCGCCAAATCGGGATCTGCCATCGCTTCGCCTGACATGGTGCGGGCAGTCTAGCGCACGGTCGAAGGCCGTCCAGCGGGCATTTGCATCAGCACATTCGCCAGGGTGATCAGGCTGCCTCCTGCGACCAGGCTGCCGCCCACGATTTCGTTGGGATAATCGATTCGAGCCAGACAGGACAGCCACGCCGGAAGCATGACCGCCGCCAGACTCGCGAAAAGCGGCTCCGCGCAATAGATCAGGCCCGCCTCCGTGGCGCTCACCTTGGGCTGCCAGGCGTTCATC
Organism: Verrucomicrobiota bacterium; assembly: GCA_022710935.1. Classification (GTDB taxonomy): domain Bacteria; phylum Verrucomicrobiota; class Verrucomicrobiia; order Limisphaerales; family J093; genus MWFF01. The sequence goes on from JAKLFY010000077.1 coordinate 13,014, forward strand.
AGCAGGTAGCCCCCCAGCGTGCTGAAGAGCACCAGAACCCCCAGGAAAAGCCCAAGCGCCGGCGTGCCGTACGCCCGCACCATGTCGGACGGGCTGGACGACGTCACCCAGGCGATCGGGAAACAGCACAGCGAAATCACCGCGAACATGACCAGCGTGAAGTGATTGACGTTGTTCCCCGCAAACCGGGGGCGCTGCAGCCAAAGGATCTGCGCCGCAAAAACCACCGAGGCCAACACGGTCTCCGCCTCGCCCCGCCCGAGCCGGAACGTGCGCCAATCGATCTCGGAGAGGATCCCCACGCCGAGGACCACCAATGCGCAACTCACCAGCACGGTCGCCGAGGGCCAGCGCCGCTCGATCAGGCCCAGCCAGATCGGGATGATCAGACAGTAACACTGCGTCAGAAAGGCCGAGGTCGACGCCTCCGTGTACGCCAGCCCGTCCATCTGCAGGATCAGACCCGCGCTGGCAAAGGCCCCCAATCCGACACCCTCCCACACCTCCGAACGCGTCATGCGGGCAAGGGTCGGCCAGCACAGGACGAGCATCACCCCCGCCGCAATGCCGAACCGATAGACCATGCACAGTGCCGCGGCAAACCAACTGCTCGCGTCGGGCAGCATGGCCTGCTGCGCCAGCGTCACCGCCTTCATGATCGGGAAACTCAACGCCCAGCCCGCCGTGCCCAGAACGAGCATCAGAGGCGCCTTCCATCGTGGACCCGCGTGCAACATCTGCCCGCAGGCTAAGCGGAGCCGCCCGCTTATGCCATCCGCGAATGGCGCCTTGCGCGCTTCGAGTGTCAGCGGCAGAGTCGCGCTCCATGCAACCGAAGCTCGTTCCCTGGATCGCCTGCATCGCCGCCGCCTGCTCAATGCACCTCGAAGCGTCGGCCCAGCCCGCACTGTTTCCGCCCGTGAGCGAATTGCCCGCGCGCGCCGAACTGCCCGACCCGCTGGTCTGCCTCGACGGGACGCGCATCGAGACCAAACGGCAATGGGTCAAGGTTCGCCGCCCCGAATTGAAAGCCCTCTTCGCACACTACATGTACGGCCCATTGCCCGCGGTGTCGGCCAGGCCCACATCCGCTCTCAAGGCGTCGTATCCCGATTTCCTCGGCGGCAAGGCGACCTTGAAACTAGTTGAGATCTCCTTCGCCGACCCCGCCGCGCCGCGTCTTGACCTCATGGTGATCGTGCCGAACGCGCGGCGCGGGCGGGTGCCTGTCTTTGTGGCCATGAATTTCTGCGGCAACCACGCGCTCACCCACGATCCGCGCGTTCCGCTCACGCGCGGATGGCTCTACCGCAGTTGCGCGGGGTGCGTCGACGGTCGGGCTACCGAGACGGCTCGGGGCAGCCAGGCCGCCGATTGGGACCTGGCCCAAATCATTGATCGCGGGTACGCGCTCGCCTCATTCTGCAGCACGGATGTCGATTCCGACCGCGCCGAGGTTTCCGATGGCATCTACGCCTGGCTGGCGAAGCGGGACGGAGACGCAGCCCCGCCGGAGCCGGCCAACCGCGGCACCATATCGGCCTGGGCATGGGGATTTCATCGCTGCGTCGATTCCCTGGTTCGCGACCGCGACCTCGATCCCAAGCGCATCGCAGCCGTGGGCCACTCGCGGAATGGCAAGACGGCGCTGCTCGCCGCGGCCCTGGACGACCGGATCGGCCTGGCAATCCCCCACCAGGCCGGCTGTGGCGGCACCGCGCCAAGCCGCGGCAAGATCGGAGAATCGGTCAAGCAGATCAACGACCGGTTCGCGCACTGGTTCAATGCCGCCTTCAAACAGTTCAACGAGCAGCCGGAACGGCTCCCGTTCGATCAACATTGCCTGGTCGCGCTCATGGCGCCGCGCCCCGTCCTGCTCTCGAATGCCATCGAGGATCAGTGGGCCAATCCGTCCGGCCAGTTCGATGTCCTCCGCGCCGCCGCGCCAGTCTATCGCCTCCTGGACGCCGGGGGATTGGAGAGCGGCACCATGCCCGAAACCGGACGACTCAGCGCCGGCAAGTTGGGCTACTCCATTCGGCCGGGGAAACACTCGATGACACGGGACGATTGGCGGATCTTTCTGGACTTCGCCGACGCGCACTGGCGCGCATGATTGCGCCTCCCGATGACATCGGCCCTGCGTTCTTCAGGGGTTGGTAAGAAATGCGCGCCAGCGAGGCGCGCCTCGGACCAATCCAATCTCCGACCTCATGAACCAGCCCCCCTGTGTTCCGTCTCTCCTCTCCCGCGCCTCGCTCCGGAGGATTCTCGCGAAAAGGAGGGGACGGCGGTGAAGACAGAACTTGACCTGATGGGCCCATTCTCCGGGATTCGAGGATTCTGGGGAGGCTTCGTCTCAGACAGATGAGGGGCGTCAACGACTCCTTGCCCGGGTCTTTCACCACCTGAAGGAACCATCCGAAACCCGGGCTGGGTGGCGCAACTGCTTAATCCAGAATGGTGGAGCCGAGGGGAGTCGAACCCCTGACCTTCTCATTGCGAACGAGACGCTCTGCCAACTGAGCTACGACCCCAACCAATTCTCTATGAACAACTTGAGGCGCTAGTATCGGCGGGGAACTTTTTGCTTCCACGCGGCGCTTCTACGCGGTTCAATGGAGTGCATGAGCGAAACGCACACCCGCCACGGCGAATTCTGCCGCGTTGCCGAGAACATGTACCGATATACCTCAAGCGGCGTTTATTTTGCCCGCTTCCGAGCGAATGGCAAGGAGATTTCCCGCAGCTTGCGAACAACCGACCGCGCCTTGGCCAAGCGGCGTCTCGCCGAGGAAATGGAGAACGCCTCACGGATTGATCGTAAGACCGGCAAAATGACGCTTGAGGAATTGCTGCGGCTTTACGAAGAACGCCTGTCGCAGTACGCCCCCAAGACGGCCGCGACTCGGCGGTCGATCCTCAAGTGCTTCAAACAAACCTGGCCGCACGGCCTCAACGTCTCGGTTCAGAACGTGAACCCCGGGCACCTCGACTTGTGGCTCGCGAGCAAGCGTCCGGGATTTAGAAACGCGACCTATAACGAATACGCCAGATTCCTGCGCCATTTGTTCGAGCTCGCGCTGAAGCTCCGCGTCATCGCGGTATCCCCCGCCGCGGGCGTACACGGCCTGAAGGTCGAGACGCCGATTCGTCCGACGCCTTCGTGGGAGCAATTCCAGGCGCTCGTGAAGGACATCCGATCCCAAAAGTACAATGCAGAGGCGGACGAGACTGCCGACCTTGTCGAGTTCATGGGACTCGCCGGAGTGGGAACCGCCGAGTGTGCCAACCTGACGTGGGAGCACATCGATCTTGTGGCAATGCGAGTCACCCTTTACCGAGTGAAGACGGACACCGGGTATTCCATTCCAGTCTATCCCCAGGTTTTGCCGTTTCTCCAGAGACTGAAAGCAAGAAGGGGGACCGGCCAAGGACAAGCAGTGTTTGCGGTGCGAGACCCCAAAAAAGCTTTGGCGGCAGCATGCAAGCGCCTTGGCTTTCCTAGTTTCTCTCCGCGCTCCCTTCGTCGCTGCTTCATCACTAGTGCGATTGAACTTGGCATTGATTTCAAAACCATCGCCGCGTGGCAGGGACATCGCGACGGCGGGGTTCTCATCGCCAAAACGTACAGCCACCTCAGGAGCGAGCACAGCGATGCAATGGCAAAACGTCTGGTGGCCCATTGAAGATCGGATTCTTCGCCGTTAGGTGGTTTGTTTTGGGCTCCCGATCCAAACCGATCCGACTTGATCGTGGGTCACGGCTGCTCGGAATTCGGGCCACTGGAGCAGCAACTGAGAAACGAAGTGGCTCTATTGCGTCCTGGTGACTGCGCTGGAACGGCAACCGTGTTCCCAGCCGGGGTCAGGGCAGGTGCCTCATAATTGAATCCAGGCTAAGAGTCCCTCCGAACCTGATCGGGACTGAGGAGGACAAATAACTTCCCATCAACGCGTTGGATGGCAGTCGCCGAGAACCGAAGCGGACTGCGAGGGACCGAATTCCAGGCCCTCAGTATCAAACGAGAGTATCATATCAGAGGTCCGAGGCGGACGCTGCCGCCAGCACGGAGCGCGATTGGCCGGCGGGTTCACTGCAGAACCACGGCAGGGAAACTGCAACAGAGAATTGAACTGTGGACCTTCAGACTCATAACCTGAAGGTCGCTGGTTCAAATCCAGCCCCCGCAACCAATTTCAAGCCCCTGCCAGCCTGGCTCGCAGGGGTTTATTGCTTCTCGTTGCCAAACCGGCAAGCCCATGCAAACCCCTGCAATTTAGGGCCTTCCTATGCCCGATAACCAAACATTTGCCAAACATCTTGGCGCCGAGAGAGGGCCTGCCGAGCCCAAGTCCAAATCCGCGCCCCCTCGACCACTTGGCATGATTCTTGTCGGCTGGCCCTCCCATGCACCAGTATTCGCCAGAAATCGCCAGAAAGGCGCAGAACCAAACATTTGCCAAACATCTTGGCGGTCGGAGCCGGCCGGATGAGGGCAGGTTCAAGTCGGGCATTGTGGCGGGCAGCCTCGCTGAACTCAACACGGGCGGTGCGGCGTCACGTGCCTGATCGCTCAATTGGGGTGCTGCGTCCGGGTTGTTGTCCATGCTCCCTGCCCATCCATCCCTGGAGCCAATGCTGATGCAACTGCGTGATTGACATTCGCGGTTGACATTCGCTCGGGAAGTGGTAGCAGGTGAGTTAATGGTCAACCAGGGGAATGCGCGGGGTGCGTCAAGTCGCGACGCATGTTCGGTGCCTATGCGGATCCGCCGGGGCATCCCTCTTTGGCTGTTTGCCGGCAGAAGGCAGCACCATGTGCGGACACACGCAAACGAGGCCCCCCCGTAAATCAACGATACCGCTTATGTCAAACGAACAAATGCGCCCGACGCCCCCTCCGTACCAAAACCGACCGGCGTGGCCCATCTCTCCCGTGGTACGTCGCATCTTGCCTGCGGCCTTAGCCCTTCTGGCCCTGGTTGAGATTAGCAGCCCAAGGGCGCAGTCTGCCGCTCGGGACGTCCGGCCGCCAGGCCTTTTCTACTCGCTTCAGCACCCCACATACCCGCCCTTCCCGGCAAACCCGTTTCCGGATTTGCCCGTCTACTGGATCGAAGCGGACCGGTTCGTGTACGATGACCGGACGGTGGACTATGACCAACGTTAGGCTGACGCCGATGCCCGCGCCCAGGCGCTTGCGGCGGAGCGGGAACTGGCGAGCACGCCTGTCGGGACCTTGAGCTACGGACCTGGAGATTTGTGGCTGGAAATCACGGCGGCAACTGAGAGTGCTGTTTCTCTCATTCTGCATGGTACGGTAGCAGAGGATCACTATGAAGTGTTCAGCACGACCGACCTGGGCACTCCACGCTGGAAGCCGGAGGCCATCGTGACCGGCTCGGCGGACCAGACACCAGTGATGTTGACCGCGACCGGAGAGCCGGTCCGTTTCTTCCGCGCGCTGAAAGGGGAAGCGATCGTCGATATCTTCTCATGGGACCCGGATGCAACCGAACCCGGACTAAACAACAATCCTCCCGGGGACCCCGGCGCGTTCACCGTGTCTCGCACGGGGCCGATTACCGAATCCCTGGACGTGGTGTACAGTATCAGCGGCACCGCCAGCAATGGGGATGACTACACCGCGCTGTTGGGCACCGTCACGATCCCGGCCCAAGAAGATAGCGCGAGCATCTTGATCGAGGCGTTGTACGACGATTTGGCTGAGTTCGACGAGACGGTGACGCTGACGCTGGAGTTGACGGGCGAGTACCTCATCGATCCGCTATTCCGCGAGGCCACGGTGACCATTCTGAGCCCGGCGTTTGTGCCGGTAGCGGTGCTCGACGGGCCGGTGGGCATTGATTACCACGGGCCGCTCGATTCGCTGATCGTGTCGTACAACGCTGCCACGAGCGGCGACCCGTGGAACTTCGCCAAGATCGACACCAACGGCCAGGTGACGCCTTGGTCGTCGGTGTCCGGGCTGCCTGAGGAAGTCAAGCTCGCAACTGCCAAGCAGACGGCCAGCGGCTGGCAGCAAGGCCAACTGTACTTCGGGACTGGCGTGGAGGGCCAGATCGGGCGGGTGTCGGCCGACGGGACAGGTGTGACGTTGAACTGGGCGAATCTGCCCCCACCGACGGACGAGCTGTTTCGTGGGGCTCTTGCTTTCGATCAGACCGGAATCTTCGGCGGGGACCTGATCGCGGTCACCGGGCGGCCCTATGAACAGGGCGGGCCACGGCAGCTCTGGCGAGTGAACTCGGCTGGAGCACCGACGCTCATTGCGTCGATTGAAACCAGCCACTTGGAGGGCGTGGCGGTGTTGCCGGACGATCCGATGTGGGGAGACTGGGCAGGGAAGATTCTCACCGGCAATGAGTACGGCGGCGTCATCTACGCCGTCGACACGAACGGCGCAGCGACACCGTATTCCCTGGGGATTCACCCTGAGGATTTCGATCTGATCCCGCCTGACCAGGACCTTTACTGCACAGCGTACGACAATTTTGGCGGCGCCATCTTGAAGATCCCGAGGGCCTACTTCGCCGACTACGTGGGCCAGTTGCTGATCACGCAGGCGGGGGAGCACATGCAGCCGGCTGCCTTGTACATCGCGCGGTGGGACGGTGTGCCAGTGGTGAGCGTGCGCATCCCGTATCCGAGCGGTTATGGGTGGCACTTCGAGCAAGTCACGTTTGCGCCGGTCAGTTTGCCAACTCTTCCGTAGCGACCTATGAGGCGTGCCTTTGTCCTTTTGCTCTTGCCTTGGCTGCTGGCTGACGGTGCCACGGGCCAAGGCGTGTTTGTCTACGATCAGCAGTCCTCGACCACCGAGCCGGCGGTCGTCTTTGGAGGAATACTTGCGGTAGACGAGCCGCCGGGTTATGGCCAGTCGTTTACGCCGTCTCTGTCGGGGGTCGGCTTCATCCGCATGGCGTTTAGGGACGGACGACCGGGAAACACGACTGGCGCGAGTATGGTCATGAACCTGCGTTCGGACTCGATCACAGGGCCGATTGTGGGCACGAGTCTGGTCGTGGAGATGCCCGACAGCTTTGTCGGAACAGCGGATTTCCTGTTTACGCATGAGGTTTCTGTAGTGCCGCACGTGATGTACTATTTTGAGCCCCGAATCATCTCGGGCGACACTTGGTATTTCGACATTAGGGAAGAGGTCTACAATTACCCAGGTGGCACATGGATCGCGATGGGCCGACCTGACGTCAGCGTGGACTGCTGGTTCCGGGAGGGAATCATCATTCCTGAGCCGTCGACAGGAGCTCTCCTCCTCGGCGGGCTGGCTGTGATTCTCCTCGGCCGGCGGCGCATCACGGCTGTGCGGCTGCGGGTCAGCACGCGTAGTCCTCCGCCTTGTGCATCGTGCGGTGGGGCAGCGGGCCGGTGGTGAGCGTGCGCAGGCCGTTTCACGCTACGCCTCCGGCACCTCCCACACGTACCCGCCCGCGTGCCGCTTGATGTGGCCGGTGGTGACGTTCCAAATCAAGTAGCCAGTCGGGATCGTGCCGCTAGACGGATCAGCCGTCACGGCCGCCGGCCTGATCTGGATCCAGGTGCCGGGCGTGCCTGCCTCCGTGCACCTGAACTCCCCGTGTGGGTGGCAGAAATTCCGTCACATCAGGAAGTTGTTGATGTTGCGCGATTTGTCTTCATCCTCTTGGAGCATGATCGCTGTCCTTTCCGCTCTGTTTGGCTACCTATTGGCGTGGTTCCGGTCCAAGCACCAACTCGCCTTGGAGGTCCTCGCCCTCCGACATCAAATCGGGGTCCTGAAACGACAGGCACGCAAACCGATTCTTCGTGCGTGGGACCGTTGCTTCTGGGCAACGCTCAGGAGAACCTGGGACGGCTGGAGGGCTGTGCTGATCCTCTGGGCGCCCGAGACCGTCATCGGCTGGCACCGGGCTGGTTTCAGACTCTTCTGGCGCTGGCGGTCTGGCGGTCGAGTCGGACGACCCGCAGTGGATCGGGACGTGATTCAACTCATCCGTCGTATGTGGGCGGCCAATCCGACCTGGGGAAGCCCGCGGATTCGGGATGAACTGGCGAAGCTTGGCGTGCACGTCTCAACCGCCACGATTCGGAAGTATCGGCCATCGTCCGGCGGGCGACGTTCGCAGAGTTGGCGGACATTCCTTGGGAATCATGGGGCGGCCATTGCGGCGATGGATTTCTTCGTGGTCCCCACGGCGACCTTTCGCTTGCTCTACGTGCTGATTGTGGTCACACACCATCGGCGCCGAATCGTCCACTTCAGCACCACGGAGTCGCCAACCGCCGAGTGGACCGCCCAGCAGGTGGTCAATGCCTTTCCGTACGACAGGGCCCCAAAATACCTTCTGCGGGACCGGGATTCGATCTACGGGGACGTCTTCGTGCGGCGGGTCGAGCGGATGGGGATCAAGCAGAAGCTGATCGCGCCGAGGTGTCCGTGGCAGAACCCCTATGCGGAGCGGCTCATTGGGTCAATCCGGCGCAAGTGTCTGGATCGGGTTGTGGTGTTCAGCGAGCAGCATCTACGCGAGGTGCTTCAAGCCTACGTCGAGTATTACGAGAACGTCCGCCCGCATCGATCTCTGGAGCACGACAGCCCCATACCACGTGCGGTCGAGCCCCCCGAGCAGGGCAAAGTGGTGGAGTTGCCGTTGGTCGGCGGCCTGCATCATCGTTATGCTCGCCGAGCGGCGTGAGCGCAGCGCAGACTGCAGCGGTAAGCGCAGGTGATCTCATATCAGATTGGCGAGCAGGACGCCGCTGGGCCCGAAGCGGATTCACGCGGACAGGATTTCTTCTCCGTAATGATGCTGGTGAAGCCGCGCGGAATTCTCAAGGACCCACAAGGACTCATCTCCAGCCCCCGAGTATCAAATGGATGTGTCAAATCACGACCGCCTACTCGCCATCATCCTGCATGGTGGAAGCGGAAGGAAGCAGAGCCCGGAGGTGGTCAAGGTTCACGGACCAGTGGCGGGCTCGCCGTGGGCGGCAGACAGTCTTTCCAGTCGGTGCAGGAATCCCGCCATACGCGAGCGGCCGTTGTATCGGAACAGCGTCTCGACCAGGACGTGATGGATGCGCCCACACTGTGCGGCGTATTGGAGAGCCAGCCAGCGATAGTACGTCTCCATGCTCTTCATGTTCTGGCGATAGATGATTCGCACCAACTCGTTGATCAGGGCGTCGGCCCGGTTGTCGAAGAATCGGTCGAGGTTCGCCGGCGGAGCGCCGGGGATGGGCTGGTAACGCTGGACGAACACATACGCCCCCGGCAGCGAGCGGAGAAAGCGAAACCGTTCGACATCTTCCGCCAACGTGGTGTTGAACCCGTACATGCAGACGAACTCGACGTTGTCCGAGCGGCACGGTTGCAGCAGAGCGTACCGTCGGCGCAGCAGATCGAGGCGACGCGCGTCATTAAGACTGAAATAGTATGTGCGGCGGGTGAACGCCGCGTTGGTGCAGGGAATGCGGCGCAGCAAACCGGCCGCCTCGGGCGTGAGCCGCCCCAGATCGAGGGTCTGGTTGAAGTTGACCTCCAAACCGCGGCGGGCCATTTCCTCGAGCAACTCGAGGCCGTCGGCGTGAGCCAGCAGGTTGTCGTCGAGCAGGATCAGCTTCTTGCGCCCTTGCAGCAAAGTGTCCAGATCGCTGACCCGGCGCGGCAGTCCCTCCTTCTTCGGCACGATGCAGAAGGGACAATGCATGGGACACCCGCGTGTCAGGAAACCGATGGCGCGGTCACCGAGCTCCGGGTACAGCGCGTAATCTGGAGCCAGAGCCTCGATCTCCGGTGCCAGGCGTCGGTGGAGATCGACGCCCGAACCGCCCAGTTGGAGAGTGTCCCCGAACCGATCCCGCAGCACCCCGACTCGCTTCGCCGACGCCGCCGTGCTGAACACACAACTGGCCAGCACCGTCCCGGCCAGGGGAAGCGAACGCACGCCACGCGCCAAAACCACCCTCCGGCCTCGGGACTTGAAATGCCGGCTCAGCTTCATCAGAGCCAGGTTCGGCAGAGTGCCGTCCGCGTCCACCAGCAACACGGTCGAGGGGGCCAACCGGCGAACAGGGATCGGTCTTGGGCGCGGTTGGGCCTCGGGAATCGGGAGGCGTTGCCGGACCAATTGCGCCGGGAAACTGCGGCGAGCCGATGCCGAAAGCGTGACGACGAATTGCAGGTTGGGAAACCGCGTGCCTAGCAACCCGAGAAAACGCGCCAGGCCGCGGGTTTCGCACCAGGCATCCGCCGCGGCCAGCAACACGACGCCGGGCTGCATGAGCGGGTTCGGATCGAACGAATGTTCCGTGGCGTCGTAAGCGTGCCTGGCGATGTCGAGAAGCACGACCGCCGGCGTCCGCCGCGCTGCAGGCGCGCCTTTCCAACGCTCTTCCAACTCGCCGGGTCGAGTCAGGCTGTCGGCGACGTCCCAGCCGAGCCACCCTGACAGGTCGACAGTCAGCCGGGCGAGCAAGGCGCGCGCGCGTCCCGCCCGATAACAGCTCTTCTGGCGAAGGCGCTGAAGAAAGGCCAGCGGGTCCGTGACGCGCGCCCGGACATCGAACAATCCGGCAAAACGCCTCACCCGCTGGTCCGGGTAAATGCCGAACTGGTCCGTGCCGGCGTGGGGTGTGATCCGACGGCCATAGCCGATCAACAGCCGCCCGATGTGCGACCTGCCGAGTCCCGGACGGCTGTACGCCGCTCCTGGTCTGGTTGAGCGCATGGCGGCCCGTGACAGGGGGGCAACATGGCCATCTGCCCAGAGGCGCCAGCCCGACTGCCGGCGCACGGGGCGGTGGGGCGCCCGCTCTTGCGGGGCGTGGTAGACGAGCGTGTACTCCAGTCGCGCCGGACGCTCGGAACGTACGCCCAACGTTGCGCTGAGTTTGGCCGCCAACACGGGCGTTTGCCGCTGCCCCAGACTTGCCAGGGCTAAGCAACGCAGGAGCGCGCCCGACGCTTCACCCGCCGGCAAGACCGTCCACCGGCGGATTGCGCCCCGTCCATTAGTGAAATCGTGGCCGGATGGCGCCACATGGCGCACATTGTCCGCGCAAAAGAACTCGATGTGCATACCGAACTCCGAAGATGAGGCTCGATCCGAACCACCGAGGCAAGCCCAACGGCTTGGCCCAAGAACTGAGTGGCAGTCGCCGACCGCCGCGGAGTGCCTTGCACTGCGGCCACAAGTCTGGCACAAGTGCGCCCCCAGTTTCATTATGAAGAAGCAAACGAAGGCTGCCCCGGAAAACCAGTTGCTGGAATTGCTGAAACAAGTTTTGCCCAAGGCCACCCACGACCCTTTGCTGGCAGGTAAGATCTACCAGGCCGTGGAGAAAGAGCTTCAGGCCAAGGCTCGGGCCGTGGGTTTTGAGAAGTTCTGCGCACGGGCGGCGTTGCCGAACCTGGAACCGCCGAGCGTGGCGGAGGTAAAAGCTCAGCTCGCCGCGGCGTTCGGAGAGGGCGATGTGACGGTCAAGCCGAACCGGAAGGAGAAGAGCCTCTCGGTGGAGGTTTCCCTGTCCGATGGCGGCCAGTTGACCGGCGAGATTCAGATCAACCCGCGGGCTGCGTCGGCCGACGAGGACGGCGAGCCAGAGGTTGTCCTGAAGTTCGTGCCATTCCCGGTTTGCCTGCCCGGCGACCCCGAGCTGGTTTGGCTCCTGGCCAAGCGCGAGAACCTCAGTCCGGAGGAGGCCGGCATTGCATTGGCGAAGGCGGAGGAGGACTTCTGGCTCTCGAAGACGGGACAGAAGCTGCTGCGGGACCGCACAGAGCGGAGCTTCCCGGAGTTCATCGCACGGGTGCCGGCGGGCCTGTTGAGCGAGGCGGGCCTCAAACGGCACTACAAGGAGCCGGAAGCGGTCAGGGCGCTCCGCTCCTTGGTCAAGCCCGCTGGACGCCAAACCCGGTCCTGAGTTCATCAGTCAGCATCAAATGGCAGCGGTTCGGCTATGAAACCGCGGAGCCCAAGGGTGCGTTTCCTGAGAGATGAAGCGCTTAGCCCGGATATTTCATAAGGCTTCGCGGAGTTTCATATCCGGGCTGTGGCAAAACCGCGCCCAGAAAGGAAACCAAGAGCCTCGTGTCGGTTCTGAAGGTGTTCTGCGATGGAAACAGTCTGATGCATTTCTCCATCGTTCAGGCCCGGCGCGGTTTTGCTTTTCTAACCCGCATAGCAGTCACCTTGCGAAGTCTGACTGCGATGTGCACAGACGGGGTGTGCGCTGGAATCGTTCAACCGGAGTTGCTTCGGTCAACCGCTGCCGTTGACCACACGGGTCGCGACCGTGGCCGTCGCCTTGGCCCACGTCACTTAGCAGAGACAAAACCCAAAGACGCCAAGACCGCAGGCGCAAAGAGCCAGGTAGAGCATTGCCTCGTAGCGGAAGTTGCGCTGCTCAACCGGCAGTTCGAACTCGCGGAAAACCCACTCCGGCACCGGCAGATGACCGACGGCGGTGGTGACGATCTCGAAACACGCGGCTTGGCATCGAGGGGACGAACGTCCACGCCGACAGCGTGGTAGCCGTTCGTCGGTGGACTCGCAGAACCGGGAGCTTCGCCGGCGCGCTCCCGCCCCTCGCGTTTCCAGGGTTCGGTCTTGGATCAGGTGATGAGAAACGACAGCCCTTGGCCCTCCCCGTGACAGGATCAGCAACAGAGCGCGTGCCCAGCGACGAAACCGCATCGAACCGATGCCCAGCCAGACGAGCGCCACGGCCAGCATCGCGTACACCAGTGCGCCCGGAATCGCCATGCGGAAGTTGGGTGCTCCGCCGGTCGCCTGAGCGGACATCGCCTGCCCCCATATCATCAAGGGAACCAGGAGGGCGCAGAGGCATCCGAGCAGAATCTCCAGAATGCCAAACACGATCAAGCCGGTCTGGCGATCCTTGAACTCCATTGGCGGATGGCTGGCGGGTGAGTCATCCATATCGGTCGACGAGCATGACCCGACTGGCGACTGCGTCGACTGCCGATCTGAGGTCTGGTGCGACGGTCGGGGTGTCTCTCGAAGCGGATCTGAAGCGCGTGGACTTCGCGAAGTTGCGTCACCTCGATAACGGCGTCATGGTTCAGCGCGGAGCCTGGGATCGATCCTCTGGTGCGCGCAGGGCTGCGCCGTACTCGGCCAGGGCCGCCGGCTCGCCAAAGCGCCGGACATAATCGGCGTCGATCCAGACCGCGAAGGTCGTGACGTGCCGGATCCCCAGGCGCGCATAGGTGGCGGCGTCGGCCTCGACGACGTCGCGGCGCCAGGGCAACTCGACCGCCGGGCGTTTCCATCCGGAAAACCGGGAGACGTCCAGCCAGTACTCGAGGGCCTGGGCGCTGTGCGTCGGAAAGACGCGCAGATTGGCTTCGAGTGCCGCCAGCGCGTCGCGGACCTCCGGTCCGGTCTGCTCGCGATACGGCTTGTCATAGCCGCGGTGGATGGGTGCGAATTCGAGGAAGACGCCCGGCTCGGGTTTGACCCGGCGGGGAGCGGCCAGTGTGTTGTGGTAGGCCAGGTGTGCCAGTTGGGCCGCGGGATCGCTTTGGCGCAGTGCCCGCACCAGGTGGTTTTCGAGGAGGAGCGCCTGGTCCGATTCCGTGAACTCGCGGCAGCGCGGACACCGGCACCACGGCAGACCGTCGTCGCCCCAGAAGAAGTATCGTCCGGTGGTGGGTCGCAACTGGCGCGCCAGGCGGAGGGCGTTGGTGGACACGATTTCGAGCGCGCGCGCCGAATGCACGCAGAGGTTGGCGTCGGCGGTGCGTTCGCCCTGCTCGTTCATGCGGAAAAGGAGCGGCTCCGCGGCGAAGAGGCTGCGCGGCAGCAGTTCGTTCATGGCGTGCAGTTCGTATTCAACATCGAGGCCAAGCTGCGCGCAGCGATCGAGAAAGGCGCGTCCGGACGGCGACCCGATGAACGCGGCCACCGTCGCCGGGGAAGTCCCGTGGTGCAGCGCGACGGTGGTCAGGCCGGCCTTTGCAGCCCGATCGGGCCAGTCGGCCAGCGACAGGTCGTCGGGCACGAGCACGACGCCGCGGGTGCGAAAGGCGGGTGTGGGTTCGCTGCCGGAGGTCGGGATGCGCCATTTTCGAAACGCCGATGGCACATGGAAATCCGGCTCAGTTGTCGTGGGCCTCACCCAACTGATCCAGTTGTCCGGCGCATCGCCCAAGGCGCCGGGGCGGAACTCGGCGCGGAACAGACCGACGCGCAGAGCCGCGCCCGGCCCCGTTGCCCGACCCAGCAAGTCGCTGAGCGTGGCAAAGGGAACCGCGGCTTCGACCGTGTAGCCGCGCGGACCGCGCGTGCCGGCGGTGCGCAGACCGGGGCAATTCCAGGTGCTGTCGAACTGACGGTAATGCTTGGCGGCGTAATCGTGCACGCGCCCCAGGGGATCGATCTCGATGCAATAGTAGCGCTCGAGCGTCTCGTCGCAGGCGAAGAAGATCTCGACCCGGTCCTCGCGGTCGAGTGTCGATTCGCCGTCGAACTGCGTCTCGACGACAAGATCGCTGTCCTCCGCCGTGAAACCGAAATAGAAGTGGTCTGCGTCCGCCCAGGCCCGGAACTCGGTCGCCGGTGCCGGCTTGGACGACCAGGGGAAGGAGAAGGATCGGATGGATTCGGCGCCGTCCCACTGGGGCTCATTCAGCCGGCCGTCGATCGAGACCGGCCCGGGACTGGCCGCCAGAGCCTTGCCGCCCGTGGTATGGGCCTCGGGGGCGGCAGGGGACGCCGATTGAGCGGATGCGCAGCGACTCAAGGCAACGATGACGGCCAAATGCGCAAGCAGCCTGCCGGGACGGAGAGACACGTTCATGGCCGACCTTCTACCCAAATCCGATCCGGGTGAACAGCTTCGAGATTCCGGGCGCGTCCGCGGTCAGGAAGGTCACGGAGGGACAACAGTGAGGGACTTGACTTCGTCGGTTGCGACCGGTTGCTCGACGCCGTCGAGGCGCGGGAAGCGCGCATGGTCGAGGACAAGACGCCCCACCTTGTCGGCGAAGATCACCGGACGCAGGTCTGGCGCCGCGAGACTCAGACGCGCATCCTCGACCGTCAGTGCCTCGACATGCCGCGCGTAGATTCCCCAGGCGGGAAGCGGACGGGCATCGACCCCGGGCCCCCTCACCGGTTGCCTGGCTTGCGCCGCCGTTCCCCCTCCGGCCCATTCGATGCTCAGGTTGCGGAGCACGACATTGGTGATGGGTGTGTCGGCCCAACTCTCGACCGAGAGGGCGGAGCGATAGACGCCCGTGGCGGTCAGGCCGGCGACAGTGACGCGCCCGACGGTGTTGCCGGGTTTGATCCAGAGCGTCACGGGAGCGGCCACATTGCGCATCGTGTTGTTGGACAACAGGACATCATCGAGCGCACCCTGGGTGGCGTCCCAGGCGCCGGGTTGGAGGATGATGCCGGAGAGCATGTTGGTGCGGCGCTGTTCACGGCTGGTGCGGTGAGGCTGCTCCCCCGGGCCGTAAAACAGGCAGCGATCGACGATCAGGCCCGTCGCGGGACCGATCAGGCGAATCCCATTGCAGGACGAGTTGATGATGCAGTCGGAGATGACGGTGTTGTCCCAGTACCGTCCGGCAATGGCATCGTCGCCCGTGTAAAACCGGCAGCCGGTGATCCGGACGTCGCGGCACCAGCGCTGCGGCGCGCCACGCCAATGGACGCCGTCCCAGCCACCGATGAACGTGACCTGGCGGATATCCATCGCGTCGCTCACCTGGGCGAACAGGGCGTAGTTGGCCGAATCGATGATGGTTACGTCGCGCAGGGCGAATCGTCGGCAATTGACCAGCACAATCGTATGCGGGCCGCGCATCCGTTCCTCGCCCGTCGGGTCAAACACGCGGTTGCCGTCGATGATTCCGGTTCCGCCGATGCCGATGTCTTGCGCGTTCTCGGCCAGGATCAGTGCCCGGTGCCATTTGCCCCATTTGGCCTCGGGCAGGATGTCGGGTAGGTTCGGCTGGCTGTACTCGGCCAGGTTCGTCGTGCCGATCAAGCGGGCGCCGGCATCGAGATGAAGGGTGACCCCGCTGCGCAGGCGGAGCGTGCCGGACAGATAGCGGCCCGGGGGGAAATGCACCTGGCCGCCGCCCGCCTCGGCGCACGCAGCGATCGCAGCGTTGAGCGCCGCGGTGTCCAGGGTGCGCCCGTCCGCCACGGCGCCATGGTCGCGCACGTTGACGAGCCCAGGTGCAGTGGCGGCCTGGCCCGATCGAGTCGCAAGAATCGCCGTGCCTAAAACGCAGACGGCGACAAACAGGTGGAGAGCACGATCAAGAAATCGCATGAGGCGAGTATTGGGCTCGAAAGCCCGCTGTGTCGAGCGACGGCGAGACGGCCTCATGAATTCAGGACGGTCATGAAGTCCGGGTGACTCTTCTCTTCATGCTCCGCCCCCCCTTCGTGAGCGGTGCATCCCGAGGTTGTCGGTATCGGAGCGCGGGCGACCCCGCCCGCAGGCGGTGCGGTCAACCGCTTCGTTGCGCTGACCGTCGCGCTCCAGCGGTTCGTGCTGCGGACGAGCCGTCCGCGCTCGTGCGCCTGTGGAGGCGTACACACAGCAGGGTGAAAGTCCCTGTCAGGCGGAACGTTCACCCGCCTGTAACCGAAGGCTACTGCGTCGTGGTAACACGAGGTG
>JAKLFY010000078.1 GCA_022710935.1 Verrucomicrobiota bacterium
TAGACCTGGCCGTCGCCCACCCAGACGACGAGCTTGTCTTTGTCGCCGTAGTACACGGCGCCGTAACCTTCGCGAATGCCCTCCCGCTTGACGCGGTCACGGTCAAAGTAAGGCACCATTTCGCCCGGCTGCGCCCAAACAAGGGTCCAGTCCGGGTCCTTGAACTGGTAGGTCACCTCCATGTCGATGGCGCTGTCCCAGAGCCCGCGCGTCGGAATGCGGCCCTTGGTTTCGATCGAGACCGGCCCGGTGTGATCGGCGTTCATGAAGTGCAGAGCGTTGCTCATGACGTGCGCGCCGCGGTCGCGGATCTGACCGCCGCCGGACTCGAGCAGCCAGCGGAACACACCGTGCAGGTAGCGCTGGTTGTAGGGGCGCCAGGGGAGCGGGCCAAGCCAGAGATCCCAATCGAGCTCGGCGGGCGGTTCGCTGTCAGGCACCGGGTTGTCATCGGAGGGCGTGGCGTAGTGCCAGCACTTGACGGTGTGCACCTTCCCGATCATGCCGTTGGCGATGTACTGGTGCGCGAGAAAGGCCTCGCGTTGCGACCGGCCCTGGGAACCGACCTGCACGCAAATCCTGTTTCCACGGGCGGCGCGGACCATGGCCTTGCCTTCCTCGATGGTGCCGCATGCGGGTTTCTCGACATAGACGTGCTTGCCTGTTTGGCAGGCGTGGACTGTCTGGCAGGCGTGCCAATGGTCCGGCGTGGCGATCACGACGGCATCGACGTCCTTCCGTTCGAGGATGTAGCGGTAATCCCGGTACGGAGTCGCCTTGCCGCCGGTGCTTTTCACCGCCGAAGCCAGGCGGTTCTCATCCACGTCGCACACGGCCACCACATTGACATCCCCGCGCGACTGCCGGGCGAGCATGTAACCCAAGTGGCCGCCGCCCATGCCCCCGACGCCGATGTGGGCGATGTTGAGGCGGTCCTTGGCACTCGGCTGAGTGTAGCTTGCGCCCAGGACACGCGCCGGCAGGATTTGCGGCAGGCCCAGGGCGGTTGCGCCAATCGCGGCGGCGCCAGTGCGTTGGAGGAAACTGCGACGGTGGATACGGTTCATTGTCATCGGTTCTGCGGGTTGTTCCATCTCACACCGCCCGGGCCAATCCGCGCAGATAATCGCGCGATTTGACCAGGGCGGCATCCATGATTTCGGGTTGGACGTGGCCGTGCATGAACGGATTCACGTACCAGCGGTACTTCTGTTCGGCCAAAGCCCCCAGCCACGGCTTGAAATCCGCGGGCCCATGACCGGGCAATTGGCCCAAGCCGTCTGCCTTCTGCCAGGCATAGAAAAACAACAACTGCGACCCGCAAATGCGGATCGCCTCCTCGACCGACGCGTTCCGCGCCTGAAGGTGATAAGGCGCCAGGGCGATGCCGAGCCGCGAGGAGCGGTTCAAGTCGACAAAGGCCTTGAAGGAATCGAGCCCATCGAGCAGGGCCTCGCCGTGGTTCTCGATGGCAAGGTACGAGTTGTTCTTCTCGGCGAGTTCGACCAACGGCCTGAGGCCCTCGAAAAAGGAACGCATGCGTGTCGTCAGTTCCTCGGGTTTGCAGGGACCGGCGCTCCCTTGAATGGCGACGCCGCCGCCGGCCTTGCCGAGCAGTTCGGCGTACTTGGCGTAACCGCCGACGTAGGTCGAGAAGGCGTAGAGCTTGAGTTTGTGCCTGGCGAGAATCTCTCGAAGTCCGTCCGGGCCGAGCCGCTGCAGGACATCATCCAGGTGCGGGCAGTTGTCGTAGGCGCACCAGATGTCGATGGCCTCGAATCCGAGCCCGGCGATGCGTTGGCAGGCCTGTTCGATCGGGAGGTCTTTGAAGAGGATCGAGGACGTCGCGAGGCGGAGGGGATGGCTGGCCCTCGGGCCGGGGTCGGCGGGATGGCCACAAACATCGAGCGCCGAGGCCGCAAGGGTCAGGGCACTGCCGGCGATGAATTGGCGACGGTTGATCATATCGGGGGGGGGGTGTCGGCGCGTCGCTACAGGCAATACGGATATCTTTGAGGCTTGGCAAGCAGGCGGTTGGCATCCGGGTCACCGACGACTTCCTGCTTCTCGCCGTCCCAGACGAGCTTGCGGCCGAGGATGTACGACAGGTTGCCCAGGTTGCAGAGGTTGGCCGTGTGATGCGCAATCTCGATATCGACCGCCGGACGCAGGTGCCCTTCGCGAATGGACTTAAACCAGTCGGCCTTGTGATTCATGTTGAAGTCTTCGTACTCGTCGGTCCGATACACCTCCTTGCCGCCGGGAGGCAGTTGAAAGGCAATCGCCTCGGGGTTGGCCGGACGATACCCGCCTTCCCATTCGAGAATCAGATGGCCTTTGTCGCCCCAGAAGACATTGCCGAATTCGGTCTGGCCGACCTTGTTGCCCGGCTGGCCCCATTCGAGCGTCCAATCCGGATTCCTGAACTGGTAGACCACGTGCATCTCGACCGGGTTGTCCCACAGGCCGCCGTTTGGGGCGCGGCCGGTCGCTTCGACCGTGAACGACTTCTGATGGTCCGCGTCCATGCACCACAACACGGTGCTGAACTGATGCGCGCCGCGATCCCGAATGTTCCCGCCGCCCGATTCGAGCAGCCAGCGGAAATTGGCCGGATGATAGCGACGGTTGAAAGGCCGCCAGGGCAGCGGCCCCAACCACAGATCCCAATCCAAGCCCTCAGGCGGCTCGGCGTCCGGAAGCGGTTTGTCGTCGACTGGGTTCGGATAGTGCCAGCAGGTCACCTTGCGAACCGTGCCAACGATCCCGTTGCGAATGGCGCGGCAGGTCTGCCACGCGCCTTTCGCCGTGCGCGCCTGGGCGCCGACCTGGACGGCCACCTTGTTGTCCCGGGCCGCCCTGACCATCGCCTCGCCTTCCCGAACGGTGACCGATGAAGGCTTCTCGACGTACACGTGCTTTCCGCTCTGGCAGGCGTGGACGGTCTGCACCGCATGCCAATGGTCCGGCGTCGCGATCAGGACCGCGTCGATGTCCTTCCGCTCGATGATGTAGCGGTAATCCCGGTAGGGCGCGACAGCCGCGCCCCCTTTCACGTTGTTCACCGCCGCTTCGAGGTGGTTGTCATCCGCATCGCACAGGGCGGCGATGCGCACCTTGCCTTCCTTCTGAAAACGCAGCATGTTCGCCACGTGGGTCATCCCCATCCCCCCCACCCCGATGTGGGCGACAACAAACCGTTCATTGGCCCCGGGCCGTCCGGCGGCGGCCAACACCCGCCCCGGAATAAGGGTGGGCAGGCCGACAACACCGGCGCCGGCCGCCGCGGCGCCCGACACCCGGAGGAAATGGCGGCGAGACAGGGCATGGACTCGAGTGTTCATGTGACTGTGAGTCTGCTCAATTGAGTGTGCGTTCAACGCAAATCGTGAGTCGGTGCCCGCCCGCATGGGTGCGCGTCTTGGAGTTTGGGCTTCGCCGTGGTCACGACTCCATGAAACATGCGGGCTGGCGAGACACAAGAAAAAGTTGCCGAAAACGAGGATTGACACCTCCTGGGTCTTCTGGTCATATCCACCGCTTTCGACAGGTTCAGCTATGTACGCAGTCCTGCAAACAGGCAGCAAACAGTATCGTGTCGCCACGGGCGACACACTCGAAATTGAGCGTCTCGAGACCGAGGCGGGGCAGCCGGTCACTTTTGACCAGGTCCTGTTGGTCAATCGCGACGGCCAGGTGTCGGTCGGCTCTCCGACCGTTGCCGGGGCGAGCGTCGTGGGCGACGTGATCGAGCACAAGCGGGGACCCAAACTCATCGCGTGGAAGATGAAGCGTCGCAAGGGTTACCACCGCAAGGTCGGGCACCGCCAGGAACTGACGGTGGTCAAGATCAAGGAAATCAAGCTCTAGGTTCAGACTTATGGCACACAAGAAAGGCGGCGGCAGCGTTCGAAACGGCCGCGACAGTCATGGCAAGCGGCTGGGCGTGAAAGAGTACGGCGGTGAATCCGTGCGCGCCGGCAGCATTCTCGTGCGACAGCGCGGCACCAAGTTCGTCGCGGGAACCAACGTCGGCGTCGGACGCGATTGGACACTTTTTGCTCTGGTCGATGGCAAGGTGCGATTCGACCACAACGGACGCCGTATCAACGTCGAACCTGCAGCCGCGACTCCGGCGAAGAATTAGCGGCTTTTTCTCGCATTCGAGGCGAGGTGCGCAACCTCGCCTTTTTTTTCTTCCGTTGCGAATCCCCTTATCGAGGGGCGAACTGGTCGAGGCCTCGAATCGTGCCCAGCCACACTTTCGCCAACTGTTATGTTCGTCGACGAAGTTAGAATCCGCGCCCAAGCCGGTCGAGGCGGACGCGGCTGCGTCGCTTTTCTGCGCGAGGCCTACCGGCCCAAGGGAGGACCCAGCGGCGGCAACGGCGGCGCCGGTGGTCATGTCATTCTCGAAGCCGACCACGATCTGAACAACCTCATCGCCCAGTACTATCAGCCCCATTTGACCGCCGAGAGTGGCGAGCACGGCCTGGGCAAAGGCATGGATGGTCACGCCGGGAAGGACCTTGTCGTGAAGGTGCCCTGCGGCACCCTGGTCTGGCGATTGCCCCCCACACCGGTCGAAGCCGGACTGCCCACTGCCAGACCGGTCGATTCACCGCCCCCGGAAGACGGCCTCGAGCCTGAGGAGGCCTTTGCGAATCCCCGGATCCTCGACGGCCCAGCCGGTCGAGCCATGGAGATCGACCTCGAGGCGGCTGGTCCTCAGGTCTCGTCTGAGCCGAAACAGACCCCAAAAGGAGAGCTGGTCGCCGATCTCACCGAACATCGACAGCGTTTCGTGCTGTGTCGTGGCGGGCGGGGCGGTCTGGGCAACCGGAATTTCGCAACCGCCCGTCGCCAGGCACCCCGATTCGCCCAACCGGGCGAGCCGGGCGAATCGGGCGAGTTCCGGCTCGAACTCCGACTGATGGCCGATGTCGGCTTGGTCGGCTTTCCCAACGCCGGCAAGTCGACTCTCCTGACCGCCATCTCGAAAGCGCGGCCCCGGATCGCCCCCTACCCCTTCACCACGCTCACCCCGAAGATCGGAATCGTCGAGTACCCGGACTGGGGCCGGCTTACGGTCTGTGACATTCCCGGCTTGATCGAGGGGGCGCACCGGAACCTGGGCCTGGGCCATGCTTTCCTGCGCCACATCCAGCGCTGCAAGATGATCGTCCTGGTGCTCGACATGGCCGGCACTGACGGACGCAAGCCCTGGGACGACTGCCGCCAACTGCTCAGAGAACTCGAATTGCACGACCCGGACCTGTTGAACCGTCCGCGCCTGGTCGTCGCCAACAAGATGGACGAACCCGCCGCCGTCGCCAATCTGCGCTCGTTCAAACGACGCATCCCGCGCACCGAGGTCCTTCGCATGGCCGCGGCGTTTGACGAGGGCATCGCCGAGTTCAAAGACCGCATCCGCACGGCGGTCCAAGAGATTCTCTAACCCGCATCGCAGACATCCTGCGAAATGTCATTTCGTCACCGGGCACAAGCTGGGCACGGTTCTCGACTCGAGCACGGGCTTCTGGATTCCTCGACGGCGAACAGCTTCTGCCACGCTTTCGGTTCGCCCTTGCCGACTTGTTCAAGGAGTGGGAGTGGGATTAGGTTCTCTCACCGCTGGCCCCCCGGCCCGATTTCTGCTAAAAGGGCCGGTGTATGAAGCACGCTCAGCCGATGTTGATCTCTTGCCTGGCTGCCGGACTGGTCCTCTGGTCGATGCGGGCCGACGTGGTTCTGAACGAGATCCATCACTCGCCCGACGTGAAGACCGAGCCGGTCGAGTTCCTCGAGCTCTACAACTCCGGCACCACAGACGTCGACCTCTCGGGCTGGGCGTTCACGGCGGGAATCGACTTCGTCATACCCAGCGGCACCACGCTCCCCGCGGGCGGCTACCTCGTCGTCGCTCAAGACCCGTCCGCCTTGAAATCCAGGTTCGGCGTCGACGCCCTCGGACCCTGGACGGGCCGCCTGGCTGGTGAAGGCGAGAACGTCGTGCTGCGCGACGCCGCCCGCCAGATCATGGACAGCGTCGACTACAGGCTCGGTTTTCCATGGCCCACTGTCGGGGACGCGCCCGGCTACTCGATGGAACTGATTCATCCGGAGATCGACAACGACCTGGGCGGGCATTGGCGCGCGTCGTTCGTCGGCGGCGGCCAGCAACAGAGCACGCTGCTGTTCGATGTGGGCGCCCAATGGCGCATTCTCAAGGGGACGCAACCACCGCCCGCCAACTGGCGCGACCTTGCCTTCAACGACAGCGCCTGGATCGCCGGCCCGGCGCCCGTCGGCTACGACCCCGGCGTTCGCATGGGGACACCCCTCGACGACATGCGCAACGGTTACCTCGACTTCTTCATCCGCCGGACGTTCCAGGTCGTCGACGCCGCGTCGGTGACCGCGCTCTCCCTCGATGTGCTCTACGACGACGGCTTCAAGCTCTGGATCAACGGCAACAACGTCCTGAACCTGGCCATGCCCGACGGCGAGGTCCCGTACAACCAACCGGCCAATCCCGTGCGCGAGAGCGATGCCTATGATCGACACGAGATTGCCGTGCCCCCCGGCCTGCTGCGCGAGGGGGACAACGTGATTGCCGTCCAGGTGGCCAACATCAACCTGGGAAACAGCACCGATGCGTTCTTCGATTGCCGCCTCCGGGCAACTGTGGGCCCCACCGGACGCGGCCCAACGCCCGGCCGGCTCAACGCGACCTTCACCGCTCGGATCCCGCCCGCCATTCGCCAGGTCGAACACCAGCCCCGCCAGCCCGCATCCGGACACCCGGTCCGCGTCTCGGCAAAGATCACTTCGGCTTCAGGACTGGCCGATGTGACTCTCGAATACCAGGCGCTCGCCCCGGGCAACTACATCGAACTGTCCGACGCGTCCTACGCATCCACATGGACCTCGGTGTCGATGAACGACGATGGCCTCGAGGGGGACGCGCAGGCCGGAGACGACATCTTCACCGCCACGCTGCCCGCATCCCTCCAACAGCATCGCCACCTGGTCCGCTACCGGCTCAAGGCGGCGGATTTGGCGGGCGTGAGCGTTTCCGCACCCTATCCCGACGACCCACAGCCGAACTTCGCGTACTTCTGCTATGACGGCGTCCCCGCCTGGACCGGCGCCGTCAGTCCCGGTGCCGCGGGCGCCCTCGGGCAGACGTTCATCGTCGCCGAGGAGGAAATGAACCGCCTCCCAGTCTACCATTTGATTGCCAAGCGCAAAGCAGTCGAGGATTGCACCTGGTACGACCGCTCGCACGGGGACGAGTACTTCTGGCAAGGCACGCTCGTTTACGACGGCCGCGTCTACGATCACATCCACTTCCGCCCCCGAGGGGGCGTCTGGCGCTATGCGATGGGCAAAAACATGTGGAAATTCGATTTCAATCGCGGACACGACTTCGAGCCGCGGGACAACTGGGGACATAAACTGAAGACCGCCTGGACCAAGCTCAATCTCGGCGCCAACATCCAACAAGGGGATTATACGCACCGCGGCGAGCAGGGCCTGTTCGAGAGCGTCGGCTTCCGCCTCTTCCAACTCGTCGATCAGCCGTCGATGCACACGATGTTCGTCCAGTTCCGCATCATCGACGCCCCGCAGGAGACCGTCCCCAACGACCAGTATACCGGCGATTTCTGGGGCCTCTACCTGGCCACCGAGCAACCCAACGGACGCTTTCTCGACGAGCACGGACTGGCCGACGGCAACTTCTACAAGATGGAAGGCGGCTGGGGCGATCCCAACAACATCGGCCCGCTCGGTCCGACCGACTATTCCGATCTGCGGGATTTTATGAACGCCTACAACAGCGGCCCGCCCGAATCGTGGTGGCGCGCCAACCTCAACCTGCGCGCCTACTACGGTTACCAGGCCATCGTCCAGGCCATCCACCACTACGATATCGCCGACGGTAAGAACTACTTCTACCACCGCGACCCCAATACGGGGGTGTGGACCGTCGTCCCGTGGGACCTCGATCTGACCTGGGCCGACAACATGTACCGCGGGGGTCAGACGGGCGGCGACGAGCCGTTCAAGAGCCGCCTCCTCTCCAATTTCTCGATCAATCCCGCCTATCCCGCAATCGTCCGGGAATTCCGCAATCGCGTTCGCGAGATCCGCGATCTGCTCTGGAATTCGGATGAAGCGTTCCGGCTGATCGACGAATACGCGCGCCTGGCCCGGGGCACGAACGCAGGTTCGATCATCGACGCCGACCGCGCCCAGTGGGACTACAACCCGCTGATGAACAACGGCGGCATCGTCAACCCAAGCAAGGCGGGCACAGGACGCTTCTATCAGATGGGCACTCCCACCAGGGACTTTGCTGGCATGGTGCAGTTGATGAAGAACTACGTCGGTTACCGCGCCACCAACGCCACCTTCTCCCTGGATACCATGGCGGACGAACCCCAACGCCCGGCCCGCCCCGCACTCACATACATCGGCCCCGAAGGCTACCCGGCCAACCGACTCCGGTTTCGCGCCACGCCTTTCAGCGGCAGTGCATTCGCCGCCATCGAGTGGCGCGCCGCCGAGATTTCCCGCGCCGGTCATCCGGCATTCGATCCCGCGGAACCTGAAGCTTACGAAATCACGCCGGTCTGGGAGAGCGGACCGCTCGCCGAACCCGCTCGCGAATACGCCCTGCCGCAAGGGGCCTTGCGCGTTGGCCATCTCTACCGCGTGCGCGCGCGCTACCTCGATACTATCGGGCGAGCGAGCAACTGGTCGCCTCCCATCGAGTTCACGGCCGGCCCATCCGACACCTCGGACACGCTCGTGCAGCACCTCTGTCTTTCCGAGTTGATGTACAACCCGATCGGCGGCGGCGATTTCGAGTTCATCGAACTGCATAATCGCAGCCTCGACATCGCCCTCGATCTGGGCGGCGCCACGTTCACCGCGGGCATCGACTTCACCTTTCCGAGCGAAACCAGCCTCCCCCCGGGCGGCTACCTCATCGTCACCCGCACCTCGACGCCCGAGCAGGAGAACGCCTTCCGCGCTTTCTACCAACTCGACGACACCGTGACCATCGTCGGCCCCTACGCAGGAGCCCTGGCCAACGAAGGGGAGACCGTGACCCTCGAAACAGCGTCCAACGGAGCCGCGATCTTCTCGGTGAAGTACGGCGATGGACGCGGCTGGCCATTGGCGGCCGACGGTGCCGGCCACTCGATGATCCCCGAGGCCGAAGGGGTCGCGGGACAGCGCGCCGGCTGGCTGGATTACGGCGGCAACTGGCGCGCCAGCACGTTCGTGAACGGATCGCCCGGCCGCCCCGACCCGGAACCGCCGCTGGGCCCGGTCATCAACGAACTCATGGCGCAGACTCACCTCTCCGATCCGCGGTACCCCCAATACGACTCGAACGATTGGATCGAGATCCACAATGCCGGGTCCCTCGATGTCAATCTTGCCGGCTGGTATCTCAGCGACAATGCGGCTCAACTCGACAAATGGGCCATCCCCGATCTCGACCTGCTGGCCGGAGCCTTCATTGCCTTCGACGAAGTCACCGGCTTCCACACGCCCATCTCATCCGGCTTCGGACTGAACAGCGCCGGCGAGGAGTTGTTCCTTTCCCATCTGCCGGGCGGCATCGAGAACCGCGTGGCCGATGCGGTCCGCTTCAAGGGACAGGAAGCGGAGTGCTCCTGGGGCCGCGCATTGGACTTTCCAGCCCGCTGGCGCCGTCTCGTGCCGACGCGCGGTGCGGCCAACCTCGAGGCGGGCGCCACGATCACGATCAGCGAGATCATGTACCGCCCCTACGACGAACGCGAGGGCACAAACCTGGTCGACAATACCGCCGACGAGTACATCGAGTTGCATAATCCCGGCAGCGTGCCTGTCGCGCTCCACGACACCAACGGCGCCTGGCGATTGAACGGTGGTGTGGGATTCCTCTTCCCAACCAACACGATCCTCGAACCGGACGCCTGTCTCCTCGTGGTCGCGTTCGACCCGGCGCATGCCGCCATTCTCTCCTCATTCCGACAGAAGTACGGCATCACCGGTCTCGATGTGGCGATTCTCGGGCCCTGCGCGGGGAGACTCGGCAATGCAGCCGACCGCGTTGCCCTCGAGAAACCGCTGGGTCGGGAGGCGCCCGACGAACCGCCTGCATGGGCCATCATGGACGAGGTGTTGTACAGCAGCGGATGGCCGTGGCCGCAGGAGTGGCCCGCTGGACAAGGGGCGTCTCTCCAGCGAGTCGGCGCGGGCACAGGC
Organism: Verrucomicrobiota bacterium; assembly: GCA_022710935.1. Classification (GTDB taxonomy): domain Bacteria; phylum Verrucomicrobiota; class Verrucomicrobiia; order Limisphaerales; family J093; genus MWFF01. The sequence continues at coordinate 10,273 of JAKLFY010000078.1, forward strand.
AACGCCCCTGAGGCCTGGCGCGCCTGGTGGCCTACGCCCGGCTTCGAAAACTTCGGAGAATCGCTGTCCGATTTCGACGGCGACGCCTTGCCGGACTGGTGGGAAACTGAAGCCGGACTCGACCCCCTCGATCCGGCCGGGAGCAACGGCGCCGAAGGCGATCCGGATGCCGACGGCTTGGCAAACTGGCAGGAGTTCGACGGCCGCACAGATCCTCGCGCAACATCACTCCGGCTCCTGTCGATCGAGCGCAGGGGGGCCCGCGTGGACGTGCAGTTCAATCAGCCCGCCGGGCGCGCGGTGCAACTCGAGGCAGCCGACTCGATCGAAGCCGCAGCGTGGGAAGTCATTGCCAGCTTTCCGGGCCAGGCCTCGGCCCGGATTGCAGTCGCAACCGACCTGCCGCCCGGGGCAGCGTCCGCCCGGTTCTACAGGGTCAGCCCTTAAGATTGTAGTTAGGCTCACCGTAAAGCACGTTCGATATCTGCCGCGATCCGCTGAGCCTTCTGGTCCGTGATCATCTGCTGCCGCCAGCGCGACACCTGCTGGCTAACGGCAGCGCCCGTTCCGACACCCAGGCAGCCGGCAATATCCCTCTGCGTCAAGCCGGCAAATCGCTGCAGCGCCCAGGCAGCGACCCCGCGCAAGACAGAGTTCCTCCTTCGTTCCACGAACCGACCCGGTTCGACACCCAAGACCTGTGCGACTCGCTTAATAACCAGGGACGCATCCTGTGTCGACTCGGTACGGCGGAAGGATACGTCCTCCCTACGGAATGCCCGCTCCATAAGGCTTCGATGCTGACTCTCGACGGACGCGTTAAACAGCTCCGATCCAACACTGAGCTTCGCCCGGCGGTACAAGACCGCGAACTCGGTGTCGTCCTCGGCCAGGCCTGTTTCGACGAAGGACTGGTAGATTGCTGTGGCCTCTGAGATCCGGCCTCCGGAGACCAGGGCGAGAATCGGTTCCTGGTCGAGGACAGACCAGGGATCCTCCAGTCCGACGTAGCTCCGATAACTACTCCAGGGGTACGCCCTCAAGGCCTCCAGCTTTGCCTCGATCGAAATCCCCCTCCATCGCTTGCCACTGACGGGATTGAGGTGGATGTAGCGGCTCAGCCTCAACAGATATGCATTCCCCTCAACGAGCTGGGCCTTAAATCGCCCTTGCGTGAGGTGCCCAACTCGGTGGTGGCGCAAGTTGAAATAGACCGCGTACGCGGTGAGAAGGCGCCCCATAAAGCGGCTCAGATTCGCTCTCGGCGTGCCGATCAGAAGATGAACGTGATTCGGCATGAGGCATACGAGATGCACTCGAACTGGATGCCCATCCACTGTCTCATTTAACTGCCTGAGGAATCGTCGCCGATCCGTGTCATCGCGAAAAATGACGCGTCGCTCATTCCCGCGGAAACAGACGTGGTATAACCCTCCTTCAAGCAGGACCCTCAGAGGCCTTGCCATGTCCACAAGGTCGCATCGTCCTGGCCTGTCGTCAACGCGCGGACTGGTGCCGTTCCGCAAACTTCTAACTTAAGGGCTGACCCGTCTGTCAGCGCAGCATGCTGGCGTGCTCGTTGATCCAGGGGACGTCGCGGGGCGCGATGTAGGCCCCGGACCAATTCTTGGTGATGGTCGCGGGATCCATCCATCGTTTGATCTCGGCATGGCCGTCGGCGAAACTCAGTCCGCTGGCCTGGTTGTGGTAGATCGCCGGCAGATTGCCCCATTGATTGGGGCTGTCGACCGTGACCAGGAAATAGCCGTCGTCCACGCTCTCCTCGCGCTCGTCAATGAACACGAACTGGGTCGAGGGCTTGGTGATCTCGCTGAGCTTCTGGTAGGTCCACCACTTGGTCTTGATGATGTCCGTGTGCCAACTGCTGCCGTTCATGCAGCCGTTCATCGAGATGCTCCGGGTGCGCGGATACTTTTTGCCGCTGATGGTCACCATGAACTTGTCGGCGGGGCACTTGTAGATGCCGAGCGACTGATTGTAGGGATAGAGCTTGCCGTGCGGCGGCATCAGGAGATTGATGTTCGTGCAGTCCCGGATGTTGATGGGGTTGCTGACGCTGATCCACCCTCCCACCCAGCCGTCCTCGGTGCCGTCGCCGTTGGACACGAGGTTGTCCTGATAGTCATTAGCATACATCGTCCAGGCCAGGCTCAGTTGCTTGCCATTGTTGATGCAGCCGATGGCGGTCGCCTTGGTCTTGGCACGGGATAACGCGGGCAAAAGCATGCCGGCGAGAATTGCGATGATCGCAATTACCACCAGCAACTCGATGAGTGTGAACCCAGCCCGACGCCCTTCATCGGATCGACTGTACATTGCCTTCATAAGTCGCTTGTCTTCACCCGCATGCCGCGCCGTCGCACCCTGCCTTGCCGCGTCCCTGCACGGCCGACGGCAGTCGACACGCGAACATCTGTTGAACACAGAGCGAACCGTAAACTCGAACCCGCGGCGGCTCAAGGCCTAATCGCTGCCAACCTCTGTCGGCGGACCGATCCCGCGGGGGGCGGGAGCCGACGCGAATGCAGCGGGCCGCTTGACGCTCACCGGAGCGTCCGCTACGTTTCGGCGCAAGGTCCGACGTTTTGATTATGAACAGTTTCCTGATTCCAATGGTGGTCGAGCAAACCGGGCGCGGCGAGCGGGGTTACGACATTTACTCCCGCCTGTTGGTTGACCGGATCATTTTTCTCGGCACACCGGTGGACGACATGGTGGCCAATGTGGTCATTGCCCAGTTCCTTTTTCTTCAGATGAATGACCCGAAGAAGGACATTCATTTGTACATCCATTCCCCGGGTGGCAGCGTGACGGCGGGCCTGGCGATTTACGACACCATGCAATTCCTGACGTGCGATGTGAACACCTACTGCATCGGCCAGGCAGCCAGCATGGGGGCGGTCCTGCTGGGTGCGGGCACCAAGGGCAAACGTTACGCCCTGCCCAACGCGCGCATCATGATCCACCAACCGTGGGGCGGCGTCCAGGGCCAGGCCACCGACATCAGCATTCAGGCCAAGGAAATCCTCCGCCTCAAGGACCGGCTCAACGAGATCCTCGCCCACCATTGCGGCCAGAGCATCGAGTCCATCGCCCGTGACACGGACCGCGACCGGTTCATGTCGGCTGACGAAGCCAAGGCCTACGGATTGGTCGACGAGGTGGTCAAATCCCGCAAAGAAATCCCCTCCCTGGCGGAAGGCGCCAGCGCGCCTGCGCCCGCGGCCCAATAAGCGAGCTGGATTGAGAGCACCGCACGATCACCCCCAACGCCGAATTCGCCCATGTCACGCCCGACACAACTGACGCTTTGCAGCTTCTGCGGCAAATCGCATGCGGAGGTGAAGAAGCTGATCCAAGGCCCGGGCGTCTTCATCTGCGACAGTTGCGTGCTGCTGTGCAAGAGCGTTCTGGACAAGGAACTGCGGACGGACGCACAGCATTCCCTCCAGGCACTGAGCGTTCCGCGCCCGGCGGATCTGAAGGCGCTTCTCGATCAGTACTGCGTGGGGCAGGATCACGCCAAGAAGACGCTGGCGGTGGCGGTGCACAACCACTACAAGCGGATCCAGAACCAGGTCAGCCCCAAAGGAGACGCCAGACCCGAGTCCCCCCACGACGGGGTCGAGATCGAGAAGAGCAACATCCTGCTGATCGGTCCCACGGGCTGCGGCAAGACGCTGCTGGCCCGCTCGCTGGCGCGCGCCCTCAACGTCCCGTTCGCGATCGCCGATGCCACGACGCTGACCGAGGCCGGGTATGTGGGCGAGGACGTCGAGAACATCATCCTGCGCCTGCTTCAGAACTCGGACTACGACATCGAGCGCGCGCAGACCGGCATCATCTATATCGACGAAATCGACAAGATCGCGCGAAAGACGGAAAACGTATCGATCACGCGCGACGTCTCGGGCGAGGGGGTCCAGCAGGCGCTGTTGAAGATTCTGGAAGGGACGGTGTGCAGCGTGCCTCCACAAGGCGGGCGCAAGCACCCCCAACAGGAGTACATCCGGGTGGACACCACCAAGATTCTCTTCATCTGCGGCGGCGCGTTCGTCGGTCTGGACAAGATCATCCACCGCAGACTGGGCAATCGGGTGATGGGGTTTGCCGCGGCGGAGCAGAATGCGGCGGGAAGGAACAGCCCCGCGCACAACGTCTGGAGACAGATCGAGCCGGAGGACCTGCTGGGCTACGGGTTCATACCTGAGTTCATCGGGCGTTTGCCGGTGGTCACAGTGCTTGACGAACTGAACGAGTCTCAACTCGTCTCGATCCTCACCGAACCCAAGAACGCGCTGACCAAGCAATTCGCCAAGCTGCTGGCGATGGAGAACGTCGAACTCGAATTCTCGCCTGACGCTCTCCGCGAGTTGGCCACCCAGGCCCTCCATAAGGGCACCGGCGCCCGCGCCCTGCGCAGTTTGGTCGAGAAACTGATGCTCGACCTCATGTACGACATCCCAAGCGCCAACGATGTCACCGGGGTGACGATCACCAGCGCCGTCGTGCGAGGCGAATCCCCTCCCCTGCTCCACCGCAAGACCAATCGCCAGGCCGCCTGACGCCTGAGGCGCGGAGTTGTTGAACGGCCCGAACCGGCTCATGATCCCCGCGTGTTTTCGAACAAGCCCCTTCTCCCGATGACGACCCAACTCGGCTGCTCCCTGGGACTCGCGCTGGGTCTCCTCGCGGTGCGAACCGCGGCCTTTGACGGTCACCTGGCCTCCGACGGACCGCTCACCACGCTCATTGCCCCTTTACCCCTGGTCACCAATTACGACCAACCCCAACCAGTGCGCGTGACTGTGTCCAACACAGGTCCGCATTCGCTGACGGTGTCGCTCGCCCTCGCCGGTCTGGTGGATGAATGCCGGGCGATCGGAGAGACTCGGAAGGTCCTGCGCGTCCCGGCACAAAGCGTTGGCGTAACCGAGTTCGCTCTGGCTGTGGGGAGGGGCGCATACTCCGCGCTGTATCCGGTGCGGATCGATGCCACCGCCACGAACGCCGATGGTTCCTTCCGCGCCAGCCCCCTGCGCATCTTGACAAACGACTTCTCGGCGCTCCCCCCACCCCCGGCGGCACCGTCCGCCATTCCGGTTCCCGACGCGGGCGCTTTGCTGCTGGCCGGCAAGAAGACTCAGCGTGTCGCCTGGCAGTCATTCGGCCAACAGCGTCAGGACCTCGGTCCCGGCTGGACCGGGAGCGAGCCGGGCTCCGGGGTCCATGTCGCCTTCGGGCCGATGACTCGCGGAGAGTCCCGTCAGGCAATCCATGTCCACCCTCCCTGGCGCCGCGGCCCCGGCACGGCGTTCGTCGCCTACCGCCTGGAGCTGCCGCAGACACCCGCGCGCCTCGTCTTCTACCAGGCGATTCGGGATCATGCCGATCACGAACCGCCAAGCGATGGCGTCACGTTCCGTGTCCGGGTCAACGGCGAGCCTCTGTTCGAACGCCACACCGACAGCAAGGTCTGGATGCCTGCCCAGGTCGACCTCGCCCGCTTTGGCGGTCAGGAGATCGATCTCGAACTCGAAACGCATCCAGGGCCAAACCGGGACACCACCTGCGACTCGGCCTTCTGGGGCGATCCGGTGATCGTGACGGGGCCGACGCCCACCCGGGTGTCTCCGGATGAACGGGAGGCGTTGCGGGCGCGTGCACGCGCGGCCGCCTTGTCCGGCGTGTCAGCGCAGGAGGTTCACCGCTTCGATCTTGGCGACGATTGCCGCGCCGCCGTGGCGCTGGGGCCCGCTGGTTTCGTGGATGGCGCCCTTGCTTTCGGGGGCGGTGGGCGGGCTGTGGTGTTCGACACCGTTGAAATGCGCGTGTTGGATTTGCCGGTCGGCGGCTGGCCTGCGGGTGTGGCAGTGGATCGAGTGGGCGTCTCGAAGACCGGCGGGCGTCTGCACATCGCACATCGGATCCGGACCGCGGAAGGTCCGGGAACACTCGACGCGGAGGTGTGGGCCGAGGGGGCGGGTCTGCGGGTCCGGATCGCGTCTGACCGTCGCCTCACCGACCTTGCGCCCGGCCCGGCGGATCGGCTCGCCTCGCGCGTCTACTACGGACACGGCTATTGTATCGAGGAGCCGGAATCTTTCCGGGCCGGCGGCGGCGGCCATGACCTCGCGACGAGCCATGTCGGGTTCGAATTCGACAACGGACTCTCGCTCCTTGTGGCGGCGGACGCGCCCGTGGACCATCTGGAAGTCGATCCCGCACGCAAGGTCTACGCCCTGCACACGCATCCGGATGCCACCTACACCTTTGTGCCGGGCCTCGAGGGCGCTTTCGATTGCGCCATCCGATACCGTCCGCTCTACGACAAATCGCCGGCGCCCGCTGTCGCACTCAAGGCAGGGCGCTACGTCTTTGACCTCTGGGGCGGGCGCTATGCCGACGACGCCGCGAAGCTCGAACGCTGTCTCGAGTACGGCCTGACCAATTCGCTGGTGATCATGCATGTCTGGCAACGCTGGGGCTACGACTATCGCCTGCCCGACATCTTCCCCCCGCTTCCCAGCCTGGGCACACTCGAGGATCTGCAAGGCCTGGGCCGTCTCTGCCGCCGACACGGCGTCCTTTGGGGGCTGCACGACAACTACATCGACATCTACCCCGACTGCGACGGTTTCAGCTACGACAACGTCACATTCACGCCCGACGGCCAGCCCCGCCGGGCCTGGTTCAACGAGGGCCGCGACGCCCAAAGTTACCAGTTCCGGCCCGACCGCGTGCAGCCGTTCCTGCGCCGAAATCTCGACCTGATCGGACCGGCGCTCGAGCCGACGAGCTATTTCGTGGACGTATGGACCTCGATGAACGCATTCGACTATTTCGATCGGCACGGCGCCTTTCACTCGAGTATCGAGACCTTGCGCTGCTGGGGCGAGGCCTTTGCCGCCATTCGACGGGCCTGCGGCGGCGGCCCCATGATCAGCGAGGCGGGCAGTGACCAGTTGATCGGATGGGTCGACGGCGCGGACTGCCAATTCCTCCACCTCAGCCCGACGGGACGCCCTTTCAACAACCACGTCCGCTGCCGCGATTGGGCTCGTGTGCCGTGGTTCGACGCCGTCAACCACACCCGCTTCAGCCTCCATGGCGTGGGTTACCCGGGCCGTTACGAGGGCGGACGCGGCCGATCGCTGCACGGCATCACGAGCGACGACTACCTCAGCGCCGAGATTCTCACCGGGCATGCCCTGATGATCGATCTGTCCAATCTCGGACGCGAGGCGGTGCGGAAGTACTGGTTGGCGCAACCTTTCATCGAGAGCGTTGCCTTGGATGAAATCGAGCGGGTCGATTTCGCCAGCGGCGATATTCACCGCCTTGCCATCCGCTGGAGATCGGGCGCGCAGGTCTGGGTCAACCGCGGCTCCGACGACTGGGAGGTCGCCGAACACATCCTGCCGCCGTTCGGATTCCATGCACCCAACGGACCGGTCGTTTCGGCCATCGAACGCCTGGGCGGTCAGATCGTCGAGCACTCGACGGGCCCCGACACGCGTTATGTCAATGGCCGTGGGTACCGCCCGGACGCCCCGCTGCTCATCCAGCCCGAATTCGCGGGCTTCACGCCCACTGGAGAACGTCAATTCCGATTGCAGGTCAACTGGCAGGCGCGAAAGCCTGCCCCCCGCGATCTCCAGGTCTTCTACCATTTCTCGCGTCCCGTCCCCGGGCGCTACAGCCCGGCCGAATTCTACGGGGGCGGCACCCCCGCCACCCCGACTTCGCAATGGCGCGACCGGGAGAGCACCGACTTCACGGTGCATATCCCCGAAGACATGGAGCCGGGGGAGTACACCGCGATGGTGGGTCTCTATAGTCCCCGGGGCGAGGGCGACCGACGCTATCCTCTCCTCGGGGACGACGCCTCCGACCGCCGCTATCGCGTGGGCAAACTGACCGTCTCCGGCTCTGCGGGTCAGATTACTGGCCTCAGCTTCGAGGCGCCTTCGGAGCCGCACCAGCCCGACTTGCGCTTGGTGCCCAACGAAGAACCGACCGATTTCGGCGGGATTGTCACGTCGGGCGCGTTGCGGATCGCACGGCAGGGAGACCGTTTGCTGCTGACGCCGTTGCCTGAGGGCGAGGATCTCGACGTCAGCCTTGTCCCGAGTCGTCTCCTCGATCGCCCGGTGCGCTCGACGGCGTTGGTGGCGGTGGACGCGGACGGTGCCCGCGGCCGCGCCATTCCGTTCGTCCAGGAGGGCGAAACAATCCGATTCACCCTTCGTCGGTCCGAATTCGGGTGTGAGCTGAGTGGGGACTGAGGACTGAGCGTTGGTCGATGTCGCCGACATGCAGCGAGTCGCCGTGACGCAGCCCGGTGGTGAACAGGCCCTCGCCGGTCTCGTCCACAACCATCGCGCCGTACACAATTTCATCCCTGCCCTGACCGTCTCCGCGCCCCCGTTGCCGCCTATACCGCCCCAACCGCCTGTCGGTTCGCGTCCTGGGACATAGGGCAAGGTAGCCATCTCCGTGCCAGTCCGGCCGCTGAAAATCGAGAAATACTCCAGCCCCGTCATGATCTTGCCGTACGTGCGGGATTGGGGATCTCGATCGACCCAATCCGCATCGGGATCGCCGATCACCTTGCCGGTGCCGTCGATCGACCGGTCTTTCTGAACTTGAGTGCCCGCTTCCGTTGGACTAGAATCCTTGACCGATGAAACATGCTGCAGACAAGTCAAGTTTCTGTGCTGCGTTGATGGGGTCAAGGATTCTAATCGCAATTGCATGACACTATGCGCACTCACTCAGTCTCGCGCCGCTCGGGCAGTCATCGGTTGTCCGCGTTCACCTTGATCGAACTCCTGGTCGTCATTGCCATCATCGCGATCCTCGCAGGCCTCCTGCTACCCGCGCTGTCGAGGGCCAAACAGAAGGGCCAGGGCATCGCTTGCATGAACCATACCAAACAACTGGGGTTGGCTTGGATCATGTATGCCGATGAGAACAACGACAAACTGGTCATCAACACCACCATCGACCTCACGCAAGCCAGTCGCACGAACAACTGGGTCGCGAATGTGATGGGGTACAGCCCGCAGGAAGACACCAATACGGTTTATCTCACGCAGGGATTGCTGGCCCCCTACGTCGCCAAGGCGATCGGCATCTACCGCTGCCCCGCCGATCGCAGCCTGAGCGGCCCCCTCCCGGATGGCCGGCGCCTGCCGCGCGTCCGCAGCGTCTCCATGAACGCGTTCGTCGGTCCTTTCGACAAGTCCAACCAACCCCTCATCTCGGGCTGGGCGCAGTTCATCCGAATGTCCGACATGCCGAGTCCGTCGTCCATCTTCGTCCTCCTCGACGAGCATCCCAACTCGATCAACGATGGGTGGTATGTATTCTGCAACAACGGTCCCGACGGGAACCTGTGGAGCGACATGCCCGCGAGCTATCACAACGGGGCGGCGGGTTTTGCTTTTGCCGACGGACATTCCGAGATCAAACGGTGGCTGGCGGAGGTCACGAAGCGCGCCCGTTGGTCCGCTTGGCCGATTCCGACCGGCACCGACCGCCGGGACTTCCTCTGGGTCTCCGAACGGGCGACCTTCCGACGCTAGCCGCACGTTTCATGGGTTGTTGACGGCCGCGAAGCGGAGAACTCCGAAGCGCGCAGCAATGCGGGCTGGCAAGCAAAACCGCGCCGGGTCCGAGAGATCGAGAAATGCAACACACTGTTCCCATCGCAGAACGCCTTCAGGACCGACAGGAGGCTCTTGGTTCCCTTTCCGGGCGCGGTTTTGCCAGAGCCCGGATATGAGACTTCGCGGAGCCTTATGACACATCCGGGCTAGGCGCTTGCCCGACGAATTCCAGGATTCCGGGACCGACCCCATCACGTGGAAAGGGCTTGAAGAGACTCTTCGAAAGAGTCACTTTGCGCATATGAAAACCGTCGGGCTCAAGGAACTGCATGATGCCACGGGCGCCATCGTGCGCGGGGTCGTCGATCGCGCCGAAGAGATCGTCATCCTCGACCGCGGGCGCAAGGTGGCCAGACTCATCCCTTACACGCCGCCGCCGGAACCCTCCTGGCGTGAGATCATGCGCGAGGTTTGGGCCAGGCCGCGACCAGAAGAGACGGTCCCCAACCCGATCATCGCGGAAAGGAGGCGCCGCACTTATGTCCATCGTGTACGCCGATAGCAGCGTTCTCTTTGCCTGGTTCTACTTGCCTGACCGGTTTAACGCTGTCGTCACCCCCTGGCTGCGGAACCGCAGCGCGGATTTCCTATCCAACGAAGTTCTCCGTCTCGAACTGCGCCACAATATCCGGCTGGTGCGGGGCAATCCGGACGGGGAAACGGCTTGGCGGGCGCTTCAGGTTGCCGAAAGAAGCGCGGCGCGCTTGCGGCATGACCACATTGACTTGGAGAGGGCCTTCGCCCAAGCCGATGCTCTAAGCCGGCGGTTGGGCCAGGCTCACCCCTGCGGCGCCATGGACGTGTTTCACGTGGCGGCGGCGCTTGCGCAGGAGGCCCCCTTGTTTCTGACCTGCGATGCGATGCAGGCTGACTTTGCCCGAGCGGCCGGCTTGCAGGTTCAGGGCTTCACCGAGTGAGGAGGCTCCGGAAGAGGCAAGGCAGCCCGGTCCGTGCGGTCGCTGGTCTTGCCGCCGTGGCGCCGGCTCAGGGAGCGGGTCAGTTCTTGATATTGGCATATCAGGGTGAACGGCGGGCGGCTCTTGGTCAGGTTATCGTCAGGGCCACAGTCAATGGGGTTTGCTCAGGATGCCTTGGCTGACTGTTATATTGCGGCGGTGGCGTTGCGCTGCGGCGCCCAGGTTGCCACGGGCAATGCCGCCGACGTTGCTCCGTTTCGGGCTCACGGACTGGTGCTCGCCTGAGCGAGGGAAGGCCTCGGCCGAAGCGCAGAGACAATGGAGGCAATCGAAATCCAGAACACCCGGGCTTCACCGGACACGGCGCGCCTCAGACCTGCTCGACTTGAAGGTGGGTCCCAAGGACCTTGCGCATCGCCTCGAAGTGGGCGTCGCGGCAGACGACCGGCGCCTCGACCCGCATCGCAACGGTGGCTACGAAGAGTGCTGTCTCTGCCGTTGCCGGATGAACTCCGACAACGCCTGGGCGATCGCCGGGGACTTCTTCTTCTTCCCAGTGATTCTCTGAATCTGTTTCAGTTCGTTTGCATCAACGTCTATGGTAATTCGCATACGTTGTGAACGGAATATGATGCTCTAGAAACCAGGAGCAAGCCGAATGTCCGTGAAGAGGCCAAATCGCTGAGGCCACGGATTTCACGCACCATGCGGCTGACCCTCGCCCTGGCAAGTTCAAATGCCGGAACGGGAAGCCGGCAAGCGGCAGGCGGTTTGAGAGAGGCGGACATGCCGAGACTGTGGTTTGACCTCGGCGTCTATGGACCGCGCGGCGAAGAGGCGGATGAAACACGTCCTCACATGGTTGAATCGTGAGATGTGACCGCGCGGCATTCCGTCGCCCGCGCCAAGCCAACATCCTGACGTTCTCCCGCGCATGGCCCAATGTCACGACATGAGCGCTGCTGACATCATCCGGGAAGCTGGACGCTCTCGAGCTCTGGCGAGTACACTCTTCGAGTTATGCATCTGAAATCACTGTCCGCCCTGGTCGCATTGGTCGCGTCTCTCGCACACGCGGGGATCATCGAGTCCGGCGAGTACGCCGACGCCACAGCCGCGCAGGCCGCCTGGCTGCCCATGGCCGGATCGCCTCCGCCTCGAGTCGCCACCATCCAAGGTCGGAGGGTCCTGCATTTCCCCTGCAACTTTGAAGGCACGAGCCACGAGCGGGCGTCCTGGGACCGGAAAGTCAACCTGGATCTCAGCGCCTGTCGGGGCGTCCAATTCAAACTCTGGTGCAACGATCCCTCACCGGTCTCGTATTTCAGCCTCTACTTCCAGAGTGGCGGCGGGTGGTATCACACCGCTTTCTTTCCCGAGACGACCAACGGCTGGAATGTGATCACGATCGACAAATCCGCCACGACCAGCGAGGGAGAGCCCGCCGGCTGGGGACGGATCAGCGCGATTCGATTCTCGGCCTGGCGCGGGCAGGATCGGAACACCGAACTCTACCTTAGCGATCTGCACGAAACGGGGGTGCTGGGAGACGACGCGCTCATCGCCGTCGTGCGGGGCGAATCGATCGGGCAGCGATCGTCGGGTGAAACGCGCAGCGTCGAACGGTTCACTGAAGCCGTCTCACAGGCCCTGCAGGCATCTGATCTGGGATGCGCCGTCGTCAGCGATCTCGATGTCACCGCCGAACGGTTGCGCAGGGTCAAGCTCGTGATCCTTCCGCACAACCCTTCGCTCCCGGACCGCACGGCGGACGAACTCATCGCGTATGTCCGGGGCGGCGGCAAGCTCCTGGTCTTCTACGTGGTGCCAACGCCGCTGCGGCCTATCCTCGGCGTCGAAGGCGGCCAGCACATCAGCGCGCCGCGCCCCGGCCATTTCTCGGCGATCCGGTTTGCGGAGGGCGCGCTTCCCGGCGCGCCGTCCGTCGTCGGCCAGAGATCGTGGAACATCAGCGTCGCCAAAGCGGTTCCAGGCTCGAGCCGCGTTCTTGCCGAGTGGATCGACGACCAGGATCAACCGACCGGTCATGCCGCCGTCGTCGGTTCGACCAACGGGCTTGTGATGACCCATGTCCTGTTGCCCGACGATGCGGGCAACAAACGCCGGATGCTGTTGGCGATGGCCGGCCACCTGGTCCCCGAGCTCTGGCGCCAGGCGGTTGAGGCGGGCCGCGAACGCCTCGGTACAATCGGGGAATTCAGGTCGTACGACGAGGCGGTTCAAGGCATCAAGCGTCTCGCGGGCGACAAGGCGCGCGCAGTCGAAGCCTTGGCCGAGGCGGAGAAGTCGCGCGAAGCCTCGCGCAAACGCGCCGCCGAGGGCCGTTATGCGGAGGCCTTGGACGCGGTCGTGCTGGCGTCGGAGAAACTCGAACGGGCCTATTGCCTGGCGCAACGCCCGTTGCCGGGCGAGTTCCGGGCATTCTGGTGTCACAGCGCCTTCGGCGTCGATGGCATCGCCTGGGACGAGGCCATCCGCCGCCTGGCAACGAATGGCTTTACGGCGGTTGTTCCCAACATGCTGTGGGGAGGCGTCGCCTTCTACAAGAGCGAGATCCTCCCCGTTGCGCCGTCGGTCGCAGAGCGCGGCGACCAGATCGCCGAGTGCGTGGCCGCGGCGCGCAAGCATGGCGTCCAGGTGCACGTCTGGAAGGTCAACTGGAACCTCGGCCATGCCGCGCCCAAAGAGTTCGTCGACCAGATGCGAGCGGCCGGACGGCTGCAATCCAGTCGAGACGGAAAAGAGGAGTCGTGGCTCTGCCCATCGCACCCCGACAACCAGGCACTCGAAATCGAATCGATGCTCGAAGTCGCGCGCCGTTACGACGTGGACGGGCTCCATTTCGATTACATCCGGTATCCCGACAGCGATCACTGCTTCTGTGCCGGATGCCGTCAGCGGTTCGAGCAGGCTGCCCGGACCGCGCTCGGGAATTGGCCGGGCGACGTGCTTGCCCGCGGCCCGCTGCACGAACAGTGGCTCGAATGGCGCCGCGGCCACATCACCGCCGTCGTCAAGGCAGTCAGCGAGCAGGCCCGCGCCATCAAGCCGAAGATCAAGATCTCCGCCGCGGTGTTCCCACGCTGGACAACGGACCGCGCGAGCATCGGACAGGACTGGAAACTCTGGTGCGAGCGGGGCTATCTCGATTTCGTCTGCCCGATGAACTACACGCCGAGCGACCGGAACTTCGAGAACATGCTGGCGCAGCAGGTCCAATGGGCCGGCTCGGTCCCCTGCTATCCCGGGATTGGCGTCAGCGCCTCCTCATCCAAATTCGGCGTCGACCGCACGATTGCACAGATCCAGATCGCGCGCCGGTATCGAACCGGCGGATTCATCATCTTCAACTACGGCGTGCCCGAGAGCCGCGATCTGCTGCCGTTGCTCGGGTTGGGGATAACAGCACCGAACTAAAACGCGTAACTCAAGCTGAACATGTGCAGATTCAGGCCGGGATTGTGCAGGCAAAGACCGGCATTGGACATGTGTTGGAAGCGATAGCCAATGTCGACATGCGGCAGCACATGGATCTCGACCCCAAGGTGGCTTGTCAATTGGAACAGGATGCCGAAGTCCTTGTTGCCAAATGAGTCCCGCGAAAGGAGCGTCGGGCTAATGCCCCCGCGCAAGGAGACCGGCAGACGCTCGCGTCCGATCTCCAGCACCGGTCCCACCGCACCCACAAAACTATCCGCACCGCGCCCGCTGAGCCAGCCGGCGGAACTGTCGAACTGAAACCGCAGCGACCAACTGCGCCCGAGGTCTTGGGATGGGGCGACATTCCAGGCGGCCCAGAGTTCAGTCTGGATGAAGCGGTTGGCCGACGAGTGCGACGAGATGCCGCACCGCGCCCCGACGGACTCCCAGACTCCCTCGTCTGCCCGGACGCGAGCCCGGACGACGGACTCGCTGAGAACCAGCAGGAAGAGGAGAAACAGCGACGATCGCCACAGACCGATTCCATGGTGCTTACACATCTGGAGGCTCAATTCATCTTGGGTCAATCTGGGGGAATGGGCGCTCAGATGCGGACTTTGAACTGTTCCCCGCGTTCGAGGGACAGGGCGAAAGCGGCCATGAGCTCGGGGATCTTCTCGAGATCCTTGAGGCTGACGAGTTCGACGGGGGAATGCATGTACCGATTGGGCAGGCTGATGAGCCCGCTGGCGATGCCGCCGCGGGTCCAGAAGATGACGTCGGTATCCGTTCCGCTGCTGGCGGACATTGCCTCGTGCTGGAGCTTAATGTTCTTCTTTTTGGCGACCTGTTCGAGCCGGGCGATCACCTCGGGGTGGTTGCATCCCCCGTGGGTCAGGGTGGGTCCTTTGCCAATCCGGATGTCGCCGTGCAGTTGCTGGCTGACGGTCGGGTAGTCGGTGGCATGGGTGACGTCGACAACCAACGCCACATCCGGCTTGAGCGAATACGCGATTTGGCGCGCGCCCAGGAGGCCCACCTCCTCCATGATGTTCGACACCGCGCACACTTCCGCTTTGAGCTTGCGGCGGTTCGCGCCCAGGAGCCGGAGCGCCTCGGCCACCGCGAAGGTCCCGATCCGGTTGTCGAACGCGCGGGCGACAGCCAGGTCGTTGCGCAGCAACTCGAATTCGTCGCTCAGTGTGACAGGGTCGCCAATCCGGACCAGCCGCGCCGCCTCCTTGCGATCCGCCGCGCCGATGTCGATGAACAGGTCGCCGATCTCCGGCACCTTGCGTTCCTTGTCCAGCTTGGTCAGGTGCGGCGCGACGTTGCCGATGACGCCCCGGACCGGGCCGTTGCGGGTGTGGATCACGACGCGCTGGGCGCGCGCAACAATCGCATCCACACCGCCGAGCTTGCGGACAGAGAGGAATCCGCTCTTGTCGATGTAGTTGACGGTCAGCGCGATTTCGTCGGCGTGCGCGGCGAGCATGAGGCGGGGCGAACCGCCCTTGTTCAGGACGGCGACGCAATTGCCGTAGGCGTCCGAGAAAGTCTCCTCGGCGTGAGCGCCGACGTAATCGAGCCAGACGCGCTGTCCGCGCGCTTCGTGGCCCGACGGACTTGGCGTGTTGACGAGTGTCTTCAGGAATTCAAGCGAGGTGTCGCGCATGGATCGAGTATGGGCAAAACCGGGCTCCGTTGCCAAGCCCGCCCTGATTGCCGGACGAACGGTCAGTGCATCCCGAGGGTCAGCGCGGACTCATCCCGCGCCTGCGCCGCCGAACGGCTACCCGCTCTCGTAGCCGCCGTCGCCCGCCTGCCCAAGCCTGGGCGCAGGCAGGTCCGACGGCGCTGTTGCCTGCATTTGACGGGGCAAGTCATCCGATGAGGCGTTTGATGTCTGCGACCAGCGCACGGACATCCTCCTCGCGGATGTCCCAGGCGCACATGAATCGGCATCCGCCCTGCCCGATGAACGTGTAGAACCTCCAGCCGGCCTTGTGGAGCCCCTCGATCGCGGAGGCGGGCAGTTCGACGAAGAGCGAATTGGCCTGGCGCGGGAAGAGAATGCGGGCTTCGGGCAGTTGGGCCAGTTCGGCCTCGAGCAGCTCGGCCATGGCATTGGCATGAGCCGCGTGGCGCAGCCATGCGCCGTCCTTGAGCATCCCGACCCACGGGGCCGCCATGAAACGCATCTTCGAATAGAGCTGGCCCGCCTGTTTGCATCGGTAATCGAACTCCGCCGCCAGCTCGCGGTTGAAGAAGACCACCGCCTCGCTGACATGCATGCCGTTCTTCGTCCCGCCCAGACAGAGGACGTCCACGCCGGTCTGCCAGGTGATTTCTTTCGGCTTCACCCCAAGCGACGCCACGGCGTTGGCGAAGCGCGCCCCGTCCATGTGCAACTTGAGGCCGCACTGTTTTGTCTTAGCCCAAATGGCCTTGAGCTCATCGACGCTGTAAACAGTGCCCACTTCCGTCGCCTGCGTCACACTGACAGCCCGGGGCTTGGGATAGTGGATATCGGCGCGCTTCTCGACCATGCGCTCGATGGCGCAGGGATCGAGCTTGCCGTTCGAGCCCGGCATGAGCAGGACCTTCATCCCGTTCGAGAAGAACTCGGGCGCGCCGCACTCGTCGGTTTCGACGTGTGCGATCTCGTGGCAGAGAATGCTGTGGTAGGAATGGCCGAGCGAGGCGAGCGAGAGGGAGTTGGCGGCCGTGCCGTTGAAAACGAAGAAGACCTCGCAGGCCATCTCGAACACCTCGCGGATCAGGTCGGCCGCCTGGGCCGTCCAGACATCCTCGCCGTAGCTGACGGCGTGGCCGGTGTTGGCCTCGGCGAGGGCCGCCCAGGCCTCGGGACAGATGCCCCCGTAATTGTCGCTGGCAAAATGACGTCGAATCTCTCGGGTCGTGTTCATCCTCAAAAAGCAGCGTTTCTAACATCGAGCCCAGCCCGATGGCGAGCGCAACGTTGAGGTTGAACGTTGAGCGTTGAACGTTGAGCGTTGAGCGTTGAACGATTCCGCTTCATGCTCGCCTTGTGCATTACTGAGGAACCACCGGGATGCACTCCATCATCACCCTCACCCGCCCTCCGGGCACCCTCCCCCATCGGATGGGAGAGGGCCGAGGTGAGGGGTCTGTGGAGTGTATCCAACCGACCAGGCGGTAAACTTCTGAATGTCGCTTGCCGTGAATCCCCTGTGCCATTCTGGTACACGACTTCAAATGAGGATGGGGTTCGAAACGACACCGCCTTTGTCGTCACCTTTGTCGGCTTTGTCGGCCGCCACGCCGCCTGACGACAAAGGGAGCGACGGAGGTGGAGGCAAAAGCTTGCCCCTCCGACAGCGGCCCCTCCGACAACGGCCCTTCCGAACGCGATCCCCCTTTTCCTGCGCGGGTCAACTGGATGCAGGTCCGTTCCACCGAGACTCGGGTGAGACGCCCGCCGCCGCGGAGGCCGGCGCCCGTTTGCCGAACAACTCGGGGAGCTTGTCGATGACCCGGGTCTTGATCTGGATGCCGGCCCCGATCACCGACATCGCCACGGCGACCGCGAGGATCGTGTTGAAAACGACGCGGCGCCAACCGCCGCCCACCGCGGCGCCGATGTAACCGCGCCGATTGTTCATGATGATGAAAGTCAGGTAAGCAATGGGCAGCATCGTGAAGCAGATGGCCGATGCCACCACCGGCAGCCATAAGGGCGTCGAACTCACCACCCCAAGCAGCCCGATGACGGGCACCAGCGTGAAGAGGCGGTAGCGCTTGACCGTGTACTCGAGCTTGAGCATCTCACACATCGTGAACCCGCACACGACCATGTGGGCGCTGATTGCGCCGCAGGTCATGGCGATGAACCCCAGGTCGAAGACAAGGCGTCCAAGATTCGCGCCCATCAGCGGCGCCAGCGCCCGCGCGGCGTCGACGGGTTTCAGGTCGGTCCGGACCACATTGCCCGAAGCGGGATCGTAGATGGTATTGGCCATGGCGATGATGATCAGGGACGTGACCAGCACGAACGGCAGGAACATCGACATGCCGAGATCCCATCGCGAGAGCGTCTTGTGGCTCCGGCCCCAGCCCTTGGCCAGCAGCGAGTAGCCGTAGAGGAAGGTCATGTTGATGCCGACCGCCGCGCCAATCGCGCCCAGCACCGTCTGAATCCCCTCCGGGCTGCGCGGCAGGTGGAAGGTGAAGAGCCCGCGCAGCAGGGCTCCCCATTGAATGCCCGTAAACAACACCACAGTGGCAAAGGCCAGAATGACCAATGCGATCACGCCGCGCAAAAACCACTCGTAGATCCGGATGCCCTTGGCGCGGCTGCCGTAGTTCCAGGTTGTGAAAATGGCGATGCCAAGCAGCAGGACGCCGGTGCCGAAACTGACCGCATATCCCGCCGCGGAAAAGCCGCTCCGCTGTCCGTCGGCGTCCGTTGCATACACGGCCACACCCGCCATGTCGGCAAGATCACGCGCCGCGCCGGCGGCGAGTCCGTACTGCGGGAAATGCCAGATCACCGATGCCACGATGGTGGCGATGGCCCAGAGCAGCGGGATGAGCGGATGCAACTCGCGTCCGAAGGCGCGGTACGGCCGTTCGCCGCTGGTCAAAACGACATTGCCCAGCGCCGCCAGCATGCACACGCCGAGGAACATCGCCACCGGCTGCACCCAAAGCAGTTGGTAGCCGAAGGACGCACCGGCCACCACGGACGCCACCGCGCTGCCCGCGCCCAGCGTCATGGCGCTTTGAAGCAAGCCTGGTCCTGTGCGCTTGAGGTAACCGGCCGCACGCCTCGGCAGAGGCTGGCGTTCCAGCGCCTCGAGGGCGGCCGCTTCGCGCTCCAGCTTCTCCGGATCCCACTTGCTCGTCATGGGCAAACCGGCATTCGAGCGCGGGGCGGAGGATGTCATGACCGGATCATGCGGGAATCCGGAGACGGGTTCAATGCAAAGTCCGTTTTCTAGAGTCTGTCCCCGAGGGCGCAGCCGTGCATGGCGCTTGATGGGGATAGGTGCGGAAGGAAAGGGATAGGCGGTCGATTTGCGCCGGGAGCCAGAAATCGTGCTGTTATGATGAGGTCCGGCACC
>JAKLFY010000079.1 GCA_022710935.1 Verrucomicrobiota bacterium
CGATGCCAGACAGCGCTTCCAACTGTCCCGAGTCGTCACTCTGACCAGAAAACAGGAACTCATCCTCAAGACGATCGACCGGTCCCTCCTCAACTCCTAGTGTACAAAAACGAGGTGGAAGTCAGGCTATAAAATGGATTATCATACCCATCTTCCTGAAGGCAATGGGGGTAGGCAGGCGGGTGAGCCGAAGCAAAATCGAACGCTGAAATGACCTCGCGTTGCCAAAGCTCGCGTGAGTGGTTGGCAGGGGGTTGACATTCACCTGCCAGTTGGTGCATGTAGCGATTAGGGTAGAAGAGAGCCTCTCAGGCTGGTTTTTGTTTAGGTTCTCATGCCGCTGGCGCGACGAGCGCCGCCCAGTCCTTCCTGCACGATTTCCCATTCGGTGCCAACACACTCTGGGGTTGGACTGAACGGGGCCTTCTTCAACTGGAATCTCAAAACCGCCGCCTGGCGCCTGGTTGGAGAATTCACACGTAGCGCAGACCGGCACAACGCCGGTTGGTGGCATCGGAAAGAACACTACGCATGAACCTGAACAGCACGAGTAACTTCAAGGCGACTGCCTTGGATGAGGAGTCGCTCCGTCGTCAAGCGCCCAGCATTTTCGCGACGGGGCCAATGAGCGGAGTCAGTCACCGGTACGCGTTTGTCCCGACCATACGGATCATGTCGGGTCTGCGCGGGATGGATTGGGTGCCGGTGGCGGTGGAGGAACAGCGCATTCGCAACGAAGCGCGGCGAGGGTTTCAGAAGCACTTGGTGCGGTTTCGCCGCGCGGAGCAGATGGAGACGTTGGACGAATGGAACGTGGAGCTGGTGTTGGTGAACTCGCATGACGCGGGCTGCGCCTATCAGTTGCATGCCGGCATCTACCGGCGCATCTGCTCGAATGGTTTGGTCATCGGCGAAACCGGTTGGGAAGCCATCCGGTTTCGGCACGCCGGCTTGGAACCGGAGAAGGTGGTCCAGGCGAGCAACCGTCTGATCGAGTTCATGCCGCGCGTCGGGGAACTGGTGAACCGGTTCCAAGATCGGATGCTCGATGAAGGCGAGTCGCGGCGGTTCGCGCAAGCGGCGACGCGGCTGCGGTTTCCGGTGCTGGAGGACGCGCCGGTGGAAGCGGAAACGTTGCTCAAGGCGCAGCGGCCAGAGGATGAAGGCCGGGATGTGTGGAGCACGTTCAACCGGGTGCAGGCCAACTTGGTCCGCGGAGGGGTGTCGGACTTCCACCGCGACCGACACGGTCGGCTGCGTGTCGTGCGCCCGTTGCGGGGCATCGACTCCAAAGTGACCCTGAACAGGGCGCTTTGGGGATTGGCGGAGCGACTGACGAAGGGGGAACCGTTGGAGGACTCAGCAGGAGTAACGTTGGCGACGTAGAAAGGAGGGGCGCTGAAGAGGTCGAGGAAAGGGTGTCGGGGTCTGTTGGCCTTGCGATACATCGGCCATCGGCTTTTTGCACGAGCGTTCGCCACCGCAGAGGTTCGCCAAGGAGGTAACAGGGCTTTGGGGGATTGTGCCCAGAAACAATCCTCATTTCACCACTACCGCGGGCTGCGATATGGCGTGTAGACACTGCGGCACCGAGCCGCGATCACTGAACTCGGGCCGGGAAGTTCTGCAAGATTCTCAAGACCTGTTCGCGGATGAACGGGCCCATGCGCGGCCAGGTCATCCGATGCACGATGGCACCGTTGCCGTCCTGTGGCAGGGGTACGGGCGGGGAGTGCGCCACGAAGCGGCCTCCGTCGAGGACTTCGCTGACCTCGTGCATTGTAATGACGACGTGCGTCTTGCCATCCCGCAGCATTCCACCAATTGGGTCCGGTCCGGCATACGAGGGCCACACGGTGTCGCTGTGATGGAAGTTGTAGAAGCCCAGCCGGGGCACGGTGAAGATGCGCTTGGGGATCAACTGGCCGAAAGTGGCCATGAGGCAGAGGTCAGGCGCCCACTCGTGGACGTACATCTGCTCAAACTCGGGCGCTTTGATGCGTCCGCGATAGACCGGGATGCCGTGGTCGCGGGCCATTTTGGCGACCCACCGCTCCTCGACCTTGGTGTGAACGTGCCGCCACAGCCGGACAGTAGCGTGTGTGAAGGGTTGGGCGGGATCGTCGGTGGCCAAGCCGGTGACAATGGCGCGGCTGGCGAGCGGTTCGCGCAGCAGTTCACGCAGAACGTGGTAGCCGCCGTGGAAACTGCCGAAGACGGCCACACGGACTTCTGGTGGCGGGTCGGGACAGTACCAGGGGGAGGGGTGGTGTGGGGCGAGCTGAGGCTCATCCCGCAGGAGGAGGGGTATCGCATTCATGTTCGCTGTGCATTGGTTCAGCGAGCCACGAACCGCGGTGACCAAAAGGGCGTGACCCAAACACACCCTCCTCGGAGGCACCGCGAAGCGCCCATCAAGAAAGTGCGTCAAGCCACGCCCAAGGAGGGCGCAGCACTGGCGGCTTGGTCTCTTGACTGAAAATTCGCGGTTTTCCGAGGAGACCGCAGCCGAGGCTGCGCAAGTTTTTATGTGGCGGTACATATCGATCCGGTTCGCCACAAGATCAAGTTCTTTCTTGCAGCGGATCGGCGGCGTTAAGCTAGCCAAATGAGCTGATGCAGCACCCGGGCCGTGCCAGCGCCACGTGGTTGCCGTTCGAAGTCTATCCCACCATAGACAGCGCAAACGTGCAGGCGAACGTATGCGGCTATGCGGGTTCTTCGGCGTTGGTCGGCGGAGCGAGTGACGATCACACTTACGGCCTTCGACGCCCACGCCACTGTGTACGTCCCAACGGGGCTTTTGCTCAGGGGGGACGCGATGAGGCGCACGCCGACCTCAGAACCGCGGCCGGTAATGAGGTTGAAGACGCAGGGCGGGAAGCCGGCTTCGGTGCAGAGGTGGACTCGTTACGCTCGCGGAGAAATCAACTGGGAGCTCACCCTCGGCGCGAAGGCTCGAAGTTCCCGTTCCGCTCTGACAAGAAGGTTGAGGCCTTTCTTCCTCATCGGGTGAAGGCGCGGTGACGACCTACCGCATCCGCTTTCACACGAAATTCGACAGATCGACCAAGCCTCTTACGGCAGATAGAGTTTCTTGCGGGTATATGCAATGCCGTCACATGCCGAGAGCAGGCTCAGATGAGTTCGGAAAAAGTGGAGTCCTCTCGTGCCTTCGGGCCTGCCCATCCGGTCGTAAATCGTGTCGCAAGTCGGCAACGTGTCCCGCTTGCACTCCGAAAGCATATCGACAATCACCTTCCGAATTTCGCTCAAAGGTGTCCCAAAACTGTCCAGCGCCAAGCCAATGGACCTGCGGAGCACATCGTCGAAATTCTGTGGCTCTGCCGCTCTCAGCCCAGCCGCGCTTAGCTCGCCTGAAGAACTATCAACGAGCTTCAGGTTCTCACAGATGTCGATGACTGCGCCGATGGAGTCGTCGCTGCATGTTACGACCTCGACTGACCGGCCGGACCCCGCCTTAAATCGGGTAAAGTCGAGATGACCACTAGCGGCGATTTGTTTCACCAGCGCCGCTCGCGATCTGCCAGGACGTTTCCGCACCTCAGCGAGCACAGCCTGAATCTTACGGTAAAGGCTCCGAGGAGGGGCAGTGGGTCTTTTGGTCGAGGGAATCCGCTTGCTCATGTGTTGCTATGCTTCTTGGACTCTGAGCTTTTGAATTTCCGGCTCCACATGCTCATTCATAAGCCAAGTGCCAGCCTCCTTGCATGGCGCGACAAACTCCGAGAGGTTGGAGGATCCATCCCAGAGCGCGTCGGGCCGGACTAGTCTCGTTGCCAGTTCACAAGGTACGAACGATTGGGTCGTCAGCCACTGCGGTGAGAAATCAGCAGGACGCTGGCAGCGCGCGACCTGAACACAACGCTGGACCGTCCTAAAAGCATCTCGGACTTCCTCCTTGGAAAGCGACGCCAATCTTCTGACCAAAAGCGTCTCCGTAAATGAAGTCATATCCCGAATCGCTCCGGCCATGTAACTGCTGAACGCCCAGCAAGAAAACGCTGCAAAGCGTAGCGTAGTCACTCGAGGATCACCCCAAATATCGCATCCCGGTCTTTGAGCGCTTTTCAGGCTGTGCAAGATTTCCTCTTTGGTTTGGGCGTCCATTCCACTTACCGTCACCGCTCGGCACAGCTTCTCCTCGGCTGAGTCGTAGAACCGTCTGTCGGAGCCGTAAACGTCGTCTGGAACAAGCGCAGCTTTCTTCTTTGCTTCCAGAGCAAAGCTCCAGCATTGCCAGAGGGCTTCAGCGATGAAATTCGTGTTTGTTTGCGAACCGGTGATGAAGCCATCCAGAGCCTGGAAAGCGTCAATTGCCCATTCCGTCCACCGCCTCAACTCCCAGAGGATGGACTCGGCAGTAGCGTGTGCGTTTTCATGGCGCCCAATAGCGATGACTTCCCTGTCGTCCAATTCGCCGCATACCTCACCAAGGTTCTCCAGGAAAAAAACGTCACTGTTGTCAAGCGCGCGGCACTCAAGTAACGGCATGAGGGCCGCTGCGGACACCTCGGGTCTGAGCACGCTAACGTGGCCCCAGAGTGTTTCCTGGTCTACCTGAGTCAGCAGCCTGCCGGAGAGCGTAGAATGTTCATCAAAGCACTGCATGACTTGAAGGACGGGGCGAAACAAAACTGGGCGGGCAGTCCCAGGCTCGCTGGCTGCAGCATAAGCGATGCGATGGCCATGCTTGTCGTTGAAATCGCGATTTACCGGAAAGTCAACCATCCGTCCTTGGCGTTCCCTTGGGGCTTTGTTGCGGCGATGCTCCCACAGCTTATCCAGTAGTCGCATGGACTTGTCGGCGTCGAACTTCGTGAGACCTTCGCATACGCCTTCCCGCTTACGAAGTACCTCGTAGCGCTTCCGCAAGAAAAAGCCAAATACGATCGCTGCAGCGTGGCAGCGGCTCATGTGGGATTGCCTTGAGTAGTTGAGGTTCACCCGTCACTTGTTCTCACTTCTTCGGGCGGTGCATTGGGGGACCTCCAGACGGATGCAACTCGTACCACGTCGGAGGTCGTGAGTTCTCCGTCGAATCTGAACACGCGCACCATTCTCTTGACTCCGTCGACGAAAGTCATCGCCTTCACGTCCGCCACCAAATCCGCCTCGTCGACCGCTTTGTCAAGCGCGGCGCTCAACAAGGCTTCCTGCACAAGCCTCTCTTCAATCTCAGCTTTGCACTTGGGCGCTGAGACGCGGGACCCGAGTTCTCGGACCAGTTCAGCCATGGAGGCTCCACGTGGCTCGGCTGGAGACATAACGGCGTAGTGCGCTACTGCCTTTAGCGCGAGCCACTGGAGTTTGCGCAGAGCTTCTGCGCCCTTTGTTCCTTGCGCTCCTTCGACACGAAGAGGAGGATTAAGCTCACCTCGCCGCGCTCTATAGTTCCTTCCTGATTCGACCAGCCTCTCAACTAAGCGGTGAAGTTCCTCAACGTCTATTTGTGGAAACAGCGCTCGCATATGGCTAACACAGTCGTCGGGATCCCCTGGTCCGGGCACGCGCACGACAAGCTTGTTCTCCTGAATCAGTTCGCGCAGGCACGCAAAGGCGGTCTTGAACAAGTGGAGTGCGGAGAAGATACCTACCAAGTGAAAATCCATCTCCGGATCACTTGCGAGCGGACTGAGGCATGGTGGTAGAGTGTCTAGGCGATTCTCGGACGCTGGTATTGAGGGATAAAAAATCGGGATGATGACGAACTCGTTTTCGGTCCTCTGCACAACACGGAGCTTACGGATGGCGTTCTTGATGGTCGTTCCCGGCGGCAGAGATTCGAGGTATTTAGACTCCTCGAGAATAATCGGGTTGTGGATAGTTAGGTTGATCTTGCCGGCTGCCGACACGTGTTCGACCCCAATGCCCGCCTGGCAGAGTGCGTCGAAAAACTCCAAGCGGGGGCATTTAAGGCGGATCGGGACTTCGATGTGCTCTGTGTCCAAAAGGAGAGAGCCGTTCCGCTGGAAGTAACTGATTACATCCTCGCGGACTTCGCGGTACCGTTTGCTCGTCATCTGGCCAAACCATCGGTGATCAACATCACCGAAAGAAGCATTTTCGTGAGTAGTGAAACACGCGATGCGTATTCGTTCTCTGGGCACACCCCTTTGGTCAGTGAGGAAGTCGTAGAGCTTGCGCATTCGGTGGCCGCCGCAGATGCCATCGTCGAGCAGAAGGATAACTCCGGTCTGTAGATCGTGAACCGGCGCTCGTTCTAGTGCCTCCGATGACAGGACTTGGTTCCACCCGGTCCAGCCAGTTGCTGGGCGTTTGGAATTCTCCACCAGACTGCGTAGCAGTGCGGTGCCCTTTCGT
Organism: Verrucomicrobiota bacterium; assembly: GCA_022710935.1. Classification (GTDB taxonomy): domain Bacteria; phylum Verrucomicrobiota; class Verrucomicrobiia; order Limisphaerales; family J093; genus MWFF01. The sequence goes on from JAKLFY010000079.1 coordinate 6,346, forward strand.
TCGACGGTGACGATCCAGCGAGGCGTTGACCGCGCCAGCGCAAGCCGGAGGAATTCCTCAACCTGGCTCTGCATTCTTGTCGTGGCCAAGTTCATGATGATTCGTCGTTTACGCCATGTCGTTGAGCAAGGACTTCTATGGCATCGAGGTCAGTTCCGAGCTCGCTCTTCTCCGCCAGGCTTCTGGCTTCGCCCCAAGCTTTTTCAAGCTCCGCCGGGCTGTTTGGATCGCCGCCGCGCCTCTTCACAAGAACGCGCGCGAAATTATCGCAACGGGATCGGCGAACCTCTTCCCGGAGGGCGGGCAGAAATAACTCGGCCGTTCCTGGTATGAAGAGCATTTCGCGGGCATCCCAAATCTTCTCGGCGAGACGCCACTCCGCTTTTCCAAGCGATGCGTCGTTGCTTACCGGTAGAACTATGTAAGGTCTCTTCGCCAGCCGCTGTTTCTTCAACATCTCCCGCATGCTCAGCGATATTGTCCGCAAATCGGTGTCAGCCAACGAATACCCCACGATGATCAGCCAATTCGTCACCATGTCTGCCATGAAGAGCTTGGACAGAGGGGTGACCAGCTCGTACGTGTCCGTCTCAGTCAACAAGGCCTCCGATTCTGGTGTCCCGTGAAGGTGGAAGACCGGGACTTTGTTCGCATTCCGCGACCGTTTCAACTCGTCAACATTCTTGTCGCAAATGCACATGCCTCTTTCTGCGAAAGCATCTTCGATCAAAGAGTCGAAATTCGTCGTCCAAACGCGATCGATGAAGCCCTGACTGGCGAACCATTCCAAGGAGCGGTGGCCGTCGTGGATCTTCCCTGTTCCCTTCCCCAGCTCCTGGCCAATCAGGGCGTTCAGGCGGCTTTGGTCCAAGCCGACCTTGAGGTACGCCTCTGCAGTTATCTCCAAGGGGTACTTGGTCGAGAGGCTAACCAGAACGCTTGAGTCCGTGCCGGCGAGCATCTCCTGAATAAGTCTTGCGTTGAGTTCAGAAGCGAGAGCGAGCCCCGAGGCCTTGGACATTCCGGCTCCGCAGAGGAACTGTACTTTTCGACTCAGCACAAGATCGGCGAGCTGCTTGATGCGCGTAACGCTTTCGTCTCGTGCCGCCTCAGGAATTGAGTCTAGCCAACGCTGCACCGAGTTCGAGTTCATAGCGTCGTATCCGCTTCAAGAAACCGTTACTTTAGCAACGAGCAGGCACGGCACAAGGCGAAATTGTCCACAAAGTTGTTCACTACTGCTGGAAAGCTACGCAGTGAGCCGCGCGTCGTTGTGCGCTAGGACTCTTGCGCTGCGGTGCGGCTCCTGTCGGTTCCGCACCGGCAGCATCGACGGACGGAGACTGCTGCCCTGCCGCCCTGAATGGGGAGGTTGCCGCACAGGGACTCCGGCTTCGCCTTGGTGATGGTCAAAACAGGCCCGAAGATGTCTTCGTGGAAAAGGGTCTTGGTGGCAGGCACGTCGGTGAAGATCGTCGTCGGGACCCAGCAGGCCTTGGCCTCGGCGCCTGTCCACTGGCAGGCAGGGGCACTTTAGCCTGCCAGGCGAGGCACGCCTCGGTCTTGCCTTTCTGGACGACGGCGAGGATGCATTTCTGCGCGAGCCGATCAATCACCGGGCCGATTAGGGCGCCCCATTCTTCGGCCGGGTCGACGCGCAGCGGCGACGCGCTCGACGAGTTTGTCGTGGTTGTGATCTGGCACGACGAGGCGGGAGAGGGTGCTGCATTCCTGTCCGAGGCAGGGGAATGCGCTATGCAGGAGGCCGAGCACGGCTTGGTCCTGGCCAACTGGGCCGGGGTGAAGGACACCCGTCTGTTGCCGCCAGAAGCGACGGATGTAGCTGAGGAGTGTACAATGTGCGACTGCCAGGCTATGCCAGCCTGGACGCCCGTTTTGCCCTCGGCACGCCCTGGCGATGGGGACACGGGGGAAAGCGCAGTTGAGGGCCTCCACCGAACGTCGCTGAAAGGACGGGATTCATGACACGGAAGCGTTCTTGCGGGTGACGAGTTGCGGGATCAGGGCGTGACCCAATCACGCCCCCACCAATGCCACCGCGATACCCCCTCTGAGCAAGTGCCCCAACCGCGCCCAGGTCGCGGGCCGCGTCACCGGTTCGGTCTCTTCGTCGGAGATCCGCTGTTTTGCGCGCGGTGGGAATGGATCAGGCTTGCCACTTCGGCAGGCTGAGGGCGCGGAGAGTGTCCGTTTCGCGAAGGAGGTTCTCGACGAACGCCACAGCCTCTGCACCGTTGCCCACACTCTCGATGTGGCCATACTCGCGCCAGCGCTCTTGGGCAGCATCGCGGATGTCGAATTCGGCGGAGCCAGCCCAGGAGTTTGTGGCGTCCAAGTCCGCGGAATCATTGGTCAAGAGCCAGCGGAGCACGTTCTCCAGGAAGCGCGCATTGCTGGCCTCTCCCAGCAATCCGAGGCGGCTCGTTTCAAAGGGGTGAGGACCGCCGAACAGGGCGAAGCGGCCGGCGCCGTGCGTGCCGGCGACGGCCACGGGGTGCGATTGGAAGCTGATCTGACGGTGAGTGCGGTCGTAGCTGATGCAGGAGCCGCCCGGCGAGAGGGCCAGCGGCCGGATCGGACTTCCGGGGAGGATGGTGAAGGTGGCCATGGAGCGCCAGCGCAACACATCCACCCCGGCGGCGGCCCATTTCACTGGGACCAGGTCCTGCTGCGTTTCGAAGTAGCATTCCAGCGGGTAGTAGTGTTGAAGGCGGTGTAAATCGACAATGGCGTCGTCGTTGAGGAGGCAACCGAGTGGGTTGATGAGCTGGCCGAGGTTGGTTTGCGTGAAGGAGTCCCCGAACCGGTAGCCGAAGACCAAGAGGCGACCCCCGGCGTTTAGGAACCGGATGATCGTCCGAATCTCGTCGGTCTCGAACAGGGTAGTGGGATCGCGTCGCCAACATTCGTTGGGCGGGTCGTACGTGCCGGTCGGCGGTGGTACAACGAGCAATCGAAGCTCGGGGCCGGCGAGATTCAGGGGCTTGCGATCCTCGCTGCGACAGGACACGGAGAGGCGCTGGAGGAGTTGAGCAATACCGGCGAACTGGGTTTCCATGAGCCGCGACCCGAAGCCCGTCTGGCTCCAATTGCTTTGTCCATGGGCCGCATCGAAAACGGCTTCGTTGGGCCGTGAGGGCGAACGCTTGGGACTCTTCTGCAATGTGAACTGCGGTTGGGCCACGGCAATTCGTCCTCCCGAAGCTGCTGGAACCAGCATGACTCTACATGAAAGTAATCCATTTGAGAAGAGCTGCTAACCGGTAACCGGTGGCCGCCTGCCGGCGTGGCGTGGCGATTTAAGGGGTCTCGCGGATGGGGCACGAGCGGGGGTACTGCTGGCGGTGCCTTCAGTAATGGGGCGCAGGGCGGCTTCAACACGAATAGCCTTTGCGCAGGCAAGATCCCCGGGCGAGGTCGTGAGACACGACAGCGCCTGTGGCGGAGTCGGCAGGCTCGCGGCGGGTCTTATTGGCGACTGTGTTCGCTCGCGGCCAGCGCCGTATGCTCGGTGGCGGGGGGCGGCGGCAACACCACGATATTCTCTTGAGCCGCCCTTTGCTCATACTCTCCGAGTGGCGGCAGCAGCACTTGGGCTTTCTTTGCGTACGCTCGATGCACGGCCTGGCTGTTGTGTCCGAGAGCCACTTGGGCGAAGCGTTCCGGGTAGCCACACCGTTTGGCCCGCTCGGCCCAGGCGTAACGATACGAGTGCAATGTGATTCCGGCGATGCCCAGGCGCTGGCAGAGACGCTTGAACTCGGTGGCCCGGTCGGTTTCGCGCGCCAGACTCAATAGAGGAAAGAGGGGACCGGACCGGGGGAGCGAACGCAGGATGCTCTCGACGGCGTCATCCAACCGGATCTGGGCGAGGACCTTGGTTTTGCCCCGCGTGATGCTGATCAAGCGATTGCTCCAATCGATATCGTCAGCCTTCAACGATGCCAGGTCCGATTGGGAAGCGCCCAGGTGCCAGGCGAGCTGGTAGAATGCCTTGCGTTCGGGGTTGCGTTCGCGCGCCACTATTGACTCATGCTCGGCGAGGGTGATGGCGCGCTTCTCACCGAATTGCACGGCTGGCCACTGGCGCTTGGGGATCAGCGGCCAGGGCAGCCAGTTCATGCCGAGGCAGAAGTTGTGGAGCTTGCGCAGAAAGACGTTCGTGCTGACCGTGCCGGCGGTGAGTGCCGCCAGGAGTTGCTCGCCGTGCGTTTCGATGATGACTTGGTGGCGGATCGCGTCGAAGGCCCGGTCTTTGATGGCGGTGCGCCACCGGTGTTGATTGGCGCCGTGTTTGGTTTCGATCAGCGCCTCCATCGCCTGCTGCCACGTGCGCGTGGCGACGCCCGAGTCGCTGCCAGCGAGGTACGCCTTGGCGATGTTCAGATTGAGGGCGGGCTGGCGGAGGGCCTGGTTCTTGGCCAGCACGATTTGCCCGGCGGCATCCGGGTCGCCGGTGTGGAGGCTGGTGCGTTTGCCGGTGAGGGTGTCAACGCAGTAGAAGCGGTCGCCGCGGATGCCGCGGCGGATGAGACGGAATCGCGTTTTCATAGTTCACTCGCGCAATCGCAAGCGTACTTTGAAGCGATTCCGGGGCGTTAGGGAGTACTGGCAGATTAGTGCCGGAGTACTAACGGCCTAGTGCCGGAGTAGTGATTCTGGTGTCCGTTTTGGTGTCCGCCGCCTCCTTCGATCTTCATAAGTCGTTACTGCCCAAGCAGTAACGAATGGAGGCGAGGGTCGGAATCGAACCGACGCATAAGGGTTTTGCAGACCCCTGCCTTACCACTTGGCTACCCCGCCCGCCGTGACAGACAGAAGGTAAAACGGCTGCGCGCGGGCGCAAGTCTTAATTGGTTGCAGTCTTAATTGGTTGCAGCCCTGCCGCGCTGCAAAATGCCGGGGGCTAGCCCTGCGCACATTTCACGCTGCTGCGCGTGATCTGATGTCCGGGCTGTGGCAAAACCGCGCCCGGAAAGGGAACCAACAACCTCGTGTCTGTTCTGAAGGCGTTCTGTCATGGGAACGGTGTGTTGCATTCCTCTGTCTCTCGGAGCCGGCGCGGTTTTGCTTTTCTAACCCGCATAGCAGTCCTCTCGCGGAGTCTGACTGCCATGCACCGACGGGGTGTGAAACATGCGGGTTAGGTCTTCAGCGCGGCGAGGCGGCGCTGGACATCATCAGCGATCAACGGCTCGATCAGACAATCCAGGTCGCCGTCCATGACGGCGGAAAGGTTGTAGACACTGAGTTCGATGCGGTGGTCGGTGACGCGGTTCTGCGAGAAGTTGTAAGTGCGGATTTTCTCGTTGCGTTCGCCGGTGCCGACCTGGGCGCGGCGTTGGGCGGCGTACTTGGCGTTTTCCGCGGCGACGCGCTGGTCCAGGAGCCTCGATCGGAGGACCTTGAGGGCTTTGGCCTTGTTCTTTTGTTGGGAGCGTTCGTCGGAGCAACGGACGACCATGCCGGAGGGCTTGTGGACGAGTTGCACCGCGGAATCCGTGGTGTTGACGCCCTGTCCGCCGGGACCGGAGGCGCGGCAGACGGTGAATTCGAGATCCGCGTCGTTGAGTTGGATGTCGACTTCCTCGGCTTCGGGCAGGACGGCGACGGTGGCGGTGCTGGTATGGATGCGTCCCTGGGCTTCGGTGGCGGGGACGCGCTGGACACGGTGGACGCCACTCTCGTATTTGAGGCGTTTGAAGACGTCGGTGCCTGTGACGCTGAAGACGACCTCCCTCAAGCCGCCGAGGTCGGAGCCGCTGGCGTCGATGGTCTCGATTTTCCAGCCTTGGGCCTCGGCGTATCGGCTGAACATGCGATAGAGGTCAGCGGCGAAGAGGGCGGACTCGGCCCCTCCGGCCCCGGCACGGATCTCGACGATGGTGTTGCGTGAGTCTGAGGGGTCGGGGGGGATGATGCCCGCCTGGACCTTCTGCTCTGCATGTTGGATCTGCGGTTCGAGGCGGGCGATCTCGTCCTGGGCCATCTTGACCAGTTCCGGGTCGGTCTCCGTGGCCAGGAGGGCACGGTTGGCATCGAGTTCGGCGATGGCATTGAGATAAGCCGTCCCCTGGTCCTGGAGGTTCTTGAGTCGGGAATGTTCGCGCGCCAGTTCCTGGGTGCGCTGGGTGTTGGCGAAGACCTTGGGATCGCTCAAGGCACTTTCGACCTCGGCAAGCCGCTGGTTAAACTGCGCGATGTACGGGCGTAGGTCCATCACATGCAGGCACGGTCACGGGTGGGGCCGGGACGGGCTCAGAAAAAGAGTCCGCCCGTTCGGCGGGAAGCCGGACGGGCGGAGACTCGGTAAAAGGCTAGCGCTTTCTCTTCTTGGACGCAGCGGCGGCGGCCATGGCGTCCTGGGCCGCCTTGGTCTTGGCCATGCGCTGCTGGAACTTGTCCACGCGTCCGGCGGTATCGACGAATTTCTGCTGGCCCGTGTAGAAGGGGTGGCAGACATTGCAGATGCCCAGGACGATGACCGGCCGGGCCGACCGCGTCTTGAAACTGTTGCCGCAAGCGCATCGCACCTCGGCTTCCTGATACTTCGGATGAATCCCGTCACGCATAAGTTAAAGAGCGGAAACCATACTGGTCGTCGGGCGGATGGCAAGCGTGAAAATCGGTTGACGCGGGGCGGGGGCGTCGATAACTTTTCCCCTCTTTGAGTTCCAGAGTAGCTCAATGGTAGAGCAGCCGGCTGTTAACCGGCGGGTTAGAGGTTCGAGCCCTCTCTCTGGAGCCATTCGATTTTCCGAGCACCGTGCCGGCTCCAGCAGCAAAACCACTGGGGACTCCTCGACAATCTGACGTATGCGCGTGATCCCGGCCCTTATATGAGGAACCTCCGCGTCCAGGCCCAAGCCGAACTGGCGAGGGCACGCTGTGAGACATTCTCCGCGGCGACCGGCGCCGGGGCCTTGAGCTGACCCGGCCGCCCATGCACCCTACCTGGATTCCCTCGGCTGGTCCACGGCCCCGACGGCGGTTCTTACAGGCTTCGGTCGCCGCTGCGGCCGGCTTCATGGTTGTGCCGCGCTGCGTGCTTGGCCGGGGCCAGGTGCCGCCCAGCGAGAAACTGCATCTGGCCGGCATCGGCATCGGCGGTCAGGGTGGGGCGGATCTCGAGGAGATGCAGAGCGAGAACATTGTGGCGCTTTGCGACGTGGACTCGGACTACGCGGCGAAGACCTTTGCCAAGTATCCCAAAGCCAAACGGTATGGGGATTATCGCGAGATGCTTGAGAAGGAGCCAGGGGTTGACGCGGTGGTCATTGGGACTCCGGATCATCAGCATGCGATCATCTCGGTGGCTGCCCTGCGCCACGGCAAGCACGTCTATTGCGAGAAGCCGCTGACACGCACGGTGAAGGAAGCGCGGATCGTTGCCCAGGCGGCCCAGGAAACGCGCCGTGTCACCCAGATGGGCAATCAGGGCATGGCGTTCGAGGGTAACCGCCTTTTGAAGGAATGGATCTGGAGCGGTGTCATTGGCGCCGTCCAGGAGGTCCACGTGTGGTCGGATCGGCCCACCCACCGTGGCACGACGAGGCTCTGGTGGCCCCAAGCCATCGACCGCCCCAAAGATACGCCCCCCGTGCCGCCGTCCCTTGACTGGAACCTCTGGCTGGGTCCAGCCCCGTGGCGGCCTTATCATCCCGCCTATGTCCCTTTCAAATGGCGCGGGTGGTGGGACTTCGGATCGGGCGGACTCGGCGACATGGGGATCCACAATCTGGCGCCCGTGTTCTCGGCACTGAAGCTGGGTGCGCCGACGAGTCTGACCGCGACCTCGACGCCGGTCTTCGAGGAAACCGTGCCGCTGGCCGCGATGGTGCACTACGAATTCCCGGCCCGCGGGGCGATGCCGCCAGTCAAAGTCCACTGGTACGATGGCGGCCTGCTGCCAGAACGCCCGGAGGAACTTGAGAACGACCGCGTCCTGGACCCCGAAGATGGCATTCTGTTTGTCGGCGACAAAGGCAAGATCCTCGTCGAAGGGTGGGGAGGGCAGAAACCTCGTTTGATTCCGTCCTCCAGGCATGCGCAGTTCACTCCGCCAGCCAAGACTCTGCCTCGTTCGATGGGCCACTACCAGGAGTTCATCCATGCCTGCAAAACAAACGCGCCCACCGAATCGCACTTCGCTTTTTCGGGGCCGTTGACCGAGGCCGTGCTGCTCGGGAGTGTGGCGATCCGATTGGGCCGCGAGTTGATTGGACAGAAGCTGCTTTGGGACAGCACGCGCTTGAGGGTGACGAACGTTCCCGAGGCGAATGGCCTGTTGCACTACGACTACCGCGAGGGCTGGACCCTCTGATCACCCACCATTCACCTCGACAGAAAAGGCCCTCGGAATCGCAATTCCCAATCTGTCAGTATCAGTTTAGCCTCGCTGCTTTCATGACCAGAATCCGCAACTCGATCGTCGGGGGAGTGCTGGGCCTTGCCGCCGCCGCGTTGTTGGCCCAGGAACCCTCCGCCATTTGGTTCGATCAACCAGGCGCGCACTTCAGCCGCTCGCTGCCTCTGGGCAACGGGCGCATCGGGGCGATGATCTTCGGCGGGGTCGGCGAGGAGCTCATTGTATTGAACGAGAGTTCGGTGTGGTCCGGCTCGCGCGAGGATGCGGATCGTCCGGATGCGCACAAAGCGCTGCCGGAGATCCGCCGGCTGCTGTTCGAGGGCAGGAACGTCGAGGCCGAGGCTCTGGTCAACGCCAACTTCACCTGTCAGGGCGAGGGCTCGGGCCACGGGAACGGGGCGAACGTGCCCTTTGGTTGTTACCAGACGCTCGGCAACCTGCGGCTCAGGTTTGGGAACGCGCCGAATCCGGGGATCACGCATTTCCAGGTCGCCGAGATCGCGATCGAGGGCGTCACCGCCAATGCCCAGGAGCAGGGCGCAGCGCAGGGCTACGCGCGCACGCTCGACCTGCGCACGGCGCTGGCCACGGTGACCTATGTGGACGGCGGCGTGCGCTTCACGCGCGAGCATTTTGTCAGCGGGCCGGACGAAGTCTTTGTCTCGCGGCTGACCGCGGACAAGCCGGGTTCGCTCAGCTTCAGCGTCGCGCTTGATCGCAAGGAGCGCTTCACGACCACCGCCGTGGGCGCCAACGAGTTGTTGATGACCGGAACGCTCAACGATGGGCGAGGCGGGCAAGGCGTCACCTACGCGGCCCGGCTGCGGGCGCTGGCGCCGGGCGGGTCGGTGAAGGCCGAAGGCAACACGCTCGTCGTGGCGGGCGCGGACGAGGCGGTGCTGTTGCTTGCGGCAGCGACGGACTACCGCGGATTGGCGGGGCGACAGTTGAGCGACGCCTTGGCGGCGACACGGGGCGACCTGGACAAGGCGGCGGGGAAGTCATTCGCCGAACTCCGCGCGGCGCAGCAGGCGGATCATGCGAAGTGGTTCGAGCGCGTGTCGCTCGACTTGCCGGCGACCGCCAGCAGCGCCCTGCCCACGGACCAGAGGCTCGTTGCTTACGCCAAGGGCGCGCCTGATCCTGCGCTGGCCAAGCTCTATTTCGACTTTGGCCGCTACCTGCTCATCAGCGCATCGCGTCCTGGCGGGCTGCCGGCCAACTTGCAGGGCATCTGGGCCGAGGAAATCCAGACGCCCTGGAACGGCGACTGGCATCTGGACATCAACGTGCAGATGAATTACTGGCCGGCGGAGGTCTGCAATCTGTCCGAGCTGCACGAGCCGATGCACCGCCTCATCGCCTCGATGGTCGAGCCGGGGCGCAAGACGGCGAGGGCTTACTACGACGCGCGCGGCTGGGTGGCGCATGTCATCACGAATCCCTGGGGCTTCACATCGCCCGGCGAGCACGCGTCCTGGGGCGCGACCGTCAGCGGCTCGGCGTGGCTGTGCGCGCATCTCTGGGAGCATTACGCCTTTACCGGCGACCGCGAGTTTTTGGCGTGGGCTTACCCGATCCTGAAGGAGTCGGCGCTCTTCTATCTGGACAATTTGGTCGAGGAGCCGAGGCACGCGTGGCTCGTGACCGGGCCGTCAAACTCGCCGGAGAACGCCTTCCGCCTCCCCGATGGCAAGACCGCCAACGTCTGTCTTGGGCCGACGGTGGACATGCAATTGCTGCGCGAGCTCTTCGGCAACGTCGTCCGCGCCGCCGGAATACTCGACGTGGACGAGGGCCTGCGGCTCGAGTTGGGGGAGAAGCTTTCGCGGCTTGCGCCCAACCAGATCGGCCCGGACGGACGCCTTCAGGAATGGCTTGAACCCTACCCGGAGCCGGAACCGCGTCACCGGCACACATCGCATCTCTACGGCTTGTATCCCTATTACGAGATCACGTCCCGCGGCACGCCCGCGCTGGCCGAGGCCTGTCGGAGGACACTCGAAGCCCGCGGCGATCAGAGCACCGGCTGGGCGTTGGGCTGGCGGATCAACCTCTGGGCGCGCCTCGGCGATGGCGAACGGGCGCACAAGCTGCTGGGCCAACTCCTGCGTCCGGCCGACCGCTCGACCACCTACGACGGCGGCGGCGCGGGCTCGTATCCGAACCTATTTTGCGCGCACCCGCCCTTCCAGATCGACGGCAATTTCGGCGGCTGCGCGGGCATTGCGGAGATGCTGCTGCAGTCGCACGCAGGCGAAATCGAGTTGCTGCCCGCGCTCCCGAAAGCGTGGCCGGAAGGCTCGGTCAAGGGCCTGAAGGCCCGGGGACAAGTCACCGTGGATATTGATTGGAAGGACGGCAAGGTGATTCGCTACCGCCTCACATCCCCGGCGCCTCGCGAGGTCAGGGTCCGCATCCACGGCACGACGACCACCCAACGGACGACGGCCTGAACGGCTACAGACCGGTTCATGGTCCCCGTGCGCATTGGACTGTTGAATGTCAACGGTCTCGATGGCTGGGTGTCACCTCGCGCCGTTTCTCTCGGCAATGGGGTCGCGGTCCGGTTTTGGGGCGATCAGCCGCCAATACACGGCATAACGCTGGCGGTGCACGCGGTAGAAGGGGGCCAGCGACACATCGGCCGGACGGGCCAATCCTACGGTGCGAAAGGCCAGGGGCCGATCGGGCACGGGTTTGATCCTGGCGGGCACGTCGCCGGGTTTTCCGACGAAGACCGGCGCGTGATCCACCGGAAGCGTCTGTGTGGCGACATAGTTGTGCGTGTGGCTGAAATCCAGGTGCTCGATCCCCTCGGTGCCGAGTTCGCCGGCCAGCACGATCGGCCCCCAGAGGACGGAAATCCACTCGTCGCTTCGCGGCAGCATCTCGGTGCGGAGGCTGAGGGGCCATTCCACTTCGATGCGGTCGCCGGCTTTCCAGGTGCGTTCAATCACGGCATAGGAACCGGGCGGGGCCTCGACCCGCTCAGGGGTGGCGTTGACCGCGAGTTTCATGGTGCCGGACTCGAGCCAGCCCGGACAGCGGACGGCGATCTCGAGCTTCCGCGGCTCCTTGGCGTCGAAGACGAGGGTGGCCTTTCCATCTTCGGGGAAACGCGTTTCGAGCCGGAGACGCACACCCTGATCAGCCCAATCGAGTTCCGAAGGGATGAGGAGATCGATCCAGAGCCGGGGGCCGGCGTGGGCGTAGATGAACTGGTTGTGCTTGGCATGACTTTCCATGCCGGTGTCGGTACAGCACCAGAAATCCTCCGTGTCGCTCGAGTAGGTGCGGTAGTGGCCGGGGCGCATCGAGGTGAAGTAGACGAAGCCGCCGTGTTCGGGCTCTTGCGAGGGGAGGATGTGGTTGTAGAGGGATCGCTCGATGAAGTCGGCGAGGGTGGCCGACGGTTGCACGAGCCATTGCCGGCGGGAAAGCTTGATCATGTTGTAGGTGTTGCAGGTCTCGGGTCCGGTGGGCGAGACCACGCCCTTGGCGGCGAAATCCTCGGGAGCGAAGAAGAACTCGTTCTCGCCGTGTCCGCCGATGACGAAGGAGCGGGTGCGCGCGACGAGGTCCCAGAAGAACCGCGGCGCCTTTCCGTACGCGGGGTCGCCGGTCAACTGGAAGATCCGTTCCATGCCGATGGCCTTGGGGATTTGGGCGTTGGCGTGTTGTCCGGTGAGCGTGTCCTCGCCACGGGTCAGGGGGGCGAAGAGGCTCTGGTGGTTGAGGCGTTTGGCCAGGGCCAGGTACTGGGGATCGCCGGTGATGGCGTAAACGTCGGCGACCACCTCCATGATACCGCCGTGCTCGGTCTCGAGCATCTCGCGAATCTGGGGGTCGATCAACGGTCCGACCACCGTGCCCAGCCAAGCCGCCATGCGGACCAGGACGTCGCGCGCGTCGCGGTTGCCCAGGAGGAGCCAGGCATCGCGCAGGCCCGCCATGACCTTATGGGTGACGTAGAGGGGCACGTAGCCGCCGTTGAGCCCGAACAGGTGGTCCGATTTGATCTCGCCCGCCGCTAACTCGGCGAAGATCTGCTTGCTCTCGGGGAACGCGCAGAGAATGCCGCTGCCGGCGGCTTGTTGGCACGCGCTCAACTCGGCGACAATGTACTCGACCCGGCGCCGGCAGTCGGGATCGCCGGTGGCGCTGGCCATGAGCGAGAGGGCGCTCAGGTAATGACCGAGTGCTTGTCCGGCGAGCGAATAGCGGCCCTCGTTGGGGATCGTTTCCCAGCCGCCGTAGGGATCCGCTCTCTTCGCCAGGCCCGCTTCCCGCCGGAAACCGGCGAGGAGGCGGTCAGGTTCCAGGCGGAGCAGATAGGCCCGGTTGACATCCATGGCACGGCGAAAGGGGCCGTCGAGCAATCGCACCGCCGAGAGCGGGAACTCCCGCGCCTGGAGCGGGACGGCTGCCGATGGCTGCTCGGGTGCAGGGGAGTGATTTGAAGGCGAAGCAGGTGTTGTCGTCGCGGCTTTCGGCGGGTTCTGGGCGAACGCGGCGACGCCAAGAGCCCGCAGCGTGACGGGACCGAGCAGGCCGGAAGGTTCGAGAGGCGAGTTGGCGGTGTAATCGTTCGCGGCGGTGGTGAAGGTGTAGCGCCCGGCCGGATGGCGGGCGCCGCCGAGCAGGCCGGACTTCCACTCGAGGTGGCGGACCGCCTTGTGGGCCGGTTGCTGATCTCCGATCAAGCGGTTGACCCAGGTGTTGACGGCTGCGATTTCGAGGTGATTGCCGGTGGGACGGAGCAGGCTGGCGTGGAAGTCGACGCGGTACGGGAAGGTCCAGGCAATGCCGAGATCTTCCCCATTGATCTTCACGGCGGCCAGTTTGTGGACAGTCCCCAGGTCCAGAATGACGCGCTCCGCGTCTGGCAGGTCCTGCGGACGATCGAACATCTTGCGGTAGACGGCCTGGCCCGAGTAGTAGCGGATGCCTTCGTCTGCGTGTTTGTCCCATCGGAGCAGTGTGTCGAAGGCAACCGGCTTGTCGGGACCGCCCCAGGCGGGATCAAATGTCACTTCGTAAGGTCCATCCAGAGTCGCCAGGATCGTCTCGGCCGAGAAATTCTCGCTCTGGACATTCGCGGCTGTGCCTCTTGCCCGGCGATCAAACACAATGAACCAGCTCTCGCGCGGGGCGAACTGCAGTGGCACGGAGACGATCCCGTCGCGGATGGTCCAGCGGGGCAGCCGCCGGCGGGCGCCCGTGACGGGATCCCAGAGTTGGGGGGTGGCGCCGTCTGTACGGAACGCGCACTCGATTGCGACCGGCTCGGCAGTGCGATTGCCCACGAAGAAGATGTCGCGGGTCGGGGTGCGGCGCTGGTGATAGCGCAGCGGGCCGGTGGTGTCGAACGCCGGTGGGACGCCCCATGTTTTCAGTAATGCGACCGTGGCGCCATAGCTCGGGTAGAGGGAATCCGGACGGGATTTCGGGATGACATTGGCCCAGGGTGCCATCGAGGCGGGCCCGAGGACCCGTGCGGCGCGCCAGTGGGGACCGGTCTTGGTTTCGCTCTGCCAGGCGTCTTCGGGGTTGTCTGCGACGCGCCAGGCGGCGTCGGTGCCCATGAAGAAATCGTGTCCGTCCTCGAACTCGATGTGAACGAGGGCGATCAAGCCGGCGGGGTTGGGTTCGGACCCGGCGTTGGAAGCGGCCACGGCGAGGAGGTTGGTTCCTGATTTTAGAGCGGGGCGGATGTCGACCTGTTGGATTTCGTTGAAGTTATTGCCTGAGGCGACGGCGACGCCATTGAGCCAGACTTCGAATCCGTTGTCGGCTGTGGCGTGGAGACGGGCGCTGCGCAGAGTGCGTCCGGTGTCGAGTTGGAATGTCTTTTGGAAACAGCGCGTCACGCCGGCTGGCGCGTGTGTAGCGGGATCGTCCTGGGGCGTCCAGATCCAGTGGCTGTGCTGGTGCATGAGGCTGGGGTGACTGGCTTGTGTCGGGGCGGTTGCCGGGCCGCCCCATACGATCCGGCCTTTTCCATAACTCCGCTCGACTGTTGTCTGGGGAACATCGAGTCCACCCCAGATCTTCCGGGCCAGGGCGTGGACGCGAGCATCGCATTGGGGAAACTGGGACAGGCTGGGGGACTTGGCGGGGGGGGTGCCGATGACGGTGGCGCCCTGTTCGACCAGCGCTTCGAGTTTGGCGAGCAGTTCCGGGGTCATGGTCTCGACGATCGGCAGGACCAACAGGCGGTACGTTGTGCCTTCCGGGAACACGATCCGGCCGCCGTCCGCTTTGGCGCGGGCCATGAGGATACCGGGGCTGACGGCATCGAATCCGTAGGCCTTCTTTTCGCGGAGCAATCCCTGGCCCTCGAAGGCGTCGTCTGGCGGCAGGAAGATGTGCGGGGCGCCCTCGGGCACCAGGTAGAGGATATCGGCCACCGAGACACCCTGACGCAGCATTTGGCCGCAGCGGGCGATGTAATCGTGATACGGGCGGACCATGGGCCAGAAGGTCTGGTGGCGGTGCCAATGGATGCCGTGCGGTCCCATGGCGAGGCCCGGTTTGGGGGCGTTGAGACCCAGCGGCTGATGTTGGAACGTGTGGAAGATGATGTCATTGATTCCCATGGCGAAGGCCCAGTCGGTCTGGTTCTTGAGATCGGCGGGGTTGTCCGGGTAACCGTGTCGGGGCGGCGAAGTGAAGGCTTCGGCGCGGACGACCGGGCGGCCCATCGTATGGGCGATCGAGGAGGCCTCGATGCAGCTATAGACCGTGTCCACCTCGGAGATCCAGAACTCGCAGGACGGAATGTCGGCGACTGCGCCCAACTCGATGTCGCCGGCGGGGTTCATGTCGTAGGGCTGATTCGAGTAGTAGAAGCCGTTCTGGTGGGCGTGGCGGCGGATGACGTGCGCGTGGTTTTCGATCACCAGTTCCTGGGCCGTCTTGCGCAGATCCCAAAGAAAGCGCTCCGTGTTCTCGCGCGATCCGACGATCAGCCCCGTGTAGGCCGGGAAGAACGGTTGTGGATCGTAACCGCGGCGGCGTTGGAACTCGTCGCGAAAGCGGGCTGACCAGTTCTGGGAACTCATCTCCCAACTGTCGAGGTGCAGAGCTGTCCAGCCACGCCCGGGACGCCGTGGGCCGACCCGTTCAAGCAGTTTCTTGTGAAACTGATCAAAATGGAAAGCGAACGCCGCCGCGTCGAATTTGTCGGTCTCGAAGCCGTGTCCGGGCGTGGGGGCGGGGCGGGTGGTTGCCCCCGTGCTCCGGGCGGCGAAGCGCATCACTGTCCATTGGCCCGGCGGGACACTCCAGTCGAGCGAGCCGTCGGGGCGCAAGCGCGTTGTCAGATCGAGAACCTGGTTCGGGCCGATGATGGCGTCCGCGGGCGGCTCGCTGTGGGTGGCCGGGGCCGGCATGAAGCGGGGCACGTGTTTCCAGATCGAGTAGGGCTGCGTCTCGTAGAGCGCCTTGACGGCCAGATGCTCCGGCGGTTCGGTCGCAGCCGGCGTCGGGAATGCCAGAACGGCCACATCCGCATGCCAGGCGTCGCGCTGGGCGGCCAGGTCGGGCGACAGGCCGGCGAATTGGGATGGGGCGCGCGGGGGAGGAACCGGGAGAATGGCGGTGCACGGGCCGGGGCCGACCACTGTGATTGAACTGGCGCAGAGGTGCTGCATCGAGCGGGAGGGATCGATCCAGGGACCGCCGGCGCCGCTCCAACCGGGGCCGGTGCCGAGGATGATCTCCATGCCGAGCCGGTCGGCCGTGCGGACGGCGTGAGCGAAATTGTCCTGCCAGATCGGGCTCATGAAATCGACCGGACCGCGAGGCACACCGATGTTGACTTCGAGGAAGAGGGCTTTGCGGAGCCCGGCGTGGTGCATGGCTTCGAGGTCGGTCGTCATCGCCTCGCGGTCCTGGTTGCCGTCCATGAAGTACCAATAAGCGCCCGGGCGGGCCGAATCGGGCGGTTGGCGAAAGTCGTCCGCCAAATCCTGAGCGAGGCCCATCATTCCGATGAGCGTGGCGAAAATCGGCGCCGACAGGGAGGATGTGATGTGACGGATTCTCCGCCGCGGAGCGTGCGGGACGATCGGTAAGAGGCGGGCAGACATGATTCGATTGCCTGGAAGGGTAGTGAGTCTGCGCGGACGGTGCCAGTCGAATCGACACTGGTGTCGGGGGGGCGGGGCATCTCGCAATCGTCGCTCTGGGATTCTGGTAATCGTCATCGCAATCGCAATCCACGCGAGCCGCATGACCGGGTCCACGAAGGCAGATCGAGATAGAGATTACGATTACGACGGGCGCTAAAGGCGCTTGCGGTTTGAGCGGCTTTTCCTACTCTTGGCGCCATGCAAACCACCTCCTCATCTTGCAGAGTTCATGGGTATCGACATTGGCGAGCGGCGTTCATCGCGGTCTGTATGGCCACGGCCTGCCTGGCGCGCGCCGCGGAGACGACCACCGAATTCGCCAATCCGCGGATCGACATTGGCATGGTCGTCAAGGATGCGGCGCGGACCGCGTCATTCTTGACCAACGCCATTGGCTTTCGTGAGGTGCCCGGGTTCCCGGTCAGCGCGGATCTTGGCCGGAAGATCGGGCTCATCGACGGTCATGCGGTCGATGTGCGGGTTTTCGTGCTGGCCGAGGGTGAGCAGGCGACGCGTCTGAAGGTCCTGTCCTTTCCGGGGGCTCAAGCCGCGCCAGCGGACCAGCGGTTCATCCACACGACGTTCGGCTACCGCTATTTGACCCTGTACGTGAAGGACCTGGATCGGGCACTCGATCGGCTCAAGCGGGCAAAGGTTCCTCTGCTTGGCGAGACGCCGCTGGATCTGGGGGGCGGCACGCACATCGTAGTCGTCAAGGATCCGGACGGCCATTTCATCGAGTTGATCGGCCCTAGCCCGGATCGACCACGGGCTGCGCGCTGAACCGGATCCGGGCTAGTGGCCGGCATTCAACCCCACCTGGACGTCCGCGCCCGAATCGTCGCGCACGCCCTTGCCATCTCGGAAGCAGCAGCCGAAGACCGTGGCGGCTTCGAGTCCTTTCTCGAGGAGGATGGCTTGCCTGCCTGAATCCATGAACTCGCAGCCGCTGACAATGAGGCGTCCGCGGGCGGCGCGGATGCAGGGATCGCCTTTCCCGGCATGGTCCCAGCCTGTGAAGTGGCATGCGGTGAGCGCGAGGGTGGCTGGTCCGTTGTGACGCACGTGTTCCTGGGTTGCTTCGGTCCCCCAGAAGCCGCAATTGGCCAGCTTGATGGGGCCGCGGTTGTCCGGGCCGACCTCGATTGTGGACATGAATTGGCTGTTGGCGAACTGGACGCCGGCGTGGTTCTGGGTGCGGTCGACGCGGACGGCGACAGGGCAGATATCGCTGCCGGACTGGGTGATGACGGCGTTGCCGGGGCCGTGGCCGAAGTCGTCGAAGTGGAACCCGACGCGCGGGAAGATGACGAAGCTGTTGCTGATGAACTCCCAGTCCGTCTTGCCGATCTTGAATCCGACGAGGTTCTTTTCGAGGTAGGCTTTGATGTCGCCACCGGGGAAAGGCGGCTTGAGAGCCATGCGCGTCCAGAAGTTCGGGTTGAAATGGACGTTCTCGATGCGCCCGATATCGGTGCACTGGTCGATGTAGACGCCGATTTTCAGGGGGCAGGCGAACAGGTTGCGCACCAGGTGCAATTCGTTCCATTTCGTGCCGACGTCGATCGCCTGGTACGGATTGGTGATTGTGAGGTCGAGAATCTGGCACAACTCGCCGTCGGCGCGAATGGTCCACGGATAGGCGGCCACCTCGGGCAGCGTCTGCTCGGGGTAGTGGATCACCAGATTGCGCACGACAGCGTTGGGCTTGAGCGTGATCAACGGCTCGCCCTCGGCTTGGCCGCGTCCCCCATACGCAAGAAGCACCGTGCCGATGGGATGCTCGCTGTGCGGCACGCCACCCGAGGCGCCGCATAACGTCACACCGGGCGGCACGGTCAAAGCCCCGTCAAGGCGATACAATCCGGGCGGCACGCGACAAACCGGACCGCCCGTGCGGGCGGCGTCGAGCGCAGCCTGAAGGGCCTTCGTGTCGTCGGTCTGGCCGTCGCCCCGCGCGCCAAACGCGCGCGCATCGGTTTGGGCGAGGTGAGGTTGGGCCGGGGGAGCAGTCTGTGCGGAAGCGCCGACGCTGCCGAGCAGGCCGGCGGCGATGGCGGATTGCCCGACAAAGCGTCGCCGCGAGAACATGGCATTTTCGTGTGTCAATGGATTCATGTTTGGATGGAGGAATGGTGGGGCCCGAGTTCGGAAGTTGGAAGCTTCAAGTTGCCCGATCTGCGTCGCGCCAGGGCCAATTCATGAAGACGAAAAGGCTGGAGGGGGGACGGCTCGTCAATACGGCTCGTCCCCCGCCATCGCGAGTGAAGACGGTGTTTCTCGGCGACGGGCCATCGCCGCTCCACTTCATGAATTGGCCCTGGTGTGGCGCAATTCCGTTTCCTGCGTCTTGACGGCGCCTGGGGGTGTCGATACAGCGTGGCCGGGTCATGCGAGCGCGATGGACAGGCGGACTCGGACGGCACGGCTTTCCGGGACAGGGCGCCCGTTTGGCGGCTTTGTGGATTGCCATCGCGGCGTTCACTGCGAGCTGCCAGCGGGATTCGAGGCTCGAGCTGGGTTCAGCGCCGAGTGCGGTTGGACCGGGTCCGGACCGTGCATGCGCAGCGGGCGTGACGTGGCAGGGCGGCGCCATCGTCCGCGGGCCGACGGATTGCCGTCGATTGGCGCTGGTCTTTACCGGACACGAGTTCGCCGAGGGCGGATCGATCATTCTCGACGCCTTGGGGCGGCACAAGGCGCGCACTTCGTTTTTTCTTACAGGCGATTTTCTCGCGAATCCCGAGTTTGCGTCGCTGGTGCGCCGCATGGTGCGCGAAGGCCACTACGTTGGTGCGCATTCGGACAGGCATTTGCTGTACTGCGACTGGGACGCTCAGAGGCGCACCCTGGTGACCCGCGGGGCCTTTCGCGACGATCTTGATGCGAATTACCGGAAGCTGGCGGCGTTCGGGGTGACGCGCCGTGCCGCGCCGATTTTTCTGCCGCCCTACGAGCATTTCAACGCTGACATTGTCCGATGGACGCGCGAGCTGGGGCTGACGCTGGTGAACTACACCCCGGGCACCCGGTCCGCGGCCGACTACACCGGCGAGCGGGATGCGAACTTCACTTCCTCCGAGGCGATCTTCGAGAGCATTGTGCGGCGCGAGAGCGCAGATCCGCACGGATTGAACGGCTTCCTGTTGCTGCTGCATCTGGGCGCCGGCCCAGGGCGCGCCGACAAGATGCACAGTCGCTTCGACGCGCTTCTGGATTGGCTCGAGGCCCGCGGGTATACGTTTGCTCGCGTCGATGAGTTGTTATACAGAGCGACATAAATGATGCAGGGGCGGGTCAGGGGACTCGGCCTACAAGCCTGTAGGCCGCGTGCCCTCACGCGGCGGAACTTCTGACACTGTGTATAAAACCTTAGCGGGCCGAGAAGCGGAAGACGGTGGTGGTGCGATAGGTTTGGCCGGGACGCAACACGACCGAGGGGAAATGCGGTTGGTTGACCGAGTCGGGGTAGTGCTGGGTTTCGAGGCAGAAGCCGGCGTGGCGCGGGTACTTCACGCCGCCGGTGCCCACGATCGAGCCGTCGAGGTGATTGGCGGTATAGAGCTGGACGCCCGGCTCGGTGGTCAGCGCTTCGAGCACACGCCCGGTTGTCGGCTCAAAGACCGTGGCGGCCAGGGCGAGGGATTGACCGCCGCCGCGGAGGACGAAATTGTGGTCGTAGCCGCCGGGTTTGAGCCCGGTTTGGGCGGCTCGGGCGCCGATGGTTGTCGTCTGGGTGAAATCGAGCGGGGTGCCTTTGACCGTGCGGATTTCGCCGGTCGGGATGAGGGCTTCATCCGAGGGGGTATAGAAATCCGCGGCGAGAGTCAGCTCGTGTCCGAGCACGTCGCCGGCCCCGGCCAGATTGAAGTAGCTGTGATTGGTCAGGTTGACGGGCGTTGGTTTGTCAGTCGTGGCCGAGTAATCGATGCGCAGCTCGCCGCGGGCGGTCAGCGTGTACCGGACCGTGACCGTGAGGTTGCCGGGGTAGCCTTCCTCGCCGTCGGGGCTTAGGCAGGAGAACTCGACCGCCGCATCGTCTTGAGTGACTGGCATCGGCGTCGCCGTCCAGACCTTCTTGTCGAATCCCTTGGCCCCGCCGTGGATGTGATTGGGATTGCTGTTCCTGGTGACGGTGTACTCTTTGCCATCGATGGTGAAGCGGGCGTTGGCGATGCGGTTGGCGACGCGCCCGGCGATGGCGCCGAAGAACGGATGGCCGTTGAGGTAGCGGTCCAGCGTGTCGAATCCGAGCACGACATTTCCCGCTTTGCCGTTCCGATCGGGGACCCAGAGCTCCGTGATGATCAGGCCGTAATCGGTGACCTTGACCGTGATGCCTTGCGCATTGCGCAGGGTGTACAGCTTGACCGGGGTGCCGTCGGGCATCTGGCCGAAGGAGGAGGTTTCGATGGACATGGCAGGTTGGGAGGCAGGCTGCGATTGGGTCGTGGGAGCTGAGACGAGGACGACCGCTGCGGCGAGCGCAGAGGCGAAGGTGCGAGACGAGGCCGAGGCTTTCATTGGTTTGTGTGCGTCTGGTCCTTCGGAAACAGTTTCGGGGGAGAGTAGGGCAGGGGGGGATTGCCCACAAGCCCCAAACGCGACAGCGGGATCCGGGGCAGGGCCAATTCATGAAGTGGAGCGGCGACGGCCCGTCGCCGAGAAACACCGTGTTCACTCGCAATGGCGGGGGACGAGACGTCCCCCCTCCAGCCTTTTCGTCTTCATGAATTGGCGCTGGATCCGGGGATCCGGGCTGGAATCTCGATTCAGAGTGGGATTCGGAGGAGGTTTCGAATAGGGTG
This sequence comes from Verrucomicrobiota bacterium, assembly GCA_022710935.1. Taxonomy (GTDB): domain Bacteria; phylum Verrucomicrobiota; class Verrucomicrobiia; order Limisphaerales; family J093; genus MWFF01. The sequence continues at coordinate 27,681 of JAKLFY010000079.1, forward strand.
ATTTGAAGGTATGGAAACGATCGAGAAACTTGTCGCCCGTGGCGCGATGCGATGCGTGTTTGCTGCCGTCCTGGTTCTGGGCATGGGAATGGCGGGTCGCGCCCAGATGCCGGATCCGCCCGGCCAACCGGTTGAGGGGGTTGCGCCCAAGCATGAGACGTATTTGTTCGCCCACATGATGCACGGCGACTACTGGCGGCTGTACTACAGCGTCAGCCTGGACGGCCTGCACTGGAAGGCCCTCAACGGTGGCAGGCGGGTTTTCGAGGATTACCGGGGCCATGCGGACATCGCCCGAGGGCACGACGGACGCTATTACCTGGTTGGCAACCGCGGGGACGACCAGCCGGACATCAACTTCTGGGTCTCGGAGGATCTGATCGCGTGGACCAAGCACGGGGATTACGTTCCGGACCTGAAGCGGGTGCCGGATTATCCGAAAGCGATGGCCCGGATCGGGGCGCCCAAACTGTACTTCGATGAACGCAGCGTCCGGTATTTGTTGACCTGGCACACAACACACGACTTGGGAAAGACCGATCTGCCGGAGCCCTACTGGGCCGGCCAACGGACTCTCTACGTCACTTCGAAGGACCTGAAGACCTTTTCGGATCCGCCGCGGAAGCTTTTCCCTTGGGAGATGGCCACCATCGACACGATTGTGCGCCGTGAGGGGGACCGGTATTACGCGATCGTGAAGGACGAGCGGTATCCAACGCTCGACTGGCCCACCGGAAAGACCATCCGCATCTGCTCAGCCCCGCACCTGCTCGGGCCGTATGCGGAGCCGGGGCCGCCGGTCAGCCCGGGGTTTCGCGAGGCGCCGACCTTGATTCCGTCGCCCGACGGGCGGGCGTGGTACATGTACTACGAGCAGTATCCAGGGGTTGCCTACGGTTTGTCGGTGGCCTCGACGCTCGATGGGCCTTGGTTCCAGGCCTCGGGCGGAACGAACCACCGGGATTGGGACAAGTACAGTCTGCCGGCCAAGGTGCGGCACGGATGCATGATCCCGATTCGGCGCGCCGAGTATGACGGTTTGGTTCGGAGGTTTGGGATCGGGGAAACGAATTAGCGAGGCGCGCCCGTGAGACACTTTGCTTTGTCGTCACCCTTGTCGCCACCTTTGTCGCTCGACACGCCGCAAGTCGACGAAGGTGTCGACACAGGTCTTGACCAAGAGCACGACCAAGGCAGTGCCAACGCAGCGCCTAAGCCGCATCGCAGTCATCCTGCAAGGTCTGAGCGCCCAGTACACCGACGGTAAGGAACGATGCGTGTGGCGGCTGAAGAGAATCACTCCTGCAAATGGCTTGACGGCCTCTGGCCGGCGCGTAAGGAGTAGAGCGTTCATTCATCAATAGATTGACCGCTACATCGCCCAACATCGCGCACAGCGCCCATGAAACCACTGCTTCGCCTCGTGGCCCTGGCCGCCACGCTCATGCACCCTGGCCTCGCCCTGGCGCAGGAACCGGTGCGGCTGCTCACC
>JAKLFY010000008.1 GCA_022710935.1 Verrucomicrobiota bacterium
ATCGGTGCTGCAGGCCGCGTGCCCTCACGCGGCGCGAAGACAGACACCGGTGCAAACGCCGGGTCGGGGGACCCGGCCTACAAGGCAACAGACATCGGTGCTGCAGGCCGCGTGCCCTCACGCGGCGCGAAGACAGACACCGGTGCAAACGCCGGGTCGGGGGACCCGGCCTACAAGGCAACAGACATCGGTGCTGCAGGCCGCGTGCCCTCACGCGGCGGGACTTCTGACGCGGGGTGCACAATCGCTGTTTCCCTTCAGGCCACCTCCGGCCTTTGACAGAAGAGGAACCCGGAAAGCGCCAGGCCGACAGCGATTGCCGCCAGGCTGATCCACAAGGGACGCGAGGGCACGTCGAAGCGGAACTCGACCTCGTGTTCCCCATCCGGCACGGACACGCCGCGCATGAGATAGTTGCAGCGGAGCAGGGGCTGCGGCTGGCCATCGACTGCGACGGACCAATGGGGATCGTGCTTGTCATTCCAGAGAAGCACACTTGGAATGGCCGCATGGGTCTTGAGCCGGATCCTCTTCGGGGCATAGCTGAGCACCTCGACTGTTCCGGGAGCGCTGTTTGTCGGACCCGGAGCCGGCAGCCCGATTGCCGGCTCGCTGATCACCACGCTCTCGGCGGGGTCGAATCCGGGATTCGTCAGCGTGCGCAGCACCTCATCATCGTTCGTGTTGACCTGCCATCGGGAATAGAGCTTGCCGCGCGGCAGAGCGCCCGTGAACTCGATGAGGGCGAATGGCCCGGTTGTGTTGGTCTGCACCAGGATGGGCCCCCCCTCCCGCTCCTGGAGCAGGACGAACGGCGTATGCACCCGAAACCGTTGCTGGGTCGGATCGAGCCTTTGATTGAGGAAATCGGCCATGCCGCCCATGACCCCGAAGAGGTAACGGGTGTTGGTGAGTTGCCATTGCCGCAGCAGGCCGGCCTCGCGCTGTGCGGCGAATGCGCCGCGGTACCTGGCGTTCTCGACCGAAGTGCGCGGTTCCTGGATCACGTCGAGCGACTGGACATTGTAGTACTGGAACTGATGCTGGAGCCACTCGGCGTGATAGAGCTGCTGCAAAAGGGCGTACGCCTCCCCGAGCTGCAAGGGCGGCATCGCCACCCGCTGCTCGTAGGGCCGGGCGCTCAAGAAATCGATGATCGCGTTGGTTGCGTACCTTTCCCGGTAATTCCAGTAGTAGACCCAGGGTGTGTTGGCCCGAACCAGATCCGCCAGCATGACCGCCCCCAAAGCAACGGCGCCCCACGACGCGCGCGATCCGCCCAGCACACCGCTCATGATCAGAATGAACACCAGCAAAGTCAGCGCCAGGAAAAGCACAGACCAGCCCACCTCCGTCAAGCTGAACGCCGCCAGTGCGGGCGCCAGATCGGGCGAAACCGCCGTGCGCAGGTGATTCTCGAGGTCATTGCGCGAGGCGAAGTAGAGCAGCCAGCCCAGCAAAGCCGATCCGAGCGCCACGGCCGAGAAGAAGCCCCACTTGCGATCGAAGCCGCGCGCTTGCAGCCACCAGCCCTTGAGGGGGACGCTTGCGGATCTGGCGGCCGCCGAGGTTTTCGCAAAGTAAAGCCGGGCCAGCGCCTCGAGGCCGTATCCCGAGAGGATGACGAGGCTCAGGCTGAATGGATGCAGAAACTTGATCGGATTGCGAATGGTCGAGAAATAGGGAAGGGCATACAGAACTTGGTAGAAGGGCGCATGCTTGCCCCACGCGAAAGCAAGTGAGAGACACGCAGCGCCCGTCCAGAACCAGATCCACTTTCGCTCTTCGAGAGCGAAGGGGCCGGCGGTGCCGCGTCCCGCATTCGCCGCCCCCCAGAGCGCCAGCAAGGCGACGACCACACCTGCGTAAAAGCCCGAACCCGAGTGCCGCGCCAGAACACCCGGTCGCTCCCCGACGCGCCCCCAGTAGTTCCCGCCTCCTGGCGTGTCGAGGCGATAGCCGAAGAGGCCCGGAACGACCGCCCGAAGCGTCTCGACTTTCGGCAGACTCCACTGGGTGGCGTCCTCCCATCGCTGCGCCTTGGTGCGGGTGTCCTGCTCCATCCCGACCACACCCTTGATCTGCGTCGACACCAGCATGCTCAACGCCGCGAAGGCGACCACCGCGGCGCACACGGCGACCACTCCGATACGCCCAAGGCCGTGAACCCAGGCCCGCCAGTGCGACGGGCTGCCATGCACCGCCTGGAAGAGGACGAACGCGGCAACATAAAGACTGAGAATGGCGCCCGAATCGACCCCTTCCAGGATCGCCATCCCGACGGCAAACCCGCCAACAGAAGCCTTGAGCCAATCGCGCCCGGGGGTCGATCTGGCAAGGGCCGCGAGGGCGACGAAGATCCACGCCATGCAGATGGTGAGGGTGCCGAGCCCCCAGCAGGCATAGGAAAAGAAATCCGTGTTCAGCGCCGCGGCCAGAGCGCCCAAAAGACCGACCCAGGGCTTGAACCGCAACTGGCGGAACAACACCCACACGCTCAGACCAACCATCAGCACGCTGAGAGGGGCGTAAAACTTGGCGAACCCAAGCGGCCCCAGCAGCCAGAACCAGAGGTAGCTGACGTTCGGAGGCATGTTCCCGCCCCAACTCCCCACCCAGTTCAGATCCCGCCAGATGCAACGGAACCCCCCGGGCATGGACATGGCTTCCGAACTCGTCCCTCCGAGCGGTCCGTCGCTCGAGAAGAGTATCTTCTCTGGACTGAAGCTGCCGGCGAACAGGAATCCCAAAACCACCAGAAGACAGCCCAGGGTGACGAGCAGCCATGAAACGCCTCGGCCGGACGGTATTCGAGGCGGTGAATCGGATCGAGATCCTGATCTCGAGTTGTGGACCGTGGCGCGCATTGGGCGATAGGAATAATGCAGCCCGTCGGGAAATTCCACAAAATCGTTGCAGCGCGGGTGTGGGTTGTGGCTTCATCCTGCTGTGCATTGTGGCGGGATGCCCGGATCGGGCGTTCGGGCCCGGCTCGGCCCTTTGCCGCCACGGGCCACCGACCGCCGCGATGGGCGTTGAGGGCGTCGGAATATGAATCGGTGCCGACTTCATATCTGGTATTCAGGGCACGTGCAGGGCGTCGGGTTCCGTTACAGCGTCAGGTCCGTCGCCCAGGGCTACGAGGTCGCAGGCTTGGTTCGTAACTTGCTAGATGGACGGGTGGAACTGGTGGCTGAAGGCACGCGGGACGAACTCGACGCGTTTCGCCTGGGCATATTGGACTCGGGCCTCAGCGGCCTGATACGAAATGAAGAGGTGGTTTGGGAGCGGGCGGAGGAAAACCTGCGCGGGTTTGTGATAAGCAATGAATAACGGGGTTCGGAGTCTTTGATGAAGTTTGCGATTCTAGCAGACATCCACGCCAATTTGGAGGCGCTGGAGGTTGTCTTGGCCGACGCCAAAGAGCAGCAGGCGACGCATTATGCGTGTCTGGGCGACGTGGTGGGCTACTGTGCCAACCCCAAACAGTGCCTGGATATCATCCGCGGCATGGGGATGCCCTGCATCAAGGGCAATCACGACGAGTATTGCTCGATGGACGAGGCGCTCACCGGCTTCAACCCCCACGCGGCCCAGGCGGTCGAGTGGACCCGCAACCAGTTGACGGAGAATGACCGCAAGTGGCTGCGCGATCTCAAGTACATGCGGCTCGTCGCCAGTTTCTCCATCGTCCACGCCACTCTCGACGGGCCCCAGCGCTGGGGGTATGTCTTCGACAAGCTCGCCGCCGCCGCCAGCTTCACCTACCAGAACACAGCCCTCTGTTTCTTCGGCCACACGCACGTCCCCATCGCCTTCATCCGGGATAGCGTGGTCCGGGGAGGCACCTACTCCAAGTTCCGGATCGAGCCCGGCAAGAAGTACTTCGTGAACGTCGGCAGCGTCGGCCAATCGCGCGACGGCGTCCCCCGAGCGACCTACGTGATCTACGACATGGCCGAGGGGTCCATCGAGTTGCGTCGGTTGGAATACGACATGGCGAAGACGCAGGAGAAGATCCTCGCGGCCGGTCTGCCTCGGCGGTTGGCGGATCGCCTGAACGAGGGGCGTTGAGACCGAGTTCCGCCCCGCCTTATTTCGGGACAGGCAAAAAAAAGACGGCGCGCAATGCGCCGTCTTGCTGTTTCTCGGCAAGGGTGCGAATCAGATCGGTTTGGGCATCGTGGTCCAGGCGCCCTTCTTCTTGCTGCTCTTCACGCACGCGTCGATGAAGGCGATTCCCGTCCAGCCATCCTCGATGTTCGCGTACTTGGCGCCGTCGCACTTGAAAGCTGCGCCCGCCTGATACTTGCGCACGTCTTCCTCGAAACACCGGTGGAGCCGGGCGAATGCATCGTGGAACGCCTCCGGGTGGCCCGATGGAATCGTCGGCTCCGCCATGAGGCTGGCAGGGACGTCCTTGGGCAGGAACCCGTCGCCCGGGGTGACCGCTCCGCGCCAGTAGACGCGATCCGGCTGATTGGAGAGGTGGATGGTCAGACATTCGGGATCTTCCTGGCGCCACCGCAGCGTGCCTTTGGTGCCGTTGATCTCGATTCCCAGGTCGTTCTTGTGGCCGATGGCAATCTGGGTGGCACGCACAAGGGCTTTGCTGCCGTTGCTCAGCTTGCAGTAGATCGTGAAGTGATCATCCAGCAGGCGGCCTTCGACAAACGTCTCCAACTGCGCGGAGACCTGGGCCACCTCGAGCCCGGTGACGTAGCGGAGTTGCATGAGGGCGTGCGTGCCGATGTCACCGCCGCACCCCGAACCGCCGGCCGTCTTCGGGTTGGTCCGCCACACCGCGCCCTGGGCACCGGTGGCCTCGACCTTGGTCGCCAGCCAGCCTTGCAGGTAGTAGGAATCGACCCAGCGCACCTCCCCCAAAAGCCCGGCGCGCACAATGTACCGGGAGAGCCGGCTGGTCCAGTGGCCCAGATACGTGTGGGCGACGCCGAAGGGGATATTCCTGGCCCGGACCGCTTTGACCAGCGCATTCGCCTCCTTGAGATTGACGGTCAATGGCTTTTCGCAGAAGACCGGTATGCCGGCCTTGATGGCCTTCATGGCCGGATCGAAATGGACGTGGTTGGGCGTGACGATGAGGATGTAATCGAGCTTCTGGTCTTCAGGAAGGGCCTTCTGCGCCCCGATCATCTCGTCGTAGGACCCGTATCCCGTGATCGGGTACGGCCATTTCGCCGCTTCTTCGAGCGCAATCTTTGCGTCGGGAAACAGCGCGCCGGCAACGACCCGACGCGTGCCGTCGAAGTGAATGGCTTTCTGATGGGGTTGGGCGATGAAGGCGCCACGGCCGCCGCCCACCAAACCGACATTGAGAGGTCTGGGCATAAGGGTGTTCGATCTTTAGTGTTTTGCTTCTTCGGTTCAGCCGAAACCCCGGAACGGTCTGTAGAGTCTCGCTGAAGCTTGGTGCCCGAGAGTAGCCATCGGACGACGCCGTTCAAGCGTTTTGATTTGGCCTTAATGCGCGCCATGCCTGGCCTTGCCCCCGGCGACGTCTCCTGCAAGCGGTGCTGAAGCACACGCAGTCCAGACGCTGCACCGAAGCGACCCATCACCTGAGGCGATAGAACTTCCGCGCGGCGACGGGCGTGATCGGGTACGGGCTGGTCGCCCCAGGAACAGAAGTCCAGGAGCCGAGGACGTCCTCCGCGACTTCCAGCGTCCCCACGCCCGACCAGGAGATGGTCACCGCCCCCTCCTCGAATCCGATCGAGAGGCTTGTGGGCGTGGGCGCTTGTGCCCGCGGCGCGCCGACGCGGAAGTTGTCCATCCAGAACACCCCGCCGGCACCGCCCATGCCGACGGCGCCATTGGAGTACTCAGCATAGATTCCACCCGCGAAGGTGGACAGGTCCACGACGACTTTCCGAGTCCGGTCGACGTAGATCATCAGTTCGTGCGCCGGTTGGTTGAATTGGACGGCGAAATTGTGCCAGTCGTTGTCATCCACGCCGGTAAAGATGAGGTTCCCATCCGCATCGGCCACGGCGGACTCTTTCGAGCCGTTGAAGAGCCCAATCGCCGGCAGGCCCGTATCGGGGAAAGCTGCGTGAGGCGTTCCCGCAACCGAATCTCGTCGGAAGAACACGCTCAGTGTGTTCGCGCCGAAGATGCCGCCACCCGGGGTCTCCAGGCTGGTGATGTCCAGCCGGTCGGTGGGCAGGATGGCATCGAACTGCACCAGATAGTTGGGGCGTGAAGCGTAGGCGAAACTGAGATCGCCGCCTCCCGACTGGGCCAGGCCCGTGGCGGCACCGGCGTTTCCCACCGCCGCATTGAGCAGAATCGGCGCGGTCGAACTGTCGGGCGTGTTGAAACTGAAGCTCGATGCAGGCGTCCAGGTTGCCGGCGGGTTGCCCTGGGTGTCCTCGACGGTGTAGGCGCCGGTGCTGTTGTCGTTGTACAAGCCATCCCAACGCACCTCACCGAGGGTAAAGGTGTCGCTGTAATCGAGGGTGCCGATCAACTCGGGCGGCGGTCCGACCTGGAAATGATCGAGCCAGAAGACACCACCGGAGCCGCCGATTCCCACCGCCCCATTCGAGAAGGCCTGGTAGGCGCCGTCCGCGAAGGTGGCCAGGTTGACGGTCGTGACGAGCACGCCATCCACGTAAACCTTCAGCACGTGATTAGGTTGGTCGAAATGAACGGCGAAGTTGTGCCAGTTGTTGTCGTCCACGCCGGTCCGCACGAGAGCGCCGGCGGCATTGGTAACGCCCGTCTCGACGGCGCCGTTGAACAGGCCGATGCCCGGAAGCATTGTGGCCGAATCCCGTCGCAGGAACACGCTCAGGCTTTCCGCGGCAAAGATGCCGCCGCCAGCCGCGGGCAGGCTGGTGATGTCCAGCCGGTCGGTGGGCAAGATGGCACTGACCTGGACGACATAGTTCGACCGCAGCCCGTAGGTGAAGCTCGAGTCGCCGCCACCCGATTGCGCCAAACCCGTGGTCGCACCGCTATTGCCGGTGGCCGCGCTCACCTTGGCCGGATCAGTGGAAGTGGCGGGGGTGTTGAAGCTGAAGCTGGACGCCGGGGTCCATGTGGCGGTGGGATTGCCGTGACTGTCTTCAACCGTGTAAGCCCCGTTGGCATTGTTGTTGTAGAGCCCGTCCGTGCGCACCCCCCCCAGGGTGAACGTGTCGCTGTAGTCCGCGGTTCCGATCAGGGCCACGTCTCGGGCAATGATCCGGATCGGCACCGCGGCGGAGGTGGACTGCGCGCCAAAGTTGTCGGTGGCCACGGCCGTCAGGTCCGCGGCACCCAGCGAGGTGATGCCCACCTTCAACTGGTAGGGGCGAGCGGCAACCGCACCCAGCGAGCGGCTCCCAATAAAGAACTCGACGCTGACAATGCTGCCGTCGGTATCGGCTGCGGTTGCCTTGAGGGTGAATACCGCGGGCGCGTCGAAGACACCGCCTGCTGCCGGACTGTCCAGACTGACGATCGGCGCTTGGTTCAACGAGAAGAGGTCTTTCAGGTTGTACTTGAGTCGCAGGTAGTCCGTCACGTTCCCCCGATCGGCCTCGGGAAGGACCCGGCTATAGACCAGCAGCTCGGCGAGATCGAGGTTCGCCCGGCGTGAGTTCAAGGGGCCATCGACCTCACGGCCCAAGTAGATGTCGTTATACTGGTCGATCGCTGTGGTGGGCATCGTGCTCGCGACAATGTGATTGGTTCTGCCCGTGAGGTAGAACCGCGTGAGCGCCGCCGCCCGGTCCTCCTCGATCTGCCAAAGCTGGTAGGTCGCCTCAGAAAGCGGCGAAAGCGAGCAGACGCCCACATCATGCCCGGCGTCGCCATCGGCGTAATGGCTGCCGATCCGACCGTCCTGTCCGAACGCGATCGCCCAGCCCTCATCCACCACCGTGCTCCACGGACGCGACCCGATGATTTGTGGGAAATCGCCCTGTGATATCCCGGCACGTTTGCCGACGAATACAACCGTCCAATCGCCATCCAGCGGTTGCAGCGTGGGATTGTTGAAAATGGCCAGGTAATCATCCACCCCGTCGAATCGCACGACCGGCTTGCCGCCCCATGCATCGGGGACAAGCAGGGGCTGATGACTGTCCGGCGGGATGGCCCAGGCGTTGTCTTGGTAGGCGTCATTGGCGCTCATACTCTGGTCGTGCCAGACACTCACCGAGCCAGCGCCATCCGCATCGACGCCGCTGTCGGCCCGGAGCCACAATTGCAGACCATCGGTGGCGGTCAGGGCCGGAGGAACCACGGACCCCGTGGTGGTGACGGTCACCGCAGCGGAGGTGGTCGTGGCATTCCGATCGTCGGTGGCGACCGCCGTGAACGAAAACGTCCCGGTCGACTGCACACTCATCGGCACGCTGTAGGGAGGCGCAGTGGCCGTTGCCAAGAGGGTGCCCCCTTCGTAGAAATCCACGCGACGAACGGCACCGTCGGTGTCGTTCGCGTCCGCCGTGAGGGTGAAGGTTGCCGGCACGGCAACACTCTGTCCGGGTGCCGGACTGGTGAGCGCGATGGTGGGGGGCACGTTCACGCTTAGCCCCAGGGCATAGGAGGCGTTGAGATATGCCGCCACGCTGGCCCGCTCGGTCACGGAGAGGACTCGACTGAAGACGAGGATTTCAGCCAACTCCATATTGGCCCGGCGATCGTCGCTCCCGCCGATCTCCCGGCCAAGGTAGATCGACTCCGTCTGATCGACGTCGTTCAGCGGCATACTGGTCGCAACCTGTCGGTCGAGATCGAAGTTCCGGTAGAACGACGTCGTGCCTCCCTCGCGGTCCTCTTCGACCTGCCAGAGGTCGAAGGCCGCCTGGGAAAGGCCCGCTGCGGACTTCACCCCGGACACATCGTGGCCGGCACTGCCGTCCGCCAGATGACTGGCCACGGCACCTGCGCCGTCATAGCAGACCGCCCATCCCTTGTCGTACCCGGCCGACCACGCGCGCGATCCGATGATCTGCGGGTAATCGCCCTGCGACGCACTGAGCCGCCTGGCGACGAAGATGACCGTCCAGCCCCCGCTCACCGGCTGGAGGCTGGGGCTATTGAGAATCTCAAGGACGTCATCCACGCCGTCGAACCGGATCACTGGCTTCCCGCCCAACGCGTCCGAGATGAGCTGGGGGCGTTCGTCGGGCGTGCCGTCCGATCGCGGCGCGGCAACGTTGCCGTTGGGGCTTTGATCCAGCCAGGCCATGACGGCAGTCCCCTCGGTGGTCACGCCAGCGTCGGCCTTGAGCCAGAGCGCCAGGCCGTCTTGGACCGTCAACTGGGCCTGACCGGTCGCCGCCGCCAGCAGCAGGCCGAGCAGGACTCGGAGTCGCCCGATACCATGAGGGCGGGCAGCACGGCGTTCGGGTGTCAGGGCAATCGCCATGGAATCGTGTGTCAGGGTGGGCTGGGAAAGTGATTGGGAATTCATGAGTCAGTATACAAATGACTCTGAAAGTGCATAAGCCGTTGTCAAGGCTGGAACTCGCAGCCCGTCAATGCGTCAGTGCACAGGCAATCAGATTTCGCATGATGTCTGTTATGCAAGCTGGCCCGGTTGCGGTTCCTGGCCAAGCGCGTGAAACAACCGGGTGGCTGACACGCGCGGCGCTGCTCGAGTCGCGCGGCAAGAATGGTCCGAGCAGAGTCTCCTGCCCAGATTCCAACCGGTGATGATTGGCGCGCTGCTGCCGGCGTTGGTCGGCGTGCCGGTCGAGGTGCCGGTCGAGGTGCCGGTGATGTTGTCGGTCTGCCCGGTTTGCAGCGAATCGGGGCATTGGTATGAGCGGAGGGTGGCCCCGGCAGTTGAGCGGAGCTTCCGTCCCGCAGGGATGACAACCCTCGAGGCGGGTCTGCCGAGGGTTCTCAGGCAGGTCGCCAGTCATCGCCCAGGCTCTCCGAACTCCCATCTCCGAACTCCCATCTCCGAACTCCCATCTCCGAACTCCCATCTTCCACCGCGCGCTCGACACAAACCGACGACATCGGTTATCCCTTGGCCGATGTCCGCGGTCCCAGCATCGACTTCGTCGCCCTTGTCGAAAGGAGCCACGTTTGTGCGCCGGCTTTCGAGCACTGTTGTCCTGTGGGCCGTGGTCATCGCCGCCCTGTTTGCGCCGCATCGGGTTGTGGCCGACGTCTGTTTTATCGGCCTGATCGTGCTGTTGGGAGGGGCGGGATTGGTCGAGTTTTACGGCTTGATCGAGAAGCGCGGGCTGGTCTGTTTCAAGCGTTGGGGGATTGCGGGGGGGGGGCTGCTGCTCGGAGGCACATTCGCTTGCCTCTCGGGCTGGTGGGGGCCGCAGAACGCCCTCGGGCAGGCGAACGACTTCGAGACCGGGTTCCTGGTCCTGTTTGTCCTGGGCCTGTGCGCGCGTCAGTTGGTGTCCAAATCCAATCCGTCCGGACTGACGGCGATTTCGACGACACTTTTTGGCCTGATGTATGTGGCGTGGTTGCTGAATTTCGTCCAGAAGATCCACTTTTATCCGGAAGCGAACGGGCGGCTTTTCCTGATCTATTTCGTGCTGGTTACCAAGTGCAGCGACACGGGAGCGTACGTGGTGGGGTCGTTGATCGGGCGCCACAAAATGATCCCCCGGATCAGCCCGGGAAAGACCTGGGAAGGTTTTGGCGGCGCCATCCTGGCCTCGACGGTGGCGAGCGTGGCCTTTGTCATGCTGGCGCAAGGGCGGTTGATCGGCATGAACAGCGGGCACGCGGTCATTCTCGGCGTGCTTCTGGGCGTCTCGGCCGTCGTGGGCGATCTGATCGAGTCTCTGTTGAAGCGGGAGGCGGGGGTGAAGGACTCGGGCCGGCTCTTTCCCGGCATCGGGGGCATATTGGACCTGCTGGACAGCATCCTGTTCAACGCCCCGCTGATGTACCTGTACCTTCGGCATGTGCTTGGGATCTGAGGAGGTTGGGCGGCTCTGGACTTGGCCAAGGGCGGGCTGTTACGATGAGCGACGCCATTCATGAAGAACGTCGTTGTTTTGGGCAGCACCGGCTCGATCGGGACCAGCACCATCAAGGTGGCGGAAGACCTGCCGGACCGTGTCCGATTGGTCGGTCTGGCGGCGGGCAACAACACCGAACTTCTCGTCGAGCAGAGCCGCAAGTTCCAGCCCGAGGCCGTCTCGATCGGCAATTCGGATCGGGCGCCCGCGCTGCGGGAGACGGTGGGCGCATCGAGCCGCGTCTGCGTCGGCGCGGAAGGGTTGATCGAACTGGCCACGCTGCCCTCGGCCGACATCGTGCTGATCGCGATCGTGGGCACGGCGGGGCTGCAGCCGGCGCTGGCGGCCATTCGGGCGGGCAAGGACATTGCGATTGCCTCGAAGGAAATCCTGGTGATGGCGGGCGAGATTGTGATGCGGGAGGCGCAGCGCTTCGGAGTCCGTGTGTTGGCCGTGGACAGCGAGCATTCGGCGATCGCCCAATGCCTTGGAGACAAGCCGATGAGCTCGGTCCGGCGTCTCTGGCTGACGGCCTCCGGCGGTCCGTTTCGAAACACGCCGCGCTCGGACTTCGATCGAATCACGATGGCGCAGGCGCTGCGGCATCCGTCCTGGGTGATGGGGACGAAGATCACCATCGACTCGGCGACGTTGTTCAACAAGGGGCTCGAGATGATTGAAGCGCGCTGGCTCTTCGGTCTCGAGATGGACCAGGTGCAGGTCGTTGTGCATCCCCAGAGCATCGTGCATTCGATGGTCGAGTTCGTCGACGGCTCGATCCTTGCCCAGCTCTCGACCCCGGACATGTGTCTGCCGATCCAGTACGCGCTGACGTATCCGGACCGCGTGCCCAGCGAGCGCGTGCGGACGAATCTGGCGAAGATCGGGAGCCTGACCTTCGAGGAGCCGGATCCGGACCGCTTCCCGGCCTTGTCGCTGGCGCGCCATGCCGGCGAGGTGGGCGGCACGTTGCCGGCGGTGCTCAACGCGGCCAATGAAGTCGCGGTGGCGCTGTTCTGCGATGGGCGTCTGACGTTCCCGCAGATCAGCGCGCACGTGGCGGCTGTGATGGACCGGCACGAGGTCGTGGCCCATCCGACCCTCGATCGGATTCTCGAGGCGGATGCCTGGGCGAGAGGACAGACTGCCTGAGTCTTGCCACAGCCCGGACATCCGTGTCCTTGTCCCCCGCATGAGATTGCGACTCAAAAACGCGGTCGCATGTGGTGGCAAAAGCAATCCGGTCGCAGGCGCGGGACGGTAGATGAACGTCCAGCACGCACTCCACCGCGGCACGAACGCGCCCTCGAGAACCGAGCAGAAAGGTGTCTCTTCGTGAGCGCCGTGGTGATGGGAGATGGGGGCTTTCGCATTTCGTAGTTTCGAGGGACCGGCCTTCCGGCTAGATTCACCCCATGCGCAAGACAATCCTGCGTTGGCGGGCCAATTTCTTCACCGGCCTGCTGGTGGTGATGCCCGTTGCGGTGTCACTCGCCATTGTCCTCTGGCTGTTCAGCACTGTGTCCGGGGTGACAAATTCGTTGCTCTTCTTTTTGCCCAAGACCCTGACGCACGCGGGAGAGGGACAGGGACAGATGAGCTGGTACTGGAGTGTCCTCGCCCTCCTCATGGGCTTCCTTTTGGTGGCGATCGTGGGCCGGGCCACCCGGAATTACGTCGGACGGCAGCTCATTCGGGGTGTCGACCGACTGATGTCGAGCGTCCCGCTGCTCAACAAGATCTATGGCACGCTCAAACAGGTCAACGAGGCCTTCACCTCGACCCAGAAATCCTCGTTCAAGCAGGTCGTCCTCATCGAGTACCCGCGCAAGGGCATCCATTCGATCGGCTTTCTCACCAACGACGAGATTCCCGAAGCGTCCGTTCGTCTGGGCCAGACCATGGTGGGCGTGTTTGTTCCCACGACGCCCAATCCCACAAGCGGATTCCTCGTGGTGGTCCCCCACGACCAGATCACCCGGTTGGATATGACCGTGGCCGACGCGTTCAAGTACATCTTCAGCCTCGGGTCCGTCGTGCCGGAATTGCGCGCTCCTTCGGCTGTCGAGAGCCGCCAGATCGCAGAATGACCATCGAGCGCGCCACAGGCCTCGTCCTCCGCACTCGGCCCCTGACCGAGACAAGCCTGATCGTGCACTGGATCACCCCGGATTGCGGGCGCCTGGCCACGGTCGCCAAGGGCGCACGCAGACCCACATCGCCGTTCCGCGGCAAATTGGACATCTTCTATCTCGCTGAGTTCTCGTTTCAGCGCAGCCGCCGCTCCGATCTGCATACGCTTCGCGAGGTCGGCTTGCGGCAAACTCATCCCCATCTCCGCGAGGACTACGCCCGGCTTCGGCAGGCGGCCTACGGCGCCCTGCTGGTCGAACAGGTGACCGAGGCCCAGACTCCCTTGCCGGTCGTTTACGATCTGCTGGTCCGACTGGTGGACTGCCTCGACTCCGACGGCGCCCGGCCCCAGTACGTGCTGGCCTTCGAACTCAAGCTGCTCGCCGAGGGCGGCCAAGCCCCCGACTGGAGCGCCGCCCGACTTGCCTCCGCCACCCGGGATCTGGCCCAGCAGCTCGCGGCAATCGAACTGCGCGAGGCCGCGCAGCTCGAACCGCCGTCGAAAGCGCTGGCTGAGCTGGGGACATTTCTCGAGCGATTCCTCGTTTACCATCTGGATCGCGTCCCGCGGGGGCGCGATGAGGCGATCGCAGCGCGTTCGCCTACTGAAAGCCCAGCAAACGTCCGCCCTGGCAGGTGATGAAGGCCGCAATCCACGCCAACGCTCCCAGATAGGCCCACTGGAACAACGGCCACTTCCAGCCGTTGGTCTCGCGCCGAACGATCACGACCGTGCTGGCGCACTGCAGTGCAAAGACATAGAAGACCATCAGCGAGATCCCCATCAGCATCGTGTACTGAGGCCGACCGTCCGGGTGAACCTGGCGGCGGAGTGTCAGCGCCAGGCTCTCGCCCTTGGCCTCCTCGGCGCGGCCCACGTTGTACACAACCGACATTGTGCTCACGAAAACCTCGCGCGCCGCAAACGAGGTGACGATCCCGACGCCGATCTTCCAATCGAATCCCAGCGGGCGAATGATCGGTTCGATCCATCGGCCCATGCGTCCCGCAACACTGTTGCGGAGCCGCGCGCCGGCTTGCTCCCCGCCCAGCCGCTCGATCTGTTCGCGAAGGGCGCTGTGCTCCGTTTCCGAGCCGCTCTGGGCCAGACGGGCTTCGAGTGTGCGGCGCGCCTCGTCGTATGGTCTCTCGACGTCGGCGCTGCGCGGGTAACTGGCAAGGAACCAGAGCAAAATGTTGATTCCCAAAATGACCGTTCCCGCCTGTTGCAGGAACACTGCCGCGCGGTCCCACATGTGGCGCAGAACTGCCGCCAGCATGGGACGCCTGTAGGGCGGCAGCTCCATGACGAGCATCGGCGTGCGGCCCTTGAGCAGAGTCCGCTTGAAGATCCAGGCCGCGGACAGCGCCGCCACGGTCCCGAGCGCATACATGCTCAGGAGAGTCAACCCCGGCCACTTGATGAAGCCCAGCGCCCGCGTGTCGGGAATGCAGGCGGCAATCAGCACCGTGTAGACCGGCAGCCGCGCCGAGCAACTCATCAGTGGCGCGATCAGGATCGTCACCAGCCGGTCCCGCGCATTCTCGATCGTCCGCGTCGCCATGATGCCCGGGATGGCACAGGCGAAGGAACTCAGAAGCGGGATGAAGCTCTTGCCGTGGAGGCCCACCTTGTTCATGAGCCTGTCCATGATGAAGGCCGCCCGGGCCATGTAGCCCGTGTCCTCGAGCAGGCCGATAAACAGAAACAACAGGCAAATCTGCGGCAGAAAGACCACCACCGCTCCCACCCCGGCGATCACCCCGTCCACCAAAAGGCTCCGGAGGTCGCCGGGGGGCAGCATCTGGGCCACCCCGCTGCCCAGCCAGGTCACTCCGGCCTCGAGCGCGTCCATCGGCAGCTTCGCGAACGCGAAAATGCTCTGGAACATCAGCGCCATCAACGCCGCGAAAATGACAAGGCCCCAAACCCTGTGCGTCAGCACCCGGTCCAGACGATCGCTCGGCGTCTCTTCCGCCACAACGGAATCGGTGACCGCCGCATCGTAAATCGCAGACACCCGGGCGTACCGCGATTCGATCGGCAGCGTTCGCCAATCGAGTCCCGCCGCCTGCAATCGCCCGCGGGCCGCAATCACGGAATCGCGCACAGCCGGCCCGTAAAGGGCGGGAACGGACACCAGGCTTTTCTCGTCCGAGAGAATCAGGCGGGCCGCCGGGCGCGCGGATTGGGGGCGGTTGGCGAAGGCCTTCTCGGACAGGAGTTGAGCCAGGGCCGCCGCCTCTTGCTCGAAAGGCCCCGGCAGGTTCGCGAACAGGGGGACCGGGCCGACGGCGACCTCGCCTCGATGCGCCGAGAGAATGCGCGATCGCAGGGCGGTCACCCCCTTTCGCGTGCTGGCAACCGTTGGAAAGACCGGCACGCCAAGCTGTTTCTGCAGCTCCGCCGCGTCGACCAAATGCCCGTTGTCGCGGGCCACATCCATCATGTTCAGCGCCACCAGCGTGGGATAGCCCAACTCGATGACCTGGGTCGCGTAGTAGAGATTCCTCTCGAGGTTCGAAGCGTCCACCACAACCACAACCAGGTCCGGAGGCGGCACGTCCTGCACCCGGTGAAACAAAATGTCCCCCGCAATCTGCTCGTCCAGCGATTGCGGACAGAGGCTGTAGGCCCCCGGCAGATCGAGAACATTGACCGGCGACGCGGGGTCGGTTCCGGTTAAACGCCCCTCCTTCCGCTCCACAGTCACCCCGGCGTAGTTGCCCACCTTCGCGCGCAATCCCGTCAGGGCATTGAACAACGTCGTCTTTCCGCAGTTCGGATTGCCCGTGAGAACCACCAGGAACGGGGCGCCGCCCTTGGCCGAAGCCTCGTTTGGGCCTGGTCTGAAATGGCGTATGATACGGCGCACGGCTTCGGAGGCGAACATGGGGGGCGAGGCGGCCTCACCCGGACTTCGGGCACAGATGCATGCTGCCCCGCCGGCAGGCCGGTTGAGGGCAAGAGGATCCTCGCCGGGCGGTTCAGGCCGCTCTCCGCTCCGGTGGAAGCGGTTCGACCCAGATGCTGTCGGCCAGCCCGGCGCTCAGGCCGAAGCGGACGTTGCAGACCTGACACACCACGCTGCGACTTCGCAAGAGAAGGCGGATCTGCTGTTCCTCGCAGAAGCCCATCTCGCGCAGCCGCTGACACTGCGCCGGGTCACCAAGCAATCGCTTGATGCGGACGCATGTGCCCGCCCGCACCTTGCTGAGCGGACACGTCATCCGGCTCGAGCAGGGAGGGACGGCTGCGGCATTTGTGCTCACGCGCGGCACCGTAGCGGAATTGAGACTTGGTTGCAAGAGGCTTCTCGGCCCGGCGCTTGAGCCAAGTCAATTCCCGCGTCTAAAGATGCCGCCGCCCACGCCGCCGCACCCCCGCCCGCGAACCCATCTTTGGGCTCGACCCCTCGTCTCCGATGCCCATTCTGTCGGGGCGTATGAATCTCTGGATATGCCCGGCTTGCGAGCCTCTGTGCCGCATTGGCCCGCAAAAGCCTCTCCTCCTCCCCGTCCTGGTCGCAGCCTTCGCCGCGGTCACCGCCTTCTCGGAAACACACACCCCCATCCGAGCCAAATGGATCTGGTCGCGGGGCGGGGACGTCCATGCCTATAACCAGACCGTTGTCGCGCGCAAGCTGGTCGACTTGCCCCCGTTGCGCCAGGCCACCCTGCGCATCACAGCCGACAGCTATTACCGAGTGTCGATCAACGGTGTCTGGGTGAACGACGGCCCCGCGCGAGCCTGGCCCGAACACTACCAGTACGACGTTTTGGACGCGACGCCGTTCCTGACTGAGGGGGCGAACGAAATCCGCGTGATCGCCAGACACTACGGGGTCGGCGACTTTCACCGCATCCCCCAGCAGGCCGGCCTCCTGGCTCAACTCGACATGGTCGATCGCGACGGCGCCGAATCGACCGTCATCACGGATGGATCCTGGGAAATCGCCCCGGCAACAGCATGGATTTCGTCGACACCCAAGGTGAGCATCCAGATGGCCCCGATGGAAATTTACGATGCGCGGCTGGAAGGCGACCTCGAGTTCGCCAAGGCCGCGGTGTTGTTCGACGCCGACCGGGGGCCGTGGGAGAACCTCGCGCCGCGCGAAACCAGGTTGTTGACGAAACAACCCTTTGCGTTGAAGGCGTTCCTCGATGCCAGAATCGTCAGGGCGGATGGCTGGAACTACCTCATGCCCGCCGCGCGTCTCGTGAACCCCGGCGTCATCGAGGCCAACCACACCGTCAGCCAGGCTTGCGGCATGGCCACTCTCATCGAGGCCCAGGAGACGCTGGCCCTCGAGATCGAGAGCGAAGGCATGGCCGTCGCCGTGGATGGACGGCGCAATGACAAGAATGCATTCTCGCTCGCGCCCGGACGCCACCTGGTCCTGGCCTTTGTGCGCGAGGTCTGCGACCACGAAAAACACAAAGGCGTGCGTTTCATGAATCCCCGCGGTTTCAGGCTCGAAAACCCGATGCAGTCCGAATCTTCGAATCCGTGGGTCTTTCTGCGATTTCCCGAGTTCGCCTTCGCCACCAACGACCTGAACTGGATCGGGTTCCGACACGAGGACGCACGGGTCTCCGGAATCATCGATCGCTACCGGAAAGAAACCGAGCAACTGCTTGGCGAAGTCAGGGATCCGGAGTCATTTCGCGACCGGCTTGGCCGCCGCGCGGAGTCGATGCAACACGACGCCATGTTTGTCCAGGATCCGACCTGGCAGTTCCAGCGGCGCCGGGTCGTGGGTGACGCGCGCCCGCTCGTCGCCGAACCTGCCGGGCTCATGTATGACCACGCCGAAGTCACGATCGTGGAGCCCAGTGCGGACGGTGACGTCGAGTTGCTCTACGACCTGGGCGAGCAGAGTTGCGGCTATTATTGCTTCGACCTGCGGGCCGAGGCCGGCGTCGTCGTCGATATCTTCGGAGTCGAGTACATTGCGCCCGACGGACGCATCCAGCATTCCTGGGGCAATCGCAACGGCTTGCGCTACATCACCAAGACCGGCGTCAACCGGTTCACCTCGCTGAAGCGGCGCTCGGGCCGCTACCTCTTCGTCACCCTGCGCAACCAGAAGGCCCCGGTCACATTCCGAAACCTCGCGCTCATCGAGTCGACCTATCCGGTCCATTATGGCGGCACGTTCGCGTGCAGCGACTCGCGCCTGAACGAAATCTGGACCATCTCGACCCGCACGCTGAACCTATGCATGGAAGACACCTACACCGATTGCCCGCTCTACGAACAGACCCATTGGGTCGGCGACGCCCGCAACGAGTCCCTGTTCGCTTACGGTGTCTTCGGTGCAACCGACCTCGCGCGCCGCTGCATCAACATCACAGCCCAATCCCTCGATCGCTACCCCATCGCCGGTTGCCAGACCCCGTCGGGCTGGGATGTGCTGCTCCCGGCCTGGAGCTTCCTCTGGGGGCTGTCCACCTGGGACTATTACTGGCACACGGGCGACCTTGAATTCCTGCGGGGCATCTACCCGGCTGTGATCCGCAACCTCAGAGGGGCGGAGACTTTCGTGAACGATCGCAACCTGTTCAGCGCGCCCTTCTGGAACTTCTTCGACTGGGTCAACATCGATCAAAGCCCAAAGACCGTCCTCCACAACAGCATGTTCCTCGTCGGCGCCATCGATGCCGCGCTCAAGGAAGCCGAGATCCTCGATGACAGCTCGCACGTCTTGTGGCTCAAGGCGTTCCGCGCCCGGCTCGTCCAGGGCATCAACGCGCTCTGGGATCCCGCCCGGAAGGCATACCCCGACAGCATCCGCGACGACGGGTCGATCAGCCCGAGCACCTGCCAGCACACCAGTTTCCTGTCGCTCCTCTACGACATCGTCGAGCCCTCGAACGCCCCCGCCGCCCTGCGCAATCTCACCGCGCCGCCGGAGACGATGGTGCGGCCCGGGTCGCCCTTCGCCGTCCTTTACCTGTACGAAGCCTTCGAGAAGCTCGGCCGCGATGACGAGATCATCAAAGACATCTACAGGAACTACCTGCCCATGATCGAGGCGGGCGCCACGACCGTCTGGGAGAGCTTCCCAAGCGGCACAACCGGCGGACGCGACTGGCCCACGCGAAGCCACTGCCATGCGTGGTCCTCAGCCCCGACCCGGTTCCTCAACCGCATCCTTCTCGGAGTCAGGGAAACATCCGCCGGTGGACGCAGTCTCCACATCAGCCCGCGCTTGAACGGGCTGACATGGGCGAAGGGAAGCGTCGTGACCCAGCAGGGCCTGGTGACAGTGTCGTGGAAACGAACAGGCGACACCCTCGATCTCCACTACTCCGCGCCGGCTGGCGTTGCCGTCGAGTTCAAGACCAACGAGACTCTCGCCGGCCTCACCCTCACGGTGAACGGGAAGAAGATCTAACCCGCGGAGCAGTCGACTCGCGTGTCGTGTCCGCCCGCCCGATCCGACAATCCGTCTGCATGCGGCGGATCCTGGATGCTGTGCCCATGCAGGTCGTCGTGATCGGTGACCGACTCGAGGTGCGTCGTCACGTGGGCGCGGGGTTCGATCGTCCGTTCGATGACCCGCTCGATGGCTGTCGCCTGCCGGTGCGCATCGACAAGCGAAGTCCCCGCCGGGAAAATCAGGTGCACTTCGACCGAATGCGCGTTCCCGATGTTCCGATGGCGGAGCTCGTGATAGATCAAACCCCGCTGGGCCGTCTCGCGGTCGAGGATTGCTTCGAGCTGCTTCTGCACCGCGGGATCGGCCTGGTCCATCAATCCCCCGAACGCGGAGCGGATGAGGCCGCCGCCCGCCCAAAGGATGTTGATCGCCATGAGGATGCCGCAGATCGGATCCCACGGCTGCCAGCCGGTGAGCATGGTCAACGACAATCCCACCAGCACCGCGGCGCTGGTCCAGCAGTCGGTCAGCACATGCTTGCCGTTGGCTTCGAGTATCAGCGAGTTCTTCCGGCGCCCGATCCAGACCAGATAACCTCCGAGCAGACCGTTGATCACGGCAGCCGCCGCGGTCAGAAGCGTCCCCAGGCCCAGACGTTCGAGGGGCTGTCCGAGAATCCATTTGTGGATCGATTCATAGAGGATGTAAATCGCGGCCAGCGCGATCATTCCCCCCTCGAAGCCGGCAGAAAAGAACGAGATCTTGGCATGGCCGTAGAGGTGCGAATCGTCAGCCGGTTTGAACGACAGCCGCAGGCTCACAAAAGCGAATGCCACCGCCGCCACATGCACCACCGACTCCGCGGCGTCGCTCAGAATCCCCGCCGAACCGGTCAGAAGATACGCGCTGACCTTGATGACAAACATCAACACCCCGACCACGAGCGACAGGCTCATGGCCATCTGCAGCCCTTTGCGGTCGTGCGCCGAAACGATAGGGTGGTCCACGGGCACGAAGCGTACCGGTTTCCCCCCGTTCCGGAAGCCTGAAAAGCGCTTTACAAAGCCCGGCTGACGGATAACCTGACGCCCAACAAACGATCTTTATGCGTAACAAGATTTTCCCCATGGTTGCGGGGCTCACGGTGCTCTTCGCGGCGGGCTGCGCCGGGCCGGAAAATAAACTCGGTCGCGGCATCAACAATCTCACCGAATTTGCCCGGCTGGGTGAAATCAACCGTTCGGTCGAGCAGACCTTCCTTTGGGATGGCCCCCAGAGCGCCTACACCACGGGTCTGATTCGCGGCATCAATCGAAGCCTGGTTCGAACCGGAGTTGGCCTGTACGAGGTGGTGACTTTCCCCATCCCCAGCTACGACCCCGTGCTCCGCCCCGGCGGCCCGATCCTGCACGATGCTTCGGTCGACCCGCCGCACGCCGCCAGCTACACGCCGCACATGATCTCCTCGACCACGTTCGAGCCCGATGCCGCCCTCGGCTTCAGCGGCGGCGACATCGCACCGTTCGTCCCGGGCAGCCGGTTCCGCATTTTCGACTATTAGTTCCAGCGTTTCCCCAGGGCGCCAACGCACCTGTTGGCGCCTTTTTTGTTATGCCCGTCGAGCGCCCCTCGCCCTGCAAGATCAACCTCTGCCTCAACGTTCTGGGGCCGCGTCCCGACGGTTACCACAACCTCGAGACCGTCATGCACCCGCTCGCCCTCTCCGACCGGCTCGAGTGCGAGCGGACCGGCACGCGCGTCGTTCTCACCTGCACACGCCCCGACTTGCCGGTTGACAGATCGAACCTCGTCGTTCGAGCAGCGAACGCGTTTCGTGCCGAGGCCGGCCTGACGGACGGAATTCGCATGCATCTCGACAAACAGGTGCCCATGGCGGCCGGCCTGGGGGGTGGCAGCGGCAACGCCGCCGCCGCTTTGCTGGCGCTGAACGAATTGTTCGATTTCCCGCTCGGCGGGCGAGAGTTGGCGCGCCTGGCTGCGCAACTGGGCTCCGACGTCCCCTTCTTCCTCCAGTCCAAACCAGCCCTCGCCACAGGACGCGGTGAGATCATTGAACCGCTCGATTGGTTTCCGGCTCTGCAGGGCGCGTGGATCCTGTTGGTCCATCCGGGCTTCGGCATCTCGACCGCTTGGGCCTATCAGAGCCTCAAACGATTCCCCGAGGCCCTCCACGGCCGGCCCGGACGCGCCCAACGGCTCGTCGAGAGCCTGCAATCGAGAACGCTCGACGAGGCGTCCGCCGGCTTCTACAACAGCTTCGAGGGACCGGCATTCGAAAAGCACCCGATCCTGGCCTTGTACGTGGAATTCCTTCGTGAAAGCGGGGCGAACGCTGTCCTGATGTCGGGCAGCGGTTCCGCCGTGTTCGCTCTGGCCTCGAGCCAGGATGCGGCGAGGGCCCTGCGCGATCGCTTTCTCGCACGCTTCGGGACAAGCCCGTGGACCGAGGTGTTGCCTGTGGGGCCTTCATGCGCCTGCGGGCTCGGGCCCCGTTGTCCCTAAGTTCACGACCGATACCCCCCGCACCCGCCCACTTTTGGCTTTGCGCACGCGTCAGATCGCCGGTAGCTTAACTGCGGATTGTCCGATGGTGTAAAGGTAGCACAGAGGTCTTTGGAGCCTTTAGTCCAGGTTCGAATCCTGGTCGGACAGCCAAAAAAGCTGAGGAAAGCCTGCCCGCCAAGCCAAGCCCCGGCACGGCCCGATCACCAAAGATCGAGCCCGCCGCATTGCGGCGCGATACGACGCCACGTCACGCCTGGCGGAACTGTCTCACCGCTCGCTGGAAGCGCCCCCGCCGGCGTAGGTGTCGTAAACGTGTTGGTACACCGCCTCACACTTGGCTCGGTACAGGTCCGGCGTGTAGGCCCGTGGCAGCTTGTCCAGGGACTCCTCGATGCACAGCCGCACCGCTGCCCGTGATTGCTGGCGCTTGCGCCAATCCAGCACCAACCGCTTTGCCTTGAGCGTGTGCAGCATGTCCTGGGCGATCTTCTTCACCGCCTTACGTTCCTTGGGTGTGATTTCCACGGGCGGCTTGGTCAGAATGTCGAACACGGTCAATTCCTCATCGCTCAACTGCTCGCGGACATGCCGTTGTTCTTCGTCGTTCAGGCTTTGGGCCAACCGCAGCAGTTGCTCGTACGTCTCCTCCACGTTGGCCGAACCCGCGTTGTATTCGTCAATGAGCGCCTGGAATTTCTGCAAGAAGTCGGTCCGGCTCCGGTTTATGGCCATCATCGCCTGCAACTTGACCGCGATGGCTGCCCGCAACCGTTCGATCTCCGCCCGTTTGTGCGCCTTCTTGAAGAACTTCCGCAACGCGTCGAAGTCGATCTTGCTCAGGTCCAGCGGTTCGGCTCTCTCCGTGAACCTGTAGCCCGCCGTGGCAATCGACTTGTCCAGCACGCCCTCGATCTGGGTCATCACCCCGGAAATGTCCACCGGCGGGAGCAACGCCCGGATCATGTCGGCCAGGGTGGCAAACAACGCGCACACCGGGGCAAACTGGCTCGCGCTCGTGTCGGGCAGGATCGCTCGATAGACGACCGTCGTCCGAGCCGCCAGACCGAGGAATTGCCGCTTCGAGTCGTCGTTCACCAGAATCGCATCCCGCACGTCCTTCAGCGCCTTCACCCGTTCCAGACCGCTCGTGAACAACACCGCGTCCACCTTCACGCCCCGCGCCGCACAGAACTCGACCGCCTCGGCAATGGCCTTCTTCAGCATCGCGATGAGTTCCTGTTTCGCTTCGACGGGCGTCCTGCCGCCAATACCGCCGCCCGCCCCGCCGCCGGCGTAGATCGACAGCGCCTTTTGCAGGTGGTGGAACACGCCCACGTAATCCACGATCAGGCCGTTGACCTTGTCGCGGAACACTCGATTGGCGCGGGCGATGGTCTGCATCAACGTGTGATTCCGCAGCGGCTTGTCGAGGTAGATGGTCGAGCAACTGGGCACGTCGAACCCCGTCATCCACATCGCGCACACGAACACCAGCCGGAACGGATCGTCCGGGTCCTTGAACTTCGTCCCCAGGTCCTCCTTCACCATCCGCTGCCGGTGTGGCGTGATGTCGAGGCCCTTGGCCTTGAAGTCAGCGGCTTCATTCTGGGCCTGTGACACCACCACCGCCATGTCGGTGGTCTTCATCCAGTTCAACGTGTCCAGGATGGCGTCGTGTTCCTCCGGCGTGGCCTTGGCCAACGACTCTTTCAGTGTGGCCTCGTGCTTGGTCCACTGCGCCTTCACCTTGTCGTACATCCGCACCGCCGTCAGCTTGTCGATGCAGACCACCATCGCCTTCCCCTTGAAACCGCGTCCGGTGAAATGCGATTCCAGGTCTATCGCCACCACGGCTTCTCGACGAAACAAATCGGTTCCTACGAGCCGCTGATGGAGGGCGACCAGATCGTCGCGTGCGCCCAGGAGGCGATTCCGGTGCGCGGCTGCTTCGAATGCCTGGCTCTATCGCCTGAACACCTGGGGCCGTTCGCCTTCGTTGCTCGTCTTCCCCGACCTGCGGGACCTCCGCCGTTACGAACAGCATCCCCTGGAGCCGGGCCTCTTCATCTATATCCCGCCAGGCACTGGCCACCGCGGCCTCGACGTGTTTGTCAACGTGCTGACCATCCCCGGTTTCAAGCCGCACAACGAGTACTACCTCGATCGCGATATCCGCGATGCCGCGGGCGGCGCGGCGCCGTTCAACGAGAACCTGATCGGCGCCAAAAACTACGAGCGGATCGAAGACCTGTTGCTGACAGACCTTTAACCAGCCAAAGCCGCCAGGGCCAATTCATGAAGTGGAGCGGCGACGGCCCGTCGCCGAGAAACACCGTCTTCACTCGCGATGGCCGGGGGACGAGACGTCCCTCCTCCGGTCTTTTTGTATTCATGAATTGGCGCTGCCGGGCGACAGCCCTTTTGCATCGGGGCTTGCAGGCGGGCCGCGCTTTTGGCGAACTGAGGACATGTCAAATCCATTCCTTCACCTGTGGGAGCAGGCGTTGCGGCCCGGTCGGGCGGCCATGTCTGCGGTCGGGTTGGCTCTGGTCCTGGCCGCCGCCGGGAAGGCGGCGAACGCGGCGGCAATACCGCTGCCCGAACATCCACGGCCCGACTTCGAGCGCGTCGAGTGGTTGAATCTAAACGGTTCGTGGCAGTTCCGGTTCGACAAGGACAACGCGGGCTTGGGGGGCGGTTGGGCCGCCGGACAGGAGGCGTTCCCGCTCAAGATCACCGTCCCATTTCCCTGGGGCTCAGCCTTGTCCGGGGTCGGAAACGAGGCAGACATCGGCTGGTATTCCCGGCAGATCCGTGTGCCGGCGGAATGGCGGGGCAAGCGTGTCTTCCTCGTGGTCGGGGCATCCGATTGGCTGACCCGCGGGTGGCTCGATGGCCAGTCGATCGGGGAACACCGCGGCGGGTACACGCCGTTCGAGTGGGATCTGACGTCGGTCGTCAAGTGGGGCGAGGATCAGCGGTTGGTTCTGCGTGTCGATGACACGCCGCATGCCTTCAAGCTCGAAGGCAAACAGGGCTACGGCCCCGCCAAGGGCGTCTGGCAGACCCTTTACCTCGAGGCGCGTCCGGAGGCCCATCTGGCGTCCCTGCACTTTCAGCCGGATGTGGACGGGGCGAAAGTTGTTGTGAAGGCGGAATTCAACCGGCCACTGGCAGGCGAAGGGAAGCTGCAGTTGCGCGCGCGCGATCAGGGTTTTCCGGACATGACGGTGCCGGTGCCGGCGGGCGCGGGCGAGTTCGAGTTTGCGCTGCCGATTTCCCGGCCGCGCTTGTGGTCGGTCGAAGATCCGTTCCTGTACGAGGTGGAAGCGGTGCTGGCGGCCGGCGGGGCTCAGGACCGCGTGTCGACGTATTTCGGCATGCGCAAGATCAGTGTCATCGACCTGCCGGGCACCGATTTTCCGCACATAGCGCTCAACGACCGACCGGTGTATCTCCAGATGGCACTCGACCAGGCCTATCATCCGGATGGCTTTTACACCTATCCGAGTGACGAGTTCATGCGCGACGAGATCCTGCGGTCGCGCCGGATTGGCCTGAACGCGAACCGGCTGCACGTCAAGATCGACGTGCCCCGCAAGCTGTACTGGGCCGATCGCCTGGGCCTGCTGCTTATGTGCGACGTGCCCAACAGTTGGGGCGAGCCGGACGCCGAGATGCGTTGGGAGATCGACCACGCGCTGCGAGGCATGATCCGGCGCGATTTCAATCACCCGTCCATCTTCTCCTGGGTGCCGTTCAACGAGACGTGGGGGCTGTTCACGAAGCAAGGCGACAAGCGGGTGTATCTGCCCGAAACCCAGGAGTGGGTGGCCTCGGTCTATCGCCTGGCCAAGGCGTTGGACCCGACCCGGCTGGTCGAGGACAATTCCCCTTGCAACTACGATCATGTCGAGACCGACATCAACAGTTGGCACGCCTACCTGCCCGGCTACGCCTGGCGTGAATCGCTGGCCCAAGTGACCAGAGACACATACCCCGGATCGGCCTGGAACTTCATCGGCGGACGCAAGCAAGGGCGCCAGCCCCTGCTCAACAGCGAGTGTGGGAACGTGTGGGGCTATGAGGGCAGCACCGGCGATGTCGATTGGAGCTGGGACTATCATATCATGATGAATGAGTTTCGGCGTCACCCGAAGATTTGCGGCTGGCTCTACACGGAGCACCACGACGTCATCAACGAGTGGAACGGCTACTACCGCTATGATCGGTCCGAGAAGATCACCGGCCTCGAAGACCTGGTGCGCGGCATGAGCCTCAACGATCTTCATGGCCCGTTCTACATCTCGACCGGCAGCGATCTGTGCCGCGATGTCAAACCGGGCGAGGTGGTCGAGGTGCCTCTCTGGGCTTCGTTCATGACCGGTCACGCTCCGGGGCCGGCCCTGCAGATTAATGTCCAGACTTTTGGCTGGGACACCCTGGGCCAAACCTGGACCCTCGGACATGAGGTGCGGCCAGTCCCGTTCCGCCCCTGGATGTCCGAGGCCCTGGCCCCGCTCAAGTTGAACATGCCGCGCGCCGACGGGCTGCTGATCGTGGCGCTCCGGCTCGAAACACCGGCCGGCCTGCCGCTGCATCGCAACTTCACCACCTTCCGCGTTGCCAACGGCCCCGCGCCGCGCGATGAGACCCGCCAGGCCCAATCGGCGTCCGTCCGTGTCGTCCGGTTTGCCCCCCAGACCTTCAGCGCGGCGCAGTGGTCGCTCAAACAATGGAACGTCCTCGATGGCCTGAAGGCGAACGGCGCCGGACACGGCTTCTTCGAGTACCGGGTCGCGTGGCCGGCCGGGCTCGCACCCGCGAAGGTCGGCGGTGTGTCTCTGCTCCTCGAAGCCTCGGCCAAGCAGTTGTTCGGCAAGGACCGCGAGGGGAGCGGACAGCAGGACGGCGATTACATGCGTGGCAGAGGGACTCTCGACCCCAGCCTCAATCCGAACGCCTACCCAATGACCGACACGGCGCGGTTCCCGAGCGCCGTGCGGATCCGCGTCAACGGGGTCCCGGCCGGCCTGTTCGATTTGCCCGACGATCCCGCCGATCATCGGGGCATCCTCTCGTGGCACGCCCAGTTGCGAGACAGGAAACTGCGCGAGGCCGGGTCGTATGGATACCTCGTTCGCGCCGACCTGCCGGCGGAGAGCGTGCGCACCGCGGCGGAGAGCCGTGAGTTTGTGATTCGACTCGAAGTCGACGCCGGACTGCCGGGCGGGCTGGCCATTTATGGGGAGCGGTTTGGACGGTACCCGGTGGATCCGAGCCTGGTGTTCGAATTGAAGTGAGCCTTGCGCGCACAGAAGCCGGATCGCCCCTCAACGGCGTGGTCGAGGGCTTTTACGGGCGGCCCTGGACACTTCGCCAGCGGCGAGCCCTGATCGATTGGTTGCACGGGGCCGGCCTGAATGCCTATCTGTACGCGCCAAAAGATGATCTCAAGCACCGCGCGCTCTGGCGCGAGCCTTACACGCGATCGGAGGCAGCCGGGTTGCGCGCGGTCGCCGATGCCTGCCGCAAACGCGGGGTGCAGTCCATCTACGCGATCGCTCCGGGCTTGGATCTCGCCGCCGCCAGGCCAAAAGAGACCGCCACTCTCATCGCCAAACTCGATCAGGTCCGCCGGCTTGGCGCATCCCACTGCGCGATTCTCTGGGACGATCTGCCCGCCGGACTGTCCGAGGAAGACCGGCGGATGTACGGCACCGTGGCCGCCGCCCAATGCGCCGTGGCCAATCGCGTGGCCGACGCGCTCGAACGGGACTCCCCCGCATCCCGGCTGCTCTTCTGTCCCACCGTCTACTGCGGGCGCATGGCCGAGCCGTCCGTCCGCCAATCTCCTTACCTTCGGGAGGTGGGCGAGAAACTCCGACCGGGCATCGAGTTCCTCTGGACCGGTCCGCACATTGTGTCCGAGGCGATTCCGGCGAGCTCGATTCGCGCGCTGCGTCAGGTCATTGGACGCAAACCGATTCTCTGGGACAATCTCCACGCCAACGATTACGACAGCCGAAGGCTCTATCTGGGTCCGTACACGGGGCGTGCCCCTGCACTGCGGCAGGAGATCGGCGGGGTGTTGCTGAATCCCAACTGCCAGCTCGAAACGAATTTCGTCCCCATCCACACCCTGGGTGCCTGGTGCCGGTGCGCGCGCCCGCCCGCCGCGCGCACCGCATTCCGCAAAGCGACGGCGGCCTGGCTGCCCGCCTTCACCTGTCGCGGAGGCGCGACTCTCGAGATCGACGAGATCGGCCTGCTCGCCGATTTCTTCTATCTCCCGAGCGAGTTGGGGAATCGTGCCAAGGCGTACGTGGCCGACCTGAAACGCTTGCTGGGCGCGGCCCCGGACCAGTGGGGCGCAGTCGGGAGGCGTTTCGAAAGAACGAGCCGGCGAATTCTGGCACTTTGCGACAAGCTGACCCAGCTCGACGATCGCGATTTGCTCTACGCGCTCTATCCGCGCGTGTGGGAACTCAAGGAGACCGTGCTGCTGCTGCTGGCCTGGATCGCCTGGCGCCCTCACGCACCGAACCCCAAGGCGCGGTTTCGCTCGCCCGACTACCGCCCCGGCATCTTTCGCGGCGGATTCGCGGCAAGTATCGAGCGGCTCCTGCCGATGGACGACGCGGGGTTCTTCACTCCGGGAGTCTGGGCGCAATCCGATGAATGACACGCAATTCGAATCGGGTTTTCACATCCGCCCATGTCTTCCGGCCGATCTCGAGGCCGCTTACGACGTCTGTCTGAAGACGGGCGATTCCGGGGCTGATGGCACGCATTTGTACCGGGACGATCCTTCGGCTTTGGGGGATCTCTACGTGGGGCCGTACGTCGCCTTCGAGCCCGATCTGGCGTTTGTCCTCGAGGACGGCGCGGGCGTCTGCGGTTATGTGCTGGCGGCGCTGGATTCGGCGCGCTTTTACGAGCGTCTGCGGGCCGAATGGCTGCCGCCACTGTGCTCGAGGCATCCCGATCCCGAGGGCGACCCGGCGACATGGACCCCGTCGCAAAGGCTCTACCACGAATACCACCACTATCAGGTCTATTATCCGGCCTCTTTTCGCCCCTACCCCTCCCACCTTCACATCGACCTGGCGCCGCGGGCGCAGGGCCGGGGTCAGGGGATCCGGATGATGCGCCACCAACTGGAGACGTTGGAGCGGCGCGGTTCGGCCGGCGTCCACCTGTGCATGAGCGCCGTGAATCACCGCGCGTACCGGTTCTATCGCAAGCTGGATTTCGACGAGCTTGCCCGGATTGGGGCTGGAGGCGACGAAGTGGTTTATTTGGGCAAACGCATCGAGAAACGGTGAGTCACCAGGCCGGCTGCCCACCCCTCCGATCCCGTTTGTCACCGGGCGCGGCACATCGGCGGCCCCAGCGGATGACGCACTTGAATTTCGTTGACGCTCGGAGCCGCGGCCTTGAAACTCCGGGCAGTGATCCAAACCAGACCGACGCGAAAGCGGGAACCGCAACGCGCCCGATGGCGCGTGAGGCTCCCCCTGGCCCGAGACCGCGGTCGCTTGGATGCTGCTGAAGCGCCGGATGCTCATTGAGAAACACAAACCAAGAACCCCCGCAGAAACGCGCCTATGAAATCCCTGACACGCCTTTTGCCGAGCGGTGGCTCGGCCTTGTTCTGCCTCGTCGCCGGGTTGGTGTTCGCCCCGCCCGGCGCGGCTCGCATCCTCGATGACTTCAACGACAATACAAAGACCGGCTGGACCGATTTCACGTTTATCCCGGGCTTCGGCCTGCCCGTCGAACAGGCTGGCCAGTTCCATTTCGACCAACAGCCGGCCAATCAAGACATCTTCAGCGCGAGCCAGAAGACCAGCGAACTCTTCGAGCTCAAGGAAGGCCGGACCATCGAATTCCGCGTCGATCTCATCGAGTCCGCCGGTGAGGATGCGTTTGCGGTGTTGGCGTTCATTCCGAATACCGGGGGCAATAACCCGGGCACCCTGGCGGGATACGGCCTTGCCAAGGATCCAACCGATGTGCTCATCACCAAGGGCATCCAGAAGTATTTCGTTGAGGACGACGGCGTCACCGCCGAGCTGAAGAACGACAACGTCACGCTGGTCCTGAGACTCGCCGCCAAGAACGGAAACGTCACCGTCACCGGCAAGATCCTGGACAAGGACGCCGGCGACGCCGTGCTGTGGGAACGGACGGTCGTGGATACGCCGGCGGCTGACATCATGGAGGGCGGCACCGATTCGCCAGCCGCGCCTTTCCTGACCACCGGCTACTTCACCCTGTACTGCTATCAGCAATACAGCGGGGACAAGATCTACTCGGTCCATTACGACAACGCGGAGGTCTTCGTCACCGAAGAGACGTTGATTGACGATTTCAACGACAACACCAAGACCGACTGGACGGATTTCACGTTTATTCCCGGTTTCGGGATTCCCACTGAGGAAAACCAGCAGTTCCATTTCGACTTGTTGCCGGCCAACCAGGACATCTTCACCGCCAGCCAGAAGACCAGCCGGGTGATCGAACTCAAGGATGGCGAGCAGGTGCGTCTGGAAGTCGACCTGGTGCAGGACTCCGGCGAAGATGCCTACGCGGTGGTGGCGTTCATCCCGAACACCGGTGGCAACAGCCCCGGCACATTGGCAGGTTACGGCCTGGCTAAAGACCCAACGGACGTGCTCATCACCAAGGGAGTTCAGAAGTACTTCATCGCCGATGACGGCGTCACCGCCGAGCTGAAGAACCAAAACGTCACCCTGGCGCTCACCCTCACGGTCCACAACGGCAATGTCGAGGCCTGCGCGCAGATCCTGGACAAGGACGACAACAACGCCGTGCTCTGGTCACGGACCGTCCTGGACACGCCCGCGGCCGATCTGATGCAGGATGGCACCGATTCTCCCGCCGCGCCCTTCATCACCACCGGCTACTTCACCTTGTACTGCTACCAGCAGTTCAGCGGCGAGAGGCTCTATTCGGTTCACTATGACAATGCCGTCCTCCACGCGCCGCCCGCCGCCGGCAACACCGCGGCTATTCTCTCGGACATCGCCCCTGCCGAATACGCCAACTTCCTGCCTGCCTCGACACAGATCGCGTTCAAAGTGACCGACGATCAACCGCTCGAAAACGAGAAAATCTCGGTCACACTCAATGGCGCCACCTTCACCACCGCCAACGGTCTGAGTGTAACCGGGACGGGCAACAGCCGCACCGTCACCCTCGGCGGCCTGGCCGCCAACGTGAACTACGCGGCTGTCCTCTCGGTCGAGGACAGCGGCGGCCTCCAGACCTCACGAAATCTCTACTTCGACACCTTCGCGGTCAACAGCCTCACCATCGAAGTTGAGGATTACAATTTCGCCTACGGCCAGTTCATCGACAACCCCGTCGTCGTCGGGGAGGGAGGCTATGATCCGGATGGATATAGCTTGCAGGCGGGAGTTTCGACGGTCGATTTCAGCGACACCCGCACCTCACCCAATGCAGAGGACACCAAGTATCGGCCCGATGATCCCGTGCGCATGACGCATGCCCTCGATCACGAGCGGGCCAAGTACGAGGCCGCGGGCGGCACGACCATGGGCGTGTATGACTACGCTGTCGGCGACATCGCCGCCGGCGAGTGGATGAACTACACGCGCACTTTCCCCGCGGGCAATTACGAGGTCTATCTCCGCCAGGGCCTGGCCAACATGGCCACCGGCGAAAGCGTCCTCGAAGAAGTCACCGGCGATCCCACTCAACCGGATGCCGCCGCCACGCCGCTCGGCTCGTTCCTGGGTGCGCGGACCGGATTCCAGTTTCGCAACTTCCCGCTCACCGATGGCACGGGGCAGAACAAGATCGTCCTCACCCTCTCCGGCAAGAAGACCTTTCGGTTGCGCCAGGTCACGCCGGATCCCGGTGACGGAGCGCGTTACCTCAATTACATGGTCTTCATTCCCGCCAGCGGGCCATCTGTGGATCGGGCGTCCATCACCTCCCTTTCGCCGGCGCCCGGCTCGGAGCTGAACACCGCGCTCCCGGTGATTGACGCAGTGATTCAGAACCGGACGACTTCCGTCAACCTCGGCACAGTGACACTGGAAGTGAACGGCCAGGTCGTCCCCGCCACGGTGACACCGACGGCTGCGGGCGCGACGGTGCACTACCCCATCGCGCCTCCTCCTCCCTCAGGCGCGATCAACAACGCCAAGATCGCGTTCAAGGACAGCGAGGGAGTCGATATTGCCGCGGAGTGGCAGTTCAGCATTAACTACCTGAGCCTCGATCCCGCCAATCGTCAGCCCGGCCCAGGCAAGGACCGCGGCTTCTACGTCCGGGTGGTCCAAGCCGACCCCGCGTATGGACCCTACGAAAGCAGCCTCGAACGGGCCGAACTCCAACTGGCGCCCAACTCGACGATCCCAGCCATCCTCGACAAGAGCGTCACCGAGCAGTTGATCGAGATGTCCCAGGACGGTGGAACCGCCGGCTTCTTCCAAAAGGAATACCTGGTGCCGGGTTTGGACGAGACCGGGCTGACAGACGACTTCGCCGTCGAGGCGAACGCCTGGCTCGAGTTGGCGGCCGGTTCCTACCGGTTCACCGTGATCAGTGACGACGGCTTCAAAGTCTCGTCCGGCGCCAGTCTGAGCGCCAAGACCCCCATCCTCGGCGCCCGCAACGGCGGAACCGCCAACGAAGTGACGGGCACGTTCGAGTTCTATGTGCCGGTCACGGGTTTCTATCCGTTCCGCCTGGTCTGGTACGAGCGCGGCGGAAGCGCGCATGTGGAATGGAGCTCTGTGAACATGGCCAGCGGGGTTCGCACGCTGATCAACGACACGGAGGCCCAGGGCGCCATCAAGGCCTACCTCGATATCGTCCCGGCCCCGGCAGTCAAGGTGCAGTCGTCGGCCACCGTCGCCGGGGGCTATGCCGACGATGCCACCGCTGTCATCGACACGAACGCGAAGCGCATCACCCTCCCCTTGAGCGGTGCGGCCCGATTCTATCGGCTCGCCGGCGCCTCTGCGTTGACAATCACCTCCGTGCAGGTGCAAGGGGCGAACCTGATCATGATATACCAATGATCGATTGCCGCCGCGCGTTTCTTCCCCTGGAAATCAAAGGAACCCGGCGGCCAGCAGCGCACGATCATCGGCGCCGGACTCCCGGACGCGGCGGGCCCCATCCCGCCGCGTTCGCTCGCTTTGGAAAGCCAATCAGCCTCTCATGACAATACCCACCACCACGATCTCCGCGCCAACCCGGGAGCCACAGCAATGAGCGAGGACAACTTGCTCCTGGTCGCCGACAGCGAGCGGGACGCAAACATGCTGTATGCGGTCAGGATGTTTATCCCGGATCCTTTCGTCTACCTTCGCCGCGATGGACGAAACTACATCATCGCCAGCGATCTCGAACTGGATCGCGCCCGCCGCGAGGCAAACGGTTGCCGCGTCCTCTCCTTGAGCCGCTGTCAGCGCAAGTTAAAACGTCCCCGTGACGAAAGCCTCGCCCGCGTCGTGTGGCTGCTCGCGCACGAACGGGGGATCGACAAGTTCATCGTGCCGGAGAGCTTCCCGTATGGCCTGGCCCGCGAACTGCGCCGGTTGAAGATCCGATTGAAGGTTCGGCGCGGACCGCTCTTCTTCCCCGAACGCGAGTTCAAGACCGCCGACGAGGTCAAGAAGGTCAGTGCGGCTCTCATGATGGCGGAGGTTGGGATGGCCGAGGCCATTCAGGCCCTCCGCAGCGCCCGGGTGGGCCCCGGCGGCAAACTCGCCTACCGGGGCGCGCCTCTGACCTCCGAACGTTTGCGCGCCATCGCCGAGGTCGCCATTATCCAGGCGGGCGGCAGCGCCAGCCACACTATCGTCGCCGGCGGACACAGAGCCTGCGACCCCCACGACCCGGGCCACGGCCCCCTCCGCGCCAACCAACCCATCGTCATCGATGTCTTTCCCCGCTCCCAGAAGACCGGATACCACGGAGACATCACGCGCACTGTCGTCAAAGGCCGAGCCTCCGAAGGCCTCCGACAGCTTTATCATGCCGTCAAGAGCGCCCAGCAACTCGCCCTGCGGATGATGCGTCCCGGCCGCAAGTGCTGCGAGATTCACCGCGCGGTCGCGCGCCAGTTCGAGCGGGAGGGATACCGGACCGGCCGCCGCAATGGGCGGTTGGAGGGCTTCTTCCACGGGACGGGTCATGGCGTCGGACTCGAGCTCCACGAGCCTCCGCAGGTCACTGAAGCCAGCAATGCCGTCCTCCGCCCCGGCCACGTCGTCACCGTCGAACCGGGGCTCTACTACGCTTCAATCGGAGGGGTTCGGCTCGAAGACATGGTCGTGATCACGGGCGCCGGCGCCCACAACCTCACCAAGTTCGAGAAGGTTCTCGAAGTCTGAAGCCTTCGGCCTTGCGCTTCGGCCTCTTTTGAGACATCTGTTACCACTGTGGCGTCTGGGGTGCCGCTGCATGAAAAGAAGGCTGCCCCTCTCTCAGCCTCAGGCGCGGGCAAGTGCAGGCGGGGCCTCTTTGCGGGGCCGCGCAGGGAGAGAGGCCGCGATCAGAAGGCACGATCATGTTTTTTGGACCATACGATTGGCTGATCATCCCGGGTTTGCTCCTGGGCCTCTATGCCCAGTTCAGACTCACCTCGACGTACAACCGGTATGTCCGTCAACCTCTCGATTCGGGCGTGACGGGGGCACAGGCCGCCCGGGTCATCCTCGACCGCGCCGGCCTTCAGGATGTCGACATTCATCCCGTGCAGGGACACTTGACCGACCATTACGATCCCCTCAAGCGCGCGCTCTTCCTTTCGGGGGAGAATTACCAGGGCAGCTCGATTGCGGCCGTGGGGGTGGCCGCCCACGAGGCAGGCCATGCCCTGCAGCATCAAGCCGCCTATGCCCCGCTCCAGTTGCGCATGATGCTCGTGCCAGCCACCAATTTCGCGACAAAGGCCGCTTTCTTCATTCTGGGTGCCGGCATGCTGCTGACCTATATCGGCCTCATCAGCGTCAAGCTGTTTGCCGCGTTGCTCCCGTTCGCCATCGGGGCCTACGCGGTCGTCACGTTCTTTCAACTCATCACCCTGCCCGTCGAGTACGACGCGAGTCGGCGCGCAAAGGACCAGTTGTTGCGCCACGGGCTCGTCAGCGGACGCGAACGCGCCGCCGTGAGCCGTGTGCTCAATGCGGCTGCCCTCACGTACGTCGCCGGCCTGATCACTGCTTTGCTCGAAATGTTGCGCATCATCCTGATCGCCCGCAGCCTGGGCGACGACCGGGGTTGACGGACGCGTCGAGACCTGCGCGGGGCGGGCTTGCGGAGTGAACGACATTGCGACCACGTCTTCATTGTTGGTTCGGGCCCGTGCCTGCCGTCGGGGAGTGACAGGCGCCCTCGCCGGACTGCTGGTCTGGATCGCCGCCGCGGCGGACAGCCGGGTGGTCATCATCTCGCCCCACAACACGTCCATCTGCTCCGAATTCGCCCAGGCGTTCGAGGCCTGGCACCGCGAAACCTATGGCGAGCCTGCCACCGTCGAGTGGCGGAACCTGGGCGGCACCGCCGACGCCCTCAAGTTCGTGCAATCCGAGTTTGCCGCCAAGCCCGACGGGATCGGCATCGACTGCTTCTTTGGGGGCGGACCCGAACCGTATTTGCTTCTGGCCGACAAGGGACTCGCGACGGCCTACCGCGTCCCAGACGAGATTCTGTCGGCCATTCCCCAGAGTGCGAATGGCGTGGAACTCTACGATGCCGCGCACCGCTGGTACGGCGTCGCTCTGTCCAGCTTTGGCATTCTGCAGAACACACGTGTCCAGCGGCGCCTGGGCTTGCCGCTGGCCAGGCGCTGGGCGGACCTGGCCAATCCGGAGTTGCGCGGCTGGGTTGGCATTGCCGACCCGCGAAACAGCGGGACGATGAACAACATGTTCGAGGCGTTCCTTCAGGCCTACGGCTGGCGACAGGGATGGCAGTTGCTGACTGAGATTGCCGGAAACACATCCAAGTTCGACCGCCTCTCGTCGAGCACCGCCAAAGACGTCACGCTGGGCGAGATCGCCTACGGCTTTGCCATCGATTTCTACGGCTTCACGCAGATCGCCGTCGCCGGCCGCACCAACATGACCTTCGTGCTTCCCGACGATTTCACTGCGAGCAGCCCCGACGGGCTCTGCATCCTCAAAGGCGCACCGCACCTCGCTGCCGCCCAGCGTTTCCTCGATTTCTGCCTCGGCGAACCGGGCCAGCGCCTCTGGTTCCTGCCGCGCGGCCACCCCGAGGGGCCGCGTCACCACTCGATCGAACGCATGGCCGTGCGCCCCGATTTCTACAGGCGCTATCGCGATCTCAGCAACATCGCCTTCTCCCCGTTCGACCTCCCCCATACCTTTCGCTATGACGCCCGACTCGCCCGAGAACGCCGGGAGGTTGTCGCCGCTCTCGCCGGCGCGCTGCTGGTGGACACCCACGCCGAGCTCCAGGCGGCATGGCGCGCGATGATCCGCCGCGGCCAAATCGAGGCCGAACGCGCGGAGTT
This sequence comes from Verrucomicrobiota bacterium, assembly GCA_022710935.1. Classification (GTDB taxonomy): domain Bacteria; phylum Verrucomicrobiota; class Verrucomicrobiia; order Limisphaerales; family J093; genus MWFF01. The sequence continues at coordinate 36,555 of JAKLFY010000008.1, forward strand.
GGGCCGCATGCCGATCAGCGAGGCGGCAGGACGCGATCTGTCCCAAGGGCCATGGAAAGACGCCTCCATTCGCAACCGAACGAAACTGCAATGGCAGGCGTGGGCGCAAGGCAAGTATCGCGCGCTGGCAGAGCGGGCGCCGACAACAGTCCCGGCCTCCGCCGGCCTCGGACAGCCGGCGGCGCCGGAAGCGCACACCGGTTACCCCGGGCAGAACTCGAGCGGAACGACTCGGCCCCCATGACTTTCCCCATGCGCGTCTCGATACGAAATCTCACCAAGCGGTTTGGCTCCGCCGTGGTTCTGCGGGATGTCTCGATCGAGGTCCATGACCGCGAGTTGTTCTTTCTGCTGGGGCCCTCCGGTTGCGGGAAGACCACCTTGCTCCGGATCATCGCCGGATTCTATCAACCCGACGCCGGGGAACTTTTCTTTGCAGACCGTCCGATGATGGGCGTGCCACCCCAGCACCGCAACACCGGGATGGTCTTTCAGAACTACGCCCTCTGGCCGCATCTGACGGTTGCGCAGAATGTCGCGTATGGGCTCGAAGCCCGCGGCGTCCCGGCTCGGGCAAGGGAACACCAAGTCCGCGAGGCGCTCGAGACGGTTCAGATGACGGCCTTCTCCCATCGTTCGCCCGCCGAACTGTCGGGAGGCCAACAGCAACGGGTGGCTCTGGCCCGCGCCCTCGTCGTTCGTCCGGATGTGTTGCTGCTCGATGAGCCGCTCTCCAACCTCGACGCCAAGCTGCGCCTCGAAATGCGCGAGGAAATCCGGCGCATTCATGACGCATCGCACGTCACGACAATCTACGTCACCCACGACCAGAAGGAATCGCTGTCGATGGCCGACCGGATCGCCGTCCTCAGAGACGGAACGATCGAGCAGATTGGCACACCCCGCCAGGTCTACTGCGCTCCAGCCAGCCGATTCGTCGCGGACTTCATCGGCGAAGCCAACTGGATCGAGGCGCATGTCGTGGCGGCGTCGCACACCGGACTCGAGCTCCGCGCCGATTGCGGTCTGTTTACGGCGTCGCCGCGAAAGGGGATTCTGCCCGGACAGCCGGTCTGGCTCGGTTTCCGCCCCGAAGCGGTCCGGTTCGGGGCCCAGTCGAGCAACATGTTGGGGACAGTCGTTGCCCGGACCCACTACCTGGGCGAGATCGAACAATACCTCCTGGGGCTGCCCAACGGGGGCACAATCAAAGCCTTGGAGCAGAATCCCATGCAAACTCGAGCCCCCGGAACTCCGCTCACCGTCCACATCCACCCCGACAACCTGTTCGTCATGCCCCGCTAGTGTGGTGTCTCACAATGGGCTGGTGTTTCGTTGTGCCCAAAACGGCCTGGAGCGAGGCGCGAGGAAGGAGCATCCCCGTCCCGCGACTGCGGGATGACTGACGAGCAACGAAGCTCCAGGCCGTTTTCGGCACAACCCTACGGGCCGCAGTCCTTTCCGCCTCCCGCGTCGTTGCTCGCTCCTTACCATGAGACATGCGGGCTAGCGCGCTGCCAGAGCCGCCTCAATCGCCTTCGTCACTTGTTCCGAATCCGGCTCATCCGCCGACTGAAATCTCGCCAGGATCCGGCCATCCCGACCGATCAGGAACTTCGTGAAGTTCCATTTCACGTCACCGGGGAAGGGCGAGTCTTTGCCGGTGAAATACGCATAAAGAGGATGTTGCCCCGCCCCGCTTCTGACCTGGACTTTCTCCATCAGCGGAAATGTCACCTCGAACCGCGACTTGCAGAAGGCCTTGATCTCGTCCGCCGTCCCCGGCTCCTGGCCGCCAAAGTCGTTGCTCGGAATCCCAATGACCACCAACCCCCGATCCTTGGACTTGCGGTAGATGGTTTCGAGCGGCTTGTACTGGCGCGTGTAGCCGCATTGCGACGCCACATTGACCACCAGCAGCACCTTGCCCCGATACGCGCCGAGATTCGTGTCTTTCCCTTCGATGTCTTTGAGCGGGATGCTCTCGAGCGAAGCGCCGGAGACCATCGCCGCCAATGCCAAAGAGGCGGCAAGAGATGCAGTGAGAATCGTCATAGATACGGTCGCGAATGTGTCCGCAAAGCCGGAATTGTCAAATCCAGACCTTCCGGCACGACATGCCCTCCATTGACCCGGCCTCGCGGGTAGGGGGGCCGCACACAGGGATGTCACCGCACAAAGGACTTCGTGAAATCCTCGCCGTTCACTGCCGCGACCTTCTTCTCGAACTTGGACTGTGCGATCAAACCCCCGAGCGTCCGCTCGTACGCGGCGCCGTCCAGCGGGAGTTCGACGGTCTGGCCCAGAATCGAGGAATAGAGCATTGCGTTGGCAAGTTCGACCGAGCGCAGGCCGTCTTCGCCGGGAGCCACCAGGGGCGCGCCGTCGAGAATGGCGTCGACGAAGTTCTGCATCAGCGTCGCATGCTGGGCGGGGGCGTTGTCGAACGGGATGTCGACATTCCAGACATCGGGTCGCGCAAAACCCGCCTTCGCCGACCGGCTGAACTCGATCATATCGGCCTCGTTGCGTGTGAACCTGAGGCGGTTGTCTTCGAGGACGAGTCGGCCTCGAGTGCCGCAGATCTCGAGCCGGTTGGTGCCGGGCGCTTCACCGGTCGAGGTCACAAACACCCCCGTCGCGCCGTTTGCCCAGGCCCAGTACGCCGTGACATTGTCCTCGACCTCGATGGCGTGATACCGCCCCAGTTGACAGAAACCGCGCACCGATTGCGGCATGCCGCACAGCCACTGGAGAATGTCCAGGTTGTGCGGGCATTGGTTGAGAAGCACCCCGCCGCCCTCTCCCTTCCACGTGGCGCGCCAGCCGCCGCTCGCGTAATACGCCTCCGTCCGATACCAATCGGTCATGATCCAGCTTGTCCGCACCAGAGTCCCCAGATCCCCCGCTTCGATCAAACGCTTGATCTTCATGTATCGCGGCTCGGTCCGAAGCTGGAACATGGCGGCAAACACCCGGTCTGGCCGCGCCCGGTGCGCCGCAATCAAACGCTCGGCGTCGGCTTTGTGCACCGAAATCGGCTTCTCGACCATCACATGCAGCCCCGCCTCGATTGCGGAAATCCCCAGTGTGGTGTGCTGGTAGTGGGGTGTCGCAATCACAACCGCATCGACCAAGCCGGACCGAATCAGCGCCTCTCCGTCCGTAAAGGTCTTCAACGATTCCTGCGCGTAGCGATCCAGCGGGGTAAAGGCATCAGCCACAGCGGTCAGCGCGCACCGCGTCACCTTCCGATTGAGCAGGTATTCGGCGTGGTACTTTCCGATGTTGCCGAGTCCGATGATCCCGAGTCGCACCGTGTTCATGGAACAAGAGCGTAGCGGGGGCGGGCGCGAAAGGCGAGCAAAGACCCGCATCGGTCGGCGCGCGCGGCGGGGCCGAGATTACCGGGTCAACCACCAGACGAGATACGCTTGAACGGCCGCCAGACCGGCCAGAGCCACCCACGTGGCCGTTTCCCGCGCTCGCAGTCCGCGCTGGCGGGCAGGGCTAAGCCAGAACTGGATGCGCAGGTCGCCGCACTCGATGTGATCGCCATTCCTGAGGAGGACCTGCGACACGCGCTCGCCGTTGACACATGTGAGGGTCGCCGCATTTGCGGAGAGGAGAAACCCACCCGCCTGAGAAAGGAGGATCTCGAACTGCTCGTCCCAGACGCCCGGGGCTTCGATTCGCCAATCCGCGCTCGAAGCTCGCCCCACTCGAAACGGGAAACGCCGCGCCTGCGTGACCGTCCCTGCCTGGCTCCCCGTCAGGACGCGCAGAAGGACCATTGCGTCAGAATCCCCACACGAAACGCTATTCCCAAAGCACGCGACGGGGGACGTCGATCTTGTCGCCCGGGAAGACGGGCAAATCGTACTTCGAGTTCTTCAGAGCTTTCTTGCAGTCAACTTTGATCTCGGTGCCATCGGCACGCGTGACCTTGACAGCGGTGCGCTTGGCGAATTCCGTGAAATCGCCCGCAACTTTGATTGCCCCCAAAACCGTCATCTCGCCCAGGAAGACGTAGCGATTCGGCGCTCGCACCTGCCCGCCGACGTAGAAAACGCGCTCCTCGAGCCGCACCGCCACGCTCAGTCGCTTGAAGTATTTGGGCACATAGGCGTTGACGATCGCATCCTGCAGCTCAGTCGCCTTCTTGCCGGCCGCCTCGACCCTCACGCCCAGCGGCAACGTGATGCTCCCGTCCTCCCGGACCCGCTGGACCATGATCGGGTAGACTTCCGGTATGTCCGAGAACGTGATTTCAACCTTGTCCCCGATCCGTACCGCATCCGCGCTCAATGGCGACGTCTCGGCGGCGCCAGTGCCTTGCAGCGGCGCAACGGAACCGCCCCGCTGATTCGGACTCTCGCACCCGCAGCTTAGTGTCGCGAGCAGCGCCGCCAGCGCGCACCACCATGCCCCTCTAACCAGTTGGACCATCGTCGTCATCATCGCCACATTCTTCAACTCCGCCCGAGCCAAGGCAATCAGTATTTCGTCTTCAACTCCGCTTCCGCCGGCTTCTCGGGGGCTGCCTTGGGAGACTCGCCGTCCCCACTCGATTTGGATTCACCGTACTCGCCCTTCGAGTAGTAATCGTAGTAATAGCCGCTGTAGTAGTAGTAGTACGAGTCCTGCGAGATGTTGATGTTGTTGAGCACAACACCGAGCATCGTTCCGCCGACCTTCTCCACCATCTGCTTGGCCCGCAAGGTCATCGCCTGCGGATACTTGCGGTATTGGACCACCAGGACCGACAGATCCACCTCGCTCGCCAGAATCGAGGCGTCGCTCACACCCATGATCGGAGGAGAATCGAAGAACACGAAGTCGTATCGCTGCTGGACATCCTTGATGAACTCCTTCATCCGCGTCGAGTTCAGAATCCCCAGGGAACTGCTGGGCAGCTTGCCGCTCGCCAGGAAGTCCATCATCGGCAACTTGGTCGTCTGGATCACTTCCTCGAGCGTGTTCTGCTTCATGAGGTAGTTTGTCAGCCCGATGCTGTTGGTCACCGCCAGGAACTTGTGCAGGCTGGGACGCCTCAGGTCCGAATCCACCACGAGCACGCGCTGGCCGTTCTGCGCAAAGACGGTCGCCAGATTGAGAATCGTGGTCGACTTGCCCTCGCCCGCCCCGCCGCTCACCACCGTCAGCGTGTTCGCACCAGGCTCCTTGCGCGAGAAGAGGATGTTGGTGCGCAACACGCGGTAAGCCTCTCCGTGCGGACTGTCAGGCCCTTCATTGGCCAGGATGCCCACGTTCTGCGGAATCACACCCAGGACCGGCGCGCCCAGCGATCGCTCGACGTCGTCGATGGTCTTGACGCTCGTATCGAGGTACTCGATGAAGAACGCCAGGCCGACGCCCATGACCAGGCCCACCACAATGCCCAGGGCGATGTTCAACGGGATATTGGGCCGAACAGGCCGCAGCGCGGGCTCGGCGGGATCGACGATCCGCACCATCGATTCCTTCGGCAGCTCGGCATCCACTTCCTCCTGGAGCATGCGCATCAGAATGGCGTCTCTGATCTTCTGCTTGTTCTCGAGCTCGCGCTTGAGACTCCAATACTCGCGGGAACGCTTGGCTTCCTCGACCACCATCTTCTTGCCTTCGTCCACGGCCTTCTGGATCTCGTCGCGACGCGCCTTGAGCGAGACCACCTGGTTCTCCAGACCAGTCAGGATGCCCGTCAGACGCGCCTCGACCTGCTGATCGATTTGCTCGACAAGCGCGAGCTTGCGCTTCATCTCGGGATAGTCGTTCGAGAAATCCTCCCGCAGTCGGGCCACTTCCTGCTGGGCCAGGGAGAGCGCCCCCAGGAGCTCGCCCAACCGCGCCTCTGTGGGCATGGTAACCAGCACCGCCTCCCTCATGGATGTCCGATCGAGCGTCTTCAGATCATCCAGTTTCGTCTGAAAATAAACGTATTCCGAGTGGGCGCGCGTCAGTTCCTGCGCCATGGCGCTGACTTTCTCGCGTTCGAGCGAGGTCTGGTAGACCGAGGCGTCGCTGATCGCGTCGGGAATATTCAACTCGGCCCGCAGTTGATCTACGTTGTCCTGCAACTGCGCGACGACCGCCGCCTGCTCATCGAGCTTGGCCTTGAGCTTGGAAATGCCGGCGCTCGTTTGCCGCTGCTTCTCCTCGACCCGCGACTCCTTGTACACATCGGCGACTTCGTTCGCGATCGCCGAGGCCTCGTCGCGGTTCTCGCTGTAGGCGCGGATCTCGATGAGGCTGGTGTTTCTCGATTGACGCACATCGAGGTTCCGACGCAGGAGCAAATACGCCTCCGGCTCGCTCACGGCGCTCTTGAGTCGCTCTCCCCAGGCCTTCCGCAAGCCCAGCGACTCGATCACCTTGTAGAGAATCGGCTTCGACTGAATCTTCTCGAACTCGGTCTGGATGAAGTAGGGGTCGAACTGATTCTGAACCTGCGGACGCAGGAAAGGATCGAAATCCGTCGGCTGCTTCTCGACCTCGATGCGGGCTGTGCTCATGAACGTGGGCTTGAGCACGAACGTCACCGCCGTGGTCGTCAGGACGACCAGCAGAAAGACGGCCAAAATGACGGTCTTGCGGATGCGTATAATCCGCCAGTAATCGAGGAAATGCAGTTGGCTGTCAGGAACCGGATTTGGCTTGGTTGCGTCCATGTGTCAAAAAAAAGGAGGCCAGAATCAATGCTCCAGCCTCCCACGTTGTGTCAAATCTGGGGGTGGTCAGGACCTTAATAGGTGGCTTTCACGCCCACGTAGAACCGGTTGCGATCGTACTCGCGGAGGGGGATGTCGGAGTCGAGCTTGTCATAGGCGTAGCCGGCCTCGGCCGCGAAGTTGGCCGTGATCTCGTACGCCAGATTCACGTCAACAGTGTAGAAGTTGTCGCTGTCGCCGTCGTACATGCCCTCATTATAAGTCCCGTTCTGCCAGGAACCCCGCAGGGTGCCGACCAGCTTCGGGAAGATCCGATGGGCGATAAAGGCGTAGACGGTTGTCGCTTCCTGGGAAACGGTGAATGAACTCATGTCGTCCGATGCAGCGATGGCAACATCGGTCGGACGGAGGTCGTGTTTGACCCCCGCGGACACCTTGCTGCCCTCCATGTACTCGTACGCCAGCGCCGCATCCACAAACGGCGCCGTCACATTGTCCACATCCGCATTCGGATACCGGGCGTAATTCACACCAGCCCGGATCTGCGCGGTCAGACCCGGCAGGGCCGTGTAGTCAACCCCCAGGAATCCGTAGTGCGACTCCTGATTTCGAGCATCGCTCTCCGGCACTGTCGGATCCGGAGTCTCGGTGTACCAAAGCTGGTCGCCGCTCGTATAATCGAAATAGCCGTATTGATAGCCGACCAAGCCGATGATCGCCGGCTGGAACTGCCACCGCAGGTCGGCAGTCGCCAAGTGCTCCATGCGATCCAACAGGGCCGAGATGCTCGCCGGACCGTCGTCACGGTAGTTGTAGTAGGTGTTCGAGTAGCCCAGACGCGATCCCAGTTGCTCCGTCAAACCGGTGGTCAGCCCGATGCCGGCGTAATTGCGCCATGCGTTGCCATCGGTGCGGACGTAGCTGGCCTGACCGCCGTTGGGCTCGAGTATGCTCGGCTCCTCGGAGTAAACGGGCGATTCGAAGAAATCCAACCGGAACCGCTCCGAAAACGCATGCGAGGCGGCGATCTCCGCACGCACGGTGTGGTCAAATTCCTTGCTGCTCGGCTGGGCCTCGTACCAGCGCATGTCGTAATCCAAGCTGGCCGTCAGCGTGGTCTGGTCCCGCAGCAGCACATACTTGATGCCCGGGGCGAAATTGATCCCCCAGCTCTCTTCATCGACGTCCCCGAGATATTCCCTCGCCTCGGGCGTCAGATCGGAGGGCGTGGTTCGGTAGTTGTCGTCGTAAAAGCCGCGCAACTTGGCCGATACACTCCACGGCCGCCCGGACCCGTCGACTGCCTGACCCTGCAGGCTGAGTGCACCCACTGCCGCTAAGCTGGCAAACGTGATCAGTTTATTCATAAAGCATCTTGCCCTGATTTGGATAGCGCTGCCTCGATCCAGTTCAAATTTAGCTTGAAAGGTTGACGGCTTTTTAAGGTCTCGATTGAGGGTTGTCAAACATAAATCTCTGACATTCTTCGTTTCCAGTGCTTTTCAGCGTGCCCACAGGCCTCATGACGCCCCCAGTGTCGAGCGATGCGCAGCGCGGCTCGCCAACCAATAAACAGCCAGCGCGAGCCAGATAATCCCGAAACCCAGGGCGCGCGCGCGTGGGAACGGTTCCCCGTACACCGCCACCCCCAGAATCAACCCGCAGGTGGGCGACACGTACTGGAGCAAGCCCAGCGTGGAGAGTTTCACCAGGCGAGCAGCCGACGCAAAGAGCAGCAGGGGCAGGGCGGTCACAACGCCCGTGAGGATCAACAGGCTGTCGCCCCAACCGCCGCTTTGTCCGAAACGGCCGACGCCCTGGGACTCGAGCGCGCCGAGATACCCGGCAGCCGGAAGCCAGAGCAGCGCAGTCTCGATCGTCAGCCCCGGCAGAGCGGGCAGGGGAGCGGTTTTCTTGATCAATCCGTAACATGCGAAGCTCAGCGCCAAAACAACCGCAATCCAGGGGAACGCCCCGTACTGCCAGGTGAGGAACAGCACCCCCAAGGCCGCGATCCCAACCGCCATCCACTGGATCGCCCCCAGCCTCTCCCGCAGCACCACCACGCCCAACGCCACGCTTACGAGCGGATTGATGTAGTACCCGAGACTCGTCTCCACGATCCGATCGTGGTTTACCGCCCAAATGTAGACGAACCAGTTCAGTCCCAGGAGCAGCGCCGCGCCGAGGTAAATCGCCAGGGTCCGTCGCTGCGTTGCCGCCGCAAGCAGCGTCCGCCCCTGTCTCGACAGGATGACAAGCAGGGCGAGAAAGCCAAACGACCAGACGATGCGGTGCGCGAGGATCTCCGGAGCCGGCACCGTCCGCAGCGCCTTCCAGTACACCGGCAGCAGCCCCCAGAGCAAATAGGCGCCCAGCCCCAGCCAGATTCCTTTGCGCGCGGACGACATCGTGGGGTGCGCCCTTCAGGGCGTGGACAGGATCCGATTCACACCTCGCGGGCGATTTGCCTGTGTCAGTGACGAAAATGCCGGATCCCGGTGAAGACCATCGCCACGCCCCGCGCATCAGCCGCCTCAATGACCTCGGCGTCGCGCTTCGATCCGCCCGGCTGAATCGCCGCCGTCGCTCCCGCCTCCGCGGCCGCAACCAGTCCGTCGGGGAACGGAAAGAACGCATCGCTGCAGACCACGCTGCCCCGCAGAGATAACCCGGCCTCGCCCGCCTTCCAGACCGCGATCCGACTGGCATCCACCCGGCTCATCTGGCCCGCCCCGATCCCGAGCGTGCGATCCGCCGCGGCATACACGATCGCGTTCGACTTGACATGCTTCACCACCCGCCACCCGAACAGCAAGGCCTGATACTCATCCTCGCTGGGCGCCCGCTTCGTCACGACCTTGACCTGATCCCGCGCCCGCACTGTCGCGCGGTCCGGCTGCTGCCAAAGAAGCGACTCGAAGCCAACGCCCCGAATCTCTCCCCCCGCGGCGGTGTGGGAGTCCATCGACACCTCGATCAGCCGCAGATTCTTCTTCTGCTGCAGCACCGCCCGCGCCTCCGGCGTAAAGGAGGGGGCCACCACCACCTCGCTGAAAATCTCGGCGATGGCCGTCGCGCACGGGCCGTCCATCGGTTGATTCACGGCGATGATGCCGCCGAAGGGCGCCTGCCGATCCGTGGCCAGGGCCTTCTCCCACGCCTCGCACAGCGACGCTCCCCGGCCGACCCCGCACGGATTGGTGTGCTTGAGAATGGCCAGCGTCGGAGCCTCGCCCCGGAACTCCGAGATCAAGGTCGCCGCCGACGTCAGATCGAGAATGTTGTTGTAGGAAAGCTCCTTGCCATGGATCTGCCGGAAATGCTCGGCAAACCGCCCATAGAGAGCCGCCGGCTGGTGCGGATTCTCTCCGTATCGCAGCGCCTGCACCCGCGGCGCGTCCACGATCAACCGATCCGGCGGCGCGCCGCCGCCCAGCCGGTCGTCCGCCGCCAGATCCGCTCCGCCTCCCGCCCCGAGCCAGCGCGGCAAGTGGGCCGCAATCGCCCCGTCGTACGCCGCGGTGCGCGCATACACCTTCACGGCGAGCCGTCGACGCAACTCCAACGTGGTGGCGCCCTGCGCTTGAATCTGGGCCGCAACCTCCTCGTAGTCCGCGGGATCGACGATCGCCGTGACGTGTTCGTGGTTCTTGGCCGCGCTCCGCAGCATGGCCGGGCCGCCGATGTCGATGTTCTCAACCACGTCCGCCCGAGTCGCATCCGGGCGTGCGACAGTCTCCTCGAACGGGTAGAGGTTCACCGCCACCAGGTCGATCGGGCGGATGCCGTGGCGCTCCGCCGTCGCCTCGTGCTCCGCGTGGCCGCGCAGATAGAGCAATCCGCCATGAACCTTGGGATGAAGGGTCTTGACGCGCCCATCGAGCATCTCCGGAAAGCCGGTGAACTCGACCAGGTCGACCACCGGCAACCCCGCCTCCCGGAGCGCCCGGGCCGTGCCGCCGGTCGACAACAATTCGATGCCGGCCTGGGCCAGCACCCGCGCAAAGGGCACCAGGCCGGTCTTGTCGTACACGGAGAGAAGCGCGCGTCGGATCGGTTGCATAGGCAAACGGCAAAATGCCGTCCCTGCCAAACCCGAGTCAATGGACAAATCAACTGGCCCGGTTACGGTTCCTCGCGACGCGTGCCGAATAACCGGGCTAAAGCAGCCGGGGCTGCAAATCCTCGCGCGCAAGAACCTCCCCGAGGCTCTGCACGCGGGCGCGTCGTCGCTCGATGATCTGCTTGTCCAGCGCCAGGTCGTAGCGGACCGGGTAATCGCCGTCATAGCAGGCCAGGCAGAAGGCCGAGGCCGGCAGGCCGGTCGCCCGCACCATGCCCGCCTGCGAGAGATAGGCCAGCGAGTCGGCCTTCAAGTACCGGCGGATCTCGTCGACGCTGTGGTTGGCGGCCATCAGCTTGCTGCGATCGGGAAAGTCGATCCCGTACACACACGGGTTGACGTGCGGCGGACAACTCACCATCACATGCACTTCCCGCGCCCCGGCCTCCTTCAGGTTGGCGACGCGCTGCCGGCAGGTCGTGCCGCGCACGATCGAATCGTCGACGATGATCACGCGCTTGCCGGCCACCACTTCGCGGATCAGGTTCAGCTTCACCCGCACATTGAAGTCGCGGATGAGCTGCGAAGGCTGGAGGAAACTCCGCCCCACATAGTGGTTGCGGACGAACGCCATCTCGAAAGGAATCCCCGATTCGAGCGAATAGCCCAGCGCCGCGCAGTTGCCGCTGTCAGGCACCGGCACGACCATGTCGGCCTGGCGCGGATGCTCGCGAGCCAATTCCCGGCCCATCGCCACGCGCACTCTGTGCACATTCTGTCCGGCGATCGTGCTGTCCGGCCGCGCGAAGTAAACGTACTCGAAAATACAGAAGGCGCGCCGCGCGTGATCGGGAAACGCCTGGAGGCTCCGCAGGCCATCCCTGTTGATCACCACAATCTCCCCCGGAGCGATGTCGCGGACAAACGCGGCGTGGATCAGATCGAACGCGCAGGTCTCGCTCGACAACACCCAGGCGTCCCCCAGCCGCCCGAGCGACAGAGGCCGGAACCCATGCGGATCACGGACCCCGATCAGCTCCTGCTCCGTCTGCAGGATCAGCGAGTAAGCGCCCTCGATCCGACGCAACGTCTGGACCAGATTGCTGTCAGCCCCTCGCGGAGCGGGGCGAGCCATCAGGTGCAGGATGATCTCGCTGTCAACAGTGGTCTGGAAAAGCGTGCCTTGCGCTTCGAGTTCCTCGCGAAGCTGAACGGCGTTGGTCAGATTCCCGTTGTGCGCGATCGCGATCTGTCCGCGCGCGGAATCCGCGGTGAGGGGCTGCGCATTCCGAATATGGGACGAACCCATCGTCGAGTAGCGGGTGTGCCCCACGGCCATGTCCCCCTCGAGATCGCGCAGAATGCGCCCGCTGAAGACCTGCGGCACGAGCCCCATCCCGCGGTGAACCCGGAACTGGCGTCCGTCGCACGAGACGATGCCGGCGCTCTCCTGCCCGCGGTGCTGCAAGGCGTAGAGGCCGTAGTACGTGAGCTCCGCGGCATTCGGATGCCCATAGACACCGAACACACCGCAATGGTCTTTGGGATGCTGCTGCATAGAAACAAACTGTCGATCCACAGGAGCGGCCATTCCAGCTCGCCGCACCCGTGGCTGCAAGCTTCAAGTGCGCCTCCAGAGCCGCATGCCTCAGAGCAGCATTGCCAAAGCCGCACCCGGTCGTTACTTTCCGCGTTCGCGTTGAGGTGAAGACCCGGCGGGGCGAGACTGCTGTCGGCCCGGTCCCCAACCTCCGGTGAGGCCATGGCCGAATACAAAGTCCAGTTTGAAGTCTTCGAGGGACCGCTCGACCTCCTGCTCTATCTCGTCAGGAAGGAGGAGGTCGACATCTACCAGGTGAACCTCACCCGCCTGGCCACCCAGTTTATCGAGTATGTCGACCTGATGCGCCAGCTCGACCTGGACATTGCGGGCGAGTTCCTGGTAATGGCGTCGACGCTCATGTATCTCAAGAGCCGCGAGCTCCTCCCCGTCGACCAGCAGGCCGTTTCCCCCGACGACGACGAGGACAGCGACGACCCGCGCTGGGAGCTCATCCGCAAGCTGGTCGAGTACAGGAAGTTCAAGGACGCCGCCTCCCAACTGCAGGCGCTCGAGCTGCAGCAGGAGCAGATCTACCCGCGCCAGCCCGCCAAACCGGAATTCGAACCCGTTCCCGTCCGCACCGAGGTCTCCCTCTTCGACCTCATCGGCGCGGTCAGCGCAATCATGAAGCGCGTTCAGGGACGCGAAGAGGCCCGCGACATCTTCGAGGACAAGTGGATCGTCAGCGAGAGAATCGACTTCATCCGCACGCTCCTGGGTTCCCGCCCCGCCTTTACCTTTGCCGATCTGTTCGGACAGGCGACCAGCCGTTCAGAGGTCGTCGCCACATTCCTCGCCCTCCTCGAGTTGATCCGCCTGCACCATGCCGTCGCCTTCCAGCGCGAACCCTTTGGCCAGATCGAAATTGCCGCCGCGCCGACTCCTCCGCCCAGCCCGGCCCCTGGCGCTTCGCCCGACCCCGACCCCGCTGCCGGCCTGTCGGACGCCCATCCGGCAGTCGGCCTCGACGACAGCGCGCCGCCCCCGTTCGCATGATCGAGTTGAAATCCATTCTCGAAGCTGTTCTCTTCTCCGCGCAAAAACCGCTGCGCGCCCTCGAGTTGAAGAACATCCTGACCGCCGCCGCCGAGCAGTCCGACGACGAGGCCGCCCGCGCCCACAAGCGCGTCAAGACCGCGGACATCGAATCCGCGCTCGAACAGCTTCGCGAAGAGCACGCGGCCGCCGACCGCAGCTTCAGCCTGGCCTGCATCGCCGACGGCTGGCAATTCGTCAGCAAGCCCGCCTATGCGCCCTGGCTCCGCGTGCTCGCCGGCGAACGCGCCCGCCCCGCCCGCCTCTCCGCGCCCGCGCTCGAGACCCTGACGATCATCGCCTATCGCCAGCCCGTCACCCGCGCCGAGATCGAGCAGATCCGCGGCGTCTCGATCGATGGCGTCATGCAGACCCTCCTGGAACGGAACCTGATCGAGGCCGTGGGGCGCGCCGAAGTCGTCGGGCGGCCCATGCAGTACGGAACAACACGCCTGTTCCTCGAGTATTTCGGGCTCCGATCGCTCGATGACATGCCCACCGCCGATGAGCTGCGACGCATCCCCGTCGAACGTCCGCCCAACCTCCTCACCGTCGAACCCGGCCTGGCCACGGCGCCTCCCGAGCAACTGACACTGCAACCCCAGGAGCAATCGGAGCCGTGCCCTCCCGCCGCGCCGGAAACCCCGGCCTCAGAGCCCTCGCCGGCCCCCGAACGCCAACCCGCGGACGACCCCCCATCCGCGCCCGATCCGGCGCCGGAAGGGGAGAATCCGCAGCCCCCGTCCCAGGAATGAGCATTCTCGAACACCGCACCGCCATCGACCGCACCGATCAACAGATTGTCCGGTTGCTCAACGAACGCACGCGCCACGTGCTGGCCATCGGCTCGATCAAACTCAAAAGCGGCCAGGAGATCTATGCGCCCCATCGCGAGCGGGCCGTGCTCGATCGGATCGCCAAAATGAACCGCGGCCCCTTGAGCCCGGATGCCATTCGCGCCATCTACCGCGAGATCATGTCCAGCGCCCTCGCCGTCGAGAAGCCGATGACGATCGCGTACCTGGGCCCGGAGGCAACATTCACCCACCAGGCGGCCATCCAACGGTTCGGGACAAGCCTGCGCTACGCAGCGCTCAAGACCATCGCCGACGTCTTCAGCGAAGTGGCCAAACGCCACGTGGATTTCGGCGTCGTCCCCGTCGAGAACTCGACCGAAGGCGTGGTCACCCACACGCTCGACATGTTCATGGACAGCGACCTGAAGATCGTCGCCCAGATCGTCATTCCCATCCAGCACTGCCTCATGGGCCGTGCCCGCCGCCAGCAGATCCGCCGCCTTTTCGTCCACCCCCAGTCGCTCGCCCAGTGCCGCGGCTGGCTCCAGCGCAACTTCCCCAACGCCGAGATCATCGAGACCTCCTCGAATGCGCGCTCGGCCGAGCTGGCCGCCGGCGCCAGGAACGCCGCCGCCATCGCCGGCCTGCTCGCCGCCGAGAAGTACGGCCTGCCCGTCATCGAACACAACATCCAGGACAACGCGGCCAACGCCACCCGCTTTCTCGTCCTCGGACGCCAATCCCCGCCTCGATCGGGACGCGATCGCACCAGCCTCATGTTCTGTATCGCCGACCGCGTCGGGGCCCTCCACGGCGCCATCGCCCCATTCCGCAAATACCGCATCAACATGACAAAAATCGAGTCCCGCCCCAGCAAACGCAAGGCGTGGGAGTACTATTTCTTCGTCGACTGCGACGGCCACATCGAGGATCCGCGCGTGGCCAAGATGCTCGAAGAACTTGGACGACACTGCGTCTTCGTCAAAGTGCTCGGTTCGTATCCGAACACCGATTAGTCCGGGGCCAAAACGCCTGGCCCCGGTCGATTGCCGCCTCGACTCGATCTCCCGAACCTTGAATGTCACAGCCAAAACAACCCGCGCAACCTGAGTCCTATGCAATCCTCCCTCCTTGCCGTATCGCTCCTGCTGGCGTCCCTAACAGCTTCCACCCTCATCGGCCAAGACGTGAAACCTGATTCCCTCCAACAAGCGCGCAGCTTCCAACGGTCCGTCACACGCACCGTCGGGGCGGACTACCTGCTGTTTCTTCCCCGCGAGTATGCCGAGTCCGCGGACAAGAGATGGCCGCTGATCCTGTTCCTCCACGGGGCCGGCGAGCGCGGCACCAACATCTGGCTCGTCGCCAAGCACGGCCCTCCCAAGCTCGTGACCGCCAAGCCGGACATGCCATTCGTCATCGCCTCGCCCCAGTGTCCGTCGGGCCAGACATGGTCGAACGACACCGTGCTGGCACTGCTTGACGAATTGCTGGCCAAGCATCGTGTCGATCCCGAGCGCGTCTACCTCACGGGCTTGAGCATGGGCGGGTATGGAACCTGGAGCCTGGCGCTGGCCGCCCCGGAGCGTTTCGCCGCGGTCGCCCCCATCTGCGGCGGAGGCGATCCGATCAAGCTGCTCCTGGCCGATCCCCGACGGGCCCAGGCCCTCAAGAGCCTGCCGGTCTGGGCCTTTCATGGCGCCAAGGATCCGGTGGTCAAACTCGAGGAATCAGAGCGCATGGTGGACGCCCTCAAGCGATTCGGTTGCCGCGAGGTTCAACTGACGGTTTATCCGGAAACCGGCCACGATGCCTGGATCCAGGCCTATGAGAATCCCAAGCTCTATGACTGGCTCCTTGCCCATCGCCGCAATACTCCAGGCGCGCAGGATTGAGTCCTCTCTTCGATAATCCAACTGGTTGAACGCTGAGAGCAGCAGTCTTGTGCCTGTCCACGCTCTTTGCCCGGTTATTTCACACGCTTCGCGAGGAACCGTAACCGGGCTAACCCGCATAGCAGTTCTCTCGCGAAGTCTGACCGCCATGTGCACCGACGGGGTGTGAAACATGCGGGTTAGGCCACTGTTCGTTGTGGGAGTCGCCCATGCTCAGCTTGGCGCCGAGGCCGCGATGGTGTGGGAGCGGGGACGCCCTCGTCCCCAAACAATGGGGTCGCAGAATGTCTTCGCGCGCGACGAGCATTGTCTCGAGATCAGCCGGGCGGGAGCTGCGGCAACACAGCAATGCGACCCCGAATCGCCTGCACCAACTCTGCCGGATCGGCCTCGTCCAACCGCCGCAGCACACAGTCCCAACGATAGGAGAAATTGCCCTCGGGATCCGGCGGCATGTGCTTGAACAGCGCATCAAAGGCGCGCCGAGTGTCACGGTAATGCCGCTGGACGCGCCGGAACCATTCGTCGAATCCCTCCAAATAGGCCAACGCAAACTCGCGGGGATGGGCCAGCTTGTCGGACCGGTCGTTCACCGGCTTGGCATACGCGGGCGCAAGTTCCAGCAGCGTCTGCTGATAGCAGACAAATGACCCCGTGTGGTCGCACACAATCAACTCCTTGGGCATCCCCTCTTCGTCCTCGACCACGATCTCGTCGCCGACATCGAACACCACCTGCTGAGTCACAGGGTCGCCGCGTCCCACAATGAGGTTGGCGGCTGCCGCTTTCCCGAACAGGCGCGCGAACCGGTTTGCAAACTCGGGATTCTCGTAGCGCGACCGGGGGAGTTGGTTGGCGGGGAAACCCGGGATGAAATCGCGTTCGAAGTAGGTCACCGGGAGGCGCAGGCCCGGCGGCACCGCGGCGCTGCCGTCGTAGGGTTCCTGGAGGCGCCGCATGATCATGCACAAAGGCACGTTGACCCCCAAATACCAGCAGCCGAGCCGGCGATCCAGGATGTACTCGATGTACTCCTCGGTTTCCAACATGGCCTGGCTCAGGTCCTTCCCCTCGGCCAATCGCTCCCGCACCCCGTACTTCTGCATCCGCATGAACCGGGTCCGGGGCCGGTCCTCGCTCAAACACTTGATCTGGGCCAGATACACGTCGCGCCGTCCGCCGCCGACGGGGTGGGCCTGGGCGCTGCGTTGCGTCTCTTGATGGGGGGGCAGGATGCGTCCCACGTTCACCCATTCGAGCAGGCCGAACTCACGAATCAGGTTGAACACGATGTCTTTGACCTTCTCATCGCACAGGCCGCGGTAGCACGGATCCTCCGGCGCCTGCCGCGCGCCATCGAACACCTCGTCAAACATCAACTCCCCCTGCTCGAATCGCCCGCACGGCAGCCACCGGATGCGTTGCTTGAACTCGATGTTCAGGCCCGCCAAAACCACCTCGGTCTCCGTGTCGTCCCGCTGGCTCACCAATGCCGAGTACATCTCCGTCCGCCACAGGTCCAAATCCGGCTCATCGACCTGGTATTCCGGCGGCACGGCATCGAAGAACTGCGCCCGCAACTCTTCGTGGCATGCCGCAAGTTCGTTCGGATTCATCTCGCCAAACACAAGCCCGTTGAATTGCTTCGCCCCAAAACGCCCCTGGGCTTTGAAAAAATCGACCTCCGGCCGGCCCAAACGGTTGCGGCGGGACGCGTAGAGGGCAATTTCCTGCAACTGGCGGGCGAGCGCGGTCGGATCGAGATCCTTGAGCCGCGCCAATTCGTGGTAGGTCAGATAGCGCGTGCCGCTATACAGGTTGAGGTAATAGATGGCCTGCTCGCTGATGCGGGTCTTGGCGTCGGCAATGTGCTGGCTGATTTCGGCGCGGGTGCTCGGCAGGACGCTGATCCGCCAAAGCTCGCCCCGCTCCTTGATGGCCCGCTGCACTTCTGGCTGATCGACATCCAGAAACCGCCGTTGAGGCTTCGGGTAGAGTTCCCCAAGCAGATCGTCCGCCTCGAACGCCAAATCCATGTGGACCGGGTCGGGCCGGATCTGGACCAGACCCGGCTTCAGGAATAAATCGACAGACCGTCCGTAACGCGCGGCCTTCTGCTCCTCCGTCAGTGGCGGCAGACCCTGCTGCGCCCGCTCGAGGTTGAGCGCGTTGAGATACGCCGCGCGCTGCAAGGCGTGCACCGGCGGTTCCGCGGTCACCAGGACGCGACCGTCGAGGAACAGGGTGGCCGGCCACGCGTTCCCCGACAGCGCCGTCTTTGCGGCCTCATCCACCCCCGGTCCCTGGATGACGATTGCCATAATCCGGGCGTCATCATGCGCGCCCGCTCCGGTTTGTCCATCCCGCCGTGAACGGACCGCGGGCAGCGTTGCTTGACATGCGGAAAGCCTTTCTGGCAGCCTCGGCTCATCTTAGCCCGTGTGCTGTCATGGTCCGGTGATGCTCGGTTCACCATGGTTTGAATCCGGAGAATGAACTTATGAAAAAAACCTACCTGCTTGCGGCAGGGATCTGCGCGCTCGGCTCGCAGTGCCTGACCCAGAACATCCACGCCGCCGCTGGCGGCGAACCCATCAAGATCGGCGCCATCTTCTCGGTCACCGGGCCAGCCTCTTTCCTTGGCGCACCGGAGGAGAAGACCGTCCGGATGTTTATGGACAAGCTCAACGCGGCCGGCGGCATCAACGGACGCAGAGTCGCGTTGGTGCTCAAGGACAGTGGCGGCAGCCCGGAGAAAGCCGTGTCGTTCGCCAAGCAGTTGATCGAGGAGGAGAAGGTCCTGGCCATCATCGGCCCGTCGACCAGCGGCGAGACCATGCAGATCAAGGCGCTCTGCGAAGAGAACGAGATGATCCTGGTTTCCTGCGCCGCGGCGGAAGTGATCGTGAATCCGGTCGCCCGGTATGTGTTCAAGACACCGCAAAAAGACAGCCAGGCGGTCACCTGGATCTACCGGACCATGAAGGACAAAGGCCTGCGCAAGATCGCCGTCGTGAGCAGCAACGACGGCTTTGGCGCCGCCGGAAAGAAGCAGCTCGAAGAAATGGCCCCGGCGGAGGGCATCGAGATCCTCGCCAACGAAGTCTATGACAAACAGGCCACCGACCTGACCGACATTCTCACAAAAATCAAAGGCACGCGCGGCGTCCAGGCGATCGTCAACTGGTCGATCGTCCCGGCGCAGTCCATCGTGGCGAAGAACATGAGGCAGCTCGGCATGGAGATGCCGCTCTTCCAAAGTCATGGCTTCGGCAATCGCAAGTATGTCGAGCAGGCGGGCGTCGCAGCCGAGGGCACGCTCTTCCCGGCCGGGCGCCTTCTCGTTGTGGACGAATTGCCCGACAGTCATCCGCAGAAGGCGCTGCTGGCGGCCTACAAGAAGGACTACGAGGAGACCTACAAGGAAGATGTCAGCACGTTTGGCGGACACGCCTATGACGCGATCCTGGTTGTGACCGAGGCCCTGAAGCGGGCGGGACGGCCCGACCGCGCCAGGGTCCGTGACGCCATCGAGAACCTCAAAGGCCTGGTGGGCACGGCGGGCGTGTTCAATTTCTCGCCGACCGATCACACTGGTCTCGATTTGACCTCGTTCGAGATGCTGACGGTGAAGGACGGCAAGTTCGCGATCTACCGGAAGTAGCCGCCCTCGAAACCATCAACCCTGACTTCCGGAGCCCCGCAAGCGCATTGGATCGGGGCTGTCTCCCGACGGGACGACCGATGGAAAGCGGGAATCTGGAACTGCAATACTTCCTGTCCGGGATCACCAAGGGCAGCATCTACGCCGTGGTGGCGATCGGCTTTAACCTGATCTACAGCGCCACCGGCGTGTTGAATTTCGCGCAGGGCGAGTTTGTGATGCTGGGCGGGATGGTGGCCGTGACCCTGGCCCGCTTCGTGCCCTTGCCCGTGGCACTGGCCGGGGCGGTGGTGATCGTGGCGCTGGTCGGCTGCCTGCTCGAGATCCTCTTCTTCCGGCGTTTGCAGCGGCATTCCATCCTCCACCTCGTCATCATCACCATCGGCCTGTCGATCGTCCTTCAGGAGATCGCCCTGCACCTCTGGGACGAAAAGGTCCGCTCGCTCCCCTATTTCACCGGCAACGAGATCTCGACGCTGAAATTCCTCGGGGCCGCCATCTCGCCCCAGGTGCTCTGGGTGCTGGCGACCGTGGCGGTCATTGTGGTCCTCCTGCACATCTTCCTCAAATACACCTTGCCGGGCCGCGCGATGCGGGCCGGTTCCTCGAACCCGAGCGCCGCCATGCTGGCCGGGATCAACATCGCAAACATGCGCACCCTCGCGTTTGGTCTGAGCGCGGCCATCGGCGCCCTGGCGGGCTGCGTGATCTCGCCCATCACCATGACCCACTACGAGATGGGCGCGCCGCTGGCCATCAAGGGATTCGCAGCCGCCATTGTCGGCGGCCTGGGGAACCCGATGGCCGCGGTGCTCGGCGGGCTCATGGTCGGTGTGCTCGAAGCCTACAGCGTGAGCCGGCTCCCGGCCGCGTACAGCGATGTGACCGTTTTCGCCGTGTTGCTGCTGGTGTTGTTCGTGCGTCCGCATGGGTTCTGGGGCCGGCCGGGCGGTGAAAGCGTGAGGGAACATTGAAGCCGAGACTTAAGCCAGGCCTCCCTTTCGTCTTGCTCGCGGCCGCGCTGGCCATCGTGCCCTGGATTCTGCGCAGGGCGGAGATGGAGTATTGCCTGACGCAGCTCACGATGTCGCTCTATTACGCCATCGTCGTTCTGGGGCTCTGTCTGGTCATGGGCTACGCCGGCCAGGTCTCGCTGGGTCACGGGGCGTTCTTTGCGATCGGTGGCTACACCTCGGCCGTGCTGACCACGTGCGACGTCTCGAAATGGCAAACGGCGGCATGGCTCGGCTGGATCAAGCAGTCGCCCTTCTGCATCGCCAGGGAAGACCTTTTCGGCAACCCGATTCTGACTGTGTCGCCCTGGGCGGCGTTCTTCGCGGCGATGGCGCTGACCTTCGTCGTCGCCAACCTGATCGGCTACCCCGCGCTTCGGCTTCGAGGCCATTACCTCGCCATGGCCACACTCGGCTTCGGCATGATCGTTCATAAGGTGATCCTCGGCACCGCTTTCACGGGGGCGGCCGACGGCATCAACGGGGTGCCGGAATGGAACCTGGGCCTGGGCCTGACCGTCTCGGGCAAGCGCCCCCTGCGCATCGAGAATTACTTCATCGCGGGCGGATTGTTGCTGCTGCTGCTCGTCCTCCTCCACAACCTCGTCCGTTCCCGTGTCGGACGCGCCCTCCAGGCCATCCACGATCGCGAAACCGCCGCCAACGCGATGGGGATCAACACCGCGCTCTACAAGCTCAAGACGTTCGTCCTCAGCGCGCTGATGGCCGCGATGGCCGGCGTGTTCTTCACCCATTACACGGCCGGAATCGGCCCCTCGGAGGCAGGAGCGTTCAAGTCGGTCCGCTATGTCGCGCTGGCCGCGGCGGGCGGCATGTCCAGTCTCTGGGGCGTCACCGGCATGAGCACCCTTCTGAATTACATGTCGCTGCGCGGCCTCTTCGGAAGCTACGACAACGCGGTGTTCGGCCTGCTGCTGATCGGCATCGTGTCGCTCGCTCCGGAGGGGCCGCTCAAACCGCTGGCCCGCCTGGTCCGGCGCCTCGCCGGCGCATGCCGTCCACCCAACGCCGCCCAGCCCGATGCGGCGCGACCAAACAACGGGCTCGAGGGGAGGCCGCGTCATGGCGCTGCTTGAAGTCGACAACGTCCGCCACAGCTTCGGCGGCCTCGTCGCAATCGACCGCGTCTCGTTCGAAGTCGCGCCAGGACAGATCAAGTCGGTCATCGGACCGAACGGGGCGGGCAAGACAACGTTGTTCAATATCGTATGCGGGCTTCTGCGCCCGGATTCGGGAAACATCCGGTTCGGGGACCGCGCCATCACCGGATTCAAACCTTACCAAATCGCCCGCGCCGGCGTTTCGCGCACGTTTCAGAACCCAAGCCTGTTCCTGCAAATGAACGTGCTCGAGAATGTCATGGTGGGGCGGCACTGCCGGACACGCTGGGAGTTCCTCGGCTGTGGCGTGCGCTGGCCCGGCCAACCCAAAGAGGAAGCCGCCATCCGTGAGGCCGCGCAGGCCCAACTCGAATACGTCGGCCTCGCGCACCTGGCGGAGTGCCCGGCAGGTGCGCTGGCCTTCGGGGAGCGTCGGATGGTCGAACTGGCCCGCGCCCTGGCCACCGAGCCGCAACTCCTGCTCCTGGACGAACCGGGCAGCGGGTTGAACACCCGCGAAAAGGCCGACCTGGGCCGAATGATCCGGCGCGTCCGCGAGCGCGGGGTCACGATTCTGCTTGTGGAACACGACATGACCTTGGTGATGGATCTGTCGGATGCCATCCTGGTGCTGCACAACGGGGCGCGCATCGCGGAGGGCACGCCGTCCGAGATCCAGAACGACGCCAACGTCGTGAGGGTTTACCTGGGCGGAGAGATGAACCATGCTGCTGCAAGTTAAAAACCTCCGCTGCGGCTACGGCAGCCTCGAAGTCGTGCACGGCATCAGCCTGCACGTTTGCGCGGGGGAAATCGTCGGCCTCCTCGGCGCCAATGGCGCCGGCAAGACCTCTCTGCTCAAATCCGTCGTCGGCCTGCTCCAGCCGTGGCAGGGCGAGATTCATGTGGATGGCCGACCCACGCGCGGCCAGGCCGCCTGGCGCAGCATCAGCCACTCGATGGTCCTCGTGCCCGAGGGCAAGATGATCTTCGCCGACCTGACCGTGCGCGAGAACCTGCTCATCGGAGGCTACCGCAATCCCGACCGGGCCATGCAGATCGAGATCGTCTTCGACCGGTTCCCGTTGCTGCGCGAGCGCGCCAGCCAGTTGGGCGGCACCTTGTCCGGCGGGGAACAACAGATGCTCGCCTTGGGCCGCGCGCTCATGGCCCGCCCCAAAATCCTCCTGCTCGACGAACCGTCGCTGGGACTCGCCCCGCTGATGGTCAAGGAGGTCTTTGACGAGATTGTCCGGATGCGCGACCAGGGTTTGACGGTGCTGCTTGTCGAGCAGAATGTGACCGCCACCCTGCAGGTTGCCGACCGGGCCTACGTCATGGAGACCGGCGACATCATCCTCGAAGGACAGGCGGCTGACCTTATGCACAACCCCGAAGTCAAACGCGCCTACCTGGGTAAAGGCGGCAAGGAGATCTGGGAATGAGCGTTCTCGACCGACGCAACGAAATGATGCCCCGCGCCGAGCTCGAGCAATTGCAGCTCGAACGCCTCCAGGCATTGCTGGTTCGCCTCAAACGCAATGTGCGCCGCTGCCGCGAAAAGCTCGGCGAGGCCCGGGTCCAATCCATCGAGGAGATCGAACGCCTCCCGTTCACGACGCCCGAGGAGTTGGCGCAGTGCTTTCCGTATGGCATGTTTGCCTTCCCGCTCCGCGAAATCATTCGCCTCCACACCGCGGTCGGGGCCGAAGGCAAACCGCTGGTCATTGGCCACACCCGCAACGATCTCCTCGAATGGGGGCGACTGGCCGGGCGCCAGCTTGTCGCCAGCGGCGTCACGGCCAATGACGTGGTTCAAATCGGCCTGGGCCCCAGCAGCTACCCCGGACTCTCGGGTTACGTTCTGGGCGCCGAACTCATCGAGGCGTCCGTGATCGCTGAAGATCCGCTCCACCTCGATTATCAACTGGCCACCCTGCAAAGCTACCGCCCCACCATCCTCATCACCACCCCAACCAACGCGCTCGAATTGACCCGCCTGCTCGAACAACGCCGCGTCGACCCCCAATCCCTCCACCTGCGCACGGTCCTGCTCTCCCGCCAGGCGGACAGCGAGACCCGCAATCTCATCGCCGCCGGGCTCTTCGCCGCCGTCAAATGCAACTTCGGCGTCCGCGAGGTCTCCGATCCCGGGCTCTGCGTCGAGTGTGAATCCGGGCGATTCCACGTCAACGAGGACCAGTTCCTCGTCGAGGTCCAGGACGGCGAGTTGGTGGTCACGACCCTCTGCCGCGAGGCAATGCCCATGCTGCGCTACCGGACACGCGTCGCCTGCGCAATCAGCCGCGAGAAATGCCCCTGTGGGCGAACCGGCGCCATGATCCATCCCGGACGCCGGCTGGATGGCCGGAGGTTGGTCAACGAAACGCCGCTCTACGAACGCCAGGTCGCCGAAGTCCTGGCCCAAACCGAGGCGGCCGGTCACCCGTTCCAGATCGAGGTGTCGGACCGGCACATCGTGGTTCGGATGCAAATGTGCGAGGACCTCTTCTCGGATACAATCTGGGTGGTCGAACGCCTGACCCACGTCATCGAATCGGAATTTCTCGCCCGCCTTGGCATCGAAGCCCGGGTCGTCTTCACCAGCCCGCGATAGAAGCGCAAGCCCGAAGACGGTGCGGTGATCGGTCAAACGCCAGGCCTCATTACCGGCGGACCTGCGCGGTGGCGTTCTCGATGAGCTCCCAGAAACGCGGGTTGTCCTGCAGCGCCTCGTCTTCCCCCAGAGGCAGATTGGATCGGAACTGAAAATCCTTGAGTGTGTTTCGGCTCAGGATGCGGTGGACCACAAGCCCCAGTTCGTGCCGCTCGAAATAGAGGCGGTAATCGCCCAGCCGAAAGCGATGCAGCGTCTTGCCCTCGCGCCGGAGTTTGCCGAAGCGTTCGAGGTCCGTGTGCAAAGCCTCCTGAGGCAGACCTCGAAACTCGCCGAGGATTTCCAGTTGCAGTTCCTTGGGCATCCTGGCCAATTCCGCCGCGCTCGTCGGATTAAAGATGATCTGAAACGGCTGCATGCAAGGCGGCTCGGATCTGGTAGCGCGTATGGGAATCGCACCCATCTTTCGGCCTTGAGAGGGCCGCGTCCTAACTGATAGACGAACGCGCCGTTAAAAAGCGGCCCATTCCATAATAGGGCTGCCCGCGATTGTCAACCCACAGTCAAAAAAAAGCGAAGGCCGCTCTCGCGAGCGGCCTTCGTGGAAGAACTATGCCGTGAGCCAGGTTAGCTGCGGCGGCGGATCAGGAACGCGCCCATCCCGAGCAGGCCCAGAGCGAGCACGGAAGGCTCAGGAATGACAACCGTGAGGACCGGCGTGCCGCCAAAGGCGAGCTTGCCAGCAGGCACGGGCGGGGCCAATTGGTTGCCACCCAGCGTCGCTTCAAACGGTCCGGTGTTGCCCTTGAACTGAGCTGTCGCGTAGTCGGCGCCCTTGTATGCAGCCACGTAGAAGCTGTACTTCGAGCCCTGGTCAAAACCCGCCAGCGACCAGTCACCGCCTGCAGCGGCATATCCGCTGGTAGCCGTGAAGTTGACCACCACGGGAACCAGAGACCCAAGTGCTCCCCCCTTGGTGCCCATCACCTGAGTGCCGCTGGAATTCAGCAGGGTCAGATACCAGCCGTTCGCCGTCGAGATTTCCTGCCCGTCATCCGCCACGACTTTCAGGTTGTTGGCGGCCGCGTAGTACGTGTTGAACGTGAGCAATCCGCCGTCCGCGGCCATTGCCACGCCAGCCGCCACCAAGCTCGCTAACGCAAGTAACGATTTCTTCATAGTTTTGCCATTGATTTCCGTTTGGTTTCTTCAGCCTGTTTGGTTATTCCGCTATTGCACCGAGAAGGTCCGATTCCATGCGCCAGCCGCTTCCTTCTGGATCCAGAAGGCCTCGCCCACCCCAATCGTCGGCTCACCGCCACTCCAGCCGAACAGCCCGGTGAAGGTGTTGCCGTCCTTGTAGCCTGCGCCGCGATTGTGCTGGTACACCGTGTCGCCGTCGACCGCCACATAGCCCAAATCGGTCACCAACAGGCCCGCTTGAGGAACCTGTGACGACACCATGTTGAACCCGGCAGCCAACGGAGTGGTCAGCGTGCCCTGCTTGACATCGCCAACGAACGTGATCGTTACGGCAGCGCTGCCCTCGACAAAGACGAATGCGCCCTCGCCGGGCACCAACGTCAAAGCAGGATCAGACCAACCGAACAACGAGGTGTAACTGACCGTGTCCAGATACTTGCCGTTCGCATTGTCGAACTTGTAGACCGCCGAGCCGTCAGGCAACGCGGTGCCGAACAGGACGCCGACGGTGTTTCCGTTAGCCGCTGTGTTGTCGAGCGGGTTGGCAATCAGATTCCAACCAGCCTTCAACTCGCTGTTGACGTAACCCACGACGTTGACCGAGTAGACCTGCGCGGACACCGTGGCGGCACCCACAAGGCCTAACGCAGCCGTCAGTAATGCTGTTTTAGTTCTCATATGTTGTTTTTTGTTGTTTCCGTGTGTGCGCGCAATCTCACAAGTCAACCAGCCCGTGTCAATGTTTTTTTGGCTTTTTTTGAACGTTCCAGGGCCCCCCAGCAGCCCGTCACCCACAGATTCGGCCCACCAGGTCCAAAAACGACGTCGGACGCCCGAAGACTGATCCCCGATCGAGAGGTCGGACATATCTTCTCCCGAGGACCACATCTGACAGGACCCGAATCACCATAACTGTTTGCAAGCCAATCTGTAGGCCGCGTGCCCCCACGCGGCGCAAGGACAGAAATCGGTGCAGACGCCGGGTCAGGGGAAGGCCTACAAGCTGAGGATGCCAACTCTGTAGGCCGCGTGCCCCCACGCGGCGCAAACTCGATCCCCACCGGCAGCCTCGAGACATCCCGTGCCCCAACGGGGTATCACGCTTTTCTTTGTCTTGTGGACGACCCCCAGTTACGGTTGAGCCCGTGATCGGGGCTTTGATCAACGCAGCCGGCATCGTGGTCGGCGGGCTCGCAGGTTCATGGAGCGATGGCCAGTTGTCGCCTCACCGTCAGCGTCAGTTGCAGGTGTTGCTCGGCGCTTTCACGGTCTTCTTCGGCCTCAGCATTGTCTGGAGCGGCCTGCGGGGGTCATGGACTCAGTTCCTGAGCAAGTTCGCCCTGATGCTCGTCGCCCTGATGCTTGGCAAACTGACCGGACACGTGCTGCGCATTCAGCGTTGCGTCAACAAGGCCGGCAGGTTCGCCAGCAACCAACTCAGTCCCGATCAGGCCGTGTCCAACAGGAGTTTCAGTGACGTCTTTGTGGCGTGTGCCGCGGTCTATTGCCTCGCCCCCCTGGCTCTCCTGGGATCGTTGGCCGAGGGTCTGCACGGGGATCTTCGCCCGCTGATCATCAAAACGATCATGGACGGCTTGGCGGCCATGGCCTTTGCGCGGATCTTCCCCGGCGCCGTGCTGCTCAGCGCGGTTCCAGTGTTCGTCTGGCAGGGCACGCTGACGCTCGGGACGCGCTTTCTTCTGCCCACGCTCGAGCGGGGCCTGCTGGTCGACACCCTCACCGCCACCGCGGGCATGCTGATCTTCGCAGTGGCTCTGGTGATCCTGCGCTTGCGCCGGATCGAGCTGGCGGACTACTGGCCCAGCCTCCTGTACGCCCCGCTCCTGACCATGCTCTTTCGCTAGAGTGACTTCCTTTTGAGTCAGGTTTGTGCGCCGCGAGCAGCAGCGAAAAAGGCCTCGATGTTCCCAATCGGCGTCTGAGGCGGGATGTCGCAGCCCGATGACAGAACGCAGTTGCGGGACATCCGCGTGGCGTCGAGCAGGGCGCGCGTGGCGGCGCGAACCTGTTCGGGAGTGGACCGGACGAACACGCCCGAGGGGTCGAGATTGCCGGCCAGGATGACGTCCGACGGGGCTTTGGCAAGGGCGCCTGGCAGATCCATGGGCGCGCCGAAGTGGAAAACCCGAGCGCCCGCGTGCAGCGCGGCGTCGAGATGGATCAGCTTGGCGGCGCAATTGTGGAGGATCAGGGTGAAGGTATCGTCGTCGACCGCCTCGACGATCCGGCGGATGTACGCCGAGGAAAAGGCCGTCATCGCCCGCGGAGAGAGCAGGCCGGCCGTCGGTTCGGCCATCACCAGGCCGTCGGCGCCGGCGGCTTTGAAGGCCTTCGCGTACGCCGCAAGAAACGCGGTGGCCTTTTCCAGAAGCAGGTGTGTCAGATCCGTGTTCTCGATGGTCAGGCCGAGCGCTTCGCTCACGCCGTACAACCGCGCAGCCAGAGAGAACGGACCCAGCATCGACGCGAGCACCAACGGGCGGCCGGGCAGGGTCCGCAGTCGCCGCGCCGTTTCCAAATACACGCGGGTCCGTCCCGCGCCCGGTTCGGGGATCGCCAGTCGCTCGGCCGCATCGCGCGTCGTCACCAACCGCCCGACCACCGTCGGCACCTCGTGGTCGGCGAAAGCAACCTCGCACCCGAACGCCTCCGACTCGACGCTCAGGTCCATGGCGGTGAGCACAACGGGTGTGGCAAACTCCCGGTGCAGGGCGGCCAGGACCTCGAAGAGGACCTGCGGATCGGTCACCATCTGCCGCACGGTGGCTCCGACCAGCGGAGCTCCGGGATAGGTCAGGATGGGCATCGCAAAACGCCGGTCGGCGTGGAACACCAAGTCGATAAACGCGCTCATTTGTTTCCGATCCGTTTACCCGCAGGCCCGAGGCGCGGCAAGCGGCGAAACCAACACCCTCACTTCAGAACCTCCGTCCGGGGATCATAAGGCGCCGTGCCGAGCGTGACCGGACGGAAGATGCCGCCGGCCCCGTACCAATCGTAAACGCGCACGGCGATGCAGTGCGATGCGCCGGGCCGCAGCCGCCCGGTCAGGTCGTGACTGAATCGCTCGTTGAACGTGTCTTGCCGGGTTGCCGGGTCGCCCCGCCTTGCCGCCAATTCGCCGTCCACAAACAACTCGTAGCAATCGTCCACTCCCTCGAAGGTCAGATAGATCGGGCGCCCGCGCCAGCGTTCGGGGACGTCCACCGCGATCCTGTACCACGCCCAGTGATCGAGTGCGGGATGGCCCTGCGATTCCCAGTGCGCGCCCACCTTGATCTCCGCCCAACTCGAATCGTCAAGTGCCGGCGCAGCCCAGCCCGCCTGCACCCCGTCCGACTGCGGATCGGGCTTGAACCGCCACGACCGCTCGGTGAGCGGCAGCTTGTCCTCATGCAGCTTCGCCTTGAGCCCGTTCCACAGCCCGGCCGAGATGGCGCGCCGCGGCGATTCCCCCTCCGCCAGGTGGCGGACGAGTTCACCGGCCGACCAGCGCCCCGCCGCGTTGTGCGCTCCCCCGTGGCGCAAGGCGCTGACCAGCAGGCGGCCTTCTCCCACGCGCGTCTCGAACACCAGGCCATGTGTCTTGACCGTGCCGTGATCATGCGTGTCCCACAGCAGCAACACGGGATCAACCTGGTCGAGAAACGGCAGATCAAGAATCACATCCCCCGCCAAATCGAAGTGCTGCAGATCCACAAGCAGAGCCCGCGGCATCCGGCCCATCAGCGCGTGCCCCGGCACATAAGGCGCGCCGCGCAGGAACCAATGAGCCGACAACCGAAAGCTGCCGGCGCCGCCGTCGGGCAGCATGAGCACGCGCCCGCCCCTCTCGAGGAAGTCCACCAGCCCGTCATCGAACCGCGCCGCGACCCGGATCTCCGAAAGGTCATCGCCGGACGACCCCTCGATGCCTGGAAAAACCTCTGCCATCGCCCCCGCGTCTCCCGATGCGCCCGCTCGAAGCGTGGTCCCCGCGGGAAGCGATTGGCGCGGTACGATCCAGACAGGCCAGTGGTTGCGAAAGCGCTGTCGACCCGCGCGCACTTCGGCCTGGACCACCGCCGCCACGGGGCGATCCGATTCGGGCAGCGAAATATCCATGTCGAGTCCCTCAAACACGCTCCCCGGTGCCAGACGCGGCAGTCGCGCCCGCTGCGTCGACCGTGCCGAGTCGCGCACGCCCTCGACGGCCAGCGTGACCGCCAGTTCCGCTTCATCGAGGTCCTCGACTCCGAAATGGCTGACCCGCATGCTCCCGCGCAATCGCCCGCCCGCCTCGAAACTCCGGCAGTCGTCTTGGGTCTCGAGCAGGCAAATCGTGTCTCCCTGCCAATCCCAGGCCCGCGCGGGCCACTTGGGACGATCCAGAAAGTCGATCAGCCCCATCGAGGCCTTGGGAATATCGCGGATCACGCTGATCACGTAGCCGCCCTGGGGCGCCTCCCGGCGAAAGGCCTCGACCTGATACTTGCGCATCAGCCAGGCGTAGCGCAGCGAATCCGGCAGCAACTGGTCGAGCCCTTCCGGCCCGGCCAGCGCGCGCATCTGGTCCATCCAGGCCGGCTGGCGGTCGAACGCGGCGGGCGTCCAATACGGGCGCTCGCCTCGCAACCGGTTCTCGAGCGGTTGACGCGGCACCCAGGTGTCGGCCGCCATCGCCTCGCCCAGCACCAGCGGCTTGGGGCCGTGCTCGGCGGCGTACCGGGTCAGCCGCCCAATGGTCCGCACCCAGGTGTGATTGTTGCCGTACGGATGATCGTCGAAGAAATCGCTCACGCGGTTCCACTCGATCCAACTGGAATCGTCCTCGATCACCGCGCCGGGGATCATCGCGTGAGCCAGGTCGTACAGCGATTGAATCACCTCGAGGTCGGCCCCGGGCCCCGTCTCGCAGGTCAGGCTCCGAAGGATCACCGAGGGGTGATTGCGATCGTACTGGAAGAACTCGATGAACTCGCGGCGCAACGGCTCCAGAAACTGTGGCGTCAACTGCGGATGCCACGTCGGGTACTCCATCCAGGCCAACATCCCGAATTCGTCGCACATCTCGAGATAGCGCCTGGGCGGCACCCACAGACAAAACTTCATCAGGTTGAATCCGCGCTCGCGTGCGAATGCAAGGTCCCGACGGAATCGGCCCTCGTCCGGAAACGGCGCCAAACGCGGCGGGTAATACCCCCAGTTCAAGAGACCGCGCACGTTCAGCGGGACGCCGTTCAGGCGCAACTGATCGCCCACTGCCTGGATCGAGCGAAAGGCCGCGCGTGTGCCGACGAAGTCGCCCTTCCGCGCCCCCCGATCGGGAAGCTGCACGGCAACCTCGTACAGGACCGGCGCCCGCGGCGACCAGAAGACCGGTGCGCCAACCGGAATCTCCGCGCGCAGCGCGCAGCCCTCCCGCCGCAAAACCCCGCGCCTGGCTCGACCCTCCCCCGCCGCCGGCTCGACCGGCTGCAGCCGAAGCAGAGCCGACTGCCATTTGCGTTCACCCTCGAGCCGCCACTTAACGCTGAGTGTGTCCACCGACTCGGCCGTCTCCCCGACCAAAGGCACATCGAGCTCCAGACACCCGGTCGATGGATTGCCCGCCGCACGGAGACTCAAGTCGTCAATCCACACCGGCGGCACCCGCAGCAGTGACACTTCGCGCCATAACCCGCCGAAATGGGGCTGAACAATGGGCAGAAAACCCTGGGTGTTGTGCCCCACCTTCTCGTCCAACCGCACCCGGATCTCGTTCGTGGCGTCGGCCCCCGCCCGCAGCGCCTCCGTGACGTCGAGTCGAAATGGCGTCCACCCTCCAAGGTGGCGTCCGACCTTCCGGTCGTTCACCCACACATCAGCCTCGGTCGCCGCCGCCTCGAAGTGGAGCAGCAGGCGGTCCCCACCCGGCGGCGCCTCTCCCCTCCACGCCAGGCGATACCAGCCGACGCCGTTGAAGTTCGTGCCCTCGTGGGTTTCGAAGGACGATGGCACACAGACGCGCTTCCACTGGCTGGCAGGCGCTCCGTTCGTCTGGAACAACCAGTCCCCGCAGAGACTCCGCTCGCTTCGGGCCGACGAAGCAGCCGCGGCGGGGGCCGCCGGCGCAACAAACAGAAGGACAAGCGCTGTGCGTGCAACACATCCTGCAATCCGCTCGCGGAGTCTGCACAGGCCCCCTCTTTGGGAAGGCCGATCCCGCAGCCGCGCATACGCGTCAACCTTAGAGCCTGTCTGAAAACAGCACCCCTCGGAATCTCCAGAGAGGCTCTTAGGCCGGCTAAGATGCGGACCCTGCACGGAAGCTGCCCGGGCACGAGCGTGTTCGGTCGCGCGGAGCGCTTGGAGTGCGTGTGCTTCAGCACCGCTTTGCAATGGGAACGCACGGAGGACCGTCCTCGGAAAGCGGCGGTCAACCGCCGCACTCCAGACGCTTCGCGACCTCGGAGCCATACTGAGCAGAAGCGACTGCCACAACGAACACCGGCCCGAAGAGTTGGACACCCTCGACAGCGCTGCTCCGAGAAACCACTCAGGAGCTTTGCCTAGGTTGACGCGCATGCGCAGCCGCGGGATTGGCCCTGACGGATGACAGTGATTGGTTCTCGCCCACATGGATCCATATTCTCGAGTGTTCGGCTTCGCCCCGGTCACAACTCCATGAAACATGCCGGTTTTCATCGGTGCCCTATCCGTGTTCGATCCGTGGCTCCTATTCAATCCGTGCTTGGTCCAAGGCTCCTCTTTCATCCCCGTTTCATCCTCTTGAGCACGCCCGCCTCCGGTTTCTCCGCGTAATACCCGTCCAGCGGATAGCATCCGCTGATCAGGCCGTTGCGCGGCGCCGTTGTGCAGTCGCTGAACGTGCGGCAGATGCGCTTGGTCTGCAACCGCCCCGCCTCGACGGCATCCGCCAGCATCCGCGGATAGCTCAGCACGGCGCGGCCAACGCCCACAACATCGACCCATCCCGCCCGCAACACGGCCTGGGCGACGTGCGGCAGATAATCCTGCAGGTAGCTGTAGGCCGATCCGACGATCAGCAACCCAGCCGGAGCCGCCGCTTTGAGCTCTCGCACGGCCCACAGGTGCCGCGCCACCCCGGCCAGCGGATCCTCCGGCGGTCGATAGGCGTCGCTGGGTGGATACGCCGCCGGGCGCTGGATGTGCGGACAGTAATAAGGCGATCCGGCCGTGAGGTTGAGCACCTTGATTCCCAGCTCGCCGCACAACGCCATGAACCGAAACGCCTCCGAGAGATCGGGCTTGACCGGGTCGAGCGGATCGATCCCGAACCCGTACCGATACGGCAGACACCCGCTGAAATCCTCGGGCACTCCCGGCCCCGGTTTGCCCGGCGCGGACCCCGCCGGGTCGGGTCTGAACGGGACGCAGTCAAAGGCGCTCAAGCGCACGCCCAGATCGATCCGGTTCCCGCTGGCTCGTATCGCGGCGACCAGTTCGCGCAGAATGCGGGTGCGGTTTTCGAAGCTGCCGCCATACCGGCCCGGGCGCGCGTGCGCGCCCAGAAACTCGTGGAGCAAATACCCGTGGCAATGCTTCAAATCCACAAAGTCGGCCCCCGCCTCAGCCGCAATCCGCGCCGCCACGACGTAGTGCCCGATCAACGACTCGACCTCGGCGTCGCTCATCACCTGGGCGTCGCTCGAGACGCCGAACTTGCGATCGAGCAGCGGATGCCGATACGCGACCCGCGGCTCGGGCGGTTGCTTATCGCGCGTCCGGCAGAAACGCCCCGAATGAGTCAGTTGGAAGCCAATCACCAGGCCGTCCGCGCCGCCACACTGCTCCCGGTGCGCGCGTCGGGCGATCCGGCAGAGATCGGCCAGGCCGGCCCGGTGAGCATCGTCAATGACAAGCTGATGCGGATTCGCCCGTCCATCGGGCCGGACCGCCATGGCCTCGCCGCCGCAGATCAGCTTGGCCCCGCTCTCCCCAAAGCGCTGCCACCGCCGCCGCACGTCATCGGTGACGCCGCCATCCGTGGTGCCATCCCATCCTTCCATCGGTTGCACGGCCCACCTGTTGGCCAGCCTCTTGCCGTTGATCGTGATGTCCGCAACGGGCTCGAGCAGGGGGGACGCCGGCCCGGCGAGAATCGCGTCGTCACACGGGATTTCGAGTCCCAGGGAGGCGGCGTGCCGGCGAAAGTCCTCAACGCTCTTGAGCGAGGGAATTCGGACCAGAGACACGGGCTCCTTCATGATCGGAAGAACACCAGAGGCGGTTCCCCGCGGATTTCCCGGAGCAACATCAGCGCCAGCTCGCGCGCATGGTAATCGCCCCACATCGAACTCTCGCCGTTCGGCACCTTCTGGCCCCGCGCCGTGTGGTCCCATCCGTTGGGACGATGATACACCGAGTGGAGGATGAGGCCCTGGTGCCGTGGCCGGGTCGAGAGATACGGCTCGTCAAAGAGCGTGCGCGCCATGGTCAGGCCGGCCTGGCGATACCGCCGGCCCTCGCGGGACCGTCCCGTCCGCTCCAAGTACCCCCCCAATCGCAACAGGCCCTGGGCGGCAATCGCAGCCGCCGAACTGTCGACCGGTTCCCACGGGTTGTACGGGTCGGACGGCCGGTCCAGGTAATCCCCGAGCCGATGCAGGTTCGGCGCGCCCGTGTCCCACATCGGAATCCCGTCCGCGCAGCAGTTGTCGATATAGAAATCGGCCGTGACCCTGGCGGCGCGGGTCATCCAGAAGCGGATTGCGTCTGGCGTCAGGGCCCCGACCCTGAAGAGGCGTCGCAACCGCTTCAGGCTGGCGGACGCGTCGTCAATGGCGGGACGCTTGCCATGGAAATAGAGCTCCGACTCGAGCGATTCGTCGGGCAGTGCAGCCAGAAACTCGAGTTGCTCCGCGAAACCGAGGATCGCCCACGCCAGGCCGCGCGTCCACGTGCTGAATGGCGAGTAGCCCTGCTGCGAGTTCGGGCAGCGGTAAACCCCGTTGGCCGGGTTGAACACGCTCTCATGCGCAACCCGCCCGCAAATGTCGTACGGGCCCTCGCCCTCGCCGTAAAAGACGTTGTAGGTCGCCGTGACCTGGGCGTGCCGGATCAGGCGCTCGAGCAGCGAAATCCGGGCATCCTGTTCGCCCATGAGCACGTGGCCCAGTTGATGCCCGATGGCCAGCGAACGAAGCGTCCGCATGGTGTCGATGAACAACGAGTGCGGGCCATTGAAGCTGTGGATGAAACCGCTGCCGTCCGCGGTCCGGGTCCAGCGCGCCGCCTGGACCGCGCCGCTGACTTTCAAAGCCAACTCATAGGCGTCGTTCTCGCGCTGGTCGAACGGGATCCTGCCCTCGCGCATGAGGCGCCAGAGATTGCCGTAGGTCGAGACGTTGTTGAATCCGTGGTCATGCACGCCCACATGCGACACGTGCGTGGCCATGCGCGCCATGGTCTGCCGACGCCCCAGTTCGAGGAACTGCGCGTCGCCGTCCGCCTCGAATTGCAGCAGAGCCGAGCCGAACTGAAACCCCTGCGTCCACTCCGTCCACCCCCGCGCTGTGTAGCGCCCGCGGACGGTGTACACGGGCGTGCCCCCCTCCGGCATCGACCCGCGTTCGATGGACAGGATCTTGGCGGCGGACAGTTCGAAGAGACGCTCGATACGCGCGCGCAACGCGTGCGCCGTCAATTGGGTGTCGGTCTTCAGCGACATGGTACTAGAGACGCCGCAAATGAAAGCCGCCGTCCACGTTCAGCACTTCGCCCGTGCTGAAGGGAAAAGCGCCCTCTGCGATGGCCGCCACGGCCCGGCCCACATCCTCCGGGCTGCCCCAGCGCCGGATCGGCGTCAGGCCGTCCGCAATCAGCGCGTCGTACTTGGCTCTCACGGGCGCGGTCATGTCGGTCGCAATGATGCCCGGCCGGATTTCATAGACGTTGATGCCGTGCTCGGCGAGCCGCGCCGCGAAGAGCGGCGTCAGCATCGAGAGCGCCGCTTTCGCGACGCAATACTCGCCCCGGTTGACGGACGCGGTGTAAGCGCTGATCGATGAAATGAACACAATCCGCGGCGGCGCGGACGCCGGGGCGTCCGGCCCGCGCGCTTCGGCATCGGATCGAGCCTGCTCGATCATCCAGCGCGCCGCCAGTTGCGTCAGAAACAGGGGGCCCTTGACATTGATCCCCAACACCCGGTCGAAACTGGCCTCCCCCGACTCGAGCAAATCCGCCCGCACCTCGGGCGCCACACCCGCGTTGTTGACCAGCAAATCGAGACGCCCACACTGCGTCCGGGTGAAATCGATCAGGCTTTGCCGGGCAGCCGAATCTGCAATGTCGCCCGGACAAGGCCGCGCTCGAATCGAGTGTCCGCTCGCCCCGGCAAGGGCGACGCAATCCGCCGCCGTCTTCTGGGCCGCTTCGGCGTTGCGGGCGTAGTTGATCACCAGGTCGTGTCCCACGCGCGCCAGCGCGAGCGCAATCCCGCGCCCGATCCCGCGCGACCCGCCGGTAATCAGTGCCACCCGGTTCATGGCATCGAGGCTAGTCCGCGCACGCGCCCCCGGGGAAGCAGAAAACAGCGCGGCAACAGGGTGAGCCGACTCGTCTTCCATCAATCTGCCAGTTGAGCGTTGAGCGTTGGGCGTTGAACGTTGGGCGTTGAACGTTGAGCGTTGGGCGTTGAACGTTTCCGGCTCCTGGTCCCCATGCGCATTCAACCGCTGAATCTCAACGCTCCCCATGAATGCGTCCATAGCCACTTCGTCTAAACACAACGTCAGAAGTCCCGCCGCTCGAGGCATGGCTGCCTGCGCAGCCTCCGTCGCGGCAGGCGTGCCCGGCCCGGCGTTGTGGACTCATGGCGTTGTGTTCATCCCAGAATCGAGACCTGTCTATGAATCATCACCGCATTGCGCAACTCGCTGTTGCCGGCCTGCTTGCCCTCGTGCTTGCGGGCTGCATCTCGCATGAGCAAACCGTCTATCGCGACGAACCGCGCGCGAAGGTCGAGTTCGAGAACGAGGCCGCCGGGCGCATCTTCTACGAGGCGCTCAGCAAAGCCCCCGCCCATCGCGGCCAGTCCGAGAGCACCACCCGAGTCTCCATCCCGATCGTGTTCAACCATAAGGAACGCGTCGTGCGCGGCGAGAATGGAGCCTTCAATGCCGCCGTCCGCGAGTGCGACACGAATGGCGACGGCCGCGTCACCGAGCAGGAAGCCAGGATATTCGCAGAGAAACGATAGCCCGAGGTCGTCGAGTGCCCCGGAGCGCCGGCTTGCAGGCGGCTTAGCCCGGTTGTTCGTCACGGCAATGAGGTCGCATCTAAATAGTTGATAATTCACCCGAAGGTGAAGCGGAACGACTGGAAACCACCACGAAGGGCACGAAGAACACGAAGGAGCGGCAATGAACGGACCCAATGCTGTTCTGCCGACACTAGCCGCAACGCCCATCCTGACTTCGGTCCTCGCCTTCGTGCTCTTCGTGCTCTTCGTGATAAACTTAGGCGAGGATGCGACTCTAACTTGCGTCGACAATCCTTGAAATGCGCGGTGGGGACGGTCAGGATTTCACCCGGTAGCGCCGAGTACGGGTTTTCGGAGATTCTGGAATGGCGGAGTCGCTGCCCAGACCGCGGCAAACCGATCAGGCAGACTGTATGAACCAACTGCATCGAGGAAACAAGGACCGGGCTTTCACGCTCATCGAGTTGGTGGTTGTGATAACCATGCTCGCCGTCATTGGCGCGATGCTGCTGCCGGCGCTTGCCAAGGCCCAGTCGACGGCGCAACCCGCCAACTGCGCCAACAACCTGAAGCGGATCGGGGTAGCCTTCCGGCTCTTCGCCACGGACCACGGTGGCCGCTTTCCGATGTCAGTGACGACGAACCAAGGGGGTGCGGGCGATTGGCTGGGCGCAAGCCCAAACATGTTGGCGGCGAATACCTTTCGAGTATTCGTAGTCTTGTCCAATGAGCTGGCTACTCCCAAGATCGTGAAATGCCCGTCTGACAGCAAGCGGATTGCCCCGAGCAACTTCGTGGATATGGCCGACCTCACCGACTTCGGCAAGGGCGCGAAGAACGGTGCCGTCAGCTATTTCGTGAATCCTGACGCGGACGAGAGCCGTCCGCTCGCGATCCTCGCCGGTGATCGCAACATCACAAACCTGACCTTGAATCCGAGCGTTGGTGGTGGCACGGCCTACAGTAAGCAATCCCCTGGGCTCAAGTGGACTCTCATGGAGACGATAATGAAGTCGACGGGGTGGTCCACGGCGATGCACAACGGCGTCGGCACCATCCTTTTGTCGGACGGCAGTGTCCGGCGCGTCAGCGGCGCTGGGCTGCGGCAGCAAGTCAAAGATGCGATGGAAGACCACCTGCTGCTCTTCCCATACGTGCCGAACAAGAACAACTGAAACAGCCCTCCGTCTTGCCGCTCACGGCGCGAGCGCAGGGGAACACAACTCGGTCACCCGAAGCCGGCGGTGGACGCAGTCTGCCGATACGATCATTCAACCAGAACCCGGAAGAACTCGGCGTGTTCCATGCCCAAAGGCTGCGCGAAGACCAGAGGCAAATCGGTGCCGACGAGCGTCTCCACCGTTTCCCATTCGGTGCGCTCGCCCTCGAGTGTGAACGCGCTCTGAAGCGTGTAGAACAGGCCCTGCACGCTCTCACACCGGACGGTGATTTGGGAGTCCTCAGCCTCGATGATGACCAAGGCCGGGCCGGGGGCCGGCTCGAACGTCACTTCGTCCAGCCAGGCCGCAGGAGCGCCCTGCGTGCTCGCGGCTGCTCGAATGTAACGCCAGCGCACAGTTGACGACCCCGAATGGACCGCGAGTCGTCCCGGTTCCCACTCGGTGTTCCCAGTAACACGCGCGACGGTGGCGCCGTTGAGCTCGAGTTCGAGTGCATCCTGATCGCTGGCGGAAGCCGTGCGCCACCAAAACCTCAGGGTGCCGGGACCGTGGACGCCTGTCTCCAGCCACGATTCCTCGCCCGGCATCAACTCGGCGCTCTGAGCTGCCAGCTTCCCGTCTTGTGTGACCAGCATCTGGGCTACCCAAGGCAGCTCGCCGCCAGTCCGCCACCGAAAATCGCCGCCATCTCCCAGGGCACCTGCCAGCGGCCCTTCACCCACCGCCGCCAATACAAAGTCGTCACCAGCGGCAACGGAGCTGACATTCTTCAGCTCAGGCGGAACTTCGGCCTGCCCGTAATCGTTGTTGCCTGCCACAACGATGGTGCCATCGCCCTTCACGCCCGCTGTGTTCAGCCCGCCAGCAGCAATCGCGATGATGTTCGACCAATTGCCCACCTCAGCCGCTCCAGCCCCAACGTCGCCCCATGCTGACACCCCACCGTCACATCGTAATGCCACGGTGTGAGACTTGCCGGCTCCGATCTGCACGACTTCAGAAAGACCAGCCGGGACGTCGCACTGTCCCGACCCGTTGGCCCCCCAACAGACAACAGTCCCGTCATACAGCAAAGCAGCGCTATGGTAGTAACCTGCGGCGATCGCCACGACAGGCAGGAGGTTGGTCGGAACATTGCACTGCCGATATTGGTTGGTTCCCCACGCCACCACTGCTCCGTCAGCCTTTAGAGCCACGCTATGACCCGCGCCGGCAGCGATGGCCACCACTTCTTTGAGGGACGCAGGCACTTGACACTGGGAACCGCTGTTGTCACCCCAGGCGACGACAGTGCCGTCGCGTTGCAGCGCCATGCTGTGGGCGTACTTGCCGGGAACGGCAAAGCCGGCAGCCAAGGCGACCACGTTGGATAGTCCATCTGGGACGATGCACTGTCCGGCCCGGTTGTCACCCCAGGCAACAACCTCACCTCCCACGCGACGAGCCAGGGCGTGTCCTCCGCCCGCGGCCAGTTCGACGACGTCGTCGAGGTTCGGCGGCGGAAGCAC
The DNA here is from genome assembly GCA_022710935.1 of Verrucomicrobiota bacterium. Taxonomy (GTDB): domain Bacteria; phylum Verrucomicrobiota; class Verrucomicrobiia; order Limisphaerales; family J093; genus MWFF01. Next base: position 76,159 of record JAKLFY010000008.1, read on the forward strand.
AATTCCACCCCAGCCCAGAACGTCACCGCCCCCCGTCAGGGCCAGGTAGAAATCGCTGCCGACAGCCACGCCCACCGAACCACTCGCAGATTCGACATGGGTCACGCTGCCGGTTTGGCCGGCCTTCCACGCCATGACTTGGCTGTCCGCTGACAAGGCGAGGCAAGGCTGGTCAACTCCTGTGGCCAGGGTCACGACGTTCGTGAGTGGGAAAACGAAAGGTTCGATGGGGCTGCCGCCAGATGCCCATGCCTTAACTCCGCCATCGAACATCACGGCATGGTGGTACGAACGACCAGGGGCAATATCGAGGAATGCACCAACAGCGCGAAGAGTGTTTGGGATGAGCGCCTGTTGGGCAATGGAAGAGCGAATGGCTCCCCCTGTGATCGGTTCTGACCCGAGGATATCCGGTGCGCCAGTGTTTGTCTGGGTGTAACCGGAATGCCACCACAGTAGGCAACCGTCCCTTCGATACGCATAGCAGTCAACCGGCTCCCCTGCCGCGATTGCGCTGATGTTCGTCACACTTGCCGGCAGGGGCTGGGCGAGGCGGTCAGCACCCCAAACAGTGACAACTCCGTCCCCGCTGAGTGCGATTGAATGCGTCCCCCCAGCGGCGACCTGGATAACGTTGCTGAGGGCCAAGGGAACAACACACTGACTATGAGAATTGTCGCCCCATGCCTCGATGGTGCCATCCCAGCGCAACGCCAACGCATGATCGGCCAAGGCCGAGATCTGTTTCACTCCGCGCAGCGAATACGGGAGCAAGCTCTGCCCGCGGCGCTTGTCACCCCAAGCCCGGACGTTGCAGACCGAAAGATCAACGCCTGCGCTCACCGCGGTCCCGTAGGCATTCGCTGCGGATAGCTGGTAAATCCCGGCATGGCGAGGTTCCACTGCCTCGATCTCCAGAACGGAGCCAGCCGTCCCACTCAGTCCGGGTTCCTCGGTCAGCGGCACTCCATTCAGCAGCCACTGAAGGGCAATCGGTTCTGTCCCTTCCACATCGGCGGCCAGACGCACCCTCGAAGCCCTCAGAAGTTCGCGTGTGTGCGCCAGTAGTCGGACTCGTGGGCCAAGCGCCCCGCTCAAGCTGACGGGCGCGGTCAAAGCCTCGCCAAGCGCGTTCGTCACTCGCAGTGAGTACAGGCCCGGAAGCGCGGCTGCGGATTGCATCACGACTGAGGCTGTCTGGGCTCCATTGATGTCGGCGTCGTCCACCAGGGCTTGATCGTTCCAGTACCATTGAAAACCGACGGGTCCCTCGCCCAGCACGAAGCCTGTCAAACGTACTGCCCCGCCTTGAATGGACTCGACCAGGACGGGCCGCACGAATTCAGGCCGCCCATCGGCGGCAACCGCCAGGCTGTGCACGCGGCCAGCCGCGACTGTTCTGGCCTTCGGCGCAACCGCTGGCGTATGACACTGCCCGCTCTGGTTCGATCCCCAGCTCACCACGGAACCATCAGATCTCAAGGCTACGCTGTGGTGGGTCCCGGCTGCGATAGCGACGGCATTGTTGAGGTCAGCCGGCACGTTACACTGGCCCGAGCTGTTGAGACCCCAGGCCACCACTGTCCCGTCATCACACAACGCCAAGTAATGGTATCCTCCGGCAGCAATTCTGACGACATTCGTCAAAACCGGCGGCGTAAAGCACTCGCCGTGTCGGTTTTGCCCCCAGGCAACGACCTCGCCGTCTTCCCGCAGCGCCACAGAGCTGCAGGCCCCGGCAGCGATTGACCTGACCCTATTCAAGCCCGGTGGTATCAGTGTTCGGCCCCAGCCGACGACAGTGCCGTCAGCACGCAGTGCGAGGCTGTGGGCGCGACCGGCAGCGATTGCGACCACGTCCGCCAGATCAGGAGGTACGTCGCATTGACCTGACCGGTTTCGCCCCCATGCCATAACCGTGCCGTCAGGCCGGAGTGCCAGGTTATGGAATCCGCCGGTGGCGATGGCCACTGCCGTTTCATGGGGTGTGTCTGTCTGGCCGTCGCCTCCCTCGCCCCAGGCGGAAATGGACCCGTCCGTATGCAGCGCCACGGTGTGTGAATCACCGGATGCGAGCGCAACCACGTCGCGAGTTCCCCTCGGCGCATCTGTCTGTCCGAAGGCGTCGTCGCCCCATCCCAGAACCTGGATCACGCTTAACGTGATCGGTCCCGATGTCGCGGATCCCAACCCATTGCTCACAGTGAGCGTGTAAACGCCTTCGTCGGCGTAGCTCACTTGCGCGATGTTGAGCGTCGATTCCCGCGCACCGGTGATCCCCGAGCCGTCGGACATTGGGAGGCCGTCTTTCAGCCAAGCGCAGGCCAGAGGCGCCGTGCCGCTTACAGATGCCTGAAGCAACACGTGCTCGCCAAGGACGGCTTTACGCGACACCGATTGACCGAGAATGAAGGGGCGTCCGTCTCCCTTCAAAGCAAGGCCGTAACCGCCGTTTGCTGCGATCGCCACGACATTGTGCAATCCCGGTGGCGGCCTCGACTCGCCCGAATGGTTGCTGCCCCACGCAACCACAGTCCCGTCGCCTTTCAGGGCCACACTGAAGCGCGGTCCGGCAGCGACCTGCACGACGTTTGAAAGGCCCTCGGCCACACTGGATGGAAACGAGGTCCTCGCCAACTCGATTCCCCATCCAACGACCGTGCCGTCCGACCTCAAGGCAAGGCTGTGGTAAACGCCCGCCGCTACGGCTATCACATTGTTCAGACCGGGCGGCGGATCCAGGAAATCACTCCCACCCCATGAGAACACTGTGCCGTTGGCCTTCAACGCAATGGAATGGCGCCCGCCGCAGGCGATGCCGACGATTTCGCGCAAAGCCGCCGCTACCTCGGCATTGAGCGTGTCTTTCGGTCCCCAACACCGCACCGTTCCGTCGCCGCGCAGCGCAATGCTGTGACCCATGCCTGCGGCGATGGCCGTCACCGAGTCGAGTTCGGGTGGGACATCCAGCAGGCCCCCCTTGCTATAGCCCCAACCCACCACATTCCCGTTTCGGCGCAGGGCCAGGCTGTGAAACCCGCCCGCGGCGATGGCGACAGCATCGCGAAGTCCCGCGGGCACGTCGCACTGGCCGTGGAGATTGTCGCCCCAGGCGATCATGGTGCCGTCCTCTCGAAGCGCGAGGGCATGGGCTTCTCCCGCTGCCACCTTGACCACACCAGTCAAGCCGGCGGGAATGTCCAGTTCGCCACACCAGTTTGCACCCCAGCCGGCGACTTGCGCGACCGTGACCTGAGCCACTTGGCTGGTCGCCGAGCCATGGGCGTTGGAGACTACGACCGAGTATCCGCCGGCATTCTCGAAGGTCACCGCTTCAATCCTCAACTCCCTCAGTGCGGTTCCCGAGATCCCATCACCGTCCACGAGCGGCGTGCCGTCCTTGCGCCATTGGTAGCTCAAAGGCTCGGCGCCGAGCGCGCTGACCGAAAGCAGCGCAGTCGAATCGATCGCCAGCGACTGCGGCTCGGGGTTCGATTCAATACGCGGCGCGGCGAAAACGACGAGGCGTGCCGGCGGTGTGACAAGAGTCCCTCCAACATTGCTGGCGACGAGCCAATACTCGCCGGCGTCTTCGAACCGCGCTGCCCGGATGAGCAGGCTCTGCGTTGCGGTTCCGGAGAATTCGCCGTTGTCTGAGAGCCGCTGCCCGTCTTTGTACCACTGAAAGCTGATTGGGGCAGCCCCATGCACCGCGGCGGTCATCGCGACGTCTGTCCCCAGCAACGCGTCGCGGTCATGGGCAGTGCGCACCAACCGAATCCCATCGGCGCCCACGAGTGCGACAGCCGAATCGCCGCCAGCAGCAATCGCAACCACATTCGCCAGGTCAGGTGGCGGCTGCATGGCCGCTGCCTGTCCCCAGGCCGCCACGGTTCCGTCAGCCCTGAGCGCAAGACAGTAGCTGGCCCCGGCACTGATTGCCGACACTGCGGACAAGTCCGGCGGAACGTCGCACTGCCCACAACTGTTATCGCCCCAGCCGATCACGGTGCCGTCCGCCCTGAGAGCGAGGGCATGGTTGTCGCCTGCGGCCACAGCCACGACATCCCCCAGTCCTGGGGGAGGGCGGCACTGTCCGAAGAAGTTGCCTCCCCACGCCGCCACGGTGCCATTCTTCCTGAGCGCCAGCGAGAACCTCCCGCCAGTCGCGACGGCCACGGCACGCAAATCCTCGGGCGGATCGCATTCGCCCTCCCCATTGTCGCCCCATCCAAGAACCGTTCCGTCTGAGCGCAATGCCAGTGAGTGACGCCGCCCTGCCGCGATCTGCGTCACGTTGGTTGCGCCGGCGGGCACTCGAGTCAGATCCCATGGCGTCTCGCAACCCCAGGCCACAAGTGAACCGTCGGATTTCAACGCCAGGCTGTGATCCTCACCCGCGGCAATCGCGACGACATTCTCCAGCCCATCAGGCACGTTGGTTTGTCCGCAGGGACTCGATCCCCAGGCGGCCAACGTGCCGTCCGCTTGCAGGGCGAGGCTATGCGCGGTCCCGGCCGCAACTGCGATCGTGGGGCCGAGGCTCGGCGGAGGGTTGGTGACAACTCCCCAGCTCACGACCGTTTGGGCCGTCGCCGTCGATGCTCCGATTGTAACGACGAGAATGGCCGCCACCCAGGCACGGCTAATGGAGGGCAAAGCGAGTCGGACGTGGAACACGCCAGATGGGACCAGGGCAACGCAGGACAGCAGGAGTCGATGCACGACAACATCGAGACAATCCTGCATCTTCATTGAAGATGAGAGTGGCCACGGACGGACTCGCGTCAAGCCCGAACCGGCCCGAACCGGTCGAGTGACCGCCAACGCAGGGCCAATTCATAAAGGCGAAAAGGCTGGAGTGGGGACGCCTGCCTGCCGGCAGGAGGTCGTCTCCCCGCCGCAACCGCGCCGCCGGCGTCTTGAATCAGGCTCTATGACAGACTGGTTGAATTGAGAGCGTCGTCGGTGCAGGAGCATCGCCTTCTTGCCAGTGCCGGCCTTCTCCCGGACCTTCCGGACATGAGCACGGTTGCCGAGATCGAATCCGCCATTGAGAAGCTCAGGCCCTCGGAGGTGACCGAGTTGGCCGCTTGGCTGGAGGAATACCAGCGGATGGTTAACGCCTCGTCCGAGATGTTTGCCCTGTACGACCGCGAGGAGGCGGACTCCTGAGCCGGGCGTTCCGGGGCGAGTTGTGGATGATTGACCTGGGACTGGCGCAGAAGCCGCGTCCCTGCCTGGTGCTCAGCATCGAGTTTCTCGACCACGAACGGGCTGTGGTCACGTATGTCCCGCGCACCACGCATCTGCGCCAGACCCGCTTCGAGGTGGCGCACACTGCCCGCGGATTCGACCCCGGCGCATTCGACGCACAAGGCATTGGGAGTGTGCCGGTGGTGAAGTTGATGCGACGTCGGGGGGTGGTGGAGACGGCCGTGGTGCAGCAGGTCGAAGCTACGGTGAAGCAGTGGCTTCGTCTGCCTTGAACGCCCGGCTGGCGCCGCTTCGAAAAACCTGTAGCCGCGGACGTCAGTCCGCGTCATTCCATCCTGACTTCGGTCTTCGCCTTCGTGTTCTTCGTGCTCTTCGTGGTGGGCTTAGGGTCTGTGCAAGAATTAATTCCGATTTTGCTGGAGGGGATTTGGCTCGCTGGCGAGGCGCGACGAAGGAGCATAGCCTTGACCTCTGTGACTGAGGAGCAACGAAGCCAGCGAGCCAAAGCCCCCCAGCCCTGCGGGGCGGGGCGGCGCCGGGCCATCTGCGTCGTTCCTCGGCCGGTCGAGTATCTCAGAGGATACACTCCCTCCCTCGGGCCTCGCATCTGGCCCGGCGGCGCTCCCGCCAAAATCAGAAGTAATTTTTGCACAGACCCTTAGGCGAGGATTCTGGGACTGCAATCCGTGTCGCCGGCAGCCACCGCCTTCACTCGCGTTGGCCGCCGTCGGGCCGTCAGGTGTGGCTTTGCTGCGGGAGGAGATTCTGTAGCCGGAGATCTCGGCTGCAGGCCTCGATTTCCGGGGTGTATTTCGCTTGCAGGGCGAGAGCTTCGGTCATCACCCCCTCGAAGGCCGCGCGGATCTGGTCGGCGGTGAGGTTCTGCCCGCCTCCGTAGTATTGGGCAGCCACCTGGCCGAGCGCGTGCGTGGTGGCAAACGCGGTCCTCGCAGAGGGGGCCTCGTCGCGGTTGGAAAGGCGGTCTCCACCGAGGCATTTCCCGAGCCATCCTTGCGCCAGTCTGGTGGCGTAACCTCGGAGGACCTGCGAGGTCGTCCCGACGCCAGCCGACGCGATCAGGTCGCGGATCCGGCCGCGACCGGCGTCGATCCCATGAATCTGAGCGATCTGCTGGATCATCTTCATCTGGGTCGGCAACACGGCCATTGTGGCCAGGGTCTCCGGCATTCGCTCGAGAGCGCCACACAGGATGGCGTGTTCGAGGATGACGCGTCGGGGGCCGGCCAGGGGCGGCAGGTCGATCGCGGGGGAGGCTGCGGGCGCGCCCTGCGGAGCGAGCACCTGCTCCTGGAGTTGCCGGGTGGCGGCTCGAGCGGATTCAATCGACGCGCTCTCGAGCCCCAAAGCGCCTTGGAGTTCGTCGAGAAACGCGCGCTCGGGGCCATTCACCGCGTCGTCGGCCTCGCAGATGCCCAGCGCCATTTCGTATGCCAGCAGACGCGATTCCGGGCGGCTCAGCGACGGTGTCAGCGCGCTGACTGAGAGAACCCCCGACGCCGCATGGTCGTAAAGCTCGGGAACATCGAGAGGACCCATGGCCAGGCCGTCGCCGGTCCGCTGGATGCGCTGGCGTTCGGCGTCCGACTGCTCGCCGTCGGCGAAGGCGGCGATGAGCGAGATGCCGAGGAGGGCTTTCCTTTCCGCGTCGTTCATGAGCGCAACCTAGCCCAGTTCCTATTTTTGGACACGAAAAACAGGCGGCACTGAAATGCGACCCCATTGCTGTTTTTGCGGGATTGACAACCGGTCCGCGAGGGAAAACCCTGACACCGCACTCTATGAGAACTCCGGCAGGAATCCCACTTTTGGCGCTCGGCGCGGCTCTGTTGTCAGCGTTCGCCGGCGAGACGGCGGTCTTTGAGGACCGGTTTGAGGCCCGGCTTGCGGAAGGCTGGCGCTGGCTGCGCGAGGACGCTTCCGACTGGCGGATCCGTGAAGGCGCACTCGATGTTCATGTCCGCCCGGGTGACGCGCAGACGGTGCGCAACGCGCTGGTGCGCCCAGCGCCGGACCGCCGTCAGGGGCGCTACGCCTTCGAGGTAACGGTCACCAACCTCAAGCCGCCCAGGCAGCAGTTCGAACAAGCCGGGATCACCTGGTACACCGATGGCAAACCGGTCTTCAAACTGGTGAAGGAACTGGTGGACGGACAGCTTATGATCATCCCCGGACGCAAGCCGATGACCAACGACACGGTGCAGCTTCGGCTCCTTGTGTCCGGCAATGCCTGGACCGCGCAGTTCCGTCCGGACAGCAAAGGCGACTACCAGACCGCGGCGACGGGCGAACTGCCCGCGCCGATGACCGACGAGGTCAGTCTGCAGTGTTACCACGGGCCTGCCGACGCAGAGCATTGGATCCGATTCGACGACTTTCGCGTTCTCAGGCTGACGGAGTAGGGGCCAGGCGCATGTTTGGTGAGCAACTGCCACCCCCTCTGCTCAGTGCCCTGGGCCCGACTCTGCGCCAGGATGCAATGACCGGTCTCGTTGAGCGCAGGGATGACTTGCGCCCTCAGCGGGCTGGGCACCTCCCGGCAGGCAGCGGTGGCGCGTGTCCCAATCTCTCCCTGCAAGGCGTTTGCCTTCGTGGCTTCGGCGTTGGCCGCCTCCAGGTCGGGTAGCTTCTGGTACGTTGTCAGTCGGGAATCCAGGTAGCGCCGAAATAACTCGCGCAGCTCGGGTTGGGCCGACGCGGACAACAAGTCGAGCCGCAACCAGGCTGTGCCGATGGCGTTGGCCTCCTGCACGATCAACTGCCGGCGCGTGTCGAAGCGCGTGGCCGCCCCGGAAAACGTGAACGCCACCAGCAAGCCCATCAGCGCGAAGACCGTGCCCTCGACTTGGCCGAGCCCGGCCCGAGCCCCTGCTTCCTCCTTCGCCTGGCGCCGGCGGCCGAGGCGCCGTCCGATTTCGAGCAGCAGCACCATGCCGGCAAACAAGCCGAGGGCCGAAAGGGCGGAAATCAGAGTCAGTGGCATGTGGGTTTTGTTGGCTTCTTCTGCAGATCACCGCCTCGTCTCACTCCTGAACCAAAGACCAAGTGGCGTCGGGGTCGTACACCTTCATGCGCGAAGCGATGGTCGCGGTCTGCGGGCCGAGGTTATTTTGGAACACTTTGCCCTGCTGGTTGACAATGAACGTCATCACGCCGGACTCGTTCCATTGCGCCGGCCAGGCGACCAAGGCGAACCCGGCGACCATGTTGCCGTTGACGATGTCCGTTAGGGCATTGTACCACTCGGCCCGGTGGCGAAGTGAGTTGATCCGGGGCAAGAGTGGCGTGCATCCACCGGGCCCGCGTCCGCCCACGGGCGGGATGGCTGGAGAAGGGTCCGGCATGGGTGTGTCTTTCAGAAGAAAACGAAACGGATGCCCGCGCTGATGCTCCAATCTTCCTTGTGCCAGTCGCCCGCAATGCGGCTGCCGCCATGGATCCACACGCCCGTGGTTTTGCCGACCATCTTGCCGATTTCGCCATCGCAACTGAACTGCACGCGGCCGTCGTTGTGGTAGTCCACCCAAAGCTGCGGGTCCACGAGACACCACCAGCCAGACGTGAAGGTGTGTGCGGCGAGGAGGCGATACTGGCCCTGCACGATCTCATCACGATCTTTGTCGCCGGCGACAGAAAACAAGTGCTTAGCGATGCCGGCGGCAAAAGTCTGGGCGGAGAAGGCATGCACGGCGACGACCGTGGGGTTAAGCTGGTATTTGCCAGAGCCGAGTGTATCCGCGGTGGCGATGGGAAATACGGTTTCAAGCCCAGTGATGTAGATCCACCGGCCACCGCGGAATTGCACGCGACCGCGCACATTGAGATCGCTCACGCCAAAATCGTCCCCGAACCGGGAATCGAAATAGGAGATCGGCAGTTCGAGGTTGATGCCGTACTTGCCCTTGATGGCCCGGTCGTATTTCAACGTGAGCGTACTGAGGGTGACGTCGTTGTCGCCGTCAATCATCGAGAACTTCGGGAGCAACTCGAACTTGGTGAGGTTGTCGGCAGGGTTCACACCACGGACTCCACCCGCTTCCCCCAGTTCCGGCTTATCCCCCGGCCCGTAGTCGGCGCTGGATTCGAGCGAAAGCTTCGGGTTCGAGATCTTGTGGTCATCTCCGTTGGCACTGCCCGCGGCAAGTGGTTTGCCAGTGTGGATAACGGTCAGGCCAAGGCCCGCCGCGAATACCAGCGTGGTGAGGGCTTTCGTTGTCTTGCTGACTGACACTGGAGGGGGGCGGTTCTGGCCGTCGGGATTTCAGAAGCGCACGGTCAGATTGACGAGACCGCCCCACCAGTCGTTTGCGCCTGCCGGGATAAGCTCACGAATACCCTGGCCGGGGAAAGACCCGGCCAACCCCGCCGTCAGGAAGACGTGCTGGCTGAACATGTGGACATACTCGACGTAAAACTCATTCGACAGTTCGCGATCGGGGACGCCGCTGACAAGCACCGGCGTGCCGCCCGAAACCTCCAACCGCGCGGCCTGCCCAAACTGCAGGGGGCTCTTCTCTTCCGCCGCCTGAATGTACCAGTAGTTGAGGTTGAGAAAATCCCTCCGCGATAGCGTCAACTCCAGCCGGACACGCTGCGCGATGACGTTGGCATTGAAGAACGCGAGTGAACTGCTGCCGCCGGAAGCCCACGTGTCGGGGCTGGCCATGTAAAACAGCGGGTCAAAAGTCTCCAATGTGCCGGCGGTGCCCGGGTCGTCGCCCGAGAAGTAACGGGGTGAATAGCTGAGTCGCGGCTGCAGCGGCACCTTGGCAAAACGGTAGCCGATTTCTATACCCCCGCCGTACGCTTCCAAGTTGACGCGGTCATTCCGTTCGAGCGCCGCTTCGCCCAGCAACGAGAACCCGGCGAGGGGACCTTCCGACGGCGCCCATTTCCAATAAGCGTCGTATACCGCCAGCCCATCGCGACCGTTGGGGATGATGGTCACTGGCGCTTGCGCATACGGATACTCGGATGCGAGCGCCTTGATGAACGCCAGGCCGGCAAATTGGCCGGGCTTGGGTTCCCATTTCAGGTTCACGCCGGCGAGCTCATTGTGGAGATCGTTCGATTCGAGTTCGTTGGGGTCAAGGTAAAGACCTTCCAAGGAAAGTTGTTTCCACGTCACTCGGCCCAGTCCCGTCATCTCCCAGGCGCGATACGGAAATGTGGTCAGGCAGCCGCGCTCGAATCCGTTGCCCGCTCCGACCGCAAGGAGCAACTGGTTGCCGAGGATGTAGGATTGCTGGCCGCCGGAAAGGTCCACCCTGAAGTCGCCGGAGGGGTCCTGCCACCGGATGCCAAGGTAGGCGTTTTCCGGCAGGACCTTCCCTTCATTCTCCTCCTCGAAATAATCCTTGCCCAACGTGCTGGAGCCGATCACCGCCACTCCCCCGTAAAACGTGAAGGGATCGGACACCTTGTAGGTTACATTCAAGGCGAGCTTGGCGTAGCTCTCCAGCCAGTAATGTTCCGTGGGATAATCCACGTCCGGCGAGAGGGTCTGGGCGAGCCCCCAGAAGGCGTTATCGCCGGCCACGCCTTGCGTACTGGCCTCGATGGAGAATCGCAAGTCCACTGGCCCATTGGTGGAGTGGAGCGGATTCCTTGGCGCGGCTGGACCGGGCCCCGTGGCGGTGGCTTCGGCGGCGAAGCTGGAGCACGCCGCGGCGAACAACAGGACCACGGAAGCCGGCAGGCAGCGGAATCTGATGTTCATTCGAGACGGACTGATTCTCGGCTCGCGTTTACGGGCGCGGTGTGAGCGTGCCGCCTTTCTGGCGCGGCGGGAAATCCTCCAACGACTTGAGGTGCGCGGCGAGGGCATCCTGCACTTGGCCGCCCCACGCGATGCCCAGCTTCATGGCCATCTCCTGCGACTTCCAACCGTCGTGTTTCTCAAACGGGTCCATCCGCAGGTTGAAGAGGAGCGCGCTGGGCTTGTTGTAGTCGAAGAAGCCTTCCCGCACCATGAAGTGCGACTTCCAATTGCCGATGCGGATCGCGGTCAGTTGGGCTTCGTTGTAGTAGAACTCGATGTTCCGGGCCGAGGGCGCAGAACCGGTCCAATGCGCCAGATTGTTCACCCCGTCAATGTGAACCCGGTGCGATTTCTTCAACTGTTCCGCCACATCCGGCAGGCCGGCCGCCGCGGCCAAGGTCGTGAACAAGTCCGTGTTGTCCTGGATCCCGTTCGACACCTTGCCGGCTGGAATTTGCGCCGGCCACCGAATCAACATCGGCACGCGCACGCCGCCTTCCCAAGTCGTTGCCTTCTCACAGCGGAACGGCGTGGTACCGGCGTCCGGCCACCAGGTCACCATGGCGCCGTTGTCAGCGGTGAAGAGCACGATGGTGTCCTTGGCCACACCAAGATCATCGAGTTTCTTCAGCAACTCACCGACCTGCATGTCGAGTTCCATCATGCCGCTGCCATACAGGTCCATTTCCGACGAATAGGGTGCCGCCAGTTTCTCCCGCCCGGGACGCAGGTGCGTGTAGATGTGCATCCGCGCCGGCGCATGCCAGACGAAGAATGGTCTCCCCTCCTTCACCGCCTTGTCCATGAACTGCATCGAGCGCTCGAGGAATTCATCGTCCACGGTCTCCATGCGCTTGCGCGTCAGCGCGCCGGTATCCTTGATTCTCTGTTTGCCGACGCGGCCAAAGCGGCCGTCAACCGTCGGATCGTCGGTATCGGTGGCCACGCAATCCAGCACGCCGCGCGGGCGGTAGCGTTGGTTGAAGCCCTCGTCTTTCGGCCAGTCGCCCAATTCCGGCTCCTCCTCGGTGTTGAGGTGATACAAGTTGCCGTAGAACTCGTCAAAGCCGTGCACCGTGGGCAGGTGTTCATTCCGATCACCCAGATGGTTCTTTCCGAACTGCCCACAACGATAGCCCAGCGGCTTGAGCACCTCGGCAAGCGTGGGATCGCGCTTATCCAGTCCGATGGGCGACCCGGCCATTCCCACCGTGGTCAACCCCGTGCGGATGGGAAGCTGTCCGGTGATGAACGCCGCGCGACCGGGAGTGCAGGTCGGCTGCGCATAGTGGTCGGTGAACAGAATTCCTTCCTTCGCCAACCGGTCGATGTTGGGCGTCGGCACCATCATCCCGTGACTGTAAGCGCCCACGTTCCAATAGCCCACGTCATCCGTCATGATCATGAGGATGTTCGGGTGTTTGGTTGCAGCTTGGGAGACCGTTCCCGTTGTGGCTGCCGCCAGCAGCAGGATCAGTGATCGAATGGTGGTCATTCTCATTATGCCTACTTCCTTTCTGGTTGGGGGAAAGGCCCTTCCGCCAAGCTCATGGCTTGTTGCCCCACACAACGACTTCAGCTCGGCCTTTGCTGCCGCCGCCCACACCGCGGTAGCGGAACACAATCTTCTTGATGAGCCGAGCCTCCCCGGGCAGATCAATGATCCGGCTCCGCTCCCCGGCTCGCACCACCGCCCGCAGCGGAACATCCACCACCGTGCCGTTGACCAGATGGACGTTCATATCGTCGAAATTCACAGCGGTTTTGCGAACCTCCACGACGATCTGCCGGACAAACCCCTTGCCGGCACAGCGAATCTCGTCCCGGTCGCTCGAGAAGTTCACCGGAACCGACCCCAGCTTGCGCCAGTCCTTGGCCCAGTCGGTGCCGGCTTGCACAGAGAAGACGAAGCTCAAAGCTGCAAGCACCACAGTCAGCGCAATGAAACTGCGCGTTCTGCCCGACATCCTGCTCATATCATGAAACACGTTTGCGGTTCGGTATGCGGGGCATTGGTTGCTCCATTGCCCCCGCCTCCGGCCTAAAACCGGAAGCATGATGCACACCGCTTATCGACACTGTAAGCAGGAAACCGCACCGGTCAACTGTCTGACTGCCCATTTTGGGCATTCGTGCTTCCTGGCAGGCAGCCCAGCCCCGTCCTCACCTCACTGCTTGGACATTGGCCGCGCTGAATGACCTCTTTCGCTCGGGGTAGAATCTAGCAGCTTCTTCAGCTCCTCGCTGACTTCCAGCAGTTCCAGCAACAAGCGGACGTTGAAGTCGGGCCGGAAGTGTTGTCCCACGGACGGCCGGATGCGCACGGAGCTATCGGGATCCCTCCGCAGCCAACCGCGCTTCACCAACTGGCCAATCTTGCGACGCACCGTCTCCCGCGGAATGCCCGTAGCGGCCGCCAGCGAAAAGGCATTGCAGGGCTCGAGGGTCGCATACAGGGCGGGATCGTAGTAATTCGTTTCCTGGAGGGGTCCGAGCGGACCTTCTGCGCTGAACATCCGGCAGACATTGTGGTGCGCAATCTCTCCCAGTACAATCACGAGGGCCAGGTCCCCATCGAATTCCCGGTAGAGCGTGTTGAGATAGCGCAACAGAAAATGGCTCATTCGCAGTGCGATTTCCCCCTGGTGCTGTTCGTAACCAGGCGGGGGCACCGGTCTTGGTTCCGTGGCCCGTGAGTTCGGCTGAGACTTGTTGTGCTTTTTCAAGGTCATACGCTTGCAGGATTTACGCACTGCCTGATTGAGTAGAGTGATGTCTTGCTCGCGCCCATTAAGGGTCTGTGCAAAAATTACTTCCGGTTTTGGCGGGAGCGCCACCGGGCCAGATGCGAGGCCCGAGGGAGGGAGTGTATCCGTTGAGATACTCGGCTCCTTGTGTCCGGCAATGCCTGGACCGCGCAGTTCCGTGCCGACAACAAAGGCGACTACCAGACCGCGGCGACGGGCGAACTGCCCGCGCCGATGCACGACGAAGTGAGCCTGCAATGTTATCACGGACCCGCCGACGCAGAGCATTGGATCCGATTCGACGACTTTCGCGTTCTCAGGCTGACGGAGTAGGGGTCAACCTCATGCTTCCAGTCGGCTTTTGCCCCAGATACCCGGGAAAAGAGCCGCTTTTTCGGCCGATGCAAGCCGACCACGGATCGGCGCTCTGCGGTGCTAGCCCGGATCAGGTGTTCAGCGCGGAGCGTGTGAAGATCCGGGCTAAAGGTCAGAGCGTCCGGCGGCCTCGGGCTGGTAGATCACCTTCTCGACCCGCAGGCGCACAGGCCCGGCCGGAACCTCCCACTCGAACTCGTCACCCTCGCGCTGGCCGAGCATGGCGGTGCCGATCGGCGCGAGCACGGAGATGCGCCCCGCCTCATAATCCGCCCGGTCCGGAAAGACCAGCGTGTAGGTCATCACGTCGTCCGTCAGCAGTTCGCGCAACTGGGCCGTCGAGTTCATCGTGATGATGTCCTGCGGGATCTCCTCCGGGGCGACCACCCGGGCGCGATCGAGCTCGGCGGCCAGTTTTTCGAGAGCCTCACCCGCGTTCTTCTGGCTGGTCAGCAGCGCCCGAAGGCGGGTCATGTCGGCCGTGGTTATGTAAATCGTCCGGTCGTCTGACATAATGGTGTTCAGGTCCGAGCCCTCTCGCTATCCGTCGGGAGTGGCTTGTAATCGTAGTGGGCATGGTAATTCCTTCCGCCCCGATTGCAAGCCAGTCTGATCGAATCCGCTTCTCGAAGATCCATCCCGCATCCGCCTTCAATAAGCGGACGCGGTGATCGAGCTGGGAGCCGACGTCACGGGCGCGGCGTTGTGCGGATGGTAGCGAGCGATGACCGTGACGCGATCGGATGGCAGCAATCGGGGCATCCAGCTCAGAACCAGGCGATACCCGGTGCCGAGCACCGTGGTGAACTCGTTATGGGCCAGCTCGGCCGGAGTGAACGTCCAGCGATGGAACGGCATCGGCGCAGCGGTTGGGCTGGGCGTGCCCTCGTAGGCGATCAGTTCGAGCGTGCCGGATCGGAGAGGCATGGCGCGCGGGCTCGATCGGCTTGTGGCAAAGAGCTTCACCACCACGCCGTCCGCACCCGGTCGGACGTCCAGGTTGACCGCGACCGGCAGACCGAGGAGGTTCAACTCGTCAATGGCCGAGGACGAAGCCCCGCGGGGCGCCTTGCTGTTGGTGACGCAGCCGCAGAGCGCCGCGGCAAGCAGGCAGGCCGCGCAAGCCAGCGAGGTCCGCCGCAGGCCGTCATGGATCCCGGATTGAATCGACATCATTCGTGAAAAATGCAGTTTCTATGTTGAGAACGCGGCGCACCCATACGCCCCGGCCCATTGTGGGATACCATTGCGGTGCTGAAGCACAAGCACTCTCCCGCAGCGCGCACTCGCGTCAAACTGAGCGGGGTTACACAATCGCAGCCAGGATGCATGCGCTTGCAGCCATCCAATTCGCTGGCAAGGGCTGGCTTCCAGAAGGGGAACAGCCTCTGTCCAATCGGCAGTGGAGTGGGGACGTCCTCGTCCCCATCGGATGGGATCGCGGAATGCGTTCGCGGGCGACGAGGACCTCGCCCCTCCAGACGCTTTGCGTTGTCGAGAATGCTTCCGCCCAAGCAGATCTGTCGGATCTGTGCATCTCAGCGGGCTCAGGATTGACGCGTATGCGCGACCACGGGATCGGCCCTCCGAGAGAGGCGGTTCATGAGAAGCGTTGACATTCCAACAGTTACTGGGGGTCGGCAGCATACGCGACAGGAACCCCTTACCCCGGCCCTCTCCCATCCGATGGGAGAGGGTGCCCGGCTTGTCCCGCCGTAGCCTTGGCGAAGGCGGAAGGGCGGGTGAGGGTGACGATGGAGTGCATCCTGGTGATTCCTGAGCAATCCGCATGGCAAAACGTTCAACGCTCAACATTCAACGCTCAACGCTCAACGCTCAACCATCGACAATCGACCATCAACCATCAACCTTCACTGCGGAGTCTGGCTTTCGAGGGTCTTTGGGGGCAGCAAGGGATCGAGCACACGGCGCTGAAGCGGATCGCGCTGGAACTCGCCCTGGATGGTCGACCCCCGCAGTTCCTCTTCGGTGAAGGCTTGGGCGTCGACGCTTCTGCCCTCGCCTTCTCCCTTGAGCAGGATTTGCGGGGTTAGAACAACGAGCAGTTCCTTCCGGGTCTGGCCTTTGCTCTTGCTTCGGAACAAGACCCCCAGACCCGGAATGTCACCCAGGAGAGGCACCTTTTTCGTTCGCTCGTCGTCAATCGTCCCGATCAACCCGCCGATCAGGACCGACTGCCCGCTCTTGACGGTCACGGTCGTGGTCGCGGTGCGCTGGTTGATGATCGGCAAGTCCTCCCCCTTCGAGATGGTGACCTTCGAACTCGACAGATCCGAGATGCTCGGCGCCACGTCCATCTTCACGTAGCCGTCGGGACTGATCCGCGGGGTGACGGTGAGCATCACACCGACGTCCCGGTACTCGATGGCGCTGACGGTTCCGCCCTGCGGAGTGACCTGGGTGCTTTGGACGACCGGGACGCTCTGGCCGATGTTGATCGTGGCCTCCTGGTTGTCGGCCGTCAGAATCTGGGGGCGGCTCAATACCTCGAGCCGGCCTTGGTTTTGGAGGGCGCGCACCAGAAACCGGTAGTTGCTGCCGGTGACGGAGGCCCAGTACCCGCCGTAGTCCTGGAGGAGCTCCCGCTGTCCAAAATCCGTCCCGGTATTCACCACGGGGTCGGTGTCCGACGTGTAGTCCCATTCCACGCCCAGCTCGGTGGTCGAGTCGAGCGTGACCTCGGCAAGCAGGACCTGGATCAGCACTTGCGGCTGGGGTTGATCGAGTTCCTCGACCAGTTCCCGGACTTCCTCGAAGTAGCGGGGGCTGGCGGAGATCAGCAGGCTGTTGCTGTTGGTCTCTGACACGATGCTGACTTCGCGGTCGAGGATGTTCTGGGCCGTGCCCACGCCGGTCGGGCCGAGGATGGACATGATCCGTTGGAGGTCCTGCTGGAGGAAGGTGCGCAGCGACGACTCGACGGCCTGCGAGCGCGCGTTCTTGAGCCGGTACACCTTGGCCGTGCGCTCCTGGGCCGGCGTGGAATCGAGAGTGGTGATGATCTGCGTGGCGAGGGCGACGTAGTGTTCCGTGCCCCCGACCAGCAGGCTGTTGGTCCGGAAGTCCACGGTCACCGAGAGGGCGTCCTCCTGGGCGGATCCGACCACCGCGCCGGTGGCATCGGCCGGCGCCTGGCCCTCGGGAGCGGTCGCGTCCGCCGCGGGCATGACATATTGAACCGATTGCTGGCTCGAGCCCGCAGGCCCGACCCGCTGCAGGCGAAAGAGGCTGGTGAGGACCTGGGCCATCTGGCGGGCATCGGCGTTCTTCAGATGGAACACCTTGATCTGCGCCATCGTGGGGGCCGTGGCGTCCAGGTGCGAGATGACCTCGTTGAGCAACGGCATGTAATCGAGCGGGGCGGACACCACCAGCGAATTCGCCCGGGAATCGGGCACGATCAGAATGCCCTCCTTGAGCGCGCTGGTGATCAGCCGCTCCCCTTCCTCGGTCTTGGTGATGAACTGGAGCAGGGACTGCCGGTTCGGACTGGCCTCGGTGAGGGCCCGGGGATTGTTGTTCAGCACGTTGTTGAGCACCAGGGCCATCTCGACCGCACGCCCGTTCTGCAACGGGAAGATCCGGATCTCAGCCACCCGCGCCACCTGGTCCGTGTCGAGCTTCTTGACGAGGTCGGCGATGCGTTTGAGATCCGTCTCGCCGGCTGAGACGATGATGGCATTGAGGCGCTCGTCGACATCGAGCACCACCGGGGCCAGTGCGGCGCCCGGAGCCGCCCCGACGCCCGCACTGCCCCTGAAAAGCGACTGGAGTGTCTGCTGGACGCGCCGCGCGTCGGCCTTGGCCATCTGAAACACCTGGACCTGCGCGCCGCCGGACGGCTGCTCGGTATCGAGCTTCTCGATCAGCGAGGCGACCATCGCGAGGTCGTCATCGGACGCCCCGATGATCAGGGCGTTGGCCCAGCCGTCTGCAATCACGGTCACCGGTTCGGGCGGCTGGCCCTGGATGCGCGGGGGGCGGTTGGTGAAGAGCCGCTGGAGTGTGGCCTGCAGTTTTGTGGCGGTGGTGTGGCGCAGTTCATACACCCGGAAGTTGGTGCGCGCCATCGCCGTGTCGGTATCGAGTTGCTCGATCATCCGCTCCACAGCGTCGAAACTCTCCTTGCCGCCCGTGATCAAGAGCGTGTTGGTGCGGTCGTCGGCGGTGACGGTGACGGGGGCGGACCGCTGGGCGGCGCCCACGGCGGTCTCGCTGGCGCGTCGGGCGCGAAAGAACTGTTCGAGCACCGTGGCCAGGTGCGAGGCGCGCGCGCGCTTGAGCGCAAAGAGGCGGATATCGCTGGCCCCGGTGAAATCGGCGGTATCGAGTTGACGGATGAGTTCCTTGACGATCAGGAGATTCTCGGGGCTGGCCGAGACGATCAGCGTGTTCGAGCGCGCATCGGTGGCCAGGGCGAGCGCGTCACGCCGGCTGCGGCGCCCGCCCTCAACCGCCAACCCCGGGCGGTAGAGGCCCTGATCGAGCAGCGACCGCATCAGGGTCGAGACACGCTGAACGTCCGCATGTTCGAGCGTGAAGGTCTCGATGAGCCCGCCGGTGGCCACCGGCTCGGCATCGAGCTTGGCCACCAACTCGCGCACCAGCTCGAGGTTCGGCTTGCTGGCCGAGATGACCAGCGCGTTGCTGAGGGTGTCCGCCTCGACCTCGACGCGATCCGAGGGCGCGGGCTGCTGGCCGACGGGCGTCATGCTCCGAAGCCGGGCGGCGAACACGCTGCGGATCGTGACGGCCATGCGGGCCGAATCGTTGTATTGCAATCCGAGGACGCTCAGTTCGACCGACGGATTCTCCGGAGGGCGGTCGAGTTTGACCAGCAGGGCGTCGATGGCCTGGTTGTCGTCCACCCCGGCGGCGACCAGGAGGCTGTTGCTGCGCGGATCGGCGAGGATGACGGGTCGGTTGCGCTGCATGTCGGGCGTGCGCGCGGCCTGATAGCGCCGGGTGAAAAGGTCGCTCAGCGTTGTTGCGAGCGTCCCGGCATCGGCGTGCTCCAGGGGAATCAGCCGCACCTGACCGACGAGCGAGGTGCCCGGCTGGTCCAACTGCGCCACCAGCGTCTGGACAAGATCGAAGCCGTCCGGACCGCCGCTGATCAGCAAGCTGTTGCTCCGGGCATCGGGAATCACCGCCACGCGCGAGGATGGGCTCATCCGGCGCCCCCCGCCCCGGGGGCGGGCCCGTTCATCGAGCAGGCGCTGGAGGGAGGAGGCGATGGTTGTGGCGTCGGCATGGGTGAGGGGCAGAATGCGGATGCCGCGCAGGTCGTCGGGCAGTTCGCGATCGAGTTGCTCGACGAGTTCGGCGATGCGTTCGAGGGCCTTGGCGGTGCCCGCGGCGAGCAGCGTGTTCGTCCGCTCGTCAACCGACACGTTCGCCCGGTCCTCGGGGCGCGGGCGTCCGGCTCCTGCGGCGCGGGTGGACAGGTCATTGAGCACCTGCAGGAGACTCGATGCGTCCGCATGGGTGAGGGGAAACACGCGGAGCGATTCCGCCCCGGCGGCGGAGGGCGTGTCGAGGAGCGCGACGACGGCGGCGAGGGCCTCGAGGTTTCCGGGTGTCGAGCCGATGACCAGGCGGTTCCCACCCTCGGCATTGGGTTGGGCCGGGTCCGCCACAATCTTGATCGGCTGGGTCAGATCCAGACCAATCGGACGCCCCTGCTCATCGAGCAGCTTCAGGCGGCTGATCTGCTCCTGCAATTGGCGGGCCTCGGCGCTCAGTTCGCTCGCGGCGTCGGGGCGCAAGACGTTCTTCATCAGCGCCGCCAGCGCGGGCGCCTGCGCGTGCTTCAGATCGAGCGTCCGCAGCTCGATCTCGGCGAACTCGGACGACGTGTCCAACTCGTGGATCAGGGCCTCGATCCGGTCCAGCACGCTCAGGCGTCCCACCAGGAAGATGCCCCGGCTGCGCGGGTCGCCCGCAATGGCCGCCGGCTCGCCCGGACGCGCGCTGGTCAACTGGGTCAGCATCTGGCGAAGGAGCGGCAGCACCCGTTCGGGCGTCACGTGTTCGAGGGGCACGAGGCGGTGCGCCAGTTCCGCCGTCAATCCGCCTTCGTCCAGTTGCTCGATGATCGATTCGAGCAGTGCGAAATCCGCCGGACGCGCGCGCACAATGACGCTGTGCGTGCGCGACTCGGCAACCACGGCCACCTTCGGCGCCGCGGCCTGCGGCTGCCCCTGCGGCCGCCCCTGGTTGTCTGGCCGCCCCCCGCCCTGATTCTCGGCCTCTCTGCGTCCGCCCGCCCCGCGCTGGGGCGGAGCGCCGCCCGGCTGGCCCGCCTGTCCCTGGGCCTGCGCGGGAACCGGCTTGAACAATTCGTTCAGCACGCGCGCGACCACGACGGGATCGGCCTCCTTGAGGCGGAACTGGCGGATCTCGAACTCCGGCGAGGCGATCGAGGCGGAGAGTTGATAGACAAGCGAGCTGATGTGATCCAGTTCGTAGGCCGGGCCGGATGCGATCAGCGCGTTGGCCGCCTTGTCCACGGCAATAACGACCTCCGGAGGGGCCGCCGGCGACGCAGGGGCGTCCGGGCCCACCGGCGCGTCGGGCCGCGTGGGCGTGGCGGCAGGCGCGTTGGTCGCGGGCGAGAGAGAGGAAGCCGGACGCGGTGTCGGGCTGGGCAACCGGTCGACGAGCCGGACCTGTCCCTCGTTGAGCTGCGAGTAGAGGTTGGTCAGCATGGCGGCCATGCGCTCGACCGGGACGTCGGTCAGGGGGATCATCCGGACCTGGAGGCTGGTGTCGCGGGCGGCCTCATCGAGCTTCAGCACGACGCTCTCGATCTCGATAAGATCGGCGGGCTTGGCAACGACAGTCAGCGAGTTCGAAAACGAATCGGGCTCAATCAGGGGCCGCTCGGCTCGGGGGCGCTCGGCGAAGAGGGCCTCGGCCTTCAGCGCCACGTCAAAGGCCTGCGCGTTCTTGAGCCAGTAGAATTGCACCTGGCGATCCGAGTGCTGCGGCGCCTGGTCGAGCGTGACAAGAAGTTGCTCGACCAGCTTGAACGAGTCGGCCGAGCCCGACACCAGCAGCGCGTTCGTCCGCTCGTCGGCCGCGACCGTGACGGTGCTGTCCCGCTGGAACCGGTTGCCGAAACGCGGGCGCGCCCGCGAAAGCCCCTCGAGCAACTGCGTGAGCACGCGGCTCAACTCGCGCGCATCGCCGTGCTCGAGCTGGAAGACCCGCGTCTCGACCTGGTCGGACGGACTGTCCTGGTCGAGCTCCCGAATCAGGGCGGCCACCTTCCGCACTTCGGCCTCCGGACCGCTGAGCAGCAGGCTGCGCCCGCCCGGCACGGCCGTCACGCTCACCCGCGGCGCGGTGTTGGGCGGGCTCTGCGCGGCGAGCGTCTGCGTCACCGCGGCGGCCACCGCCTCGGGCTGGGCCTTCTCGACCCGCACCGTCTGGATGCTCGCCGCGTCCTCGCTGCGGGGCGAATCGAGCGTCCGAATGAGCTGGGTGGCCAGGGCGAGCTTTTCCGGGGACGCCTGCACGACGACCGCGTTGAGCGCGGGCGCGGCCGCCACGCGGACCTCGCCCGAACCGGTCCCGCCCCGCCAGCCGCGCGAACTGCGCCAGCGCTGGCTGGCGTCTCCCAGGAGCATGGACTGCAGAACCTCGACCACCTGGGCCGGATCGCCATGCTGCAGGCGGAAGGTGCGGATTTGCGACGCCGCCGCCGCGGCCCCGCGCAGGTCATCGAGGACCTTCTCGATCCTCTCGAACTGGTCGGGCGTAGCCGCCACCATCAGCAGCTCCGAGCCGCTGTCGATCTCGAACCGCGGCGCGGGCGGCGCGGCCGACATCGGTTGATCCCAGCGGCGGCGGGATTCCGACGGGTCGGCGAAGATGCGGTTGAGGGCCTCCGCCAGCTCGACGGATCGCCCCTCCGGCAGAGCGTAGGTGCGCACCTCGATGCCCCCGAGCGTGGGCGCGACATCGAGGGCCTGCACGGTCTCACGCAACCGATCGATCATCGACTCGCCGGCCTCGATCACCAGCGCCCGGTCGTCCGGGGCCGCCGTGAGCGCGATCCGCGTGGCCGGATCGGGACTGCGCACCTGCGGGTAGAACATCTGCGTGACCATCGCCGCGATCGATGCCGCCGAATTGCGGTCGATCGGCAGGATCTCCAGCTTGCGCCCGCCCGCGCGCCCGGCCTCGTCGAGCCGGTTGATGATGTCCTCGACCAACTCGAGCTGGGAGTCGGGGGCCGACACAACCACGCAGTTGCTCCGTTCTTCGGCGGCGGCCGCCACGAAGCCTGCCCCGCCGCCACGGCGGCGCGATTCGTACCCGCCCATCGTGCTCAGGACCATGTTGGCCACCTGACGCGCATCGGCGTTTTTCAGCTTGAAGACCCGGGTGCTTTGGGCGGCCGGGACGCTGTCGAGTTGGGCGACGAGCGTCTCGACGCGGTCGAGCGCCTCCGCCGCGCCGGCGAGCAGCAGCCGGTTCCCGACGGGCGAGGCCTGCACCTGGACCCGCCCGAACGGGCTGGCGCCCCGGCCGTCGCGCCCGAACTGAGAGAGCGCCTCGTTCAACATCGGGGCCAGGGCCTGAGCCGACCCCGACTTGACCTCGACCACGCGCGTTTCAATGCCTCCGGCCGCGGCGGCCGTATCGAGTGTCCGCACCGCCTCCTCGAGCCGGGCCATCATCGACTCGTCGGCTTCGAGCACCAGGGCGCGGTCATTGGGCGCCGGAGTCAGCGCGACCCGCTGGGTGGGATCGTACGAGTTGACTTGGGGGGCGAACAGCCGCGTGAGTGTGCCGGCGACCGTGGCGGCCGAGTTGTTCGTGAGTTCGAGGATCTTCAACTGCCGCCCGCCGGCGCCGCCCACCGCTTCGAGCTGTTCGATCACCTGCTCGATCATCTTCATCTGGCCTTCCGGGGCCGCGACGATCAGCGAGTTGCTGCGATCGTCCGCGGCGGCCAGCAGCGCGCCGCCACCACCGCGGCGGCGCCAGTCGTATCCGCCCATCGCGCCCATGATCAGGCCCGCCACGCGGTTGGCGTTCGCCTGGCGCAACTTGAACACGCGCGTCACTTCGGCCGGCGCGCTCACAGTGTCGAGTTGCTCGATCAGCCGCAGGACGTCGTCGAGGGCGTCCGGGGCGCCGGTCAGCAGGATCCGGTTCCCCATCGGCGCGGCCTGGATCCGCACCTGGCTCATCGGGTTCGGGCCGGGTGTGTCTCGAGTCAGATCGGTCAGGGCATCGCGGAGCATTGGCGCCAAAGCCTGGGCGGATCCCGACTTGAGATCCACCACACGCAGTTCCCGCTGCGGCGTCGAGCGGTCGGGGGCCTTCTCCGCGGCCGTCTCCTGAGTGGACGGATCGAGACGGCGAATGAGCGCGGTGATGGCGTCGAGTTGTCCAATGGCCGGCGCCGTCACGATCAGCCGGTTGCTGGTCCGGTCGGTGATCACCTTGGCCCGAGTGTCGCTCTCGCGGCCGCGATCGCCTCGCCCAGCCACGCCTGGGATCGCCTGGCGGACCATTTCGGCCAACTCCTCGGCGGGCATTTGGGGGTAGAACACCTTGATCTCACTCGCCGCGGCGCCCGCATCGCTCTCGAAGCGCGCAATCAGGTCGCTGGCCATGTCGATCCGTTCCGACGGCCCGAACAGCACCAGGGTGTTCGAAGCCTCGGCAAAAATCGCGGTCACGTAATCGGTGGGGTCGGGCGGCAGCACCTCGTAGGCCTTGCGCTGGTCGTTGAACACGGTTCGCTTCGGGGCCGTGGCGATGCCGAACGTGCGGTTCAACAGATCGCTCATCAGCGTGCCGGACACGTTGCGCAGGGCGAACGTCTTGACCTGCCGCTGGACCGGCGAGGCCGTGTCCACCTGGTCGAGCAGTTGCCGGACGCGCTGGATGTTCGCAAGGCGATCCGTGATGATCAGCCCGCGCCCGCGCGAGAGCGACGCCACGGAACCGGCGGACGAAAGCATGCCGCTGATGGGTTGCGAGAGTTCGCCCGCATCGAGGTTCTTGAGATCCAACACAACCGTGACCAGTTCGCCGGGGCGCACATCGCCCACGTTCTCGAGGCCGCGGATCAGCTTGAGCGGCATTTGGGACAATGCCTTGAAAGGGACCAGGCGCAGGTAACGGTCGTCCTCGATCAACATGACGCTCTTGGTCGCCAAAATCAGGTTCAACGTGTCCAGCGCCTCCCCGTATGTGTAGGGCTTCGGATCCGAGAACGTCAGCGCCCCTTCGACAACCGTGTCGGCGATCAACGGCTTGCCGGCCATCTGGCAGAACCGCTGGATCGCCTCGGCATAAGGCATGCCGGCGAAGTCAAACCGGATGCCGGCCGCATCGGGCGGCGCGTTCGTCGCTGTGCCCGATGGCGGCGCGACGGAGGTCGTCGTCGCGGCCCCGGCATTGATCGGGACGGCGTCCGGCGCCGAGTTTGTGGCCGCAATGGGCGTGTCGCCGCCCGCCCCGTCGGCCGCCAGCGGTCGCATCGGCGCCAGGCTCGAGAGAGCCAAACAGACCAAACAGATGCAGTGATCGAGTCTCATGGTAGAACCGGTTTTGTGGAAATCGGGTGAAGGGTCGCCGGCAGTTCCTCCGGCGCCAGCAGGCGTCGGTCAGCCAGGGTCTGACCCGGCTCGACAGCCCAGTAGTTGGTGTCGACCCGCCAGATGAGGCGGCTGTAACTGATCAGGCCGGCCTTGCCGGGCACGGGCCGCGGGCGGTAGTCCACCGCCGCCACCTCGCCGTCGAGCAGTTCATCGCCGGGCCGGCGGACAACCAGGCGCTGTTGCCGCGCGTCGAATAGGTGCACCTCCGGTTGCCCGTCCCACGAGGAGAGCGAGACGATCCGCAAATGCGGCTGTTCCGACTCAGGCGCCGGCGCCCCCGCGGGCGGCGCACTCGGGGCCTGCTCCTCGGGCGAGTGCGGACGGAAGAGATCGCGGCGTGTGATCGCGTCGTAGCGCCGGCGCAGGGGGGCTTCGAGGCTCAGTTCCGTCTCCGGGATCGAGGCCTCGATCTCGACAGCCGGCAGGAAGACCAATGTCACATACCGAAACCGAATCCGCGTGCGCGCGCCTTCGTTGGCGGGAGACAGCGAGAGACCCTCGATCCGATTCAGCCGCGGCTCGCTTTGCAGCAGAAACAGCAAATCGAGCAAACGCGCCAGGGATCCCTCTCCCTGCACGGACCAACCCACCTCCTCCGCGCCCGGCAAACGGCGGCGCCCGACGGGGATGCGGGTAAAATCGCCTTCGCGCAATCCCACGCGCACGATCTGGGCCGTCAACAAGGCGCCCAGTCGCGCCTCCGCCTCCGCAGCCTGGCTGGCGAACAGTCGGGCGGCGCCGGCCCGCACCTCGGTGTCCGCCTTCAGAAAGGCCTCTCTCTCCTTCTGCAGCGATTTCAACCGCGATTCGAGCGCGAGGATCTGGCCGTCCAGAGTCCGCAAGGGGCGATTGATCGCGGCCCTTAGCACGAAGCCCATCGCCAGCAGCCCGGCCACGCCCAAAGCCGCCCAGGCAAGAAGTCGAGCCCGCTTATTCACGCCAGCCTCCTTCCGGTCGGCGTCGGCGCATTCGCGGTTCCCCGGTCTGGGATCCACGCTGCTCCCTCCAGGCGGCCGATGCCGGGGCCGCGGACGGAACAGCGCCCGGCGGCGGCGCGGGAGAGGCCGCAGCCGGCGGCGCAGGTGACTCAGCCTGGGGCGGGGGAGCCGACGACGCGGCTTCGGGCGCGACGGGGGCGACGGGGGCGACGGGGGATGGCGGCGGACGCGATTCGACCGCGAGGGCATCGAGATCGTTCGTGATCGCGGTTGGGATCCCCAGTTCGAGGTTCGCCTGGAACCGAAACCCGAAGCGGTCCATGGCCGGCATGATGGCGGGCGCCTTCACCTGGTAGCCCGCGGAACGCAGGGTCTCCAACAGGCGGTCCACGGTCTCACCGCCGCGGATCTTGACGGCGAGGTTGAGCGTGTTGCGCGCGCTGGTCGAAAGCGCGGTCACATAGAGATCCCGGCTGGGCGGCAGCAGGGCGCTCAGGACAGTCAGGTGATCGAGCCAGTTGCGCCCGGCGCCCGACCAATCGGCGAGAGTCCGGGCCTGGTTGCGGACATGCCGGTAAGCGGCGAGGTTCTTGGATCCGAGCGTGATCTGTTCCTGGAGTTGGGCGCGGTGACGCTCCCGGGCCCCAATCCACCGCGCCCGCAGCCCGACAGCCGCCAGCAGAACCGCCAGAATCGCCGCCACAATGCCCAACTGCCGCACGCGCCGGTTGTCACGCGCGACCGGAGGGCGCTTGGGATTCAGAAGATCGATCGGCAACCCCTCCGGTTCGAGCGCGCCCAGGGCGAGACCGACAGCCGGCAGCGCATGGGGCGGCAACTGGGCGTTGTCGGACGCCTCACTCCACGGCCCCGCAGCATCGAGAACCTCGGCCTGCACCCCCAACTGCCTCCCCAGCGCCCGCGCCAGGGCCGCCTCGGCGCCGGTCGACCCCGTCACAAGGCAACGCCCGATCGGATGGTGGTCCGCAACGCCTTCGTAGCTGTGCAGACTGCGCACAACCTCGGTCAACACCGATTCCGCCGTTGGCTCGACCACCGCGTCTCGAGCTTCCAGCGCCGGCTCTGCCCCTGCCGCCAAGGCCCCAACCCGGCTGAACACCAACGCGCCCTCGAACAACACATCGAACAGGACTTCGCGTCGATGGACAGAGACCAGGGCGACACACCCGCGCGTCGTCCCAGGATCCAGGAATTGCGCTGCGCGCGCGCTCGCCAGCGACCGCAGTCCCAAGGCCGCCAGCTTCACTCCCGCCGCTTTGGCCAGCGACTGGTAGTGCTCAACCGTGTCGCGCCTGACCACGGCGGCCAGCACGCGGACCGGGGCTGCCGCCCCTTGCGGTCCCGGGCGATCCGACCCGGTCGGCGCAGTCGGCAGCGACGCCGGGTGCTGCAGGATCCTGAAATCGATCAGGGCTTCGTCGAGACCGAACGGCAAGTCGCGCTGCAGCCGCAGATGCACCATCGCCGCGATCTCCGC
This sequence comes from Verrucomicrobiota bacterium, assembly GCA_022710935.1. Lineage (GTDB taxonomy): Bacteria > Verrucomicrobiota > Verrucomicrobiia > Limisphaerales > J093 > MWFF01. The sequence goes on from JAKLFY010000008.1 coordinate 103,362, forward strand.
CTCGCGTTCGGCCGGCGGCAAATCGAGGGTCCGCAGCATCACCCGCGCGCGTGGCACCCCCATGACCACGGCGCCAGGGCGAATTCCAGCACGCGCCAGCGCGGCGGCAAACACCGGAGCCGAAACCGACCCTGTCTCCGAATCGGCGTCCGGCGACCGATCCAGTGGAACAGCCGCGTGCCGGATCACCCGTGGCTCTCCGCCTCGCAACGCCGCCTGCACCACCTCGAGGAAGCCCCCTTCGAGATCGAGCGCCGTGATGCTGGGACGCCGACTCCGGCGCGACGCCGTCGGCCGGTTCAAGCGGGCCGCAAGACCAGTCCAGATGTGATCGAGGTTAAGCGCCATGACTCAAGACTCACCATGCGGGCCGCCCACCCGCACTCGTTGTCAACACGCCACCCGCGCCTCCGTTTTCCAACACTGCCAGCGGCACCGGGAATCCGAACCGCGTCAGATCCCGCAGGGCGACGACACGCGGCGGTTGCGGCGCCGTGTCCACCGTGACGCTCAACACCCGGTAGCGTCCGGATGGCACGGCGTAACCAAGGCAGCGGAAGCCGAACTGGAGGCTGCGCGTGGTCAGGTGCGGAACAATCTGCTTGAACTCCTCGGCGCTCACCAGGCCGCGCCGATACAGCCACGCGGGCGTGCGCGCTTCGTCCGCCGTGAGACCGGGCCGCGTCGCGAGGATCGCGTCGACCAGGGCCTCGCCTACAAACGGAATCGCGATCAGAACGGCGCGCGGCGCCGTGTTCACATTGATCAGCCCTTCGAGTCGCGCGGCATTGGTCGTAGTGCACTGGTCCAATACGACGGACAATTCCTCGCGCCCAATGCCCGAGCGCAGGCGCTGCGGGCGCCCCTCGGCATCCTGAAACTCGCCTTCGGCTTCGAGCAATGCGGCCGCGTGGGAAAGCGACTGGCCGGCGCGGCGCAGGGCCGCCATGTAATCGAGTGTCGCTTGAGGCAGGCCGCTCTTCGAGAGGTCGGCCTGGGCATCGTTGAGATTGATGCGCGGCTGCCCTTCACTGTTGACGTTCAGGTCGTAGCTGATCGTCGTGAGATACTGCTGCAAACCCCGATCCAACTGGCCGTCCGCATTGTCCAGCGGCTTGCGCGTCTCACCGTCGTCCTCGTCCGGGTCCAACCGAAGGTTGTAGTTCGCGTCCTCCCCGTAAAGCAACTGACTGCTCAACCCCGCCGCGGCAAACCACTCTTCGATGGACGGGACCGGGCTGGCCGACGCCGCTGGGATCGAAGGCACAGCTTCTGACGCCTGAGCCTCCGACGGTCGAGCCTCCGACAGCCGAGTCTCGGACGGTCGCGTTCCGGAGGGCGGGTCGCCTGCACCCGCGCGGCCCGAGACGTCCGGGGCCCATGAGGCAGCGCTCGGACTGTTCGTCCGTGGCGCGGTTTCGGATCGCGGGACGGCGCCTGCAAGCGCCGCGGCGAGCTTCGCATCGAGCCCCGGCAGCTTCCCGAGCCATGCGGCATCGTGATGCCGCACCGAGAGCTTGGCCGATTCGTCCGTCAAACCGAACCGCACCTCGGCGCCCAGGGAGTCCGAGGCCGAGTACACCGTGAAAAACCATTGGTCATCGCCGTCCTGGTTCACAAACTGATGCTGAAACATCGCCGGGTTGTCCTCCCAGTCCATCCAGGCGTCCCCCGGATCCGTCGCCACAGCCAGCGCCCGGGCCACGCCGCTCATGGCCGCCGCCCAGGCCTGTTCGCGCTGGACACTCGCCGTGTGGGCCGCGGCTTCGGACCGCATCGCGTAGAGAACACTCGCGGCCAGCATCGAGCTGAGCAGCACCACCACCAACACGATCAGCAGAACAAAGCCCCCTGAACACCAGGGCCTCGAGCGATCTTCGGGTGGATGACAGTGCGTCTTCATCGGCCACCCTCCGAGGTCATCCCCCCGTTCACGCTCCCCGATTCAAAATCGTCCGCGACGGCTCGAACCGGGCTCGAAGCGAGCCCCGCCGGAATCGCAATCACTCGCCGAAACACCTCCCCGGGCAGCGTGCCCGGGGCGGCATCCGGCGGAACCGGCTCGAGGGCGAGCGTCACCTCGATGCCGCGGGGCAAATCGGAACCGGACCATGAGTCCTGCCACTGCGCGCCGTCCCAGTAGCGCAGGCGCAAATAGCGCAGTTCGGGAATGGTCAGCGGCGGCGCGCCCGCGCTCGGGAACGAGGTGGTGATGCGTGTGCCCTCCTCCTCGATGCTCGCAGTCTCGACCGCCCACACGTCGTTGGTGTCAGGCGGTTCAGACGACTCCTCCACAAAACCCGTTTCTGCCCGGTGCGCTTCCACGGAGTTCGGATCCGCTTCGTCCGCCTCAGGCGCGGCGGGCGTCACCATGGTCTCCGTCCGCACCAATCCCCCCACTGCACTCGATTCCTCGGACGCAGGCATGGCATAGCGGATCCGACGGAGCAGAAGCGGGGTTGACACATGGGCGTCGGCTTCGGCCGTTGCCGCGGCGCCGGATTCGGGAAGCTCGCAGTGGAGGAACTCGATCTCTTGAGAGCCGCCCCGGAAACTGTCGGGCTGCGCGCTGGCCGTCCGCAGCTCCGTTCCCAGGCGGTCCATGCACAGACGCACGGCGGCCAGTCCCGTGACCGACTCGAGCGTGCTGTCCCGGAGCAGGGCGGCCTGCTGGTAGTAGAAAAGGACGACAACCAACAGCCCGATGGCGATCGACAGCGCCAACAACACTTCGAGAAGCGTGAACGCCCTGGCACCCAGCGGCACGGCTCGCACACGAAGCGGTCTCATCCCCACGGCGCCTCCTCTGGCCCCGAGACCTCGTGCCGGGATCCGTGGCTGGTTGATGGTTGATGGCCGATGGTTGAGGGCTGAACGTTGAGCGTTGAACGTTGAACGTTGAGCGTTTTCGGTTCCTTGTCCCCGTGCGCATTAAGCTGTTGAATGACAACGCCTCCCATGAACCGTGGCTCCGTAGCCGTCCCGCAGTGCGGGATCAGACGGCGCCATCTCGCTCCGTCAAAGGCCCCGTCCCAACCTCCATACTCATCGCCCACTGGACCGGCCTCGCCCTGCGAAACAAGGATCGTTGTCAGGCGCTGGACCGTGGGCGGCGTCTCGCCGCGGACAATGACCGTCACCAGTTGCAATCCGGGTGCGTTCTCGGTTCCGAACGTGTACGGGCCCACCTCGATCTCCCAGGTCCATTGATCGAACGGAGCCTCGAAGGATTCCGGCCCCGCGGCCTGTGAAGCGCGCAGTCCCATCTGAATTTCGGAGATCACGGATGCAGCGAGATCCAGCGCGTGAGTTTGCGCCCGCAACCGGATCGTACGTTCGACGGCGGCGTTCAAGCCGCCAGTGACCACCGCCGCGGCCACCACAAACAAACCAAGGGCCAGCAGGACCTCGAGGAGGACCGCCCCGCGCCCGGAGCGCGGCTCCCGCCGGGGCTGAGTCTGGTCCGCCGGTCCAGGCAACTGCATGCGCGCCCCATAGGTCAAGGAGCCGAGGGCCCGAGGATCGTATGGGCGACTGAGGCCGGCTCCAGGGGTTGCGCCTCGGCGGTTCTGCTTCCAAACAGGCCAAGGCTCTCGGGATTCACTCCCTCGCGCGCCGCGCTGCCGCTGAGACCGTTCCACTTCACCAGCATTCGGCGCGGATCGTTGATGTCCGTCGAGCCGACGAGAATCTCCGCCGAATCGGACGATCCATCCGGATAGAACGTAATCGACGGCCATTCCTCGACCGTCCCAAACGCAGGATTTACGGGAGGTTCGGACGCCGGCGCGGACATCTCCCACGAGTCCCGTGCGGTTGGCGGGGGGGCGGACGGGGACGCCGGCTCGATCAAGCGCACATGCTCGATGCGCACGTGCTCGGTCACGGACTGGGCCAACGCGGCGGTGGACTGGCTTTGGACGAAAACACCGGGCTCTTGCAGAGGCTCGGGCTCCCAACGCACCGCGATCGCCGCGCGGCTGGCCGGCTGGGCTTCCGCTGCGGCCTGGATCTGCAGTTGATGCCGGCGCCCCTGTTGGGCGGCTTCGGCGCGGGCAAACCGGAGCAGCGTCTCGAGCTGCCCGACCCCTTCATCGAGCCGCGCTCCCTGGGCGAGCGGCGCCACATTCATGACAGCCGCGCCGGTGAACAGCGACACCAACAGCACCACGAGCAGCAACTCGAGGAGCGTGTAACCCGCCTGGCGATTGGTCTTTGACACGTGCGGCAGCCTATCGGGGCGTTGTCTCGAGCACACTCCTCGAATCCAGGTTCTCGTCCGCCGTCGTTTCCAGCGCCAGATCGTCTTCGGTGTCCGCCTGGCCGTCCGGTCCGATTGAAAACAAGCGGTAGGGGAGCCCGTTGGTCTGCCCCGTGCCCGCGAGGTCCTGCAATTCGTAGACCACCTGGTGGCCCCAGGCATCCAGCAGCTTCGTGCCCGGCTTGATGTACGGCCCCTGCCAGCGCTCCCCGAGTTGTTCGTTCTCGAACTGCGGTCTGACGAGCAGCGCCCCCAATCCGCCCTCCTCCTCGGTCGGATAGTGCCCCACGTTCATGCGGTACGTGTCGAGCGAGGTCTGCACCTGCGTCAATAAAAGCCGCGTCGTGTTCCGCTCCGCCCCTGCCTGCTGCGGCAGCACAAACGTCACCAGCGCCGCCGCCAGCATCATGATAATGACGATCACCAGCAGAACCTCGATGAGCGTGAAGCCCATCGACGCCCGCACCGGCGCGATTCGCCCGGCCTGATTGCGCATCTTCATAAGACCACAGTATTTAAGCCAGAATAGACGCCGTCAAACCTGTTTGCATTCAGCGCATCCTCTGCCTGGCCTGCGCCTCTCACCGTTCTTTGCCACCGCGGAGCCGCCGTTCACAAGAGAAGTCAGCATGCACACTAGGACGCCCGCCCGAGGTTGCTCGCCATCGTGAATATGGGCAGAAGCAAACCCAGCGCCAGAACCCCGATCGCCATCGCAACCAGGCAGAGAATCAGCGGTTCGAGCAGCCGCACCACCTGGTCCACCTGGCGGTTGGTCCGCCGCTCGACCGTGTCCGCAATCTTCAACAACACCTTGTCCAGACGATTCGATTCCTCCGCCACCCGGATCATCGCCAGGATCTGCTCGGGAAACAGGTTGCCCACCCGCAACGGCTCCGTCAGCGGCCGCCCCCCACGCACGCTCTCCATCGCATCGGCGATGCGGTCGCCCAGAAGCCTCGACCCGGTCGCCCCGCGACTGATCGAGAGGGCTTGCAGCAGAGGAACGCCATTGGCCAAGAGCGTGCCCAGGATCCGACAAAACCGTGTGATGCCCAGAAGCCTCAGCGCAGTCCCGACAACCGGCACGCGCAGGCGCCACTCCTCGTACCAGCGCCGCCCGCGCTCGCTCGCCAGCGCCCCCCAGACAAGGGCCCCAAGGCCCGCCCCGGCCGCCAGCGCCAAATACCAATACCCGCGCAACACCCCGCTTAGCCAAAAAACCAGCTCCGTCGGCAACGGCTTGCGCGCGTCGCCCAGCAGCGGCTCGAACCGCGGCACGAAGAACAACAGCGCCCCGACCAGGACCAGCGTGCCCACGCCGGCAAGCAACGCCGGATAAATCAGCGCCCCGATCACTTTGCTGCGCAATTCGTCCAGCCGCTCGAGAAAGCCCGACAGGCTCTGCAGAACATCCTCGAGAAAACTCGCCCGCTCCCCGGCCTGCACCATCGCGGTGTGCAACGGCGGAAAGGTCTCCGGATGCTCCCGCAGGGCGTCCGTGAGCGACTTGCCGTCCGCGACCCCCGCGCGCACCTCCCGCAACAAACCGGCCAGTCGCGCGTTGACCGTCGACTTGACCAGCGAATCGAGCGCGCGCAGCAGCGGCACCCCGGCCCCGATCAGATCCGCCAACTGCCCGTACATGATCCCCACGTCCCGGGTGCGGACCCGCCGCCGCGCCGCCTGCCGGGCGGCCGCCCCCGAACCGTTCCGCAACGCCAGCGGAAAGAGATTCCGTTCGTCCAGGATCCGCAGGGCCGTCGCCTCGCTCTCGGCCGACAACACGCCGGTGACGGTCTCGCCCCCGGCGGTCTTGGCGGTGTACTGGAAATCGGCCATGCCCCTCCTCGATGCCTCACACCGCCGTGCAGGTCACAACCTCGTCCACCGTGGTCACCCCCTGGCGCACCTTCATCCAACCGTCCTCCCGCAGCAGGCGCAGCCCATCCTCCCGGCCGGCCCGGATGAGCTCGGGCGGCGGACGGCGGTGCAGGACGCACTCGGCCAGCGGCTCGTTGATCGTGAGCAGCTCGTAGAGCCCCGTTCGCCCCCGGAACCCGGTCCCGCGGCAGGCTTCGCATCCGGCCCCGCGGTGCAGGACATCGCCCGGCCCCCAGCCGAGATCGTCGGGCAGGGTCCGCGGATCCGCCGGGTCGGTCGTCTTGCACTTCGGACAAATCGTCCGCACCAGCCGCTGGGCCATCGCGCCAATCAGCGTGCTGCTCACCAGATACGGCTCGACCCCCATGTCGAGCAGCCGCATCGGCGCCGACGCCGCATCGTTCGTGTGCAGGGTGGACAACACCAGGTGACCGGTCAGCGCGGCCGCGATCGCAGCCCGCGCCGTCTCGAGGTCGCGAATCTCCCCGATCATGATCACGTCCGGATCGTGACGCAGGATCGCGCGCAGCCCGCGTTCGAAAGTCATCCCCACCTGCGGATCGACCGGGATCTGATTCACGCCGCGCAGATGGTACTCGACCGGATCCTCGACGGTGAGCACCTTGATCTCGGAGTTGACCAGGGCATTCAGCGCCGCGTAGAGCGTCGTCGTCTTCCCGCTGCCGGTGGGCCCCGTCACCAGCAGGATCCCGTGCGGACGCCGGATCAGGCCCTGAAACCGGCTGAACGTGGCGTCGTCCATCCCCAGTTGCGTCAGCGTGAAGAGCACGCTCGACTTGTCGAGCAGACGCATGACGATGCCCTCCCCAAAAAGCATCGGGATCACGCTCACCCGCACATCGATCTGCCGCCCGCCCACACTGAACTCGATGCGCCCGTCCTGCGGCACGCGCCGCTCCGCAATGTTCAGGTTGGCAAGGATCTTGAGCCGGCTGATGATCGCCCCCTGGAACCGGTGGATCTGCGGAGGCATCGAAGCCTCGTGCAGCACCCCGTCGATCCGATACCGAATCGAAAGCTCGTGCTCGTACGGCTCGATGTGGATGTCGCTCGCCCGCTCGTTCACCGCCTCGATGATGATCTCGTTCACCAGCTTGATGACGCTCGCCTCCTGCGCCATCTCGAGCAGATCCTCGCTCGTCGCCGATTCCGCCGACACCCCCCCCCCCCCCCCCGCCACCATCTCGTCAATCGTGTCCCCCCCGACCCCGTAGTGCGCCTTGATCAGCTTGTCGATCTCCTCCGCCGCCGCAAGCACCGGCCGCACCTCGAGCCCGGTCAGCAGTCGCACCTCGTCCAGCGCGCTCATGTCAAACGCGTCGCTGGTCGCAACCTCGATCGCGCCGTCTCCGCGCGCGATCGGGAACACACGCTTGCGAAACACGAGCTTCGCCGGGAGCAGCCGCAGCACCTCCTGGCCGACGCTCAACTGCGACAGATCCGCCACCTTGAGCTTGAGATGCTCTCCCAACGCACCCAGAAGCTCCCGTTCGCTCAGGTACTCGAGCCGCACGATCGCCCGGTCCAGACGCAACCCCTCCGCCTGCTGCAAACGCAGCACGTCGGCCATTTGCTCGCCCGTCAGCAGCCCTTTTCGTACGAGGACGTCGGTGATCCGCATGGTCTCTCCCGGGCGCGCGGGGCCAAGCCGCCCCATTCAGCCTGCACGCCGAGCGCGCCGCGGACAGTGATGTTGACGCATCCAGCGACGGCGCGATTCATCCGGGACGCCATGAACCAGACCCTTATAAACGGACCGGCATCTCGTAAATGCGCGGCAGCCACCCGTCACCCATACTGGACGCCATCAATGAATATCCGCGCTGTCACCTTTGACTCCGGGCTGGCGGCCTACACCGTGCAGGATCTGTGTCACCCGGCCGAACTGAACGAAGTGATCGCCTCGAAACTCGCCACGCTCAAACCGGGTCAATTCGCCCATGATCGCTTGACCCAGGGCATCCGCCAGATGGTGTCCATCATCCAGGACGCCGTCTGTGGCGAGTACAGGGGGTTGACGCTGACCGCCCTGGCCGATTTCCTCAGAGCCCTCGATTATTTCATGCGCTGGGCGGATCGAATCCCCGACACCTGGGAGGGCGGCTACGTCGACGACCTGCAGGAGGTGTTGCACGTGCTGGCCGCCCACCGCGAAACCGTGGTTGACTACCAGGCCTGGCTCTCGAAGTCCTTGGGGCTCGGCGCAGTCCCCTCGCACGAACGCGTCGCCAGAAGCCCATCCAGATCCGCTCTGCGTTGACCCGGAGACCTCAGCCCGGAACAAGAAGAGGGAGTCCCGGGCGTGTGAGGCCACTGCGGGCCACCTTCACCCCCGTGGCCCCGGTCAGGCGCGAGTTCGCGCGCGAGCTGTCTGTCGCGTTGGGTTTCATCGGTCTGGCGATGATGGGCCTGCAGTTCGTGCTGACGGCGCGCTTCAAATGGCTGAAGTCGCCTTACGGCAGCGATGTCGTTTACAGTTTCCACCGGCAGATCTCCCTGATCGCTTTCGCCTTCATCCTTGCGCACCCGATCCTCCTGGCGCTGGTCGATTGGCCGGCTGTGCGCATCCGCTTCGATTTCATCAACCACCCCACCTATCCCCGATTTGGCTTCTTTGCGCTCCTTGCCCTCACGAGCCTCATTCTCACGTCCGTCTTCCGCCAGGGCCTCCGGCTCGGCTACGACGGGTGGCGGCGCGCGCATGCGGTCTTGGGCTCCCTGGCGGTGATCTTTGGGGTGATTCACGTGGTGGAAATCGGCCACTACCTCGATCATCCGTGGAAAAGGTCCTTCTGGCTGGCTTATTCGTCGATGTGGCTTGGCCTCACCCTGTGGGTGCGCCTGGTCAAACCGTGCTGGGAACTCCGAACGCCCTATGCCGTCGAGCAGGTCCGGCCCGAGCGCGGATCCGCTTACACTCTCAGGATCGCGCCGATCAACCACCCGGGCATCCGATTCCAACCCGGGCAGTTCGCATGGATCACCCTCGGCGATTCCCCCTTTTCCGATCGCGAGCATCCCTTCTCATTCTCGAGCAGCGCCGAAGAAGCACCCCGGCACCTCGAGTTCACGATCAAAGATCTGGGCGATTTCACCCGGCGCATCAAGGATCTCAAACCGGGTCAAAAGGCCTATCTGGACGGCCCCTTCGGGGCGTTGAGTGCCGATCGCCACCCGGGGGCCGAGGGCTTCGTGTTCATCGCCGGGGGCATCGGCATCACGCCGATGATGAGCCACCTGCGCACATTCGCCGACCGGGGCGATCGGCGCCCCCTCCTGCTCATCTACGGCGGCCTCAACCTCGAAAGCCTCACGTTCCGTGAGGAAATCGACGCCCTCATCCCGCGCCTCAACCTCAAGGTCGTTTACGTGCTGGCCAACCCGCCGCCCGATTGGCCCGGCGAGAGGGGGTTCATCAGTGGCGAATCGCTCGGACGCCACATCCCGCGTGATGGACAGCACGAATATTTCATCTGCGGTCCCCAGCCGATGATGGACGCCGTCGAACGTTCGCTGCATCGCCTGGGCGTGCCATTCGGCGACTTCCATTCCGAGCGTTTCAATCTGGTCTGATCTCGTCGCCACCCGCAACCAACCATGCGCCACAGACTGGCAACCATCATCGCGCTGATCGTCGGTGCGTTCCTCCTCCTCATGGCCCTCGTGTTCGCCCTTCTGCGGAGCGCGTGAGACGATGGTGGGCCCAGAGGGATTTGAACCCCCGACCAAGCGATTATGAGTCGCCTGCTCTAACCCCTGAGCTATGGGCCCAACCAATTAGTTAAAAAGCACTTGCAGAACGGTCATCCTGGGAGCATCTGTGATCTGATACTAGGATTTGATACTGTTCGAATGAAAACCACCAGTCCCGCCCCACCTGTGTGGGTGAAGACGCCCGTTGCCAACCTGATCCGCTACGTGCCATCCGGCACCTACTTTGCCCGCGTTCGCGTTGGCGGCAAGCTCATTCGCCAGTCGCTCAAGACGGACAGAATCAGCGTTGCCCGCCTGCGCCTGACCGACCTCGTCAAGGAGGAACGAGAGAATCTTGAGGCTCGCGCGGAGGCGACTAAGGGTCGCATGACCTTCGGTGAGGCCCTTGCGATATACCGAGACCAGGTCGAGGGGAACCCGGCAATCAAGCCAACGTCCAAGCTGTACCGACGCAAGTGCATTGCCGCCCTACTGAAGTCCTGGCCGGAATTGGAGGAGACGGACGTGAAAAGGATCTCCGAGCGTGATTGCCTCGCCTGGGCAAGCCGTTTCGCCAAGTCCTACTCGCCGTCGGTGTACAACAACACCGTGGGCACGCTGCGCCAAGTCCTCGCGCTAGCTTCAGACGAGGGCGCCCGCTACGGGAACCCCGCGATGAAGATCAAGAAAGTCAAGGTGCGCAGTAAAACTCTCCACCTGCCCACCCACGAACAATTCGCCATATTCACCAACACCATCGCTTCCGCTGGGGCCTGGTGCAGCGAGGGATGTGCGGACTTGGTTCGCTTCCTTGCCTTCGGCGGCTTCCGCAAGGGGGAAGCAGCGAGTGTCACATGGGCTGATTGCGATTTCGAGCGTGAGGAGATTCTCGTCCGCGGTGACGCCGAGACCGGTACCAAGAACTGGACCGTTCGTCGGGTGCCGATGATCCCCGACATGCGTCAACTTTTGGAGCGCTTGCGCGGCGAACGGCCGGATGAGCAGCCCGCGACTCCCGTGATGAAGGTCCGCGAGTGTCAGAAGGCGATGGACCGAGCGGCGAAGACCACGGGCATGCATCGCATCACCCACCACGACCTGCGTCACCTCTTCGCGACCCGCTGCATCGAGTCCGGCGTCGACATCCCAACCCTGAGCCGTTGGCTGGGCCACAAGGACGGCGGTGCGCTGGCGATGAAGGTCTATGGCCACCTCCGCAACCAGCACAGCCAAGAGATGGCGCAGAAGGTGAAGTTCTGATGCACCATCAAACGCCTTCAGATGGGGCTGGAGTGACCAAGCTCGTGTGGCCGGCGGAAGTCACGGAGCTTCTGCATGGGGTCACCGTGATTCGCAGGACTTGGAACCCGGCGAGACCGGTCCCCCTCAGTCGGATTCGCCACCTTCTCCCCCGCTCCGAACGGGGGAGAGGGACGGGATGAGGGGGGCCGGTGCGTGGGAGGTCGCGTCAAACCGATCAATGACGGTCACGCCCGTCCCGCCAAATGCCCCAAGAGCGATCAGTGCGGCGGGCGCTTCGGCGAGCGTGACCGTCTTTCCAACCAAACGCTGAGGGTCGAGTTTGCCCGCCCTGATCATGGTGAGCAGCGACGGATAGGCCTGGGCGGCCATGCCATGACAACCGAGGATTTCCAGTTCCTTGGCAATCACTGAGGCCATCGGCACAGGCGCATCCCGGTCCTCCGCCACCATCAACCCCACCTGCGCATGCCGACCCCGCTTGCGCAAACAGAGGATCGAGTTGCGACTGGTTGCCCGGCTGCCGAGGGCGTCGATCGACAAATGCGCCCCGCCGCCCGTGAACTCATGGATCGCTGTCGCCACGTCGCCTTGGCGGGTGGCTTTCAGGGTGTGCACTGCGCCCAGCGCCTGCGCGCACGCCAGCGCTTCGGGTCTCACGTCCACCGCAATCACCTGCGCACCCATCGCACAGGCGATCATGATGGCCGCCAAGCCAATTCCACCACAGCCGTGTACCGCCACCCATTCCCCCGGGGCGACACGTCCCTGTTGCACCACCGCGCGGAAGGACGTCGCGAACCGGCAGCCCAGACTGGCCGCAGCGACGAAGCCCAGGTCATCGGGCAGGAGGACCAGATTGTGGTCGGCATGGGGAAGCGCGACGAATTCGGCGAACGAACCCCACGCGGTGAAGCCGGGCTGGAAATAGTCATCGCAGACCTGCGGGTTGCCGGAGATGCATTGGGGGCAGACGCCGCAACCGACGGCGAACGGAACCGTGACGCGGTCGCCCGGATGCCAGTGTCGGACGCCAACGCCCACCGCCTCGATCACGCCGGCCAATTCGTGGCCCGGCACGTGGGGCAGCCGAATGTCCGCATCATGGCCTTGCCACCCGTGCCAATCGCTCCGGCAGATGCCGTTGGCCGCGACTCGGACCACCACGCCGTCCTGTGGCGGGGTGGGATCCGAGACCCGCCGGAGCTCCAGCGGTCCCTGGAATTGTTCGTAGATGACAGCAAGCATCTTGCAGGAAACTCAGCGCTCGACTCGGGGGGGCACGCCGAGAACGTCGGGCGTCTTCGCGGCAAAGGACTCGAGCCATTCCAGCGCCATCGACGCGGCGATGTCCGGTTCGCTCTGCTTGTATTCGGGAATCGTCTTTCCCCAGTAGAATCCGAGCCAGCCGACCGCCAGCCTGCGCGATCCCTCGATGAACGCATCCAATTCCGTCATCGAGCAGTTTAATGGAAACATCTCCTCGATGACGATCGGCTTGCCCACGTTGTAGACCGCAAGCGCCGCCAGCGCTTTGTCCACTTCACCCCGCTTGGGATAGAAGTGGAGACTGACAAAGTCCAGACCTGCGCCAACCTCTTGCGAGTAGAACAGCGGTCTGGCCCCGGGGAAGGTCAGCGCCCAAGGGATCGCGCCGACGGTAATGAGGTGCCCTTGGTCCTTCTTCCGGATGGCGGTGACCAGCATGTCCACCCAGGCCTTTGCCACCTCCTTTTCAGTGCGCCCGGCGCGATCGAGGGTCAGGCGCTGCACGAAGCACATGCCCGCGAACTCGCCCGGCGTCCAGTCCCGGTTCTGTTTGTCCTCCGAGACGATCGGCTCGTTCATCAGGTCGTAACAGAATACGGCCGGGCTGGCCGAGCAAACCTCGGCAACCGCTTCCCAGAAACGGGCTTGAACCTCCCACCGTTGGCCTTCGCCCAAGTCATTGTACCACCTCGGCGTATCCTTCCTCCGGTAGCACCCCAGGCCGGTGACATCGAGGTGAAGCTGATTCGTCTCGGCCAAACGCAGCAGACGACCAAGCTGCGCGAGCGATTCTCGATTCGGCTCGGTGGCCGAGTTCATGAACCTGGCGACTTGCAGATGGACACGGACGGTGTTCGCTCCGAGGGCTTTCATCTCCTCGAAATCTCCGCTGACGGTCGCCCACTCGTCCTTCCAGTAATCTTCCAGGAGCCGGTTCGAGGCGTCGTGGTCGTAATTGAAGCCCCACGGTCTGAACTCGCGTTGCGTGCTTGAGAAGACGAAACGCGTTCGGTCCTTGCTGACGCGAATAAACTCAGGCGCGGATCGGGAGGACTGCGGTTCAGTTCGTTGGCCGCCCGCCAGCATCAAGCCGACGCCGATCAGCACAGCCCGCACCATCGTGGCGATTCTGCATGCGGAGGATTTCATCACAATGCGCTCTTTTGCCCGGTTCGTCACACGTGCCAAACGACTGCCGGACGGAGGTATGAATCGGGAACGCGAGCAGATCAACACGAAACCCTCGGCTGAATCCTCTCCGGCAACCCTCTGCCGCCCTGTCCTGGACTCCGGGGGTTCGGTCGTCCTGAGCCAACGCTGCACCGTCCTCGGGTAGGATCGCATGCCTCCTCGTGGGAGGCCACCTGGTCGTGTGTTTGCTGCTGCGGGCGTTATCGGGTAACACCCGCACGGCCCTCACGGTTGGCGAAAGGGAATCCCTCACCTCACGAAGTCAGTCCCGTCCCGCAGCTCATCCCGCGCGGCCGACTACGATTTGGCGCAGATACGTTAGCAGATTGAATCTATCTCAAAAAAGAACTTGATCTTGCATCGAACCGGATCGACATCTACCGCCGGCACGACTGCCCGGCAATTACGGTTGCTCGCGTGGCCCTTGGGTCGGGCTCTCCGTGCGCCGCTGAGGATGGAGGTAAACATGAGAGCGATGCTGACTTTCCCGGCGCGGGAATCTTGGGTTCTCCGCGAAACGCCCCCCATCTACTACGCCACGGCCCCGCCGCCGCTGACCCGCGTTGCCGTCTTCGGCAGCTTCATGGGCGGCTATCACGTGCTCCAAGAACTGCTGTTTGGACCGCTGGCGAACCGCCTGACCATCGTCGGCGTCGCCACGGATGACCCCACCCAACCGTTCACGCACCCCAGCGT
>JAKLFY010000080.1 GCA_022710935.1 Verrucomicrobiota bacterium
ACAGGCGCCGGGTCGGGCGACCCGGCCTACAGCGTGGCAGACAGCGATATTGTAGGCCGCGTGGCCTCACGCGGCGCGATGGCTGGCCTCGAGACAAACGCCGGGTCAGGGGACCCGGCCTACAGCGTGGCAGTCAGCGATATTGTAGGCCGCGTGGCCTCACGCGGCGCGATGGCTGGCCTCGAGACAAACGCCGGGTCAGGGGACCCGGCCTACAGCGCGGCAGTCAGCGATGTTGTAGGCCGCGTGGCCTCACGCGGCGCGATGGCTGACATCGGGACAGGCGCCGGGTCGGGGGACCCGGCCTACAGCGTGGCAGACAGCGATATTGTAGGCCGCGTGGCCTCACGCGGCGCGATGGCTGACATCGGCACAGACCACGGCCCCGGTCCTCTTTCTTCGTCCGCCGCCCTCGGCCCTTCCCGCTTGCCCCTTTGCAGCTCGCCCGCCGCCACCCTGCCTCCCCGATCTCCAAACTCCGAACTCCGACGCACCGACGCACCGGCGCACCGACGCACCGACGCACCGGCGCACCGGCGTACCGACGCACCGGCGCACCGACGCACCGACGCACCGATCTCCCATCTCCCATCTCCGAACCTCGACCTGCGATCTCCGAACTTCGATCACCCGTCCCCTTCCTCACCGATCCCGCTCAACCCTCTGACCGCGCTCGATTGGGATGACATGGTGCTGTCGCATCCGGGCTCGACGTTCTTTCACACGGCCGCCTGGGCGCGTGTGCTCCACGACACCTACGGATTCAACCCGGTGTACATGGCCGTCTTCGCCGACGGACGCCTGACCGGCTTGCTCCCCTGCATGGATGTGGACGGCCTGATCGGGGGCAGACGCGGCATTGGATTGCCATTCACCGACGATTCCGCTCCTCTGGTCGAGGATGCCACCCAGTTCCTGGATCTCGCGCATGGGCTCATCGCTCTGGGCCGGATCCGCGGTTGGCGCACTTGGGAATGCCGCGGCGGTGCTCAATGGATGCCCGACGCGCGCCTCTCGCTCAGCTTTTACGCGCACACCCTCGATCTCACAGCCGGCGAGGCCGGGTTGTCGTCCGGGTTCGCTCCATCGGTCCGACGAGCCATCCGGAAAGCCGACCGCAGCGGACTCGATGTGCGCATCGAGGACTCCGCCGCATCCGTCGACGCCTTTTACCGGCTCCACTGCATGACTCGGCGCAGACAGGGAATGCCGATCCAGCCCAAGGCGTTTTTCGACAACATCGCCCGGCATGTGATTGCGCGGGGTGCCGGGCGTGTGATTCTCGCCCATCGCCTGGGCCAACCGGTGGCTGGGGCGATGTTCTTCGAGTCGGGCCGCAGGGCCTTCTACAAATTCGGCGCGTCAGACCTTGCGCGTCAGGACCTGCGCGCCAATAACCTGGTCATGTGGCGCGCCATTCGGTTCTATGCAGGCTGCGGTTTTGCGGCGCTGGATTTCGGGCGCACTTCGATGGCCAACGAGGGCCTGCGCCGATTCAAGGCTGGCTGGGGCGCGGTCGAGTCCCGGCTTTCCTACTTCAAGTATGACCTGCGGCGCAGCCGTTACATGGCGGATCGCGATCGGTCCTCGGGCTGGCACAACGCCGTCTTCCGATGTCTGCCTATTGTGGCCCTGCGCGCCCTGGGCAGCCTGATGTACCGGCATCTGACCTGAACCGGAGAAACGAGTTTGTCATGACTGATCAGCCCGGAACCTCAACGCCGCCATCCAGACCGGCTGGCTCGCCACCGCCAACCATCCGGGCTGCCGATGTCGTCTATGCGTTATTCCGACACAAGTGGCTGGCTTTGACCCTGTCGCTTTTGGGTGTTCTTGGCGCCGGAGCGCTCTACCTCACGCAAAAGCCCCTCTACACTTCCGAAGCCAAGCTCCTCGTCCGCTACGTCCGCGACACCAAAGCCGCCGATGCCGCCCCCGGCGCCGTTCAAACCGACCTCAAATCGCCGGATTCGAGAGGCGATGCCATCCTCAATTCGGAGATGGAGATCCTGACCAGTCGCGATCTTGCCACCCAGGTCGCTGAACTGATCGGCCCCGAGCAGATTCTCGGGGCGGATCCCGCCGCCACCAACGTCCACGCCGCCGCCTATGTCATCATGCGCGGCCTTCAACTCGAAGTCCCGCGTCGGAGCACGGTGATCCAGGTGAAGTTCAGCCACTCGAATCCCGAAGTGGCGCAGAAGGTCCTGCGCCAATTGATCCAGAGCTACCTGCGCAAACACGCCGAGGTCCATCGGTCGGTCGGCCTGTTCGATGATGTGCTGACCCGGAAGACCGACGAATGGCGTTCGAGGCTCTCTCAGACCGAAGACGACCTCCAAAAGATCAAGCTGAATGCCAACGTCACATCTGTCGACGAATCGCGCCGCGCGATCGCCGAGCAATCCGCCAAACTTCAACAGGACCTGATTGCTGCCGAGGCTGAGTTGGCCCAACGGCGCACGTTCCTCGAACGACTCCTGAAATCGAGCCTGGCCGCTGCCCCAGCCGCCACCAATGCCGAGGCCGCTGTCGAGATTCCTGTGCCTGTGGACCCGGAGAAAGAGAAGCAGTACCGTTTTGTGTGCGCCCGGCTCGAGTCGTTGCGCAATCGCGAACTTGACCTCGCGCTCCAGTTCACCCCCGAGAGCAAGCCTGTCGTTCAGATCCGCGACCAGATCGCCGAAGTCGAGAAGACCAAGACCCAACTCGAAGCCGAGGAACCACGCTTGCGTGCGACCGCGCTCGTCCAGGGGGGCATGAAGCTCCAGTCCGATCGCGTTTTGTCGGCGCAGGGCCAGGCAACCACACTCGAAGCCGAGCAGGCCCAGGTCGTGGGGCTCGAATCCAAAATCAAGATCCTCACTGAGCACCTGAACCGCAACCAGAAGGAACTCGCGACGCTGATTGCCGCGGAGAAGAGCATCAACGACCTCGAACGCAGCCGCGCCCTTCAGGAAACCAACTACCGTTATTTCAGTGTCCGGCTTGATCAGGCACGCGTCGACGAGGCGATCGGCACCGCCAACCTCTTCGACAACATCAATATCGTCCAGGACGCCACCGTCGCGTTGCGGGCTCCGTCGCCGATGCTCAAAGCCGCGCTGATGGTGCTGCTGGGCGGGATCGGCGCGGGGTTGGCCTTGCCGTTCCTCATCGAGTTCATGCTCAACCAGACTCTCAAGCGCCCCGACGACGTCGAGAAGAAGCTCCGACTCCCCTTGTTCCTGTCGATCCCCGATTTCACCCGCAACGGCCATGCCCGTCACAGCGGGTTCAAGCAGTTGGCCGATGCCCCTACCACCGCTGCCGCCGACGCTCCGGCCCCGGGCCAGGTGGAGAGCGACACCGCCCTCGCCGTTGTCGATCCTGACGATCCGATCCGGCTTTACCACGAGTCGCTGCGGGATCGGTTGATCATGCACTTCGAACTCATCGGATTGACTCACAAGCCCAAGCTGGTGGCGCTGACCGGCACCCATCGGGGCGCGGGCGTCTCGACTTTGGCTGCCGGCCTGGCCGAGTCGCTGTCCGAAACCGGCGACGGCAATGTCTTGTTGGTCAACATGAATCCCGAGCGGGGGCCTTCGGTGCATCCTTTCTACCGGGGCAAGGCTGCCTGTGCCCTGACCGATGCGCTCGAAGAGGGCAAACGCTCGCCGGCGCTCGTCCAGGACAACCTGTACGTCGTGTCTTTCCGCGGCAACAATGGCCAAAAAGTGGGCATCATACCCAAGAAATTCGCCAACCTCATGCCCACCATGAAGGCCAGCGACTACGATTACATCATCTTCGATATGCCGCCCGTCAGCCAGACCAGTGTCACCGCCAAAGTATGCGGCCTGATGGATATGACCTTCCTGGTTGTCGAGTCCGAGCGGACCAAAGAGGAACAGGCGAAACGGTGTGTGTCGCTGCTGGGCGAGTCGCGCGCCAAGGTGGCTGCCGTCCTGAATCGCTATCACAATTACCTGCCGTCCAGGCTGCAGACGGACATTTAGCGACGCGCCCTGATTACCGACGCACCAACTTTACCAGCGATGCCTCGAAGACTGACAAATAACCCGACGGTTTTGACAAGTATTCTTGGCACTGCGTGCTGCTCTGAATCGAATATTGTGACTTGAGTGGATTTGTGGGTGGCGCGGTGTGGAGACCCGACCGAGGGCAACCGTGCGGGGGTGTGTCGAGTCAGTTGAATGCGGTTTTGCAGATGTCCGCTGTGCCATAGATCGCACCAGGTGCGAATCGACCGGGACGAAGTCCGCCCGGCTTGAATCAGAGATCAGAAGTCAGAGGTCAGAGATCAGAGCGGGGAATCAGCGGTCAGAGGCCAGAGCAGGAATCAGAGGTCAGAAGTCAGCGGTCAGAGGGCAGAGGGGAGGAGTCGATGCAGATCAAATCAGCAAAAGACCTGACGGTGTACCAGAAGGCATACTCGCTGGCCATGGATGTGTTCCGCGCGAGCAGCAGTTTTCCTAAGGAAGAGAGATATGCGCTCACCGATCAGGTCCGACGCTCATCTCGATCGGTCTGTGCCAACCTCCGCGAAGCGTGGTCCAAGCGGCGATACGAAGCCCACTTCGTTAGCAAACTGACCGACGCCGACGGCAAAAACGCCGAAACAGACACCTGGCTGGACTTCGCCCGCGACTGCGGCTATCTGGCCGTTGCCGACCACACGCGAATGCAGGCGCTCTGTGGCGAAGTGGGTGCAATGTTGGGCAGCATGATCAACAACCCAAAGCCCTTTATCCTCAAGGAGCACTCCGACCCCTGACCTCTGCCCCCTGACTTCTGATCTCTGCCCTCTGATCTCCGACCTCTGACCTCTGATCTCCGACCTCTGATCTCCGACCTCTGATCTCCGACCTCTGACCTCTGGTCTTCCGTGTTTCGCAACCGCCTCTATTACTACGCAAAGCCGTACCTCCCCTTCCGGGTGCGTCTGGCACTGCGCCGGTGGTATGCACGGAGCGTTCTGCGTAGGTGCGGCGACGTCTGGCCGATCAAGCCCGGCTCCGAGAAACCGCCCGTCGGTTGGCCCGGCTGGCCCGACAGCAAACAATTCGCCGTCGTCCTCACCCACGACGTTGAAGGCCAGCGTGGACTCGACCGCGTCAAGCAGCTCGCCGAACTCGAGATGAAACTCGGCTTCCGCTCCTCTTTCAACTTCGTCCCTGAAGGCGAATACACTCTGCCGACAGCCCTTCGCTCCTGGCTCGTTGGCCGCGGCTTCGAGGTGGGTGTGCATGACCTCCACCACGATGGCAGACTCTACCGCTCGCGCGAGGAGTTCCGCCGGCATGCGCAGCGGATCAATCATTACCTCCGCGAATGGGGTGCCGTCGGCTTCCGCTCGGGTTTCATGCTCCACAACCTCGACTGGCTCCACGACCTCGATATCGAGTACGACGCCTCGACCTTCGACACCGACCCCTTCGAGCCCCAGCCGGACGGGGTCGGTACGATATTCCCGTTCTGGGTGCCTCGATCTGAGGGCAGAGATCAGAAGTCAGAGATCAGCGGTCAGCGGTCAGAAGTCAGCAGTCAGAGACCAGCGGTCAGAAGTCAGCGGTCAGAAGTCAGCGGTCAGAGGTCAGACGACAGAGAGCAGACAGGGGTGCTGACCTCTGGTTCCGCCGATCTGACCTCTGACATCCGACATCTGACCTCTCCCGCGCTCGGTCTGACCTCTGACCTCCGACCTCTGACCTCTGGCTACGTCGAGCTCCCCTACACGTTGATCCAGGACTTCAATCTGTTCGTCGTCCTCAGGGCGCGGACGGCCGAGTTTTGGCGACGCAAGATCGAGTGGATCGCCACTCACGGCGGCATGGTCCACTTCGATACCCATCCCGATTACGTGGCCTTCGGTCCGCACGCGCCCCGAGCCGGCTGCGAGTTCGACGCCAACCGCTATCTCGAAACTCTCGCCTGGCTCCGAGACAAGTTCACCGCCCAGTACTGGCATGCGCTGCCCAAAGAGGCAGCCGCGTTAGCCCGCCCGGCGTCCTTCGATAGTGGGGCAGACCGGATGTCTGTCGCACTGACCCATGTCGACAGCCACGCTCGCTCGACAGTCGCGGTCGGCGCCCCACAAGTGGTTACTCCGAGAGATTCCGCATCACCCGGCGTGCAGCCCGCACGTCACAAGCAGCGGCAGCGCAAGATCTGGATCGACCTCGACAACACACCTCATGTCCCGTTTTTCTGCCCGATCATCCGCGAACTCGAACGCCGCGGCCACGAAGTGGTCCTCACCGCGCGCGACGCTTTCCAGGTCTGCGAGATGGCCGATCTCAAGGGCCTGCGCTACCGCCGGATCGGGCGCCACTACGGTCGCAACCGAATCGCCAAGGTCTACGGCTTGTTCTACCGCGCCGCCCAACTGCTCCCGTTCGTCCTCGAACAACGTCCCCACCTTGCTGTCTCCCATGGCGCCAGGTCCCAAGTGCTCATCAGCAATCTCCTGCGCATCCCGACCGTACTGATCGCCGACTACGAGTATGCGCAGACGCCCCCGTTGCTCGGACCCAAGTGGGAGGTGGTGCCCGACGCCATCCCGGACGCCTCAGCGCATGCCCGCCCCAATCGCATCCTCCGCTACCCCGGTATCAAGGAGGACGTCTACGCCTGGACCCTCGAGCCCGACCCGACCCTCATGGATGACCTCGGGATCCGCAATGGCGACCTGGTCGTCGTCGTCCGCCCCCCGGCCACCGAGGCCCATTACCACAACCCCGAGAGCGAAACCCTGTTTGCCGCCGTCATGGACCGCCTGACGCGCCACCCCGAGGCCCGCGTCGTCCTCCTGCCCAGAAACCAGAAACAAACCGCCTGGATCCGGTCGATCGGTCCACAATGGTTCGCCTCGAACCGCGTCGTCATCCCCCAACAAGCCATCGACGGCATGAACCTGCTCTGGCACGCCGACCTCGTCGTCAGCGGCGGTGGCACCATGAACCGCGAGGCCGCAGCCCTCGGCGTCCCCGTCTACAGCATCTTCCGCGGCCCGATCGGCGCCGTCGATACCCAGCTCGCCGCCGAAGGCCGACTCACCCTGATCTCATCCGTCGAGCAGATCGACTCCACGATCGCTATCGTCCCCCGCAATAAGGCGCGCCACGTCGAGTCCCGCCCCCGCCCCGCCCTCGACGCAATCGTCCGCCACATCGAAGCATTGCTTCCGATGAAGTCACCGACGCCGGGTCAGGGGACCCGGCCTACAAGCGTGTAGGCCGCGTGCCCCCACGCGGCGCGAAGGATGTCTTCGATGACTGGCGCCGGCTGAGCGCAGCCGGCCTACAACGCGGCAGACAACGATGATGTAGGGGCGAGCCTCGTAGTGCAGAGTGTGATCAACTGTAGAGCAGACCTCCAGACCGGCTGTCACGGACGCCTCCAGCCCGCATTCGTACATCCTTTCGGACCTTTTGCTCCCGTGGTCGTCAAAACACTGTGACAAATGCGGGCTAAACGCCATGGCAAGTAGCCTACTACCCCCGGCCGGCCTCACGACGTTGTCGTACGTGCTGATCACGCCGGCTCGAAACGAGGCCGCGTTCATCGAGCAAACGATCCGGTCGGTGCTGGCCCAAACCGTGCGCCCTCTGAAATGGGTCATCGTCAGCGACGGGTCAACGGACCGAACAGATGACATCGTGGGCAGGTATGTAAGTCAGCACGATTGGATCGCGCTGATCCGGATGCCCGAGCGCAAGGAACGCCATTTCGCGGGCAAAGTGTACGCGTTCAACGCCGGGTACGAGCGGACCAAGGAACTCGAGTGCGACATCATCGGCAATCTTGACGCCGACATTACCTTCGAGCCGGATTACTTCGAGTTTCTTCTGGGTAAGTTCGCTGCTGACCCGCAACTGGGTGTTGCCGGTACCCCTTTCCGAGAAGGCTCTTTCCAGTACGACTACCGCTTTACCAGCACGGACCATGTCTCCGGCGCGTGCCAACTGTTCCGTCGTGAGTGCTTCGAGGCTGTCGGCGGCTACGTTCCCATGAAAGTCGGTGGCATCGATCTGGTCGCTGTCGTGACTGCACGAATGAAAGGCTGGAGGACCCGCAGCTTCACCGAGAGAGCGACCGAGCACCATCGCAAGACGCAAGCCGGAGAGCACAGTACCCTGAAGCGCACGTTTCAGAGCGGCTACCATGATTATCTGATGGGTGTGCATCCCCTTTGGCAAGCGTGTCGCTCACTCTACCACATGACGAAGCCACCTTTTATGA
Source organism: Verrucomicrobiota bacterium (assembly GCA_022710935.1). Lineage (GTDB taxonomy): Bacteria > Verrucomicrobiota > Verrucomicrobiia > Limisphaerales > J093 > MWFF01. The sequence continues at coordinate 8,248 of JAKLFY010000080.1, forward strand.
TCGCGGGAGGTGCTCTCTTGTGCGGCTACGCCTGGGCCTGTCTGACTCGTGCGAAGCGCCCCGTTTCTCGAGATCTGGTTGACTTTAGACAACGCGAGCAGTTGAACAGGCTCAAGAAGCTTTGTCGGCTCAACGGACCCGGGCTGCGAAACGCGCCTGGTCAGCCGTGAAAGGTCAGACTTCGGTAGCCGCCGTCGTCAGACGGCGCTGTACAGGGCGACATGAATGATGCAGCGTCGGGTCAGGCCTGCCTGCCGGTAGGCAGGGAGCCCGGCCCACAAGCCTGTAGGCCGCGTGCCCCCACGCGGCGGGACTTCTGACGCTGTGTATAGACAACCGTGAAACCTATGTCCGAGGCGATGCCGGGACCAGTCCCGGGCTCCATCCCGCCTCCCTGAGGAAATGATCATCTCGACTGATGACCACGTCCTCGTGACGGGCGCGTCGGGCTTTGTGGGGACGCGCGTCGTGCGCTGTCTTCTGGACCGTGGGTTCCGCCGTGTCCGCTGCCTGGTACGCCCCTCGAGCGATCGCGGCCGGCTCGAAAAGGCGATCGCAGGCGACTCACCCAATGGGCAGGTCGAACTCGTGCCCGGCAACCTGCTCTCGCGTAGCAATTGCGAGCAGATCACCCGCGACGTCAGCGTCATCTATCACCTCGCTGCAGGGACCGGCTCGAAGTCGTTCGCCGACGCCTACCTCAACTCGGTTGTGACCACGAGGAATCTGATCGAGGCAAGTCTGCAGCACGGCTGCCTGCGGCGGTTCGTCAACACCAGTTCCTTCGCTGTCTATTCGAACCGCAACAATCCGTGGGGCCGCCTGCTGGACGAGACAGCCCCGATGGAGGATCAGTCCGGGACCCGTGCTGAGGCCTATTGTTACGCCAAGGTGAAGCAGGACGAGTTGGTCATCGAGTACAGCCGAACGCGAGGTGTTCACTACGTGCTTATGCGGCCTGGTGTTGTCTTCGGCCCCGGCAAGAATTCGATCTCGGGCCGAATCGGGACAGACACATTCGGTCTGTTCCTGCATCTTGGCGGCGGCAACCCGATTCCCTTGACCTACGTCGAGAACTGCGCCGAAGCGATCGTCCTTGCCGGCCTCAAGCCGGGCGTTGACGGTGAGGTGTTCAACGTCGTGGACGACAATCTCCCGACAAGCCGCCAATTCTTGAGGATGTACAAGCGACAGGTCCGCTCGCTTCGGTCGATCTACGTGCCTCACGCCCTGAGCTACCTGCTCTGCTGGCTCTGGGAGCGATACTCCGCCTGGTCGCAGGGACAACTGCCGCCCGTGTTCACCCGACGCGAATGGACAGCCTACTGGAAGCGGACTCGCTACTCGAACGCAAAGACACGTCGGATGTTGGGCTGGGTCCCCCGCGTGCCGATGGACGAAGCCCTCAAGCGGTTCTTCATCGACTGCCGCGAGAAGCCGGCGACCTGACAGTCGCGCCCACTGGCGATTCGCGACAGGGGTGATCGGAGATCGAAGATCGGAGATGGAAGATCGGTACGTTGGTGGCGGCTGCGTCGGTGGTCCTGTAATCCCGTAGTCCCGTGGTCCCTTCTTCGATGTCCAACCTCAAAATCGCCATCGTTGGCTGCGGCAAGATCGCCGATGAACACCTGCAGCAAATCCGGCGCGTGCACGGCTGCGAGGTGGTCGGCGCGTGCGATCTGGAGCCGCTCATGGCTAGGCAGGCCTGCGAGCGGTTCCGGATTCCCAAGGCGTTCAGCAGCGTGTCTGAACTGCTCGATGTGTGTCGCCCGGACGTGGTCCACATCACAACCCCTCCGCAAAGCCACTTTGCCATCGCTCGCCAGTGCCTCGAACACGGTAGCCACGTCTATGTCGAAAAGCCGTTCACTGTGGATGCGGCCCAGGCCGAGGCCCTCATGCGACTGGCCGAGCAGCGGCAACTCAAGCTGACCGTTGGCCACGACCTCCAGTTCAGCCAGGCCGCGCGGCGACTGCGGCGCTGCGTGCGGAGTGGCTACCTCGGGGGCGACCCCGTGCACATGGAGAGCTACTACTGCTACGACCTTAGTGATGCGCGGTATGCTCGAGTGCTGCTGACCGACAAACAGCACCGGGTCCGTCAGCTTCCTGGCGGACTACTCCACAACGTCATCAGCCACGGGATCGCACGCATTGCCGAGTAGATCAGCAGCGACTCGCTCCAGGTCTTTGCGCATGGGTTCATTAGCCCCCTCCTCCAGCGCTTGGGCGAACACGAGATTGTTGACGAACTGCGCGTGGTCATCCACGAGGAACGCGGCACAACGGCCTATTTCACTTTTTCGTCCCAGATGCGCCCGGGACTCAACCATTTCCGGCTCTACGGCTCGAAGAACGGCCTGATTCTCGACGAGGATCACCAGACCGTGATCAAGCGGCGCGGTACGCCTTTCAAGAGCTATGCGGAGAAGTTCATTCCCCCTGCCTCGCTTGCATGGCAGTACCTGGGCAATCTGAGCTGGAATCTCGCCAGATTTCTCGCGAACGACTTTCATCTAAAGTCGGGAATGAAGCACCTCATCGAGGCGTTCTACAGTTCGGTCCGGGGCAAAACACCCGAACCGATCCCCCATCGCGAAATCCTGCTGACAGCGAAGATCATGGACGCCATCTTCGAGCAGATCCGACCGGACGAGCTGACCGCCGCCGCTGCACCCGCGGCATCAACCTCCGCTCCCGCCTGCGGGATGGGCGACAAAGACCCCACGCGCGCTCGCTCACCCCATTTGTCCGTGCCTCGCAGATTGGATGGAGACAGGATACCTGGCATGTCCGCCGCCTCGGCTGCCATAGCCTCGGAGGAGGCGGAAGCTCGAAGAGCAAAGAAGGCAGGATCTGTCGGGGCAACTGAACGGTCGATCCAACAGACCTCCGTGTAAACATCATGCCCGGACTCGCAGGTATACTGGTCAAGGAGGCGACGGGTCTGTAGCAGAATCTGTGGGTCAGAATGGCACATCTCAGGGGCGGGCAGGCGAGTTCGTTACGCGTGGCGACCGGCGGCGACGCGAACTGGAGGCTCGAAGACCGTCGCCGCCGCTCGCCTGCCCGCCCCTGAGATGTGGGTACCAACTCACTCTGCCGCGTTCTGTGTGGCAAGGTGCTCCTGGTGAATATGTTGCGTTTGAATCCTGACCATTCTGACCCACAGATTCTGCCGACGAGGCTTATTCTCTTGCGCTCTTTTGCGGCTATTCCCTTTCGGGCGCGAGTCAGAGGACAGGCGGCAGCGGTCAGCGGTCAGAAGTGCCGAGGGACAGACGATGAGGATGGGGGTGGGTGAGCGGTCTGTGGGGAGGTGCGGCAAGGGTGCCAGCGGTTTCTTTCACGTCGGCTGTATGCTCCGTGGCCTTTTGTTCACAGGGCTGCCGTTCGTCGGTGCCGCACGATCACGGACGGAACTTCGCATCGCCAGCTCGCTGGCGGATCGATCAAGGCCCGCATGGATTGACATCGGTGTATCTGGTTCCTACCTTGACCTTATGAATTCGGTGATCACTGCGCCTACGGAATGGATCGAGTCCGTTAGCAACCTTCGTTTTCCCCCTAAGGCTGATGATCGGCTCCAGCACCTGATGGAGCGGAACAACGAAGGGCTTCTGACCGAAGGCGAACGAGAAGAGTTCGAGGCGTTGGTGGAGCTGAGCGAGACGTTATCGCTCGTGCGTGCTGAGGCTTGGCAGATCTTGAGCCGGTCGCCCGCATGAGTGTGCCCGACGAGCTCGCGGCGGCTGTGCGCGAGCGGGCTGCTGGTCAGTGCCAGTACTGTTTGATGCATCAGAGCCTTCAGGGAGCGACCTTTCACGTCGAGCACGTCGTTCCCCGGGTGAAGGGTGGTACGTCACTGCTGACAAACCTCGCGTTGGCTTGCCCGGCGTGCAATCTGCACAAGGCGGATCGGACGATGGCGATTGATCCGGAGAGCGGCACATCCGTGCCGCTGTTCCATCCGGGGCGCCACATATGGTCAGAGCACTTTCGATTTGATGGCGACTGGGTTGAAGGTTTGACCGCCATTGGCAGAGCCACGGTTGAGGCGTTGGACCTCAATCACGAGCGCCGTCGGCGCATCCGCGCCGCCGAGAAGCGACTCGGCCTCTGTCCGCCTGAGGGGAATTAGCGTCAGCGGTCAGGCGATAGAGATTGTGGTTGAATGGGTTCTTTTCCTGTGGTTCGCGGTTGCCCTTCTGAACAGTAAGGCCCAGTGGCAGTTCGCGTTGAGTGATGCGCTTGGTTAGCGGCTTAAAGTCGGCGGACAGCGCGCCAGGGATTGCGGCATGATCGAGTGCGTTTTCACCCTCGACTATGAAATCTACGGCAACGGTCGAGGTTCACTGCGGGATCTGGTCTTCGAGCCAACACAGAAACTACGAACCGTTTTTGACCGCGCCGGCGTCAAGTTCGTCAACTTCGTCGAGGCGGTCGAACTGGACCAGATCGAACGCCACTCTGCCGATCCTGCCATCCGCGATGTGCGAAGGCAGATCCGCCAGTTGCACCACGAGGGCCATGAAATCGCCCTCCATCTCCATCCGCAATGGGCGAACGCCCGGTATCAGCAAGGCCAGTGGCAACTGGACTACTCGGAATACAATCTCTGCGTCCTCGCGCCGGAACGAATCCAGCGGATCGTGGATGAAGCTTTGGCGTGGCTTCGCAACGTTCTGGCCGATTCGAAGTTCAGCCCGGTGTCCTTCCGTGCCGGCAACTGGCTGTTCCAGCCGACCGCTCCTGCGGCCCGTGTGCTGGCCTCGTGTGGGCTCAAGATTGATTCCTCGGTCTTCAAAGGCGGTCTTCAACATCAGCACGGACTGGATTACCGTCCGGCGTTGCGCAACGGCTGGCACTGGCGATTCAGTGACGACGTGAATGTGCCGGACTCCAGCGGCGGATTGCTCGAACTGCCCATTTACACCGAAATGGTGCCCTTCTGGAGCATGCTCACACGAAAGCGAGTCGGCTTGCAGCAGAAGTCCAGTCCGACTAACGGGCGGGCATCTCCCAACGGGGGGCCTGATCGGCCAACAAGCCGCCTTCGCGATTTCCTTCGCCTCCGCTACCCCAAGAAACTCGATTTCTGTCGGATGACGCTCGGGGAAATGACCGGCATGGTCGAGCGCGTGCGACGCGCAGACGAGCAGACCCCGACTGTCCTCAAGCCTCTGGCGGCCATCGGCCACACCAAGGATCTCGTGGATCTGGACAGCATCGAGGCCTTCCTCATTTGGCTGAAAGACCGTGGGATTCCGGTCTCGACGTTGGCGTCGGTGTATCGGAGGTGCACGAGCGTTGGTTGAAGAGGGACCGCGGGACGACGGACTACCGACCACAGGACAACGGGACAACAGGACAACGGACCACGGAACAACAAGCTGGGGGCGACTGGCGATATACCTTTGACGGCATGATGGCAGGAAGACGGACGGATGGTGATCCCGGCGAAATGTCCCAGGATTCCGTCGCCCTTGCCTTGGTGCGCCGTCGATGCCATGATGCGGCATGATGACCGCCGACCTAACCATGATTGCACTTGAGTTGCCGCCCGAGGAACGACTCGAGCTCGCCCGCCGCCTCGTCGAGAGTGTCGTGGCGCCGGCATCATTGACCGAGACCCTCGCCGACGGCATCCGGCGGATTGAAGAGATTGCCACGGGGCGCGCGCAAGGGCTGACCGAGGCGGAGTATCGGGCTGCGCTCTCATGAGAGTGCGGTTCCACCCGGAGTTCCCTCGGGATGTTCGTATCTTCGCCGCCAGCTATGCACAGATTTCGCCCGGCTTGGCTGCACGTTTCCGAGACGAGATTGACGCGGCGATCGAGGCCATCAAACGATCACCGACCAGCGCGGGCCACCCTCTTCACCTTGGCTCCGAAGTGGTGCCCGACTTGCGACGCCGAAACCTGCGCGCCTTCCCATTCTTCGTTCTTTACGGGGCCACTTCGGATCAGTTGATCTTCGGTTCGCTCATTCCGAGTCGTTCGGACCCGTTGACCTGGCTCACGCGTTTCCCACCGCCGCGGCGATAGAGTTGCTTCCTTTGTGAAATCTGTGCCAAATGACTCGAGTTTGTGCGCCGCGCAGCGGCGCCCCTTAGCGAGGCGTTCCCTGCCGGTGACGAAGGCTAAGGCCCAGCCCGAACGACCTGGCGACCTGCCGCGTCGATCTGAGGCGGAGCCTCGCTAATAGATGCGGGACTACACGAAGATTGAGGCGTGGAGGCTGAGCGACGATCTGACGGTGGCGGTTTACGAGGAGACCCGTGGGTTCCCGCGAGAGGAACTGTATGGTTTGACGAGCCAGCTCCGCCGTGCGGCCTATTCTGTTCCAGCCAATATTGCCGAAGGAGCCTCACAAGAAAGCAAACGGGATTACCTTCATTTCATGTACATTGCTCGTGGCTCGCTAAGCGAGACCCAGTACTTTCTGCACCTGGCGCACCGGCTGAATTACCTCAGCGCAGACGAACGCGAGCGCCTGGTTGGCGCGATCAAACGTGCCTTCGCATGCCTCCACGGGCTCATCCAGGCGGTCGAGCGCGAATACGGTAGGCTGCGAACCGCGCTTGGCTTGCTGACCAGCGCCACTGCCCTCCTGGTCCTCCGTCTGACCCACGTCTCTAGTCCGTAGTCCGTGGTCCCGTGGTCCCGTAGTCCTGTTGTCCCGTAGTCTCGTAGTCCCTCCTCGATGCTCACCGCCCGTCCCATCCCGATCGCCTGGAACCCGGCCCTGTCAATCTTCGCCTCGGAGCCCTTCCTCAAGTCCGTAGGCGACGAATACGGCTGGCTCGGCGGGTTCGACGAGACTGATAGGCTCCGCTGTGTTCTCCCTTACACAATTATCCGCAAGGCCATTCTGCGCATGGTCCGGTTCCGGGTCGAGACCATACCCATGGACGGAGAGATCTCGATCGAAGATGAGAAGTCCTTCCTGAACAGCGCGATGGAGCACTTCCGATCCGTGCGAGCGGACCTCGTCATCCCCGCCACGACAAACACGATCTTCCGGACCTACCCTGACGGTGCCATCGCTGCGCCTTACGGGACGATCATTGTTGACCTTACCCAGCCGGAGGAAGCTCTCTGGAGCGGCCTGAGCAGCAACCACCGCCGCCAGGTGCGCACCGCCCAGAAACAGGGGGTCGCGGTCCGCAAGGCCCCCGAACACATCGAAACCGCGCACGCCATCGTCCGCGAAACGTTCTCGAGGTCGCGCCTGCCGTTCATGGGCCTCACCGCGTTCCGCCGTATGGTTTCGGGCCTGGGCGACAACGTCAGCATCCTCGTGGCCGAGTCGGGTGCGCGAGTGCAGGCGTGCACCGTTGTCCCCTTCAGCCAGCACAGCGCTTATTACGTCTATGGCGGCAGCATCCCGGATGCCGCCCCGGGCTCGATGCATCTTCTGCATTGGGAGTCCATGCGACTCTTCCGTTCACTCGGTGCCGCCAGGTACGACTTCGTCGGCGTCCGCATCAACCCCGAGAAGGGATCGAAGCAGGACGGACTGCTGACTTTCAAGGAACGCTTTGGAGGACGACTGGTGCAGGGTCATCTCTGGAAATGCCCCCTCCGCCTCCTTAGATACTGGCTGTATGGGCTCGCCGCCCGCCTCCGCAGCGGTGGCGATATTGTGGATCAGGAACACCATAAACTCACGGCCCCATCGCTCTCGGCCGCTGTACCCGCCGCCGGTTCGGCCTCACCCGCCTGTGGCTCCGTGGCAAATGCAGCCTGAACCCTACTGGACCGAGATGGCTGATGCCGTGGACAATTGGATCACCACGCGCTCTGACCTGATCCTCGTCACGGGTGTCACGGGCTTCGTCGGGGGACACGTGCTCGAGGTCTTGCTCGACCGTGGCTTCGGCCGGATACGTTGCCTTGTCCGTTCTACAAAACGCGTTTCCGCATTGCAGTCCCTCGCGGCCAGACACGGTGTCGAGGTGGAATTCATGGAAGGCAATCTGCTCTCCAAAGCGGACTGTCTCAAGGCCTGTGCCCAGGCCGCGGTCATTTATCACCTGGCGGTAGGGCCTACGGGAAAATCCTTTCCCGGCGCGGTCATGAATGTGGTCGTTCCCACGCGGAATCTGCTGGACGCCGCGGTGCAACAGAAGACGCTCAAACGTTTCGTCAACGTCAGTTCCTTTGCGGTCTATGCCAACCAGGACAATCCACGTCGGAACTGGCTCGATGAGCGCGGTCCGGTGGAGGAGCGGCCGCAGGACCGCGGGGACGCCTACGCCTACGCGAAACTGAAGCAAGACCAAGTGGTGGCGGACTATGGACAGCGGCATGGGTTGGAGTACGTCACGGTGCGACCCGGCACGGTGTATGGTCCCGGCAAGGCCGCCATCCCCGGCCGGGTGGGGATCGACACTTTCGGCTTCTTCATGCATTTGGGCGGGCCTAACCGGATACCGCTCACCCATGTCACCAATTGCGCCGAGGCGATTGTCCTGGCGGGATTGGTGCCCGGCGTGGGGGGGGAGGTGTTCAACATTGTGGACGATGACCTGCCCTCGAGCCGCCGGTTCCTGCGACTCTATAAACAGAACGTGCAACCCTTCCGCTCCATCTACCTGCCGCACGCCATAAGCTACGTCTGTTGCTGGCTGTGGGAGATGTACTCGAAGTGGTCCCGGGGCCAGCTTCCCATGAAGTTTTGCCGTGCTGAGTGGCACGCGTACTGGAAGAGGACGTTTTACAGCAACGAGAAGCTCAAGCGCATGCTCGGATGGCGGATGCGCGTCGCTACGAACGAAGGGTTGAAGCAGTATTTTGCGTTCTGCAGCCACGACCGGCGCCATGCTTAAAGTCGCGATTATCGGTTGTGGCAAGATCGCCGATACCCATGCCGCACAGATCCAACACCTGCCGAACTGCGAGTTGGTGGCCGTGTGCGACCAGGAAGAGCTCATGGCACGGCAGTTGCACGAACGCTTCCCGGTCCGCCATTGGTACACGGACCTCAGCGCCATGCTGCGGGAAAATCGCCCGGACGTGGTGCACATCACCACGCCGCCGCAAAGCCATCTGCCCATCGCCCTGCAGTGCTTGGAGCAGGGTTGCCACTTGTACGTCGAGAAGCCCTTCACGACGGATACGAGGGAAGCGCGCCTGCTGCTGGACGCGGCGCGGCAGGCGGACCGCAAGGTGACCGTGGGCCATGATGCCCAGTTCAGCAAGGTCCAGTGTGAACTGCGCCGGTTGGTGCAGGACGGGTACGTCGGGGACCGGGTGGTGCACCTGGAAAGCACGTGGTGTTATGACCTGGGCGATGTCACCTACGCCCGGGCGCTGCTCGACAACGACCTACACTGGTCACGCCAGCTCCCGGGCGGCCTCCTGCAGAACATCATCAGTCATGGCATCGCCAAAATCGCCGAGTTTCTCAGGGATGAATCCCCGGTCGTCATCGCCCATGGTTTTGTGAGCCCCTTTCTCCGGAACCTCGGGGAGCGGAATCTCGTGGACGAACTCCGGGTCATTATTCACGACAGCCCGGGCACGTCCGCTTACTTCACCTTTTCCTCCCAGCGGCGACCGGCGCTCAACCAGTTCTGCGTCTATGGATCGAAGAACGGGGTGATGCTGGATGAAGATCAGCGCGTGCTGGTGAGACTGAGTGGCGCAACCTACAAGAGCTATGCGAACCATTTCATCCCGCCCCTGGACCGCGCCCGTCGCTACGCCGCCAACGCGCTGCATAATGTGGCCCAGTTCATCAAGATGGATTTCCACATGGATGCGGGCCGGCAACACCTGATCCAGGCTTTCTACCGGGCCATAACCGAAGGGGCGCCGCTGCCGATCGCCTACTCCGAGATCATCCGGGTCTCCGCTATCATGGATGCCATCTTCACCCAGTTGGACGCGCAGCGCTCTGATCATTGATGGCTGCTGATCCATGTCGGGTGGCTGAGTCTTGGCTCCTTGACCCGCGCGCCATGCTCCCCGCTCGCCGTTTCCTGCCCTGCCCTGGGCCGGGTTGCAGTCCGGCGGCTTTGCTGGCCAGTTGGCTGTGCGCCGGTTCCACTCCTCCCGGCTGGCTCAATTCGCCGGGGCGACAGGTGATCCTCACGCACCAGGCGCGCACCGCCCTGGGATTGCTGTCTGATCTCCTTGGGTTGGGCCCGGACGACGAGGTGCTGCTGCCGGCTTACAACTGCGGAGCGGAGGTGGACCCGTTCGTGCAGGCCGGGTGCCGCGTGACCTTCTACCAGGTTGACCGGTCGGCCAATGCCAATATTGCAGATATTCGCCGACGGATGTCCGGCGCCACCCGTCTCATCCATGTCACTCACTTCTTTGGGTGGCCTCAGGACTTGGAGGCACTGTCAGCCCTCTGCCGGGAGCGGAAGGTCACCTTGGTTGAAGATTGCGCCCAAGCCCTGTTCAGCGAAGGCACCAGCCCGGCCATCGGGAAGTGGGGGGACGCGATGATCTACAGTTTCGTCAAGTTCCTGGCCCTGCCCGATGGCGGCGCCTTAGTCCTCAACGAGGAATTGGCGGCGAGCTTCGCGCAAATGACCTCGCATCGAGACTCCTCCTCCCCTGAACTCCGGCCGTGCTGCCCTCGCCCTGAAGCGGGGGAGAGGGTTAGCCGAGGGGGGGGCAGGAGAATGCGACCCCGGGCGGCCAGCACCTTCAAGGCGAGCCTGCATCTTTTCAAGAAATGGGTAATGCAGCACAATCCCTGCTTGTTCCGATACGCATGGGGCCGCCGTCTCCTGGTGCGAAGCTGGCTGCCCAGGCCTGATCATCGGGTGGCGGGCGGGCGGTGGGAAATGCTTTCCAGCAATCGGTTCCTCCAGTCCCAACGCGGTTGGCAGATGTCCCGGTCTGCCGGCGGCCTCCTCGAGCAGGCGAACCCCCGCGAAATCGTGGCGCGCCGCCGGCGCAATTTCTCCCGGTTCCATGACCGGCTCAAACGAGGCTTGCACCTGGTTCCGTTGCACGACAGCCTGCCGGCCGGAGTATGCCCGCTCTCGTATCCGGTGTATGCGAAGGACCCGTGCACCGCGCGGACCTTCCTCGAGCACCAGGGAATCCAAGTCCAGGGCTGGCCGGGCTACTATCCGGGAATGCCGTGGGGTGACTATCCTGATGCTTGTGCGCTCAAGGACAACCTGCTCACACTGCCAGTCCACCAGGACTTGAGCCTCGCTCAAATGGATTACATTGCCCAATGTGCAAACAGCCTGGATCGATAGAGAAACATGGACCCCTTGTTGAACGAATTCGAGGAACAGAGTCGAATGCTCGATTCGCTTGACGGAACACTGTGCCAATAATCTGCCCGCTCTGGGCCCGTTGCCCTACGCTATTTGCTCCCTGTCCATGCTCATCATCACCGCCGACGATTACGGCGAGACCAACCAGGCAACCGACCGTATCCTGGAGTGCTTTCGGAGCGGCAGCCTTACCAGCGCCAGCGCGATGGTGTGCATGGCGGACTCGGCGCGCGCGGCCAGATTGGCGCGTGGCTCCGAACTGGAAATCGGTTTGCATCTGAACCTGACCGAGGCTTTCACGGCGCCCGGGGTAGCGCAGGATGTCCGTCGTCATCACGCGCGGGTTGCTCGCTACCTCAATTCACATCGGTTTGCAGAGGCTGTTTTCAATCCCTTCCTGGCTGGTGCGTTCCGAACATTGGTAACCGCGCAGTTGGTGGAGTTTGAGCGGCTCTACGGCCGGCCTCCAGCTTTTGTGAACGGCCATCACCACATGCACCTGTGCGCGAATGTGTTGGGCCAGAGCTTGTTGCCGCGCCAGAGCCGGCTGCGGGCCCCATTCACATTCCGGGCCGGTGAGAAGAGCCGGGTGAACCGGTGCTACCGCAGCCTCGTCGCCCGTCATCTGAGAAAGCGCTTCATCACCCCGGATTGCCTTTACAGCATTGAACCTGTCGCCGACACCGATCGCCTTCGCAGCATCGCCCGAGAGGCACTGGACCGAAATGTTGAACTCGAGGTGCATCCGGAGAATGTCGAGCAGAAGCAGTTCCTTCTCAGCAAGAGTTTTCAGAGTTTGCTGGAGGGCGTCCAACTGCAAGGGTTTTTGAACCTGAAGCCGTGCGGGGCAAAGTTAACGGCTTGATTGCCAGTCTGTTATCCGTAATCTGTAGCCCATGGTCCCGTGGTCCGGTGGTCCGTAGTCCAGCAGCACATGAGTTCACGCCCCATACCCCTGGCCCTCGAATACCGCGCCGAATTCGACGCGGTCACGCGCGAGACCTGGAATGAGCTGGTGGCGCGCTTTGCCGACGCCAGTTTGTACCAAACCTGGGATTACGATGCCGTCCGCTGCGGGGAGCGTAACCTCAGCCACCTGGTGCTCAGGCGTGGTGAGGAGATTGTCGCGGTGGCGCAAACCCGGCTCGCCCTCATCCCGGGGCTTCGTTGGGGGGCGGCCTACGTCCGCTGGGGGCCACTCTGGCGCCACCGGAGCCTGACGAATGACACCGAGACCTTTCGTATGGCACTCCGCGCCTTGCGCAATGAGTATGTCTGCCGGCGGGGTCTGGTCCTCCGGGTCTTCCCACTGGCGTTTGTTGGCAACGGCGATCCATCGGCCGACCTCTTCGCCGGCGAACGGTTTGTGCCGGCTGCGAATGAGACCGCGCGACAAACCATTCTCGTCAACATCGAAGCGCCCCTCTCCGACTTGAGAAAGGCCTTCCATCAGAAGTGGCGCAACTGCCTCAACCACGCCGAGCGCAATTCCCTCACCGTTGTCCAGGGGAACGGAGACGCCTTATTCGCGGACTTCATTCCGCTCTACAAGCAAATGGTGGCACGGAAGAAGTTCGCCGAACCTAATGATATCTTCGAGTTCGAGCGCATCCACCAGCGCCTGCCCGGTCCCTTCAAAATGGACGTCTTTCTCTGCACCGAGAATGGGACGCTGACCGGGGGGGCTATCTGTTCGGCGATGGGCGACACCGGCCTGTATCTGTTCGGCGCCACCAACGACCTCGGCCTCAAGAACAAAGGCGCTTACCTGCTGCAGTGGCGTGCGCTCCAATGGCTCAAGGACCAGGGATGCCGATACTACAATTTGAACGGCATCAACCCCCTGAAAAACAAGGGCAGCTACCACTTCAAAGCCGGCGTGGGTGGCAAGTCCGGCCAGGAGTTGTCCTACCTGGGCCGCTTCGATTCCTGCTCCGGCTTTGGCGCGGCGTCCGTCCTGCGCACGGCACAGTTCGCAATGCCCCGCCTCAAGCGTTTCATCCGCTCTGCTCAACGCGTGTACCGGTTGGTGCGCCGGCCAAGCGCACCGACGCCTTAGAGTTGAACTCCATTTGCCGAGCTTCAGGGAGATGAACAACCATCCTGCGGATCACGTGTCGGTCTGCGTCTGTACCTACCGGCGAAACGATTTGCTCGAACACCTGCTGCGAAAACTGTGGCTTCAGGAAACCGCCGGGCATTTTCAAGTCTCCATCGTGGTGGTTGATAACGATGCGGCGGCGGGCGCCCGAGACACCGTGACGAAGCTGCAGGCCGACAGCCCCGTGGCTCTCACCTACGGCGTCGAACCCGACAAATGCATTGCCGCCGCCAGAAACCGGGCCGTCGCCCTGGCACGTGGAAACTACATCGCCTTCATCGATGATGATGAGTTTCCGCCTCAGAACTGGTTGTGGACCATGTATCAGGCCATCCAGGTGTTCGACAGCGACGGCGCCCTCGGGCCGGTCTATCCCTTCTACCGGGATTCTCCCCCGGACTGGCTGCTCAAGAGCGGCTTGTGCGAAAGACCCGTGGTTCGCACCGGCACCTGGCTGCATTGGCAGCAGACGCGCACCGGCAATGTTCTGCTAAAACGCAAGGTTTTTGACGAGCACAATCTGTGGTTCGACGTCAAATATCGCACCAGTGGCTCGGATAAGGAGTATTTCCGCGAAGCTATGGGCTTGGGCTACCGTTTTGTTGCGGTGAAGGAGGCGCCCGTATATGAAACGGTTCCGGCGGAGCGCCAAAACCGGCAGTATTACATCACCCGCGCCATTGTGCAGGCCTCCAACGAACGGCGGTTCAGGGCCCCGCACCTCAAAGGCCTGTCGACGATCTTGGCACCCGCCAAGGCCATGACGGCGCTGGCCGTTTATACGCTGCTGATGCCCTTAGGCCTGCTCAGAGGGAAGCATGTCTTGGTGAATTACCAGGAAAAGTGCGCGTACCACCTTAGTTGGTTGCTCGCCATGGTCGGTGTGGACTTAGCTAAACAGCGGAACTTTTGAACAACCTTTGCAGTTTGCTAATTCCGTCAGGCCTATGATGGACCCACTTCTGTATCGAAGACAGTTCCTTTTGGCGCGTCACGCCCTGCCGGAACTGGGAGGTTGGCAAAGGCACGCGGTTGGCGGTCTCACCCTGTACTGCCATCCGGATTTGGCGGTAGCTGAGCAAAGAGATGGGACACGGACCCTGATCCTGTTGGGGTACCTCTTTGACGCCCAAACTCCGGAGAAACAGAACCGGGACATCCTCGCCGACGTTGTGGAGAGGGCGCGGAGTTTCAACGAGGTCATCCTTGCCCTTAAGCCGTATGCCGGCCAGTACGTCCTCATCTATCATGAAGACTCGGTTTTCAAACTGCTGCAAGATGCCTTGGCGCTCAGGGAGGTGTACTACTGCACCATCCCAAACCGGGTTGTTGCCGCATCTCAACCTAATTTTCTAGCCGCCTACTCAGAGCCCAGAATCGAGACATCTCGGGATCCTGAAGTGGTCGCCTTCTACGAGCAGCACATGCCAAAAGTCCGCGAGCGACGTCTTTGGGCGGGAGACCGAACTTATTACGACAGTATCAAACACTTGCTGCCAAATCATTGCCTCGACCTGAATTGCGGCACGGTTAGCCGATACTGGCCGAACACACCCTTGCCCGAGCGGTCCCTGTATGAGGTCGTCGATCGGGGATGCCGCTTTCTTCAGGGTATGCTGCGGGCGGTTACCCATCGCCACTCGGTCATGATGGCCGTAACCTCCGGAACCGACAGCCGGACGCTGCTAGCGGCATCACGGGCGGTTTGCAGCCAAATCTACTATTTCATCAATGACCGGGGCCAGTTTCACCGGCGATCCGCCGACTTGGTTATCCCTCAGCGCATCTTTCGGCGGATCAACCTACCCTTCCATGTCCACCAGGTCCCGGGCACGGTGGATGCAGCCTTCAGAAGGACCTTTTTCGAAAACACGTTCTTAGCGCGGGAAAAGCTGCTCCCAACCATTTATAACGTCTACGGCAAACAGCATGGCGATAAGGTCAATCTATTGGGAGTGGGCGAAATCGGGCGGGCGTTGTGGGGCTTTGAGCCGAAGCAGCTCAGCGCTTACTATCTAGCCTACTTCATGCGCTATAAGAACTCCGCCTACGCTACCCGTCAATACGACGCCTGGTTACAGGAAGTTCGCCCAGTGGCCCAGCAGTACAAATTGGACATCATGACGCTGTTGCTTTGGGAACAGCTGCTCGGCAACTGGGGTTCGGTGGGCAACTCTGAGTCGGACATCGCCATCGAGGAGTGTGACCCGTACAACTCTCACTATATGTATGAGACGCTGTTGGGCGTTGAGGAGAGCGTTAAGAAGGATCCGCACGCTATCTTCCGGGGGATGCTGCGTCGGATGTGGCCGGAGTTGCTCGAGTTTCCCATCAATCCGCCGGATTCAATTGGCGACTGGGCGTCGCTGGTGCTCCAGCGAGTTCGCATCTATCCCATTTTGAAGACCTTGAGATACCAATTGAACTACACCCTTTACCGGCGGCGGGCCGGTTCAAGGTAAGTTGGTGTCGTTTGCTTGGTCCCTGTCACGTGCTCGGCCTTTGCCTCTCACCTCTTGCCTCCGTCCCCGGGCTCCAGCCTTCCATGCCCACTGGGACCCTCAGGATCGCGTTTGCAGTCCAGCCGTTTCTCGCGCAGTTGAAAGGATCTGCGTTCGTCCGGAACGTCCTCCTGGTGATGACTGGCACGGCGATGGCACAAGCGATCGGGTTTGGCCTTAGTCCGCTCATCACCCGGCTCTTCTCTCGCGCGGATCTTGCGATTCTCGGATCTTTCGACGCGGTGGCCAACGTGATCGGTGACCGTGGTGCGCTACAGTACTGCCAGGCATTGTGCTGCTGTGGGAAGACCGCTGCCATCCGGCTACGGAGCGTGGAGTGCTTTGCAACTGGCGAAGCTTAAGAAGTGTGCACAGAGATTGAGATGTGAGGAATTTGAAGTCGATTGTGCGACTTCTCAAAGCACTTCACATCGCACATTCCCAGAATGCATCCCGTAGAGAATATCTTTTTGCAGCTTATGGCGTGGGGCCATCCAGGGCAGTTGCGGAGCTGTGTCCTATGCTACCGTGGCGACTACAAGCGTCTGAATTCCTTTAGCTGAGAATGTTTCCGGGTCGCATACCATTTGAGTCAGTTGTTGGCAATGTGCGGTGTTGATCTGGGAAGAGAGCGCCTCGTGAATTCAGATGGGCCACCGCACATGTTGTGGTGTCGCACTGCACAGCAAGGCTCTGTACGCGCAGCGGACAGGACTACGCACTGACGCATGCCACCGCAACTCGCTTTGATTCTTTGTAGTGGATTCGTGCTGGTCCTTCTGCGGTATGATCGGCAACTATCACGTGATGTGTCGGGCGCGGCTTGGTTAGCCACTCTGTGGATCTTTTCTATTGGCACGAAACCGCTAGGCGTCTGGTTCGCGTCAACCAGTGGCGATCAGTTCGGCAGTCCATTGGATCAATACTTTCAGATTGCCTTGCTCCTCTCTGGCCTTCTCGTGCTTGCGCAAAGACAGTTTGATGCCAGTGAAGCGATTCGTAAGGAGCCGTGGCTGTTCGTGCTTGTTGGGTATATGCTGGTTAGCATTTTGTGGAGTGAGCTTCCTGTGAGTGGCGTTAAGCGATGGATGCGACAACTGGTGGCTGTGGTTATGGCCTTTGTTGTGCTCAGCGACCGGGATCCTCGGCAGGCGGTCGAAAGCATCCTTCGGCGGTCCGCATATGTCCTTATCCCATTCTCGATGCTTCTGATCAAGTATTACCCCCACTACGGCGTCGAATTCCACCGGTGGAGCGGAGACCGCATGTGGGTTGGAGTCGCGCAGCAGAAGAACGGACTCGCCCGGATGTGCATTATCGGCGTTCTATACCTCGTCTGGGCACTGGTGCGGCGGTGGCGTGGCCGCGAACCCTGGTTGAGCCGTTGCCACGTTCTGACCGAGTGCATGGTGTTGGTTCTTGGTGCTTACTTGTTGTTTCTGCCAGATGGGAAGGCGTCTGCCACGTCGGTGGCGGCCTTTGTGTCAGCGGTGAGCGTATTGTGCGGCCTGGGGTGGCTGCGCGGCCGAGGTGTCCGTTTGCACATTCAGCTTGTGAGTGTGATCGTGCTGGCGCTCTGTACCTTGGGGCTCGCGCTTGCCTTCGGCCACGGCCCTGGGGTGTCGGGACTGACCGCAGCCATGGGGCGGGACGAGACTCTCACCGGCCGCGCGGACACATGGGCGGAACTCGTGCCTGTCGTCATGGAGCATCCTCTGTTCGGGTGCGGTTTCGAGAGTTACTGGAGCCCGGTGACACGGGAGCGGCATCAGATGAGCAACGCTCACAATGCGTACCTAGAGGTTATCAACGAGCTCGGGGCAGTAGGATTTTTGATTTTCGCCATGTTTCTGAGGTCCGTTGCGCAAAGAGCTCAGCAGGCTATGGCATTCGACTATGAGTGGGGCACTCTTTGCCTGGGCTACATCGGAATGGCGTTGATCCACGGCTGCGCGGAATCATCAACGAATTCATTCAGCTGCCACCTGGCTGGAACGCTTCTCCTGCTTGGAATTTCCTGTACGGCAATCATACAGTGGCGACACGAAGCACTAGCGGGAAAGGACGAGCCGCCAATTAGGGTGGCCGCAAATGCGATTCTCATGGACCCACACACAATGTCTTCGCAGTGTGGACAAGTTATTTCGTGCTTCCGTTCCGGGCATGTCGCTGAGTGCCAGAAGAGGCAGCGGCCTACATAAGAAGGGGTGCATACGCAGCAATCACTACATTGTCGGGCCCCGCAGCCCCGCGCCTTTGGGAGCATTTCGGTTGACAAGGGGCAGCAGACCGTTCAGACTCAGTAGAGTATTGACTGGACTAGCCTTCCAATTCGGCTATCGCAAATGGCCCAAGAGCCGAGCCTGTGGGAAGCGAGTTGCGGGGACATAATCAGTCGAGAGGCTGGAGCAAATGATGAAGGGCAGTCACACGATTCGCGCCGCATCGCTGGCAGTGGCGCTTGCGAGCGCTATGCATGTTGACACTGCGGCAGCAGCCATTAGCGCTGCTAGTGTGGAGCGAGACGACGTTGCCGCCGCCATTGCGTCTGCCATAGATGGCGATACTGTGCTCATCCCCGCAGGGAGTGCGACATGGTCAAGCTCAGTCAGGATCGAAGGCAAGGCCATCACAGTACAGGGCGCAGGGATTGGTCAGACGATAATTAGGAATACTCAGACTCTGCGTAACAGTGGCCAAGGAGTGGCGTTTGACATTGTTTGCTCCAGGAACGGACTGTTACGGGTCAGTGGTATTGAGTTCGACGGCAGCTACACTGCCAATATCCTCTACTTGCGAGGTGATCTGTGGGCACCGTTCAGAGTCGATCGGTGCAGATTTGCCAACGTGGGTGTGCGGGCCGTCGAAGTCCAGGGGTTGCTTGCCGGTTTGGTTGACAACTGTGTGTTCGTCGACTGCTTCAAGACGGTCGATGTTTATGGCGGCGCTCATGCCGACACATCCTGGCAGCTTTCGCTGACTTTGGGCAGCACGAATACCGTCGTAGTGGAAGATTGTACGTTCCTTTACGTGAAGTGGTATCTCCAGTCGACTGGCGCAACATCCTCGCGCGGCCAGGGAGCGCGTAGCGTCCTGCGCTTTTCGACGTGGAGAAACGAGTACGACATGGGTTTCTCTCCGATTATTGACGCGCACGGAAATCAGCTTCCGGTCATCGGGCAGACACTAGAAGAACCACCCGGAGGAACAGGTAATCACCGGGGCAGCCGTCAGTTTGAGATGTATGGCAATCAGTTCTGGACTGCGACCTTTCCGGGAAAAAGCTATCGTTTGACGGACTTACGAGGTGGGACCTGTCTGGTGTTCTCCAACACGTTTCTTGGCACTGGTATGACGAAGGATTTCCATGTGCGCGAGGAGGATGGGCCGGGCTCATTTGACTATCTAAGCAAGTATCCAGGCTACGATCCCCACATGCTGCACCTTTGGGCAAATACGAGCAACGGAGAGGTTATCACGACGACCGGGTGGGGATATCCCGAGTACGACCCGGAGTTCATCCGTGAGGCGATCAACCTCTTTTGGGCGCCACGACCAGGTTACAGTCCCCTGGAGTACCCGCATCCTTTGCGACGTCTCAGCGATGCTCCTCAAAGCCCCAGACAACTGCGCACGTTGGACCGCTAGCCCAGGGTCTTGAGGCGGAGGTCTGCCTGAAGAAGAACTGCTCTCGCGCGAGGGTGCTCGTGACCGCCGCAATGCCGGGGCTTGAGGGTGTCTTCGATGTTTCCGACCTCCCCTCTCAGAGGATGCATTCTCTTCCGCATAGGGTACATATGCAATTCGAAGATGCTCGCGCGTCAATTGAGTTCGAGCGGCATGGAGCAAGTTGCTCAGTCCAGCAGCGGAAAGGGACGCTCTGCATTTGCCAACGGCACTCACGCACGGTCAGCATGCCATAGCAGGGTCACTAATCCGATTTTGCCTTCAACGTGAGACGAAACGACGGAATCCTGAGCGCGTAGGAAGGCCCAAATGAATGGACACGCCTTGGTGGCCAAGCCCAACGGGTGGACTCCCAAGTACCTGACCTCCAGGAGTTGCGCATCTCCCAGGGCGTTCTGTTGCCGATCGCTGCCCACCTGAGCCTCCACTCCAACACACATGCAGGGTTTTGTGCGTCGGTCGGGCCATCGTCGCTCGGTTGCAGAAGCGGTTCCGCCGCCAGGATCAGCGCTCCTTGCCCAACCGGCGGTCCTGGGGTAGCCGTAGCGGCATGCCGTGTTGACGCTCGAGCAGGAAGAGAGGCCTTCGTGGCCCAGTGGAACGCGGCGGCGGAACGTACGGTGAGTTGGTGGTGCTCACGCCTGTCGCCGATCAAAGCAGCCTGGTGATCCAGGTACGTCACCTTCCAACCGCTACCGGCAAATGGAACAGAGTGTAACATCACTGTCATCCGAGCACGGAAAGTGGTAGTCTCTGGAACTGTCTGAACACAAAACGGATGCAGAGATGCCATGCTGTGAGCGATTCGGATTCAAATCTGCGATTTCGCGACGTATCCGGCATGCCACATCCCCGGAACGCAGGTTCGTCACAACCTTGTACGGACACGCGTTTGCTGATCAAGCGGCTCCACAGGGGCCCAGGGCACTCTGAAATGGACCCCGGAATTTGGACCAGAGGTTAAGTTAGATTTTGCCGTGGATCGCTGGGTGTGAGAAACCAGCGAGACCATGAGTAAAACTAAATCAAACAAACGGAGACGACACAGCGGGGCCTT
>JAKLFY010000081.1 GCA_022710935.1 Verrucomicrobiota bacterium
CTACCTGGTCACGGGCCGCATCCGGCTATCGATTGGCGCCGAGACATACGAGGTCCATGCAGGGGACAGTTGGTGCATCCCAGGAGGCGTCGAGCACGGCGCGGACATCCTCGAGGATTCCGTGGCCATCGAGGTGTTCTCGCCGGTTCGGGAGGACTATCTGCGGTAACCGTTGGGTGGCCCGGAGATCGCGTCAGGTTTGATGAGGCGGGGTCTGAGATACTCGAAAGCAACCGACGGACTGCGCTCCGCCGCGTGCAGCCGCCCCACGAGGTGGGGCTGTCCCTGCCACTCGATGTG
Organism: Verrucomicrobiota bacterium; assembly: GCA_022710935.1. Lineage (GTDB taxonomy): Bacteria > Verrucomicrobiota > Verrucomicrobiia > Limisphaerales > J093 > MWFF01. Next base: position 301 of record JAKLFY010000081.1, read on the forward strand.
AACTTCCCAACTCATTTGCGGGGGCGACGAATGCGCTTGGGCAGGCGCTGCTCGTCCAAGCTGAGGGCGAGATCGTCGCTCGCTGGCGCGGCGAGATTGGCGAGCCGGTCGTGCATCTGGAGCACGAAGGCTGCGGTGGCCAGGGTGCCCAACGCCACCGTTGGGTCACCACGCTCCAAGCGCCAGAGGGTGTCGCGGCTGACAAACAGCCGGCCCGCCATGTCCGCGGTGGAGATGCCCCGCTTCCGCCGAGCCAGGGCAAGGTCGCGGCCCAGTTTGCGCAGGGCGTGAGCCGCGGGCAAAGGGATGGCGAGATTCGTTGACATGGGTGGATTGTCCGATATATACGACTCTAAGTCAATCAATGTCTGCCATATCGGACGTTATTGAGCGGCGGTAGCGGCGCGGTGGCGGTTGGAGATCCACGTCTCCGTCAACCGCACGTGCTGAGCGGCGTTCGTGATCGGGATGGCCTTCTGGTTCAAGACCGGTAGCGGCGCCTGGTCGTTGGCCGGGACCAGCAGCCAGAGGCCGTGGATGCCCGACCGTGTGCAGGTCAAGGCGATCGATCAAGCCCAGCCACCGCATCGTTGAGCCGGCGTCTGGGCCGCACGTCCCTCGACAGAGCTTCGCTCGGTAGTGCCTGCGTAGTCGTTCCACGTATCTGCGATGAGATCATCCCTCCAGCACCGCCTCGTGCCAGAAGAGGGAGATCCACTCTTTGGCTGTGATGCGGTCCTGCTCCGTGCCGCCGCGCAGTTCGGCTTTGCCGTCCAAGCGTCTGACGAGTTTGGCTTGTCCGAAAACGGCCACGATTTCGTCCGTCTCGGGTCGCATCCAATCGGCGTATTTGAGTTTCATGCCGGCGACTGTACGGGAGGGGGTAGGACTTCTGTGGGGGGAGGGGGGAAAGCTCGGAGTTGGGAGTTGGGAGTTGGGAGTTCGGCTGTGTAGAGAACGCTCAACGCACGACTTTCAAGAACCTCTTTCGTTGTAGGTCGAGCGCCGACCGTTGCGCGTCGAGCGGTCAAGTGCTCGGCCAATTCGCCCGTGCCGAGTGAGTGGGAGTGGGGTTCCTGCCCCTCAGGGTTTGCGGGCGAGTTCCTTTTCGATGGTGCTCACCAGTTGGTGGTCGGCTGGAGGTTTGCCAAGGTTCTGCTGGAACTGGACGTTCTGGTCCACCGTGACGAACACATCAAAGCGTTCCGCGGCACGCTCCAGGAGCGCACCATTCTTGAGCGACGCCCACCCCAATTCGTACGCCGTACTGACCTCATGCCCTGTGACCAAGCTACGCCAGCTTGGCCCGATTTTCGCGACTTCGCGTGTCGTTTCTGCCCTAGGTTTTGAAGATGTCGGCCGCAAACGGATTGTCCGATTGGATCGATTCCACGTCCACGCCGTAGGCATCGCGAAACGCCCGCCCGGAAACGCGGCGCGGGGACCATTCGATTTCAAAGGCTCGCACGCGGTTGGTCTCTTTCACGACCAAGTCCACTTCGGACTGTGCCCGGGTGCGCCAGAAAAAGAGTTCCGCTGGCGAGCCGATCAGAGCGTTGCGCTTGGCGACCTCGGCGATGACCCAGTTCTCCCACAACGCGCCAATGTCAGGCCGGAATTCGTCCGTCGAGAACGCATGGAGCAAAGCGTTGCGGATCCCCGTATCCCAGAAGAATACCTTTTGGCTCTTGGCGATCTCTTTGCGGGGATTGGTGCTGAAAGAGGGCAGCCTGAAAATGACGAAGGTTTGCACTAGCAGGTCCAGGTAGCGATCCACGGTGGGGCGGGCCATCTGAAGCTGCGTCGCCAGTTCGTTCACCGAGACCTCCGAACCGGCTTGGTGCGCCAGCAGCAACAGCAGGCGCTTGATCAGGTCCGGTGTCTTGACCAGGCCGGTCTGGAGCACGTCTTTCCAAAGGTAGTCGGAACTCAGTTCGCGCAGCAGTCGGGGAGGATCGTCGCCGGTAACGACTTCGGGATAGCTGCCGAAACCCAGCCGCTGCATCAGGAACGCCCGCAATTGCGACGCGAAGTGCCGACTCAAGTGGTCGGGCGACGGTTCGGCTCCGGCCCATACCTGGGCGCCCAGCGCCTCCGTGAACAACAGCGGCGGCAGCACCAGCTTCCGATTGCGACCGGTCAAGCTCTCTGCCGCCTGGTCAAGCAGATTCAGGGAGGAGGAGCCCAGCAAAAGGAACTTCACGGGCAAATGCGCATCATGCCAGCCCTTGATGACTTGGGAAGCCCTGGGCAGACGCTGCGCCTCGTCAATCACCAGCACCGATGGGCTGCCGAGGGACCGCAAGGCATCGCCGGGCGCCAGGGCGGCGGCGGCCTGGAAGCGGGCCTTATCCACCTCGACATCGAAGTTGAGAAACACTGCGCCTTGCCCGGCCAGAACGTGTTCCACCAAGGTTGTCTTGCCGACCTGACGGGCACCGAGGATGATACCGACCTTATCGCCTGCGAGGATGTCCTTCAGGGGCTTCTCCGCTTCTCGCCTCAGATACATGCAAACAGGATTACCTGTTATGTTGTATATTGCAAGGTGCAAAAAGGGCGGTTCCAGACCGAGGCACGAAGAATCGTTGGGGAGTGCGCGCCATGCAACCGTCTCGCGGACTCGAGACTGCCTGACCCCAGATTCTCTCCCTTTCTGTGCGCCGAAAATGCAGATTCATGAACAATAGCTGCACATTGCCGTTTCGGTTTTGCCAAGCCGTATTCATCGGTTTGATTCCGACGGCCCCCTCACCAAGGGCGGGGTCCCGACCGTTGCTGTCCTCTTGCGGGCGACTGTAAACTTTTTCAAGGTTGAAACCGTGGAGAAGTGCAGCGAGGAAGCGGCGACCGGCGACAGACGCCGCGCCGATTACGTGGCGGTGGATGTCGAGGAAATGAAGAAGGTGGTCGCAGTGCACGCCGTCAGCCTTCTGGAGCTGGCCGAAATCGAAAGCCGAGTGCCCTGTTCCTGTCCTTATCCCGGTCAATCCGAAGGAAACCCGGAGCACCTGCGGAATCGATCAGGCAACTCTTGAACGGCGCGAGACCCCCGTTCGCGCGCACCCGGAAGAGTGCGTCGATTGTTGTGAGCGGCGGATTCTCCACGGGGCTCTTGCCGCCCTTGCACTGCTCCCCTCTGCTGCAGATGGGAGAAGCTGGGAGACGCTGTCCGCCTGGGGTACGGCGCCAGTATCCTCTCAGCGTTTGAGGCGCTGTTGCTCCCGGTAGCCGCGCGGGCTCATGCCGTTGAGTTTCTTGAAGAAGTGGCTGAAGTAGAACTCGCTGGAAAAGTTCATTTGCTCGGCTACCTGCTTGATGGACAGCCCGGGATCCGCAAGCAGCATTTGAGCGTGTTCCAGGCGACGGCGCTGGACAAAACTGTGAAGGTTTTCGTGCAACACCGCGAAGAACAACGTTCGCAACCCGGAGTAACTGACGCCGGCAATGCGGGCCAACTCCCTCACTTGCCAGTCGTAATAGGGCTTGGATTCCACCGCGTTGAGGACCCGAATGACGGCTGCGGGCAGGTCGGGCGGATTAGGCGAGAGCGTGCCCCGTGCATTGAGCAGGGCGCCGAGCATTTCAGTGAGGAGGAGGTGGACTTCCCACTCCCAACCCCGCCCCTTGCGGCGGCAAATGCGCCACAGGTTGCGGAAGGCGTCATGCAGCGGGGTTGCGTCCATTAAGTCAAACTGCGCCTGCTGGCTGCCTCCAAGTTCCTTGTGCCAGTTCTCCAGTGCGGGCCCGCCGAAGCGGATGCCTCGCTTGACCAACCCTTTCCCGGCCGCAGGTGCATAGGTTCGCACCTTGGTCATGTCCACAAGCCAAACGCCATTGCCCGGCTGCAGCAGGTATTTGTTGCCATCGGTTTCCAGGGTGCCATGACCTGATAGAATCCAGAACAGATGCGCCCCGGGCTTCTCAAAGGGCTCGTGATGGTCGGCGCCTTTCAGGTGAGCCGTGTCCAGTGAGAACGCGTGCCAGAGCAACTTCCGCCCTTTCGCGGACGGAACGACCGCCTGCAATTCCCATCGGTTGCCTCTCTCGTTCATGGCGCCGTGACCAGGCGTGACGGTACTGGGGACAGTGCCAACAGGCAAGGCCGGCTTTGTGCGGGTCCGCATGGCTTTCCAGCGCCGCACTTTTTCGTATGCTTTTTGAAGTTCTTGACATGGTGGAAACACAGCAGTCGAAGGCAGAGTTGCCTCGACCGTGCGTGCAGGAGAACCGGACGAACATGTCAATGTTGGGCAAGGTTGACGATCTCGTGGCGCTCGTCAGCCCGGGAAGTCGCCTGCGGCGGGGACTGGAGCTGTTGCAGGATTGTCTGGCGGGTCGCCTCCCAGAGGTCCTAAGCCAGCTTTCGTCCCTACAGCCGGGAGAAACGAGGCGGGTTACCGTGAATGGCGATGCCTTGTACGTGCTCATTCAATGCTATAAAACAAGGCGACGGGGTGAGGGACGTTTTGAGGCCCACGCTCGTCACGCCGATTTGCAGTTTCTCTGGAGCGGTCGCGAGTGTATTGAAGTCTTTGATGTGCGCAGGTTGCAGCCGTTGCCGGCGCGGGACGAACACGGGAATGTCTATTGTCCGATCGGCGATGAAGTCCATTCGCGCCTGCTGTTGCAGGCCGGAGAGGTGGCGGTCCTGTTGCCCCAGGACGCCCACGCCCCCTGTTTGTCCCTGGAGGACGGGGGAGAGAAACTGGTGCGCAAGATCGTGGTCAAGGTCAGGGACGCCCACCTGCCGGATTCCCCCGTGCCTGAGGATTCATCGGAAGCCGCCATCGTCCCAACGGCTTGTTCAGCCTTCAACGATTAGCGAGGCATCATGGAACAGTTGCGCTGGTTGGATGCGGTCATTGTGGTTTTGTATTTCGTCGTGGTGGCGTGGATCGGTTTCCGCTTTTCGCGCCGCCAGAACTCCACCGAGGCCTACTTTGCCGCGCGACGCTCCATTCCGCACTGGGCGATGGGCATCTCGATGTTCGCGACCCTCATCAGCAGCATCACTTTCATCGCGTATCCCGGTTCCGCGTACGCTGGAACGTGGAGCGAATTGTATCCGATGTTCATGATTCTCGGCGTGCTGCTGCTGGTCGGCACGGTCATCGTGCCGTTCTTTCGGCACGCGGTCGGCCTCAGCGCCTATGAGTACTTCGGGCAGCGTTTCGGCTACGGCGCGCGCGCCTACAGCGGACTCGCCTTCAGCGCCGGCCACTTTTCCAAGATGGGTTTCGTGCTTTACCTGCTCTCGCTCACCGCCAGCAGCATGACGGGCTGGAACATCTACCTGGTGTTGCTCATCACCGGCGTGATCACCGTGCTTTACACATTGTTTGGCGGGCTGGAGGCGGTGATCTGGACCGACGTGATCCAAGGTCTCATCATGTGCCTCAGTGTGGTGGTGATTCTGGGATTCCTCGTCTTCCTCATGCCCGGCGGCATCGGCGCGGCCTTCGAGCTCGCCAGCGCGAAAGGCAAATTCAGCCTCGGCACGCCGAAGTTGGATTTCGCGGACAAGACCAGCCTGTGGGTGATGACGCTTTACGGTTTCTTCTGGTTTCTGCAGAAGTATTGCGCCGACCAGACCCTCGTGCAGCGTTACCTGGTGGCGAAGTCCGACCGCGAGGCGCTCAAAGGTGTGGCGCTCGGGGCTTTGATGTGCGTGCCCATCTGGACGCTGTTCATGCTCATTGGCACGCTCTTGTGGTGCTACTACCAACTGTCCGGCGCAACCTTCCCCCCTGAACTGCTGGACAAAACCGGCAAGGTGATTGCCGACAAGGTCTTCCCGCACTTCCTCGTGACCAAAATCCCGGTCGGCCTGTTGGGGCTTTTCATGGCGGCCGTGTTTGCAGCGGGTATGTCCACCTTGTCCTCCGATCTTAACTGCCTCTCCGCCGTCGCCGTGGAAGACTATTATCGCAAGCTGCGCCCCAGCGCCTCCGACGCGAGACGGTTGTTCGTGGGAAAGATCATCGTGGGCGTTTGCGGCTTTGCGGCAGTGGGAATTGCCGCGCTCATCGCCTGGAAGAGTGAAAGGGTCCTCTCCCTCTACTATGCCGTCTCTTCGATTATCTCGGGCGGACTGGCCGGCATGTTCATCCTTTCGTTTCTCAGTCGCCGCGCCAACAAGCAAGGCCTGTGGGTCGGCATCATCGTCAGCCTGATCTTCACGGCCTGGGCCACGTTGACCAGCGGTAAGAACAAGATGTTGGACCTTGGCGATTACAGTTTCCCCTGGACCGGCGTGATGATCGGGGTCTCCGCCCACGTCATCGTGCTGGTGGTCGGCTACCTGGCGAGCTTCTTCTTCCCACCCGGCGGCAAGGCCGAATGGACACTCTGGGGCTGGCTGGAAAAGCGACGAATCCACGCAGCAAGCCAACCGTGAACCGCGTCACGCTTCTCCAACCCTCGCGCATAGTCCTCGGCAACGGCTGTGCGCCGCTATGCGCGGAATACCTCGCCCAGCGCGGCGTGCGCCGTGTGCTGCTCGTGTCCAGCACCCCTGTGCTCCCCAGTCTCGGCGCCGTGGCGCAGGTCCTGAAGAAAGCCGACGTCGCCGTCGTCAACGCCCCGCCGGTGGACGGCGAACCGACCTGCGCCCGCTTCGAGCAAATGCTGGCCGCCTCCCGCCGCGAGAACATCGAAGCCGTGCTCGGCATCGGCGGCGGCAGCGCGATGGATGTCGCCAAACTCCTCGCCGCCCTCACACGCGGAACACAGACCGTGACGGAAGTCTTCGGTGTCAACTTGCTGGCAGGCCGCGCCTTGCCGCTCGTCTGCCTGCCCACCACCTCCGGCACGGGCGCGGAGGTTTCGCCGAATGCCATTCTGCTCGACGAGGCCGCCTCCCTGAAGAAGGGCGTCGTGAGTCCGCATCTGGTGCCGGACGCGGCGTTCATTGATCCGCTGCTTACGCTCACCGTGCCGCCCGGCGTGACCGCGGCGACGGGTCTGGACGCGCTCACGCATTGCATCGAAGCGTACGCCAACACGTTCGCGCACCCCGCCGTGGACATCTACGCCTCGCAGGGCATGCGCCTCATCGCGGCGCATCTGGAGCGCGCCGTGCGCAACGGTCAGGACATCGAAGCCCGCGCCGCGATGGCGCTGGGCAGCTACTACGGCGGCCTCTGCCTCGGCCCGGTCAACACGGGCGCGGTGCATGCGCTCTCGTATCCGCTCGGCGGGCGATTTCACATCGCGCACGGCGTCGCCAATGCGCTCCTGCTGCCTCACGTCATCCGCTTCAACACGCCCGCCGCGCCGGAGCGCTACGCGGAAGTCGCGCTGGCGCTCGGCGCGCAACGCGCCGGTTCGGTCGCCGCCACCGCCGAACGGGGCGTCGAGTTTCTCGCGCAACTCGCGCGCAACTGCGGCGTGCCCCAGACACTCTCCGAAATCAAGATTCCGCGCGACGCCATCCCGTCAATGGCGCAGGCGGCGATGCACGTGACGCGCCTTTTGAAAAACAACCTCCGCCCCGTCACCGAACCCGACGCGGTGGCGATTTACGAAGCGGCTTTTTGACATGAACACAACCACCAAGCCCGGCGGTGTCGTCGTGCCCCTGGTCACGCCGATCGGGACCGATGGCCAGCTTGATTGCGCCGCGCTCGACCGGCTGATCGAGTTTCAAATCGCCGGCGGCGTCGAAGGATTGCTCCTCTTGGGCACGACTGGCGAAGGGCCGTGCGTGCCGCGACCGCTGCGGCGTCCATTCATCGAGCGCGCTGTCGCCACCGCCCGCAAACGGCTGCGCGTCTACGTGAATGTCACGGAGAATTCTCTGGCCGATGCCCTCGCCGGTGCGAAGGACTGTTTCTCGTTGGGGGCGGATGCGATTGCCGCGTTGCCGCCGTTCTACTTTCCGCCGCGCCCGGCGGAATTGACCGCCTGGTTTCGCGCGCTGCTCGACGCCTCGCCCGGCCCGGTGCTCCTGTATAACATCCCCATGACCACGCGCGTCTCGATCCCTCTGGAACTCATCGGTGAACTGGCCGGCCATCCCCGGTTCGTCGGGCTGAAGGATTCCGAGAACGACGCCCAACGGCATGCGGACCTGCTGCGGCACTTTGGCGGGCGGGCGGATTTTTCCCTCTTTTGCGGAGTCGGCGCGCTCATGGCGCAGGATCTGAAGTCGGGCATGGACGGCATCGTGCCGAGCGTGGGGAATCTGATTCCTGACGTGTGCCACAGACTTTGCGCTGCGACACGGAGCGGTGACTGGACCACAGCCGTCCAACACGCCGACCGCATGAACGCCGTGGCGGCGCTTTACCAAAAGGGCCGCACGCTCGGGCAATCGCTCGCGGCCATCAAGAGCGTGCTGCATCTGCGCGGACTCTGCTCACCAGCGGTGTTTCCACCGTTGCTGCCGCTCGATGCCGACGAAGTTGAAGCCCTGCATGGTGAGGCGGCCAAGCTGTATCTGGCATGAGGTCCAAGCCCATTCTTGGTCTCACGATGGGCGATCCGGCGGGGATCGGGCCGGAGATTTGTCTGCGCGCCTTGCGCGAGCGGACAGTGCTCGATGAGTGCGTGCCGGTGCTGTTCGGGGACGCGCGTATTCTCCAGAGGCTTGTGTCGCTTGAGTCCTGTTCGTCGCTTGCGGCGAAAGGACGCGAAGGGACAGAAACGACACCAGCCTCGCCCTACCGCACAGCCTCGCTCGCGGAATGGCAGGAAGGCGTGACCTGCACCGAGCCGCTCCTCGTGGATTGCGCCACTCCCGACTTGGACCAAGTCGAACCGGGCCAGATCTCCGCCGCGGCGGGTCGAGCGGGCTACCGCTACATCGAGGAAGCCATCCGGGCCGCGCTCGCCGGCAGAATTGAGGCCGTCGTCACCGCCCCGATCCACAAGGAGGCACTGCGGCTTTCCGGCGTGAACTTCCCCGGCCACACCGAAGTTTTCACGGCTCTCACCGGCGCGCCGCGCAGTTGCATGATGCTCTCCTCGGACAAGCTCACCGTGAGCATGGTGACGACCCACGTTGGCTACCACCAAGTGCCAGGCAAACTCTCCGTCGAGCGGATATTGAATGTGATTGAACTCACCGCCGAGACGATGAACTGGATGCTGCGCCGCGCGTCGCGCATCGGCGTTTGCGGCCTGAACCCACACGCGGGCGAACACGGCCTCTTCGGGCAAGGCGAGGAAGAGACGTTCGTCGGGCCGGCGGTGGCCGAGGCCCGGCGGCGCGGCATTGACGCGAGCGGCCCGCTCGTGCCGGATGCGGCGTTCACGGCGGGCATGCGGAAGAAGTTCGATGCATTCGTCTGCCTCTACCATGACCAGGGGCATATCCCCTTCAAGATGCTGGCCTTCGACACGGGCGTGAATCTCACACTCGGCCTCCCCATCATCCGCACGTCCGTGGACCACGGCACGGCGTTCGACATCGCCTGGCAGGGCGAAGCCGATCCGACCAGCCTCTACTCAGCCATCCGCGTCGCGGCTCAACTCGCTCTCGGCAGGCGGACAAAGCCAGTTCCATGATCGGCGTCATCGCGGATGATTTGACCGGCGCGGCGGAAATTGGCGCGGTGGGACTGCGCCACAAGTTGCGGGCGGAAGTCGTCCTCGCCGGCGAACCGTCGGGCGAGGCGGACCTCGTTTGTCTGGACACCGATTCGCGCGCGTGCGCGCCGGGCGAGGCGGCCGAACGCGCTGCTCGCGCCGCGCGCCGGATGCGGCAGCACCGAGCCGGCTGGCTCTACAAGAAAACCGACTCCGTTCTTCGCGGCAACGTCACGCCGGAGATCGAAGCCATCGTCGCCGCACTCGGCTTGGATGGCGTCCTGCTCGTCCCGGCCAATCCCTCCCTGGGCCGAACGATTGTGGGCGGACACTATTTCGTGCGCGGGCAGTTGGTTCACGAAACCGAGTTCGCTCGCGACCCGAAGTATCCGCGCTTGTCTTCCCACGTGCGCGAGTTGGTGGGCACGCCAGCCACCCTTCCGCTGCTTGTCCGCCGAGCGGAAGAGGGCTTGCCCGAACGCGGTATTGTCATCGGTGACGCTGCAAACTTGACAGACCTGCGCCAATGGGCCGCGCTCAGACAGCATGGTTGGCTGATGGCCGGCGGAGCAGACTTCTTTGGTGCACTTCTCACAGAAGAAACGGCAGGTGGCATATCGCAAGCCACCAGCGAATCTGCGCATCTCCCTCTCCCCCGCCGAGGGGGAGAGGGCCGACGTGAGGGGGAACGGATTGAGGAGGAACCTCGAACCTCGAATGCACTCCTCACCCTGCGCCTTTCCCCTTCGGAAGGGGAGAGGGGGGAAACCGACTGTCGGCCAGCCAAGGAACTCTTCGTTTGCGGCAGTGCGAGCGAAGTCACCCGGGACTTCGTGGCGCGTCAGAAGGCACGGCGTGTACGAATGTTCTCGTTACCGCCGGAAGTGGCCTCCGGTGGTTCGTTTGAAGCCGGCAGATTGACCTCGTTGGTGGACGAAGTCGTTGCAGGGCTGAAAGGGGCCGACCGGGTTATTCTCCACATCAGCCTGCCGCCGATGAAAGACCTCGCCATTGCCGAAATCCTGGCTTTGCATCTCGTCCGCGTCGCGGAGCAGGTCATCCCGCTCGCCGGGGTCGGCCATGTCTTTGCCGAAGGCGGCGCAACCGCCGTGGGGCTCGCGCGGCAGATGGCTTGGCATCGGTTGCAGGTCACGTCCGAACTCGCCCCCGGCGTGGTGACGCTCTCTCCGCATGGTGGGAGCTTCACGTTGTTGACCATCAAGCCGGGAAGTTACCCATGGCCAGAAGGCATTGTGGCGGGGCGTGCTCCTTGAAACCAGGAACCAGGAGATCATGAAACCAACGTTGAAACCAAAGCAGACCCAGGCGCACTTGCTGGCGGTTATTACGGCGCTGATGCCGCACGATCGACACACTCCGCCCGAACGCATCCTGGCCGAAAAGGGCGAGCCCGAGTTGTGTCGCCTGACGAATGACCCGCACGGAGAGCTGGATCGAGCTGCAGACAACCTCGAACGAGTCGAAAGGCTGCGCGCGAAGCTGGACGCGTGGTGGCCGGGGGGAGCAGTGTTTCCCAGGAACCACAGTGACGAGACCCAGGAACCATCATAATCTGCCGTCGCTATCAAAATGGCCAGCAACTGGATGTGGCCGGACTCAACGTCGTCACGGTGCTCGTGGACCGGAGCGAAACACAGCTCACCGAGGTCGGCTGGAATCGGTGGCGCAAGGGACTGGCGGGGCCGCCTCACAGCCACGAAGCCAAGGAGCACATTCTCTACGTCACCGATGGCGAAGGCATTGTGGTGGTCGGCCCGGCGCGCTACGCCGTCAGGCCCGGCAGCTTGATGTTGTCACCCTTGGTCTTGATGGCGGCGTGTTCCTTGAGCACCGCGGCTTTGGTCGGCGCGAGGATGCAATCGAGGCGGCGCAGGACAGTGAGCGGGAGGATGACCTTGCGGTACTCGTTCCGTTTGTAGGGGCCGCGAAGGAGATTGCAGATGCTCCAGATGAAACTGGCGATTTTGCAGTGGCTTTCAGCGGGCATCGGCTTCAAAAGGTAGGTTTCGGTCGGATTTCCACTCGAACGCCGGCTGCGTGTCTGGCAAGTTCCGCGCTGCATGCCTGCATTTCTCTCAGCCGACAACGGCCTGTGGGGGGGCGAGGAACGTCTCCTCCCGCCGCCGTGGGCACCAAGCAAACGAAACTAGATCCCCATGATTCCCATCAATGAGCCAATCCTCCAAAGCTGACGTTCCTGAGACGACTTCGGCGGAGATTGAACCGTCGTCCCGGCCCGCCTTCGTCACCACGCACTGGTCGGTGGTGCTCACCGCCGGGCGCAATGACACCACGCGCGCCCGGGACGCGCTGGCCCGCCTTTGCCAGACTTACTGGTTTCCGCTTTATGCCTATGTCCGTCGGCGCGGCCATTCGCCGGAAGATGCGCAGGATCTCACGCAGGAGTTTTTCGCTCGGTTGCTGGAGAAAAGCTGGGTCGGCGACGCCGATCAAACCAAAGGCCGTTTCCGTTCGTTTCTGCTCATGGCAATGCAGCGCTTTCTGGCGGACGAGTGGGACAAGGTGCGGGCCCAGAAACGTGGCGGTGCTGTGCCGCTCGTGCCGCTGCAGTTCGACACCGCGGAAACACGCTACGGCGTCGACCCAGCCGATCCCGCCACGCCGGAACGGAGCTTTGAACGGCGCTGGGCCTTGACGCTGCTGGAGGAGGTGTTGAACCGCCTGCGCAAGGAATACGAGACCGAAGGCAAGGGCAGCTTGTTTGCCGCGCTCCATCCGTGTCTGGTCGGCGAACGCACGGCCCAGCCCTATGCGGAGCTGGCCGCGGAGCTGGGGGTCAGCGAAAGCTCCGTGAAATCCGCGGTGCATCGCTTGCGCCAGCGCTACCGGCAGTTGCTGCGGGAGGAGATTGCCCAAACGGTCAACGACCCGACCGAGGTGGATGAGGAGTTGCGCCACTTGTTCGCAGCGCTGGCTGGTCCATAAGCACGCTGAACTCGTAAGGTGTCGCATCGTGAAACCCAGACCGCCATGCCAATCAGCACGATGCAACCCCCTGACGGGTCCGCGTTTGAGCGATTTTTTGCTCAACCTCGGCCCGGCGTTTCCTAAGTAATGGGTGGAAGGACCGCATTTATGGAAACGAAACGAATTTGTCCGAGTTGCCACAAGACGCTGCCGCCCGACGTGCCGCTGGGGCTGTGCCCGGAGTGTCTCATCAAGTCCGGCTTCAATACCGGAACCGAACCCGGCACTCCCGGCAAGGCCTCCGGCTTTGTGCCGCCGCCGGTCGAGCAGATCCGGAAGCTCTTTCCCCAGCTTGAGATCATCGAACTCATCGGCCAGGGCGGGATGGGCGCGGTTTACAAAGCGCGGCAGGCGGCCTTGGACCGGTTGGTGGCGCTGAAGATTCTGCCGCCCGGCGTGGCGGGCGATGCCGGCTTTGCGGAGCGGTTCAATCGCGAAGCCCGCGCGCTGGCGCGACTGAACCATCCGCACATCGTGGCGGTGCATGATTTCGGCCAGGTGGGTGGCCAGCCGTATCTGGTGATGGAATTCGTGGACGGCCCGAATCTGCGGCAGGTGGAACAGGCCGGCCGGCTCACGGCGGCCCAGGCACTCGAGATCGTTCCGCAAATCTGCGAAGCCCTTCAGTTCGCGCACAACGAAGGCGTCGTCCACCGCGACATCAAGCCGGAAAACATCCTCCTCGACAAAAAGGGCCGCGTCAAAATCACCGACTTCGGCATCGCGAAGATTCTGGGCGCGACTTCAGGAAAGGATTCGCTGACCGGCGCGAAGGACGTCGTGGGCACACCACACTACATGGCACCAGAGCAGGTGGAGCATCCACAAGCCGTGGATCATCGCGCGGACATTTATTCACTCGGCGTGGTTTTCTACGAGCTGCTCACGGGCGAACTACCGCTGGGCAGATTCCAGCCGCCATCGAAGAAAGTGCAGGTGGACGTGCGCCTGGACGAAGTTGTCTTGCACACGCTGGAAAAGGAACCGGAACGACGTTATCAGCACGTGAGTGAAGTGAAGACGGACGTGGAGACGATTGCGGCGACGCCCAAGGCGGCGACCGCAAGCGCCAGACCGCCCGTGCCGCCCGTCGTGATCAAGCGCTGGCGTGACGCCTGGATTTGGAACTGGGAGTATATCCAGTTGTTTCTGATCGTGCCGCTGGTGGCGGGTGGACTGGTTTTGCCGTTCCTCCTGCCCCGTTTTGGGCTGCGAGCGCTGTGGGTCTTCGCCTTCGAGTTGGCAGGCATCGCGTTTGCCATCACCTATGCCATCGTCGGCCGGCAGGTGCGCCGGGTGCGGGAGCAGGTGCCACGAACCGAGCGTGACGTGGCGGAGTGCCTGATGTTCCGCAGGCCGTTTCAGTCGCCGGGCGTGGCGGTGATGCACGACGACCGGCTGGAGTTGAAGCCGATCGTGGGCTCGCCGAGCATGGTGCCGCTGGCGGACATCGTCGCGGTCAAAGAGGTGCGGTGGTTCAACGGGACGCGGCTCTGGTTCAAGAGAGGCTTCGTGATGGACCTGGCCACTGGCCAGCGGGTCGGCGTGGCGGTGGCGGAGGTGTTCGCGCGGCGCTGGCGCGCACGCTTGAGCCAGGGCTGTCTGCCGGAAATCCCGCCGCGGGCAGAATGGGAGAGAAGCCAGGCGGGCGGCGCGTTGGCACCAGCAACGGGAAAGACGCCCGGGGGCGAATCGGGCTGGCTGCGGCGGAGTCTGATACCCGAGGATACCGCGGCCCGCTGGGCGCAATGGCTGAGCTTCGGCGCGGCCTTGGCGATCTTGGTTCTGGGTTTCCTCGAGTTGCCGAAGTTCGATCTCCAGCCGCACGAACTCTTCTTCGGTATCCTGCTGGTCTTGATTCTGGCCCTGGTGATGGTTGTGGCTGGATACTTGGTCGGCGCCGCCGGGACCAATCGGCGGCGGCAGGAATTGGCGCCGAAGCCCCACGCGCCGGCGGCCAGTGGGGAGGAAGGCATCTTGGCCATGGCACGCCAGGCTGTCAAAGCTCCCGCCAGTTGGTTGGTGGCGACGGCTACCCTGAACTGGGTATCTATCCCGTTGGCGGCGGTTGTGATCGTGCCGCTCGCCGAGCAAAGCCAGGGTCTGCCTGCCTTGCATCTCTCCAACACCCTCGTGGAAGTGGTATGCGTGGCTTCGCTGGTCCTGTGCAGTGTGGTCCTTTTCGCGGCCCTGAAGATGCAACGCCTCGAGGCTTATCGTCTGGCCATGATCGGCAGCCTTCTCGCCATCTTCGTCGCGCCGGGAAACATCATCGGCCTGCCAGTAGGGATCTGGTCGCTGGCCGTGCTTTCTCGCCGCGAGGTGCGCGAGGCCTTTGGCCAAGCCCGGAGGCTGCCGCCTGAAAGCCCCCGGCCCAAACGCGGCAGCCTGGCTTGCATGACCGTCGCCGTGATGGCGCTCCTGGTATGGTATTCTGACTGGCCATCGTCGTGCAGCGTCTTCAACGCGCTCCGACCGCCGCCCGGGCCAACGGCACCGAAATCGAGGTCTCGGCCCGGAGGACGGGGGGCGCCCGCCCGCGTCGGCCGAAGTCATTCAATTGCTTGATCAGGGTGTCGAGCTCCTTCAGGTGCGGCTAGACGGCCGTCCGACACTTCCGGATCACACCTTCGCATTCCAGACGGCCAACGGCGCCCGCGGCGTGGTGAAAGTCAGCGGGCTTACATTTGAGGGCAATGAGGTCGTTGGGCTAAGCTCCGACCTGCAGCCACACGGATTAGAGATCCAATAAAGAGAAAGAACATGAGCCCCACCAACACCACACTGGTCTGGCTGGCAAGTTTTGCATCCGCTCTCGCCATCAGCGGCTGCAAACACCCTCCAGCCAGCCATGGAGCCACCTGGCGGACATCGGGCTGGATGCGATCGGCATTGAGACCTCGGAGACGATCCCCGCGACCCAGGTCAAGCGGGCGTTTGCGCGAGGCGCGGCCAGGCAATTCGGAATCCCGTGGTTCGAGGAAGTATCGGCGTGGTTTGGAGCGAGTGTGTCGGGTGGCATGCCCGAGTCGGAAATCTTGTCATACTGGCCAAATACGCCAGTAGGCGGAGAAGCCGGTCATCGATCCTTCAGCAACCCAGCGCGTGGGCATCTCCTTTCAGGGAAAACGCGCGCAAGTGTCGGAGCTGATTTACGCCGACACAGTGCGGATCGAGAGCATTGGTGTCGCTAATGAGCGGCGCATTCAGTTCAATCTGCCACCGGGTGAGTTGCGCCTAATCAAAATCGAAGGATCCGTCAAGACACCATGACCGCACAGTTCAACTGGAACACGACCATGTTCATGCTTTCGTAACCGATGGTCTGTCTGGCCGGATGTCTGGCCATGGTCGATGGCACCGCCGCGGAGGACACCCTGGCAGAAACATCGACGAGCCCTGTCACCAGGCCCGGCGTGAACCTCTTCGGCTTCGACGTGACGATTCGCCCGCGGGAATGTCACACAGTTGGGCAATATTTCTGCGTCGAGCACCTAAACTCCTATGAAACTGCAACCAAATGCTCGTTTAACAACGCTGTTACTGACCCTCGCCTTCATGAGCGCGTCGCTTCGGGCTGGCATGGTGTCGCCCGACGGCACGCTTGTCGCATACGCGGTTCCAGCCTATGACAAGGACGCGAACCTCTACAGTGAGGTCTTCGTCAGCGCTGGCGATGGATCCTCAAAGCGAGCTCTGGGTACAGTGCCAGGCCGACGCGATCAGATCAGTTGGATCGGAAACGACCGCATTGTCCTGGGCGAGTTTGCCTTCGCCGAGCGGTGTGCCGTGCTGGACACCACGGGCGAGCGGCTTCCGGATGTTGTTCTTCCCTCCGGGTGCGACGTCGTCTACCTAGCGGTATCACCCGACGGGCAGAAGGTCACCTTCACGGGAAGCTGTTCTGTCGGGGGCGAGCAGCGGCATGGCCTGTTCGTTTGTGACGTCGACAGCGGCGTGGTGAAACTGCTGATCGAGAAGAATATCAAGTCGCTGGCCGCTTGGTCGCCCGACTCGCGGACACTTGCCGTCGGCATCGGCGATTACGGGAAGGATTACCCGCTGCGGATCGTCGACGTCGCCACCGGCCAGGTGGACGATACCGGCGCGTTCGGAGTCGGCGCGAGCTGGTCCCCGGACGGCACGCTCGTTGCCTGCACCACGGATATTCGGCGCGGTGGTTCCTGGATCGCCGGCGTTCCCAACGATGGCAAGTTGGGGATCTATGAGGTGCAGACGCGCGCGATGCGCGTCGTGGCAGGCACGGATGGCGCCCTGCGGCCGGCGTGGTCAAAGAGCGGGAACCTCGTGGCCTACGTCGCGGGCGGGAAGATCGGGATTGCGAATCGGGACGGCAGCAGCAAGGCCCTGCCGCAGGACATTGGCCGGGAACTGCCTAAAGGGCCTTTCCAGATGGCCTGGGTCGGCGACGAAGCCGTGTGCATCCTCGCCAACAACCAACTCGTCCGCTTCGATGTCTCCTTGGCCAAAGCTGTCACGCTCGCCGAGTGGAAAGAGCCCGCGGTGCCGGAGCTGAAGCCTGAAGACTTCAAGACCTTCGAGTTGCCGCGCGTGACGGTGACCTACGCGCGCTTCGATCGAAAGTATGCCGAGGCGTTCGGCAACATCCTGGCGGAGGCGCTGAATGTCTATGAATCGCTCGGATTCAAGATGCCCCCGAAGGTCAACCTCGAAGCCTGCATCGACCCTCAAGCCACCCAACTCTGGACGGACGGCGAGTCGCGACTCTACCTCGACTTGAAATCCAAAGAGCTCCTTGCCCCGGCTTACCGAACAGGCGTTTTCAACCTTTATGGCATGTGCCATGAGTTGGGGCACGTCGCCATGTACCGGAGCCTGGAAAGCAACATGGGCCTGCCACAGGGTGTCGCCGAAGGCTGGGCGCATTACGCCGGCTGCATCGTCATCACCGAAGTCGCCGCGAAACTCGGCACGTCCATCTGGCCCGAGTCCTACGACGTCGCCGAAGTGGAGGGGATTGGCCGCCTAGTGCAGGCGTCGGCCGAAGCCAGGTCCTGGGAGAAGATGGATGAAACCTCGCGCGCGGCGCTTGCTTTTTACCGGATGGAGACCGAGTGCGGCAGGGACAAACTCGCAGCGGCGATGACGGCCGCCCTGGCGGAACGCCCCACCGGCAAGGAGCTCCTGCCTCTCCTGCTCGCGAAGTTGCGGCAGGCGACGGCCAATCCAACGGCGGCCAATTGGGTGCCGGAGAGTGTGCTCGTGCCTCGGACTGAATGGAAAACCAAGGAACGCCTGCCGGGCGATGATTTTTTCGCCGACCAGAAAGTCGAGCCGGATGGCCCGGGTCTTTGGCTGTACTACGATGACGGCACGATGGAGGACAAGCAGAGCATTTCCGGCTGCGCCGAGACGGTGCTGTTCCGACTCCCTGAGGGGGCCTGGCTGCTCGACGGCATCAAGCTCTACAGTGCCCGGTACGGCGAAGACGAGCCGCCCGAAGAAAACGTCTCTCTTTACCTCTGCGATGAAAGCTTCGAGCTCCTGCGGGAAGTGAAGATTGCCTACTCGAACTTCGAGAAGGGGGACGAGAAATGGCACACGGTGTCGTTCGCCCCCATCCCTGTGCCAAAGACCTTCTACCTGGGGATCGACTTCCACGCCACGGCGACCAAGGGCGTCTATGTGGCCAAGGACACCAGTGTCAGGCGATCCCACTCACGGTTGGCGATGCCTTACTCCTACGTCGACGACATGAAGGGGACCGCCGACTGGATGCTCCGCGTGCATCTGCGTCCAAGGCCGTGACCATGCAGTTGGATCCGTGAACCTGGCGGGCGCGGCAGAAGGTGGTCGTGGTGGGGCGGTGAATCCAGCCCCCTTTCACGAAATCGCTGAAGCCGTGACCAGGCTCAAATCACCCTGACACTCCGTGAGTCACGTCCGCGGGAGTTGTCCAATCCGTGAGCGACAGCTTTCAACATGAATCAGGCGACGCACCTTCAAAGGGGATGGCGGCTTTTGCCGGCCATCATCTTAAGCATCACTTTCAACTCGACCGCTGGCGAAAGCACGAACCAGATGTCGGTTGGAGATGCTGATGCGCTAAGGGCGGCTGTGGAAATGGCTCGACAACACGCCCCGGTCGCCGCGCTGCGCCGGCGCTGCTGCGCAGCGCTGGAGATTAGAAGTGCGGAAATCTTGCTAGAAATGCAAGACTGTCACCGATTGCAGTGCAAAGGGAAAGGGACTCCTTGACAACACGATGCGTGGTCACTGAACAGGGACCGGTGCCACGCGGTGATCCACGGTCCCGCCGGGGGGCCAGCCTTGGCCAAGGTTCAGGGCCAGGGCAAGCGAACTCGAGGATTGAAGCCATCGCCAAGATGCCATTTCCCTGCGAAACAGCGTGGGGCTTGTAATCACGCCACAACCACGGCATACTTTCGCCGTGACAACAATGGTGCAACTCGATGGTTCCAATCGGATCGTCCTGCCTCTGGACCTCCGGCGGGCGGCGGGGGTTCCGCGCGGACAGAAGCTCAAGGCCTCGGCCACGCCGGGGCGCATCGTGCTGGAGATGGAGCCGGCGTCGCAGGGCAAGGTCGTCAAACGCGGCAAGTTGAAGCTTTGGACCGGCAAAGTCCCGGCCACGCCGGTCGCGGAGGCCGTTGAGGCGGCGCGACACTACGAGCGATGACTTTTCTGGACACGGGGATTCTGGTCGGCGCGGTTCTCGAACAGCATCCTGAACATGGCGCCTGCCTCGAGGCGCTGGAGGAATCCGAAGTCCCATTCACCGACGCCCACGCCCTGGCGGAGACGTTCGCCACGCTCACGGGCTTCTACAGGGTGCCGATTGCCGCCGCCACCGAACTGACACTCGGCCTGAAATCCAACCTCACCGTCGAGCCTCTGTCGCTGGCGGATTACGAGAAGGCGATGGGCGAAGCGCGACAGCGCGGCGTGATGGGCGGCGGCATCTACGATTCATTGCACGCAACTTTCGCGCGGCGCAAGGGGGCCAAGCGCATCGTCACGCGCAATCCCTCACATTTCGCTCACACCGCGCCCGACCTGGAAATCCTCACGCCGTAGCCGGGTGGTGCCGTGCGGCCCTCGCTGTCGGTAAGGCGGCCATCGAGGAGGCTCTGGCGGAAGACGTTGAAGACGCCTGGCTGCCGAAGCCACAACGCGCGAATGGGCTTGGGCGGAGAGTCTGACGCAGGCAGGTCGCGGTGGACCTTTTGGGTTTCGTCGAAGAGGACCACGCCAGAGGGCCGGCGCCACGCTCCGCTTGATCTCAAATGGCGGATCTCCGATGGCAGATTGCGCACGATGTTCTCCCCGCTGTCGAAGAGCGACTGGGAGAGGGCGCGGGTGGGCTCGGTCTTGCCGACGCCAGTGGGGCCGAGGAAAACGAGGGAGCCGATGAGGCACGTGGAATCCTCACGGCCGGAGCGGGCGCATATGCCAGCGCCGGCGACGGCTGGCAGGGTTCCCTGCAGGGGCAGGCACGGGTTCGTCCTGGCCAATGACGCACTGGTGAAGGCCCAAGGCAGCTTGCGGCGTCCGCCGTGCCCGGAACTTGAAGTGCCAGTTTGGCACTTCGAGTTGCTGAACTCTTCAGTTACGAGAAGTCAGCGAACGGGTGGCGGAGTCCAGATGGTGGCCGCGATGTGTTGCTTGGGATATTCCGCCGTGTGGCAATACGACAGGGTCACGATCTCTCCCTCACCGGCGCTTGCCGTGTTCGAACTGGGCTTGGCTGATCTCCTGGCCCGCACGGTCCCAACAACGGGCCGCGCCATGCGCCTGGTGGTTCTGCCATGTCGATACGGACTTCGTGGCGCCACTCTCCCAGAATTGCGTCCAGACGCCGGCACCATCGGGCCGGTGTTCCCACTGCCAGACGAGCGTGCCGTCCGATTGCCAGAGCGCCTCGACGCCGATCTTGCGGCCGAGGCGGTAGGTGACCTCGTAGTGTTTGGCGCCGTTTGGATGGAACCAGCGCTCCTCGCCGTCGAGCAAGTACCGGCCGTCATCCGCCACTCCGCCGCTCCAGGAGGCGTGCGTGGTTCCGTCTGGATGCTTCACCGAGGCCGTCGCAGCGGCAGCGATCCGCGTCGCGCGGGAACGCATCCATTCCTCGTCGCCTCCGCCCGGATCAGGGTCGTTGCCCGAGAGAATCCACGCCTCGTTGAACTCGAAGTGGAGGCAGGGATGGTTCATGGTGGTGATGAGATGGATCATCCCGTTGGGGGCTTGACGCGCCGCGCTGTAGCCCAGCGTGGTGGCGCCGCCGAGGTTCTTCGGATTCTCATGCGGCAACGCGCCGGGCACTTTCTTGAATCGCCAGCTCTTTCCCTCATCCTCCGACAACGCCACAAAGCTGCCTCGCTCCTCGACCTCGGCGGGCGCTCGCCCCTGGAGATCCTGAAAGTCGGCGGCGAAGAACAGACGGCCACTGGCCAACCGAAGCACGCTCGGGCGCTGGTTGTTGGTCTGAGGCGGGAATGGTGTTTTGATCTTCTCGTAACTCCGCCCGCCGTCTCGCGAAATCGCCAGCGGCATGTAGCCCTCGAAGTTCGAGTTCTTCCCACCAAAACCCAGGATCGCGCCATCCTTGCGCCAGCAGTAGGTCGTGTGCCGACCGAAGCTGCGCCCGCCCGGATCCGCCCACGACGCGCCGTCATCCTTGCTGGTCCAGAGGACCGATGACGCGCCCGCGGCATCGCTGGCGACGTAAAGGGCGCCGTCGGGCCCGCGCAAGGCGGTGTTGATTGGCTGGCGCGAGTGCGCGCCAATGGCACCGACGAACTGCGGGTACCGGATCGCCTCCCACGTGGCGCCGCTGTCGGTTGAAGTCGTCCATTGGAAAGGAAACCCGCCCCGCTCGATCGCGGGTGATCCCCAAAACAGGAACAGCTTTCCGCTCCCGCTCCAGTCCGTCCACAGCAGCGGCGCGTGGTCGTTCGCATCGGGAATGTCGACGATCGGCTCGGGCATCTCCCACAAGTCCGCTCCATATCGGAGCCGCGCTCCCATGAGACTGACGCCCGGCTCGTACTCGCTGTAGGAAGTGTAGATGACCAGCAGCAAGTCGCCGTTGGGACAAACCTCCAAGGCTGGACTATGGTTGTGTTCGCGAAACGAGGGATGCAGCCCCGCCGCCGCGATGTCGGCGTCCGGACTGTTGTCAGGCGGGACCGGGAGAAGCAGACGCTTGCGGAAGTAAGGCCGCTTCGGGTCGGGCCCTTGCTTGACGGCGTCGGAGGCCGGTTTCACGCACTGGCGCACGAACGGAACGCAGGCCGGCCGCGGCGGGGTAATCGGCCAGGGCGCCTGCACGATGCGGAACCCGACCGCGTGGGCGCCTGGGGTGCCGAGGCCGCCTTCCCGAACCAGCAGGTTCCCCGCCTCGGTGCCCTGCGATTCGCGGTGGGACCACGCCGTCTCGGGGATCGGCGCGAACGGCGCGTTGCCCCAGCGCCACCACAGATTCAGTTCCGCGTCTCCCGATTGACAAACGAACTCGATCGTCACCGGCACCCGGCGCCCCTTTTCCATCGCCGCGGTTGCGGTGTACTCGCCGGGCTTGCCCAGCGCGTCGATCACCACTTTGTCGCCAACGGTGCAACGGACACCGTCGCGCGCGCTGAACTGGAACGTGACTTCGCCCGTGATCGGTCCTTCCAGAAAGCCGCGCCAGCGCGCCGACCAGTCGCGACCGCGCTCGTTGCCCCAGCGATTCCGAGCTTGTGTCAGCGGGATGACTTCCAGTGGGCGACGGAAGTCCGAGTTGCCGTAGAGGACACCGACCAATCCCGATTGTTCGCGGTCGGGCGTGGTCGCCTTGCCGGCGATCGCCAGGGCTGTGCTTGAAGCGCCGAACGCGGGCGGCAATCCCGCGCGGTTGGCGGAGGCGAAGTAATCCTGGGGTTGGCGGCCTCTCTCACCGCCGAGCCGATCATTGCCGTCGGGTTTACCGCCGCGCACCACGCGGGTCAAACTCTGCTCCGGCCCAACCGGGTCGGTTTGGCTTTGGGGGGAGTAGGGTCCGTACCCGTCGTGGCACCATTCGAGCACGCCGTCACAGAGCCCACGCAGGCCCCAGGGATTCGGGGCGTCAGGCGCCGGGGCCTGGTCGCCGGACCAGAATCTCGTGGTTGTCCCCGCTCGGGCGGCGTACTCCCATTCCGCCTCCGTGGGCAATCGGTAGGGCTTCCCTTCTTTCTCGGAGAGCCAGCGGCAGAAGGCCGCGGCTTCGTGCCAGCTCACGCCCGTGGCTTTGCCCTCCGTTTGATGGCGGTGGGCGGGGGCGAATTGCCGATAGTGCTCGAGGGTGATCTCGCTCGCGGACATCAGCCAAGCATGAGTGAACGTGACGGTGTGGGCCGGGCTTTCATCCCAGTCGCCGCCGTGGTCGCGTCCCATCACGAAGGACCCGGCGGAGATCGACACCAACGCGATGCCCACCGAGTTCGTTACCGCCGCCGGCCGGGGATCGCTTCCTTGCGCCTTCGAGAATCCAAGCCAGCATGCGAACAGGACGAGGTTCCAACCGCGCTTCATGATCATGGCACAAGCATGACCGATTCAGGTGCCGGCAGCCATACGAATACTGCCATCATCTTTGTCTTTTCCTGCGGGGTGGCGATGCGGCTTCGGGCCGACGGCGCATTCCAGGCGGGGAGACTTCTCCAGGATTGGCTCGAAACCGACACAATTCGCATGGCTTTTGGCATTTCTGACATGGTGAGGGGCGGCGGATCCGACCGCGACGGACAGCACGTTCCAGTTCGACGTCGAGGGAGTGCTGACGGCCGCTCAAGCCCCGGCCCTGCCGAGCGCCTATTGGAGAGGGTTTGTGGTGGAATGCCCGGTAAGCGACGGACAACTCACCATCCGCAGCGGCCCCCAAGCGGCAAATAACAAACTCTGCTTCGTCGACATCGTTCAGGTGTCGGTCGCGGAGTTGCCGCAAATCACCTCGGTGTCGTTGAGCGGAGGGAACATCACCATTCAGTGGACCGGCGGAGGCACGCTGGAGGGAACCAGCAGTCTGCCAGCCTCCAACTGGATCGAACTCGGTTCGGGCGGCTCGTGGACCGAGCCAACCGCCGGACCGGCCAGGTTCTACCGCGTTCGCCGGTAACCGCGCCGTTGTGGCCCGGGGGCCGGCTTGACTCCGGTCCTCGGGCCCTTGTCCCCGGCCCCATTTGCGCCGCTTCGCACAACCGTTCCACCTATTATCCGTCCCATGGTTCATCGCACTCGCACACTCCGCCCTTCAGGTTTCCCGCGACGAAACCGGCAGGGCTTTACCCTGATCGAACTGCTGGTGGTGATCGCCATCATTGCCATCCTCGCCGGGATGCTGCTGCCGGCCCTATCCAAGGCCAAAGCCAAAGGCCAGCGCACCGCCTGCATGAACAACATGCGGCAGGTGGGGCTGGCCTTGACCATGTATGTCGACGACAACAGCGGGCGCATGCCGCCGATCACCCGCGCCGTGTTCAACTTCGCCGGTGCCGAGGCGCCCGACAACATCCTGAAACTGCTCCTCCCTTACGTGGGGAGCGCTGTGGGCACGAACCGGGCCACGCCAGTCTATGCCTGTCCGACCCTCAAACCTCCGGCCAATCGCTCCTTCTGGCCCACCCCGGCCAGCGACTCCGGCCTCTTGGCCAACGCCCTGGTCTTACAGCGCAAAATGGACCAGATCGTCAACCCGAGCCTGATCGTCGTATTCCAGGAGAACTGGTGCCGTTGGAACTACCTGCTCAACCAGCCGGAAGGCACGGACCGG
Organism: Verrucomicrobiota bacterium; assembly: GCA_022710935.1. Classification (GTDB taxonomy): domain Bacteria; phylum Verrucomicrobiota; class Verrucomicrobiia; order Limisphaerales; family J093; genus MWFF01. The sequence goes on from JAKLFY010000081.1 coordinate 24,638, forward strand.
GAGGATTACACCCAGTGGCACACGTGGACGGATACCAAGGACACTTCGATGGGTTGGAGCGGAACCGCGCGCGAGCACTTTTCCAATGTCCACGACCAGGGAGGCAATCTGGTCCACGCCGACGGGCACACAAGCTACCGAAAGTACCGGACTCTCACCAGCGGCGACTTCGGATTGCTCGACCCGGCCACCAAACAGAGCGACGCCTACCAGCCCACGGAGGCTCACTCGCGCAAAACTTACATCCCGGCTTTCTAGCCTGCATGCTGACTTCTCTTGAGAACTCCGGCTTCGCGGTGGCAAAAAGTGGTGAGAAATGCAGGCTGGCGCCGGGGTTGACAGTCGGGCATGAGCCCGTGAACCCCGTCAAGCACCCCGGCAGATCGCCTTCGACGGGTCGTGGATCGTCCGCAGTCCGGGCCAAAGGGCAGCGGCCCGGACTGCCGCCTCCGCCATCCTCGGCCTGACTTGCCTTGAAATCCCGGCCTCGGCCCAGGCATGTTCTCGCCATGCGACAGAGAATCTCACTGTCCGTCCTCGCCGCGGCTGTGTCCCTGGCGTTTGGCCCGCCCGCGGCAATTCCGGACGAGATGGCACCCCCGGCGATGGAGCGATTCGTGCTCGTCGAGTTGTTCACATCTCAGGGCTGCAATCTCTGCCCCGACGCGGAGCGGTTGTTGGGCGCGCTCGCCGACCGCAACCGCCGGGTCGTCCCCATCGCGTTTCACGTCGATTACTTCAACACGCCGTGGCGGGACCCCTATTCCCACCCGCTCTGCAGTGAACGCCAGCGGGAGTACGACTTCGTCTATCCCAAGCCTAAGCCGCTGGAATACGGCCTCTACTACACCCCCATGCTCATGGTCGACGGCGCGCAGTCGGTCAACGGCCGGGACCGGCCCGGGGCAGAGGCGGCCATTCGCCAGGCGCTCCTCCGCAATCCGACGGTGGCGTTGCGCGCATCGCTCCGAATCCAACAGACACCCGCCATCGGGGAACTCGAAGTGCGGGTGGCCCCGATATCCCCGCTTGTACTGGGACGGCCCCTCCGGATCGGCACGGTGCTGCGCGACGACGGCCTCACCAACCGGGTCTTGTCCGGCGAAAACGCGAACAAGACCCTGGTCGCCCGGTTTCCGGCGCGCAAGATTTTGCTCGGCGACGTCACGCTCGACGGGCCGGCTGAGAAGGCGCTCCAGTTCGCAGTCCCTTTGAACCCGACCTGGACGACGAACCGCTTGCGCGTGGCCGTCTTCGCCCAGGACAGACAATCAGGCGTGGTTCACCAAGCGCTCGATCTGGCGTGGCCATCACAATCCCACCGCGGTCCGGCGAGTGACCGCGCAACAAAGGCCATGAAACCAATCCCAATCCCATGAAGCCTCGACCTGGTTCGTTTCTGCTCCTCTTCGTCGCTTTCGCTTGTCAGCTCATGTCGGCCAGGGCGCAGGCCCCCGCTGGCCCGGCGCCGTCGGCGCCTCGAGCCGCCCAGGTGAGGCTTCTCTTTTCGGGCCCGCAGGACGTCACGGACACCTGGGGCAAACTGCACTTCGGCGTGACGCCCGTGCGGCTGATCCGCGAAATCGAGCCGCCGCCCTTCACCGTGGTGGGCTGCTTTCCCCAGGCCGTCGGCGCCTGGGACGTGTTCGGCCAGCAACTCACGCCGGTCGGTCGCGGAAGGGAGTCCTACGAGGAAACCAATGCCTGGAAACTCCTCCGGGCCACCACGCGCGACGGCGTGTCGTTTGCGCATCCCGAGACCGTGCTCGACTCGCCGCCGGGCACCTGGACCCAGCACGCCGCGATGGCCTACAACCCGGAGGCGCAAGAGTATTTGCTGCTCAAGTTGAAGGTGGACAGCTACGGGTTCGCCTATACCGCCTTCTTCAGTCCCGACGGCAGGCGATGGCAGGCGCATCCAGGCAATCCGCTGTTCTACGAAGGCGACGCCATGAGTCTGTTCTGGAGTCCCAAGCTGAAACGGTTTGTGTGCGTCAGCAAGAGCCTCCAGCCCCACCGCAAGCACATCCGGGATCACGGCGGCCCGACGAAGGCACTCGGGGACGATGCCCTGCGTGACCGACGCGTCTTGATGCTGCGGTCAAGTCCCGATGGCCGCCGCTGGGAACCGTCCGTGTCGCTGCCCGACGTCTGGGATCGCCACAGCCAGAAAGGCGCGCATCCCCCCGGATTCCTCACGATGCCGGATGCTGAGGATCCCCCCGACCTCGAGTTCTACAGCGGGAACGCTTTCTGGTATCACGACCGCGCTTACATGATGGTGCTCAACTACGCGGCCAGCCCACTCGCCGCCCGCAAGCACGCGCCACACCTGGACGACGAATGGTGGACCAGCCCGGATGGCCTGCGCTGGGAACGCCCCGCCCGTGGTGTCAATGCGCTGGACGTCTTTCCCCAGATCCCGCGGCTCGAAACGCATCCGATGATTGCGCATGGCATGATCTTGTTCCCGCGCGGCAAGCTGTTGCTCGGTTTGCCGGAGGATCGCCTCAGCTTCGTGGGCGCGCGAGCCAACGGCGAGTTCTCGACCCGGGCGTTCAAGATGCCCGCGGCAGGCTTGCTCCTCAACGCCGCGGTGCCGTCCCCGGATCGCCCCTTCGCGAAAGAGCAGGCCTACATCATGGCGGCGGTGTTGGATGAGAAGGGCGCCGTCATTCCCGGCTTCGGAGCGGACCGATGCGTCGTTCGCGACGCCGATCGGCAGGCGATGCCTCTGCAATGGGGCGAAGCCTCCGCGCGCCAGCTCGCCGGACGAACGGTCCGTCTTCGCTTCTGGCTTCGCAGCGCCAACATCTACGCCGTGACAACCCCCGTTGAACCATGAACCGAAGACAATTCCTCTCCACCGCCGCGAGCGCGACCACCCTGCTGGCCGCTTCACCACCAAGCCGCGCCGCCGACCCCACGCCCAAGCCCCGCATCCCCATCGGCTTTCTCGGCGCCACCTACTCGCACGGGCCAGATAAAATCCGCCTGGCGATGAGTTCGCCGGATTGGGAATTCGTGGGCGTCTGCGAGACGTCGGACGCCGGGCGCCAGACTTGCGACAACCTCGGCGCCAAACTCGTCTCGCAAGACGAGCTGTTCCAGCGCGCCCGCGTCGTGGCCGTGGAATCCGACATCCGTGACCACGCCGCCCACGCCCTGCTCGCATTGAAGGCCGGCAAACACGTCCACCTCGAAAAGCCGCCCGCCACTCGACTCGCCGATCTGCAGGCCGTGGTCGCCCTCGCTCGCGAAAAGCAGTTGCTGCTCCAAACCGGTTTCATGTGGCGCTACCACCCCGGCTTTCGCGCCATCTTCGCGGCGGTGCGTCAGGGCTGGCTGGGCGACGTCTTCCTGGTCCGCGGCTACATCAGCAACAACCTCCCACCCGCGCGCCGCCTCGAGTGGGCGGAGCACAAAGGCGGGTCCATGTTCGACCTGGGATCGCACCTCGTGGACGCCACGGTCCGCCTCCTGGGCAAGCCCAATGCCGTCACGTCGTTCCTCCGCCGCCACGGCAAGTTCGAAGACGCGCTGATGGACAACAACGTCGCCGTGCTCGAATACGACCGCGCGACGGCCGTGCTCGTCAACACCGCGCTGCAAGCCGGCGCCGCGCCGCCCCGTTCCTTCGAAGTGCTGGGCACGAACGGTACGGCGACGCTGCGACCCATCGAACCCGCGTCCCTGCAATTGGACCTGACCAGTCCTGCCGGCCCTTACCGGAAAGGGGCGCAGGCGGTTTCGCTCCCGCCCTACCAGCGCTACGAAGGGGATCTTGCCGAACTCGCCGCAGCCGTCCGAGAAGAACGAGCGTTGACCGCCCCGCTCGATGAGGAATTGCTTGTGGGCGAGACCCTGCTGCGCTTGAGCGACATGCTGTGAGCGCGAGAAAGGCACTCGGATCTGACCCGATTGCCTTTTCCGAACCCACGCGCATCCATATGTCAACTCTTGATTCCGCTGAAAAAGCTCCTCACGGTTTTCTAGGCTTGGGCTTGGCGGCGGGGGCGGCCAAGCGGTGCAGGCGCAAGTCGGAGCGGCCGAGTAACTGCCACTGGACCTGTTCACC